>JAYVSZ010000043.1:0-25883 GCA_043774925.1 Methylophilaceae bacterium | reverse complement strand
GCTGCCAAAAGAGCTGATTAAGGGTGAGATTAAGTATTTGGTTAACCCCACTGGACGCTTTGTTGTAGGCGGCCCACAAGGCGATTGCGGCTTAACTGGTCGTAAAATTATTGTCGATACTTACGGTGGTGCTGCGCCACATGGAGGCGGCGCGTTTAGTGGCAAAGACCCATCAAAAGTGGATCGCAGTGCGGCTTATGCGGCGCGTTATGTGGCCAAAAACATTGTGGCCGCAGGTTTGGCTGATAAATGTATGGTGCAAATTAGTTACGCCATTGGCGTGGCGCGCCCGACTTCTGTCATGGTAGAAACCTATGGTACTGGCAAAGTCAGCAATGAGGTATTGACAGCTTTGGTGTTAGAGCATTTTGATTTACGCCCAAAAGGCATCGTAAAAATGCTCGATTTATTGCGCCCCATTTACACCAAAACAGCTGCTTACGGCCATTTTGGTCGCGATGAGCCTGAGTTTACTTGGGAGGCGATAGATAGAGCGGAGGCGTTGAAAGCAGCAGCAGGGCTATAAGTTTGTAGGTTGGTGGTGAGCAATGCGAGCCCCAACAAATCAGCGTATTTAAAATGCGTTTATTGTTGGGGTTCTGTTTGCTATTTAGCTATTTTATGCAGGCTCTAGTTTTGACAATCTGAACGATTTCGCTATAATGCAGTCATTAAAGCAGTAAAAATTAACCGAGGAACGTTGCGAAGTCATTCAATATGGCTCTAGGCTCGGTTAGGGAGATTGCAAATCTCTCAAACGGCGTTCACCTAATTATTTAACCGTGCCAGACACGGGAACTGGGTGAACAAAACGCCGACTATAATGTAAATTATTCTTCTCGTTTTAGTTCTAAAATTTCCATTCCCTGCTGGTTACAACTTTTCATTATTTTAAGGAAATTTAAAATGAATACTGTGACCGATACCAAAGTAAAAACTAAAGATTACGTCATCGCCGACATCAATTTAGCGGCTTTTGGCCGTAAAGAAATCGCCATTGCCGAAACCGAAATGCCTGGCTTGATGGCAATTCGCGAAGAGTACGCCGCTGCACAACCACTTAAAGGCGCGCGCATTACTGGCAGCCTGCATATGACGATTCAAACAGCGGTTTTAATCGAAACGCTGAAAGATTTGGGCGCAGACGTACGCTGGGCTTCGTGCAATATTTACTCAACACAAGACCACGCGGCGGCGGCGATTGCGGCGGGCGGCACGGCGGTTTTCGCCATTAAAGGCGAAACGCTGGCTGAGTATTGGGATTACACGCACCGCATTTTTGAGTGGGCTGACGGTAGCTTTTCGAACATGATTTTGGATGATGGCGGCGATGCGACTTTGTTGTTGCACCTTGGCACGCGCGCAGAAAAAGATTTAAGCGTGATTGCAAACCCAACCAGCGAAGAAGAAATTTGCTTGTTTGATGCGATTAAAGCCAAATTAAAAACAGACCCAACTTGGTATTCTGTGCGCCTCGCAGCGATTATGGGCGTAACAGAAGAAACGACGACAGGCGTGCATCGTTTGTACCAAATGCACAAAGAAGGCAAATTGGCTTTCCCAGCAATCAATGTGAACGACTCAGTAACCAAGTCTAAATTTGACAATTTATACGGCTGCCGCGAGAGCTTGGTGGATGCGATTAAACGCGCAACCGATGTGATGATTGCGGGGAAAGTGGCAGTAGTGGCAGGCTACGGCGATGTGGGTAAAGGCTCAGCACAAGCATTGCGCGCGCTTTCTGCGCAAGTATGGGTAACAGAAGTTGACCCAATTTGCGCGCTGCAAGCGGCCATGGAAGGCTATCGCGTAGTCACCATGGATTACGCTTGTGAGCATGCAGATATTTTTGTCACGGCTACTGGTAACTACCACGTGATTACGCATGACCACATGGCAAAAATGAAGAATCAAGCCATTGTTTGCAACATCGGTCACTTTGATAATGAAATTGATGTGGTTTCGCTGGAAAAATACGAGTGGGATGAAATCAAACCACAAGTAGACCACGTGATTTTCCCTGATGGTAAACGCATTATCTTGCTGGCAAAAGGCCGTTTAGTGAATTTGGGCTGTGGTACGGGCCACCCAAGTTATGTCATGAGCTCAAGCTTTGCCAATCAAACCATTGCGCAAATTGAGCTTTTCACTAAAAATGCAGATTATCCAGTGGGCGTATATACTTTGCCGAAACACTTGGATGAAAAAGTGGCTGTGCTGCAATTGAAAAAGCTCAACGCACAATTGACGCGCCTGACAGCGCAGCAAGCGGCGTACATTGGCGTTTCGCAACAAGGCCCATTTAAAACCAATCATTATCGTTATTAAGCTACTTAATTAACCCAAAAAGGAGTTAGGCATGAAATTATTACTCGGTTGGTTGCTCAACGCATTGGCGTTGCTGGCGGTGGCTTATTTTGTGCCTGATATCCACGTGGCAGGCTTAACTGTCGCTTTAATTGCCGCTGTGGTGATTGGCTTGGTAAATGCTTTGATTAAGCCGATTTTGGTGATTTTGACATTGCCAGTGACAATTTTGACGCTGGGCTTGTTTATTTTGGTCATCAATGGCTTTTTATTTTGGGGCGTAGGCCATGTGCTACAAGGCTTTAACGTAGCCACGTTTAAAGCGGGCATTTTAGGTGCGCTAGCTTATAGCGTACTTTCTTGGTTGCTTTCAGCCTTGTTGATTAGTAAAAAAGATTAAAAATGTTTTTTTCGTCATTAGGCGGTGTTGCAGAAACAAAAAATTTGTCCTTACATATCACCCATATGCGGCGTCCGATTTTTTGTTTCGCGCCTTGCCTAATTTAGAATAAACCATTTTAGAGTAATGAAATAATATGAAAAACACCCCATTAAGTTTTGAGTTTTTTCCGCCTAAAACCGCAGACGGCATTGCCAATTTGCGTGAAACGCGTGCGCAACTTGCCAAATTTAAGCCAGAATTCTTCTCGGTCACATTTGGCGCGGGAGGCTCTACGCGCGATAGAACCATGGAAACGGTGTATGAAATTCAAGCAGAAGAATTTTCTGCCGCGCCGCACATATCCTGCATTTCGTCGAGCAAAGAAGAAATTCGTGAATTGCTTACTGCTTACAAAGCTAAGGGGATTAAGCGTTTAGTTACCTTGCGTGGCGATGTGCCTTCGGGCGAGGTAAGTGTAGGTGATTTTAAATACGCGGCTGAGCTGGTGACATTTATCCGCAAAGAAACTGGCGATTGGTTTCACATTGATGTGGCTGCGTACCCAGAGTTTCATCCCGAAGCGGCATCGGCTGCCAAAGACATTGCGAACTTTAAGCGCAAGGTGGAAGCCGGCGCCAATTCAGCCATTACACAGTATTTTTATAACGCCGATGCTTATTTTAGGTTTATCGATACCGCAAAAAAAGAAGGCATTGATGTGCCGATTGTGCCAGGGGTGATGCCGATTTATAACTACACACAATTAGCGCGGTTTTCGGGCATTTGCGGTGCGGAAATTCCGCGTTGGTTGCGTTTGCGCTTAGAGGCTTATGAAGATGATTTGCCATCACTGCGAGCTTTTGGTACCGATGTGGTCAGTGAGTTGTGTGCGACTTTACTGGCATCTGGCGCACCAAGTTTGCACTTTTATACGCTCAATCAAGCGGGCATTATTTCTAATATCATTGAAAATATTAGTTAGAATTTTTGACTACGTCGTACTTTATTATTGTGTAGTGCTTTCTACTGAATAGTTAAGCCGCGCGGGTTAAATAGCGCGTCTTCCACAAACAAGTAATCTTTCTCACGGCCTTTGTTCCATAAGGCCATCATGGTAATCCAGCGCGTTTCCTCGATGTGAATTTCGATTTGTTTTAGCGCCATGGCGCGGTCAATAATCAAATCGCGCTCGACATCATTAATCACATTGGCTTGCTGCAAAAAGATGATAAAGCCAAGGCTTTCCGTATTGATTTTATTAATTTCTGCAGCGGTAAAAGCGCGAAATGCAGTTTTAGCATGGGAATAACGGGTGTCGGGCATTGCAATCATCGATTTCATTTCTTGAAACCAACCGAACGCACCCAAAATGTCGCCTTGATCAAAACCAGCGGCTGAGAGCTCCTGCTCCATCACTTCGTCGTCTGGCAGGGCATGATTTGAAAAATAATTTTCAAACATGAAAACTAGCACTTCAAACATCGTATTTCTCCCCTCAAAATGGAATTTATTATTTAGACTAAGCGCTGATATTTTCCACCAGCTAAAGCTGTTATTTTGCCTTCTAATTCCAACAGCATTAGCATGGATGAAAGCGCTTCAGTAGTCAATCCTGAACTATTGAGAATTGCTTCGAAATTAATGGCATCAAAACCCATGGAAGCCAATAGAGTATTGGGTTCTGAGGCAACTTGACCCGAATGGGCTAATGACCCAAACGGGCTATGCTCAGGCATCAAATTCTTCAGCTCTTCTAAGATGTCAGTGGTGTTTTCTACCAATTTCGCGCCTTGCTTAATCAGCAGGTGACAGCCTTTAGAAACGGGCGAGTGAATTGAGCTTGGAATGGCAAATACTTCGCGCCCCTGTTCGGCCGCTAAGCGCGCGGTAATCAGCGAGCCGCTATCCACATTGGCCTCTACCACTAAGCAGCCTAAGCTCAAGCCGCTAATGAGGCGATTACGGCGCGGAAAGTTTTGCGCTTTGGATGGCGTGCCAAGTGGAAATTCTGAAACAATCAAGCCACGTTCTGCAATTTTGTGTGCTAAATCGCGATGCCGCGCTGGATACACAATGTCTAAGCCAGTGCCAACAACTGCAATCGTTGCGCCATTGCTTTTAAGTGCGCCACGATGCGATGCGCCATCAATGCCAAGCGCCATGCCGCTGACCACGCACAGGCCTTGATCACATAAGCTTTGTGCGAAATCTTCGGCATTTTTTTCACCTTGCGGCGTAGCGCTGCGGCTTCCAACCATCGCTATCGCTGGGTGATTGAGCCATTTTAAGTGGCCAATGGCGTAAAGAATAGCGGGTGGATTGCTGATTTGGAGGAGTTTTTGCGGATAGGTGCTATCGGCAAGTGTGACAATATGCGCGTTGTCTTTCTTTAGCCAATCTAGCGTAGGTTGAATGATTTCAATATCCACGCCCTGATTGATTTTGCGTGCGAATTCGCCATCTACAACTTCCCGCAACTGGCTGATGCTGGCGCTAAAAATGCCTTCTGGTGAGCCAAATTTAGCAAGTAGCTGGCAGATGCCTGCGTTGCCTAAACCTTGAATTTGATTGAGTGCAAGCCACAGCGCAACATCATTGTCGTGTGCGCTGTTTTCTGGCATTAGGGCGTATGTACCGCGTCTAGCGTATAAATCGCATCGGTCGCGTTCATAATCAAGCCATACGAAACGCGATCAAAAGTTCTAAAAATCATGAGCAAGCCCACGCGCTCATCAGGTAGTTTTACTTCGCCAGGCTTGAGTGCTACTTCGACACTGGCGTTACTTGTCTCTGCTGGCGCCTTTGTAGCAGCGTCCGATTTTTTAAACTCAGAATCTTCAATCACGCGGCCATAACGACTAATTGCCAGCACGTGCCCTGCTTCCAAGCCATCCGCCTCACCGCGATTGATGGAAACCACGGTATTTGGCCCGGCTTCTGCCACGCCGCCATAAATGCGCATGATGCGGCCTCTAATTTCCTTATCAGGCGCGTGCGGCACAAAGCTGCTTTTAAACTCATCTGGCGATATCACTAAACGGTCTTTGGTAAAAATCTCTTCTTTTGCACGCACAATATCGCCAGTGGCTGGCGCGCCGAAGCGGGCAACATTCATGTCGCCTAGGTAAATGGCTTCGGTGCCCAGCACTTCTTTGCTGTCAGGGTCGGTAAGCGCCTCGCCTGGACGATAAATATTCCAATGTGTACCTTCGCCCTCCTTCAATTCATTGACATAAACACGGGTGCCCGGGCTTAAAATCACGCGATTTTCCTGATTGCCAATAATACGTGGCGAACTATCTAGCTGTCCATTTTCGATTAGCAATGGTTGGCTTAAAAACGGCGTAATCACGCTTGGCGATATGGTTTGAATCGCTTCGCTTGCCAGCGGCTCTTCGCGTACACCCGGTTGCAGCGTAATGGTTTCGTGCAGTAATCTTAATTGCGGCGTGGCGCCGCTGTTATCCAGCACAATCACATCACCAGGGTAAATCCAATGTGGATTTTTAATCTCGGCACGGTTCATTTTCCAAACTTTTGGCCATTGCCAAGGATCTTTCAAAAACTTGCCTGAAATGCCCCACAAAGTATCGCCTTTTACCACCGTATATTGGTCTGGGTGATTTTTTTGCAGCTGAATATCCTCTGCAAAAGCACTGGTACTTAAACACGCAAGTGCAAGCAGCGTTATAATGTGGCGATGGATTAATTTTTTGTTAAACATGTGCTGACCTCGGTCAAAATAGCGGCTAAATGTCGAAATGCATCCGCGAACTTGCATTAAATTTATCACGTAATTCATTAAGAAATCAAGCTTTTTTGGCAAAAATTACTACTTTATGACAACCTTAACCATATTAAATTACCCAGATCCGCGTTTGCACACGGTGGCAAAACCCGTGCAAGAGGTAAATAACGCCATTCGCAAGTTGGTGGATGACATGGCCGAAACCATGTATGCCGCGCCAGGCGTAGGTTTGGCGGCCACGCAGGTCAATCAGCACATCCAATTGATTGTGATTGACACCTCAAAAGAGCAGAGTGATTTGCAGGTATTTATTAATCCCAAAATTGTTGCAAAAAGCGGACAGCAGGAATATGAAGAGGGTTGTTTATCGGTTCCTGGCATATACGAAAACGTGACGCGCGCCGAAAAAATTACGGTGGAAGCGCTGGATAAACACGGCAAAAAATTCAAATTAAATGCCGAGGGTTTGCTTGCGGTGTGCATTCAGCACGAAATGGATCACCTTTTGGGCAAGGTTTTTGTGGAATATTTATCGCCACTTAAACGCAACCGCATCAAAAGCAAAATGCTCAAACATAACCGCGAAATTGCGCGAAATAATTACTAATGAAAATAATTTTCGCTGGTACGCCGGAGTTTGCAGTGCCTGCCCTGCAAGCCTTATTAGATGCGGGTTCTGAGGCAGATCAATTTGAAGTATGCATGGTTTTAACCCAGCCCGATCGCCCCGCTGGGCGCGGCATGCAGTTAAAAGCCAGCCCTGTTAAGCAACTCGCACTTCAACACAACTTAAACGTTTTTCAGCCAGAATCGCTTAAACCCTCAGAAGTGCAAGCGCAAATTGCTGCCGCAAATGCAGATGTGATGATTGTTGCGGCTTATGGGCTGATTATTCCAACTGTCGTTTTAAGCATGTTTTCACGTGGATGCTACAACATTCACGCCTCGCTGTTGCCGCGCTGGCGCGGCGCGGCGCCTATTCACCGCTCAATTTTGGCGGGCGATGCGGAAACCGGCATCACAATTATGGAAGTCGTCCCTGCGCTGGATGCTGGCGCCATGATTAGCAAAGGCGTGCTGCCAATTACCGCACAAGATACGACACAAATTTTGCACGACCAATTAAGTGAAATCGGCGCAGAACTTATGGTACAAGCCATGCGCAACCTGGCTGCAAATGGCGTATTACCTAGCGCTGCGCAAGATGAAAGCTTGGTGACTTACGCGCACAAACTGGAAAAATCCGAAGCTGCGATTGATTGGCGCAAAAGTGCAGTTGAAATTTCGCGTCAAATTCGTGCGTTTAATCCTTTCCCCGTCGCCACTGCGCAGTTCCGTGGCGAAACTTGTCGCATCTGGTTTGCCACTAATTTAGACGAAACTTTAAATCAAAACATAGCCAAAAAAGCGGGTGAAGTAATCGCACTTAACACTGGCCTGCAAGCCAGTATCCATGCGGCTTGTGGGCAAGGTGTTTTACAAATAAACGAGTTACAAATGCCAGGTGGCAAGCGCCTAACCGCGCAGCAGTTTATACAAAGCCAAAAACTACAAATTGGCGAAATATTTAGCTAAATTTCACTACTTCGTCATTCCGACGGGAGTCTTTTAGACTTTCCAAAAGACGAACCACGGAATCCAGTGACGGATGCTTTTTTTAAAGAAAATGCCGCTTGAATTAAAGCGGATTTAGCCGCATATTAGCAATGTTAATTTTCATAGGAGATTCTCATGTTTGGAAACTGGGTAAAAACATTTATGCTGATGGCGGCAATCACCGCGCTTTTTGGTGTGGTCGGCGGTGCGCTTGGTGGCAGTGGCGGCATGATGCTCGCGCTTGCATTTGCAGGCTGTATGAACGTTTACGCCTATTGGTTTTCGGACAAAGCCGTACTCAAAATGTATGGCGCGCAAGAAATCACAGCCGAAAATAGCGAATTTAGTGGCTATTACAACATGGTGAAAGAGCTGGCACAAAATGCCGAGTTGCCCATGCCAAAAGTCTATGTGATGGAAAATCCGCAACCCAATGCCTTTGCCACAGGCCGTAACCCAGAACACGCCGCCGTAGCGGCCACCACGGGCATTATGCAAGCCTTAAGCGCGCGCGAATTGCGTGGCGTGATGGCGCACGAGCTGGCGCACGTTAAGCATCGCGATACGCTAATTTCCACCATATCGGCCACCATGGCGGGCGCAATTGGGTCAATCGCGCAATTCGGCATGTTTTTTGGCGGTGGCCGTAATTCAGATGGCGAGCGTAGCAGCCCAATTGTTGGCATGCTGATGATGTTTTTAGCGCCTATGGCGGCAAGCGTGATTCAAATGGCCATTTCACGCTCAAGAGAGTTCGAGGCCGACAGAATGGGCGCGCAAATTAGTAAAGACCCTAAATCGTTGGCGGAAGCGCTGACGAAAATTCACAATTACGCCACCCAAATTCCTAATCAAACGGCGGAAATGCACCCTGAAACAGGTCAGATGATGATTATTAACCCGCTTTCAGGTGTGTCGTTCGATAGTTTGTTTAGTACGCATCCGAAGACGGAGGAGCGGGTGAGAAGATTGATGGAAATGGCGAGTAATTATTAATTTGCTCTATGAAGATATTTCGTATCTTGCTGGCATTAGTTTTAGTTTATGCCATTTATACCTTCTTTTTTAGTGGCTGGAATTCTTTTAATTTTAAAGGGTTGATTCCTGAAAACATTGAAGTTACAAAGGCGATTGAGACTAGTGGGGATGGTTTATGTGGGGTAGCTATATTCGATTTATCTAAATCAACTATTGATAACATTAAGAAAAGCTCACTTAATGCGTTTACTGAGTCAAAGCACGGGCGCGACCATCATGATGATCATGAAAGACTTTATGATTATTACACCTATAGCTCTTGGAAAGAAACGCCATACCCCGTCCCTAGGGATGAATTGGTATTAGAAAAGATTTGGCCAAGTGTATGCAGTTCAAGTGACAGAAGTATGAGAAAAAAGATTGAGGGTAGCTTGAATGTTACAGGGTCTTATTACGCGACCTTTCGAGAAGGCGGGCTGATTATAATACCAAATCTAGGATTGGCAGTAGTTACACATTTGAATGATTAGTTTTTTCGCACTTTGGCGAGTTACTTTCCTTTGCTTGTCCAAAGGAAAGTAACCAAAGCAAATGACACCCCGCATCACGGCCTTTGGCTGCCTTGCGTTGCTCGACAAAATAAGCGGCTGCGCAACTCGCCCTAACAAGCCGCACAAACCACAGCTTGTTGCGGAGCTCGAACAGGTGCTCGCCTTCATCTTATTTTGTCTGCGCTACTCAGCGCGATGAGGGGACGAAAGTCAAAACCCTCTAAGCTCCGTCATTCCGTGCTTGACACGGAATCTAGTGGCTTTTGGTTTTGTATAAAACAAAACTAGATTCCGATTTACATCGGAATGACAGAAATGTAGATGCCCTTCAGACCAATATCCATGGGGGTCTCAGCGCCATTATTTTAAATAATGCCAATAAAAAGCCCGCAAATGCGGGCTTTTTAAAGCGCAAACTTATTATTTTTTAAACGTCTTCACACCATCCGCCGTCGCCAGCAATAGTACATTGGCTGGACGCGCTGCAAATAGGCCATTCGTGACTACGCCGACGATTTGGTTGATTTTTGCTTCCATCGCCACTGGGTCGTCAATTTTCAAATTCCACACATCTAAAATCAGATTGCCATTGTCAGTGGTAAAATCACGTAATTTGGGTTGTCCGCCAAGTTTTACCAGCTCGCGCGCCACATAGCTTTTTGCCATTGGCAGCACTTCTACTGGTAGTGGAAACTTGCCCAGCACTGGTACATATTTGCTCTCGTCACAAATGCAAATAAAAGTTTTGGCCACTGCGGCGACAATTTTCTCGCGCGTCAGCGCGCCGCCGCCGCCTTTTAGCATGTGTAAATGCTCGGTAATTTCATCGGCGCCATCCACATAAATATCCATGCCATCGATGCTGTTTAAATCGAACACTTGTATGCCATGGCCACGCAAACGCTGGGCTGTGGCCTCGCTACTAGCAACGGCACCGTCGATTTTACCTTTTACTTTTGCCAGTTCTTCTATGAAGAAATTAGCCGTAGAGCCTGTGCCCACGCCGATAATGCCTTCTTTTACATAAGCCACTGCGGCCTGTGCGACTTGTTGTTTTAGTTCGTCTTGAGTGAATGCCATTTACTGTATTCCTTATAATTTCTTTATAATGCAAACAATTCAATATGATACACCGCAACGGGTGTTTTAAAAATATCGCATGCGCATCAACTACAAAGAAAAAATAGAAAACTCGCGCGTTTACGACGTGGCAAAAAACACGCCATTAGAGTTTCAAGCCAGTTTATCTGCGCGCTTGGGCAATACTATTTTGTTGAAGCGCGAGGATATGCAGCCTGTGTTTTCGTTTAAGTTGCGCGGCGCGTATAACAAAATGGCGAGCCTTTCAAATGACGTGCTGAAACGCGGTGTGATTGCTGCCTCTGCGGGCAACCACGCGCAAGGCGTGGCGCTGGCTGCGCAAAAATTAGACTGCCGCGCGGTAATTGTGATGCCAACTACCACACCTGCAATTAAAATTAATGCCGTAAAAAACCGTGGTACGGAAGTGATTTTATTTGGCGATAGTTACTCGGACGCCTATGTGCGCGCCTTAGAACTAGAAAAAGAGCAAAACCTCACTTTTGTGCACCCGTATGACGACCCCGATATTATTGCTGGCCAAGGCACGATTGGCATGGAAATTTTAAACGCGCACCCACAAGCCATCGAAGCGATATTTTGCTGCGTGGGCGGCGGCGGCTTGCTAGCGGGCATTGCGGCTTACGTGAAAGCTGTACGACCTGAAATTAAAATCATCGGCGTAGAAGCAAAAGATGCCGAAGCGATGACCGAATCACTAAAAACTGGCAAACGCATCGTATTAGAACAAGTCGGCCTATTTGCTGATGGCGCTGCGGTAAAACAAGTGGGCGAACATACGTTTGAATTGTGTAAAAAGTATGTAGATGAAATGATTGTGGTGGATAACGATGCGATTTGCGCGGCGATTAAAGACGTGTTTGAAGATACACGTAGCATTTTAGAACCTGCAGGCGCGCTGGCTGTGGCGGGTTTAAAGGCTTATGTCGAGCGAGAGAATGTACAAGGCAAAACCCTTGTGGGTATTGCCTCCGGCGCGAATATGAATTTTGACCGCCTGCGATTTGTGGCAGAACGCGCCGAGATTGGCGAACATCGCGAAGCGGTTTTGGCGGTGACAATTCCCGAAAAGCCAGGCGCGTTTAAAGCATTTTGTCGTCTACTAGAAAATCGCAATATTACGGAATTTAATTATCGCTACTCCGACCCAAAAGAAGCACACATTTTTGTTGGTATTGCCGTGCACGATCCGCTAGAAACCGCGAAACTGGTTACCGACATGCAAGCACAAGGTTTAGCCACGCTAGATTTAACCGATAACGAAATGGCCAAATTGCATTTGCGCCATCTTGTTGGCGGACGCGCGCCGCAGGCCGAGCACGAGGGAGTTTATCGCTTCGAGTTCCCCGAAAAACCAGGCGCGCTGATGAAATTTTTGGACACCATGGGACACGATTGGAATATCAGTTTGTTTCATTATCGCAATCACGGCGCAGATTTTGGCCGCGTGCTAGTGGGTATGCAAGTGCCGCCGCATGAACTAGCCGAATTCACCGAGTTCTTGAAAAACCTTGGCTACGCCTATTGGGACGAAAGCGAAAATCCCGCATATCGTCTATTCTTGGGTTAAGTGAATTTTTCCTATTTGTAATTACAATACCCTGCTGTATGCTTTATTGAACCTAGCAACCATTTGCTTGACTAAATAACTATGATTTTTGGAGATTTGAATGAAATTGCGTAAAACCCTTTTTTGCCTTGCTTTATTTGCTGCAAGTAACGCCTTTGCAGATGCAGGCAAAGCCTATGTCACCAACCAAGACGGCGGCGTAAGCGTGATTGACCTTGCTACGATGGAAATCACTGGCACGCTGGACATTCAAGCCAGCGGCCCGCGCGGCATTGGTGTGACGGCAGATGGCAAATGGCTGGTGACGGCGAACAAGGACGACAACAATATTTCCATTGTTGACACGGCTACTGGCGAGCTGGTGAAGCAAGTGGCTATTGGTAAAAACCCAGAGTTTGTGCGGGTTCGCGGCAATATGGCGTATGTGACTTATGAGCCAAGCCCCACCACCGGCGGCGCGCCAAAGCCTGCCGAACCTGTAGCCAAAGACGATGATGATGAAAAGCTGCCTGGCCACATTGCGATTGTTGATTTGAAAAAAGGCAAAGTGATTAAAGATATTGTGGGTAAGCCAGAAACCGAAGGTTTGGAATTTTCTAAAGATGGCAAAAAATTGATAGTAACCAACGAATCAGACGACTCCATCACCGTACACGACCTAAAAACCGGCAAGTTGCTGAAAAACGTCCCCATAGGCGATTTAGGCAAACGCCCACGCGGCATTAAGGTTTCACCAGACGGCAAATCGTACATCTCCACGCTGGAATTTTCTGACGAATTATTGATATTAGACAGCAAGTTCAAACCTATCAAAACCATCGCCACAGGCAAATCACCTTACGGCGTGTCGTATGACCGCGCAGGCAAACGCATCTTTATCGCCTCCTCCAAAGAAAAAGCCTTACAGGTTTACGATGCCAGCACCTTCGAAAAAATTAAAGACATCCCCACTGGCGACCGTTGCTGGCATTTCAGCTTTACGCCAGATGACAAGAATATTTTGCTGGCGTGTGGCAGATCGAGTGAAATTGTTGTGATTGACGCCGAAACCTTGGAAGTGACTAAACGCATCGAAGACAAAGGAATGCCATGGGGCATCGTAACTTACCCTAAATCGATGGGTAGTTTAGATACAAAACTGAAGTAATTTTAAGTAATAAAAAAGCTCCGATTGGCGCTTTTTTATTTTAGCATTGCCCTGCGAGCGAATATCCATAAGCCTCTCAGAGCATATGCTTTTATTGTTTTTTACTTTAATTTACCTAAAATAAATTCCCAGTCTCTTGGATCTACAGGCGTAATCGACAAACGATTGCCACGTTGTAAAATGCGTAAATTAACGAGCTCTGGCGTTTCGCGCATTTCCTTCAAACTTAAAAGGCGCGTTTTTCGCACGAGTTTCACATCCACATTAAACCAACGCGGGGCTTCTAGCGTGGCTTTTTCATCGTAATATTTGTGGTCTTTTACAAACTGAAGTCTATCTGGATAAGCCTTTGCACTCACTTCGGCAATGCCAGCAATAGCAGGCTCGGCACAATTGGAATGATAAAATAGCACGCCATCACCGATGCTCATTTGGTCGCGCATAAAGTTGCGCGCTTGGTAGTTGCGCACACCGTACCAATCCACGGTTTGGTTGGGAAAGCCCGCCAAATCATCAATCGACACATCGCCAGGTTCGGATTTCATTAGCCAGTAGCGCATTTGCAACCTTTAAAAACTTTGAAGTTTAATTCTAATGGATTCCCACCTTCGCGGGAATGACGGTCGAGCGTTTTGGAATATGACAAGCGTAGTTTTGGAATTTAATGCAGAAGTGCAAGGCATCGAGTCGAAGACAGTACATTTGAGTACGGCAAGACGAGATAACGCCGCAATTCTGCATTAAAAACAAAACTTGTACTCTCTGGTGTTGCCTGGGTCGTTAATCCTGAACCAAAAAAGTTCAGGTGGTAACAGCCTAAAGCGCTTTAGGTTCACCCGCCAAGGGCATCTTAAAAGACTGCCCAACTTAGAGCGATCACACCGCTGCTTGATGAGCCGAAACCTATAACAAAGACTAGTTCAAGGAATTTAGACTCAGGCAACACCACAGAAAACAAAATTCTACAGAAATCAGGAGAAGGTTACCGCAAGAAAATGACAACTTTAGGAAAACTACTGGTTACAACAGACCAGTAACAAGAGATTAGTTTGCGGCAATCGCCTCATCAATCAGGTTCTGCATGGCATTAATCCTACGCTTATAATCGCCTATGTCAACATCGCCGGTTTTAGTATTTAAAACTTCGTGAGAAAGATTGAGCGCCGCCATAATCGCAATTCGCTCTAAGCCGACAATTTTGCCAGAATCTCGAATATCACGCATTTTTTTATCGAGATAATTGACTGCGTCCAGCAAGCCTTGGCGCTCTTCATCTGTGCATGAAACGCTGAATTCACGCCCCATAATCATCACATCAATGGGTTTGGACGTACTCATATTAAACCTTTGCTCATGCCGCTTCTACGTTTTGTGGCATAGACTCTAACAAGCCTTCGAGTTTATTGCTTGCCAATTGCATATTACTTTTTAAAACATCCGCAGTTTGCTGCGCGTGCGTTAAATCACCAAGCAATTGCGCATTTTCTTCGCGCAAACTGCTACACAAACTTATTAGCTTGGTAACTTTGGCTTCTAAACTTTTTATATCGGCTTCCATACGCCCACTATAAATTAAAAAATTCATATTAGTCAATAGCTAACATCAACTATTCAAAGTAATTTGGTACGTTTAACCTTGCTTGTTGTATTAAATTTTAATTGTAGATACCTAAGCAAGGGCTATAATGGCCGCTAGTTGTTAGGTGTCTTAATTAATTTCAAGCGTTAATTTTTTAAATTAATTAAGGTGAAACTGGGAAATTGGTGCATTAAATCTCGATTTAATAATGCCTATGCTGCCCCCGCAACGGTAAGTGAGTGTAGTTTTGCAATCAGCCACTGAGCCTGTCATTTCACAGCTTGGGAAGGCGCAAAGTCATTCCTCATAAGCCCGGAGACCGGCCTCGCAACGACTGCCTAATTTTAGGCGCGCTAGGAATGCCGCGGGGTGACGGTGTGCAAAAGCTGCTCCGTTAACCATTCAACGTGCGCATATTTTGTCTGCTTTACTCTTCTTTATTCCCTAGTTTTGAACACACATGCGGGGTCGCATGTAAAAAGGGAAAATAGTATGAAAAAAACCATCATCTCAAGCCTTATCGGCTTATCTTTCGCAACATCCATTTATGCCGCAGAAAATATAGAGTTAGACGAAGTAACCGTAAAAGCGAATCGCTTCGAACAAAAAGATACAGAAACCACTTACGCTTCTGAAATTCACACTGCAAAACAAATTGAAGCATCGGGTGCAACAACTTTAGTGGATTATTTAGCGCAGCAAACTTCACTCAATATTTTGTCTAATTTTGGCAGTAAAGCCACGCCATCCATTAACCTTCGCGGCTTTGGTAATGAAAACGGTAGCCAAAATGTGGTTATTACTTTGGATGGCCAACGATTAAACAATATTGACGGCTCTTCTCAATTATTAAGCGCGATTCCATTGGGCAATATAGAGCGCATTGAAATTAGCAAAGGCAGCGGCTCTGTCATTTATGGTGATGGTGCTACTGCTGGCGCAATTCAAATTTATACAAAACATAAAACTGGCGTTACCGTGAGCACCTCTTTAGGCAATGACGGGCAACAAAATCATTACCTTAATGCTGGCATTTCCGAGCAATATTTTGATTTATCCGCAAGTCTTGCGCATGATAGCCATGATGGCTTTAGCAACAAAGATCCATCAGGCCATCGCGACGAATTTACATCGAATACACAAAACGTTAAATTAGCCGTTAAACCTGTAGAAGGTTTACGTGTTTTTGCGGGGGCCACAAACTCACGAAACGATATTCGCTATGTTAGCCCTTTAACGTTTGACCAATTTAAAGACAATCCTCGCAATGTAGGCTTAAACTCATTTACGGGCAACCCAACGGACTATACACACCAAGGCTTGAGCTCTGAGCAATGGAAAATAGGCGGCGAGTACAAAATAACGAATGAAGTCAAGTTAGCTTACATCCATTACCAAGAAGATAAAAAATCTAACTTCATTAACTTTAATTCTGTTGCGGATTATGACTACAGTTCCAACGATTTAGCTTTGAGCTTTGAAAACGAAAAATTAAGTGCGATTGTTGGCTACCAAAACTTTGATGGTGATCGCAAAGGTAGCTCCGACACTACGACTAAAAATAATCAAGCAGTTTTTGTTAGCGGCGAATATCACCTAATGGATGCCTTAACATTATCAGCTGGTGCTCGCAGTGAGAAAGTAGAGTATCGTTTTACACCAACTATCGGGACAAGTTTAAGTGATAGTAAAAATTTAAGCGCTTGGGATATTGGCGCTAATTATCGCATTAACAACGAAACCACGGTATTTGCAAATTACAATCAAGCTTTTCAAGCACCTGATATTGACAGATTTTTTACACAAGATTTTTCATTATTTCCCATTGTAAGCACTAGCTTTAACGGCTTTATTAAACCCGAAAAAGTCAACACGCTGAATATAGGCCTAAATCACACCATTGAAAATAATCGCCTAAAAGTCACCGCGTTTTATGCGAAACTGCATGACGAAATGTTTTTGCTAAAGCCGTTTTTCTTTAATAGAAACTTAGACAAATCGCACAAATATGGCATAGAAATTCAGGATACCTTCAAATTTAATGATGCTTTAAGCGCTTCACTTATCTATGATTACACACGCGCCATTGTTGACAGCGAAAATGATGATGGCAATCACATTCAGAATAAAAACTTGCCAGGCGCGCCTAAGCACACGGTTGTGGCTAATTTGAATTATCATTTTTTAGAACATGCCAATTTAAATATTAATCATACTTGGCGCTCTGGCGCTTATGCTTATGATGACTTTCAAAATAACTTTAGCCAAAAACAAGGCCAGTACAATTCCACCAACGTTGCTTTGAATTACCAATATAAAAATTTCAATGTTTTTACCTCGATAAGCAATCTTTTTGAGCATGCAAATTCAATTCAAGTGGCCAATGATGCCATTTACCCTGTGGATTTCGCACGCACTTGGCGCGTTGGTGTGCGTGTAGATTTCTAGCATTCGCACAAAAATGATATGATTCAACCTAAAGTAACACCTCTCTTGGAGAACAACATGGATTTAACTTCTAAAATACCTAACAGCAAGCAATCACTAATCGCAGCGACAATCGCATTTTTGATGTTGCTCACACGCGGTAGCCACGTGCTTACAAGCTTTGCATTGCCTGATGCGAGCCTTGCGTTGTTTTTATTTGGCGGCCTTTACTTGCGCCGCTTAGGGTGGTTTGTGGCGTTCTTTGTATTAGCCACTGTCATCGATTTTGGCGCAGCGGCGATTGACCCTGCACAAGGTTTTTGCCTGACCAATGGCTATTGGGGCTTGATTCCTAGCTATGCGGTCATGTGGCTGGGCGGCATGTGGCTTGGTCAGCAAAAAGATGCGTATGCGCCAATGCCATACGCGCTGGTCAGCATGTTCACCAGCTTTATTGCGTTTATGATTTCCACGCAAACCTATTATTTATTCTCTGGCCGTTTTCCTAATAATGGCGTGCTAGAAACCATGCAATTCGGCTGGAATTACTTGCCAAGCTGGATGGGTTTTGCGGCGATGTATTTTGCGTTTGTGTGGCTGGCAGTCACTTTGCTGCGAAGCATAAAGCCTGCTCAACCTTCGAAAATCTAATGCAAATGGAAAGTTTAGAAGCCGCTTACATTTAAGCGGCTTTTTTATGAAAAATATTCACGCATATTCTGAAGTCGAGCAAACTGCTATTTACAAAGTCATCGCCGAGCGGCGCGATATGCGCCACTTTTTGCCCACGCCAATAGCAACAGAAGTTTTGCAAAAAATACTGCAAGCCGCGCACCACGCGCCCAGTGTTGGCTTAATGCAGCCTTGGCGATTTATTCGCATTTCGGATATTAATTTACGTCAAGCCATTCATAAGCTTGTGGATGAAGAGCGCATTAAAACGGCACAAGCGATTGGTGAGCTTGAAAATACTGCACGTATGGCAGAGTTTTTACGCTTAAAAGTGGAAGGCGTCTTGGAATGTGGCGAGGTACTGGTGGCAACTTTATGCGATAAGCGGGAACAGCATATTTTTGGTCGTCGCACCTTGCCCGAGATGGATATTGCCTCAGTGAGCTGTGCGATTCAAAACCTGTGGCTGGCGGCGCGCGCAGAGGGCTTGGGAATGGGCTGGGTGTCGATTTTTGACCCAGAGAAATTGGCACAGCTTTTGAACATTCCGCAAGGCGCAAAACCAATCGCCGTGCTGTGTTTGGGACATGTGAACAGTTTTTACAAAGCGCCGATGTTGGTGGAAACCGACTGGGCGAAAGAAAAACCGCTGGCTGAAATGTTGATGGAAAATGGCTGGAATTAAATCATGGCGATTCAATTAATTTTAGGTGGCGCACGCTCTGGCAAAAGCGCCTATGCAGAAAAACTGGCGAGCGAGCGAGGCTTGCCAGTCACTTACATCGCCACAGCGCAAGTTTACGATGAGGAATTTGCCAAACGCGTGGCACATCACCAAGCGCGCAGGCCCAAAGGTTGGCAATTATTCGAAGCGCCGCACTATTTAGGCGATGCCCTAGGGGCCAATATCCATGCGGGTTGCAGCCTAGTGGTAGATTGCCTAACTTTATGGCTGGCGCAATGTATTTGCCCAGAATGTGCGCCACCTGAGGGTGTAAGTTGGGAAAATGAACGCGCAAAGTTTTTAACGCGATTAGAAAAAATTCAGCAAGAAAAGGTTGGAACAAATCTCATTTTAGTCAGTAACGAAGTCGGCATGGGCATTGTGCCTTTGGGCGAAATTAACCGTCAATTTCAAGATGAGCAAGGCCGCTTAAACCAAGCAGTGGCGCGGCTTGCGGACGAAGTGTATTTTGTTGCTGCTGGTTTGCCACTCAAGTTAAAAGGTTGAATATGCAAGAAAAAAATTTTGAAGTAAAAGGTGAGTTTATTGAGCTATGCAATTTACTTAAACTCACTGGCATCGCGCAGAGCGGCGGCCAAGGCAAGGCGATGGTGGCAGATGGCTTAGTGCTGGTGAACGGCGAAATCGAGCTACGCAAAACTGCAAAAATACACGCTGGGCAAATTGTAGAATGCTTCGATACCAAAATTACCGTCGTTTAAATATTGGTATGATGCCGATTCATGTAATTCACTTTCGGCACACTCTCGCCAAACTGCAGTTGCGTTACGCTGCCATAATCAATCGACATACGAAATAATTTTTTTAGTGGCATGTCCAATGCGTGCGCTACCAGCGCACGAATCATGCCGCCGTGCGTCACCGCAACAATATTGCCACTTGCGTGTTGTTCTCGCATATCATCCAAAAAACTTAATCCGCGCTGCTGTAATTGGCTAAAAGTTTCACCGTTTGGCGGGGAAATTTCTGCATAATTATGCGCCCAAGCATCAAATATTTCGCGCGGTATATCATCCCAAGCCTGCATTTCCCAATCGCCAAAATGTAGCTCTTTTAGACGAGCATCCTCTTGCGTATCACCCATATTTAATGTGCCTGCCAGCCCATTTGCCAATTTAGTGCAACGCTGCAAGGGGCTTGTGTAAATTGCATCAAATTTCGTATCAATAAGCGCGGCTTTGAGCGTTGCCAGCTCCTGCGCAAAACTCGCCGCGACATCGATATCGCTTTGACCATAACATATGCCAGAGGCCACTTGCAGCGAGGTGTGGCGTATTAAAGTGAGCTTCATACGCGCATGCTCCAAGCAAGCACACCCAAGTAAAATGCAAGCTCGGTGATTTGCTGTGTTGCGCCTAGCGTGTCACCCGTATAACCGCCAATATTTTTGAGCAATTTTGCACGCCACCAAAACCAGCTTGTAAACACAGGTAAAAGAGCCATTAACGCAAATTTAATAATCACAAAAAGTGTATGTTGACTATGAATAAGTAAACCAACAATGAACAAAAATGGTAGTAATCCAAAAAAATTTGCCAGCAATAAATGCCTAGCGCTGATTTGCGTTGCCAACGGTTTCGCTTTGCCGCTGGGTTTCACATAACTTGCAGTCGCCATCACCCACACCGCACTCAAACGACTGAGCGCGTGACCCGCAATAAGCAACAGCGGAATGAATGTTGCGTGAAGCAAATAGAGCGTTTGAAATTTGGCGAATAGCATCAAAAATAAAGCAGCTGCGCCATACGTGCCAAGCCGCGAATCTTGCATAATAGTGAGTATTTGCTCTCGCTGCCAGCCGCCTCCCAAGCCGTCTGCGCTATCTGCCAAGCCATCCTCGTGAAACGCGCCTGTGAGGTAAATTGTAGCCGCCATGCTGACCAAAACGGCAAGCGCATGCGGGAAAAAAAAGGTAGCGAGATAAAAGAAGACCGCGCCTACCAAGCCAACAATAATGCCCACCAGCGGAAAATATTTGGCAGAATGATTGAGTTCAGATTCTTGAAAATCGGCAAAATTTGGCACGGGAATACGCGTAAAAAAACCCAGTGCCAACAGAAAATTTCGCCATTCTCTTTGCATGTTTAACTTTTCTCAGAAACACCTGCGCTTTGAAAGCTCGCCATATCATTCAAAAAATTGACTGCCGCCTGAACGATTGGATAAGCCAGCGCCGCACCAGTGCCCTCGCCCAAACGCAAACCCAAATTGAGTAATGGCTTAGCATTCAAATGTTCCAGCATCAGCCTATGCCCAGACTCATCCGAACAATGCGAAAACACGCAATATTGCAGAATATTCGGCTGCATTTTAGCGGCAACCAGCAAGGCGGAAGTCGCAATAAAACCGTCGATTAACAACACTGCTCCCCCTTGTGCCGCACCTAGCATTGCGCCCGCCATCATGGCGATTTCAAAACCGCCAAAAGTGGCTAAAACTTGCATGGTGTCTTTACCATCTAAATGATGATTTGTGATTGCACGCTGCAAAATATCAATTTTTTTATTTAAGCCCGCATCATCCAAACCCGTACCGCGGCCGACACATTTTTCTATCGGGAAATTGCACAAAACACTCATTAAACAACTTGCCGACGAAGTATTGCCAATGCCCATTTCGCCAAACCCAAGCACGCTGCTGCCTGCTGCAATGACTTGCCGCGCTAGCTCCGTGCCGTTAGTGAGCGCTTGCTCACATTGGTTTTTTGTCATCGCAGCTTCGTGCAAAAAGTTGCGTGTACCCATGCCAACTTTCGCATGAATTAAATTAGAAGCGCCTTCAAAATCGTAATTCACACCGCTATCTACCACGCGCAAATCAAAGCCATTTTGCTTGGCGAACACATTAATCGCCGCACCACCAACTAAAAAATTAAGCACCATTTGCGCCGTCACTGCTTGCGGAAACGGGCTGACGCCTTCGTTTACGATGCCATGATCGCCAGCAAATACGAGCATGGTGGGCTTGTTTAATTGTGGTGTAAGCGTGTTTTGAATCAGCCCAATTTGCAAAGCCACTAACTCAAGCGTGCCTAGCGCACCTAAAGGTTTTGTTTTTTGATTAATTTTGCTTCGCAATTGCGGTGCCAATTGCTGGTTGAGCGGCAGTATATTGATAGAAGTCATACGCTCATTTTACCTTAGGCTGGGCGATAAAAAGCCCGCAAATCAATTAAGTTTTGCGGGCTAAACTAAATTAAAACTATTTATTTGCTGCTGCAGCCGCGTCTTTTGCTGCTTGAATTGCATCAACAGCTTCTGCTTTCGCCCCCGCTGCTGCGGCTTCAGTTTTTGCTGCCGCATCTTTTACATCGGTTGTGGCAGCTGCTGCTGCGTCTTTAGTCGCATCAACTGCTTGCCCCATTTCTGCTTTAGCGGCCTCAGCAGCCTCATCAGTTTTTTTGCTGCAAGCAACAGTTAAAGTAACGGCAAATAAGCCCACTAATAATGCACGAATGAATGTGTTCATTTAAATCTCCTAAAGTTATTTCAAAAGCTACTAATCAATTTTATTGCGGTGGAATGCGTAACATTTGGCCTGGATAAATTTTATCAGGATGACTTAGCATTGGCTTGTTCGCCTCAAAAATACCCATATAAGTGTTTGCATTACCATAAAACTCTTTTGCAATCCTGGAAAGCGTATCGCCGCGTACCACCGTATAAAACACTGGATCAGCCTCTGCTGAAGTGACGCCCAACTGATCTTGTACGTGTTCCACACCTGCCACATTGCCGCAACAAAGCAAAATCTTCTCTTTAGTCTCTTGCGTATCTGCCATACCCTGCACAATGACTGTGCCCGACGCGCCATCAAACCCTATATCCAATCCATCAGCTGTTAAATTCATCTTCGCGACATAGCCAGCAATCGCGTTCGCTGCTGCTTGGTTAGCCGCATCCACGTTGACTGGCGTGGGATCTTTCTTCGCTACTTCTTCCGCTGCTTTGGCATCACCAATACCGAGCAATTTCTCACCTGCCTCTTTAATAAATGAAAACAATCCCATTTGATTCTCCTTTACACACAATATTTAAGTTATTTTTTGGGCTCGAGTCGCTTACCCTGTGTGGATCCGATGCCTCATTCATATTAGAACAAATTACGCAGCTTTACCACTTTATATAAGATTAAATTGCTTTCACTATGCGGAGCCGCGCAATCTTTGCTATAATGCGCGACTTGCAAATATTTACTGTTGTTTGCATCCATGATTAAACACATGGCCGGATAGCTCAGTTGGTAGAGCAGCGGATTGAAAATCCGCGTGTCGCAGGTTCGATTCCCGCTCCGGCCACCAGTATTGATGAGCCTCGCAGCGTTGTGAGGCTTTTTCATTTAGTGGCCTATGTAGCTAGAATGTAGCCATCAAACCTCGCGTCTAGTCGTAATGCAGCAGTTGCTAAGTGTTCAGGTGCAAGGTGTGCATACCGTTCTACCATTGCCCCTGTCCTCCAGCCACCTAAGCGTTGTAACTCATGCGTCGGTGTGCCTGCTTGTCTTTGCCACGTTGCCCACGTATGTCTTAAATCATGCCAGCGAAAATCAGTAATGCCAGCACGCTTTAATGCATTGCCCCAAGCTTTAGTATTCGCTGCCTTTAGCGGTTTTCCTGCGTAGGTAAACACACGACTTTCATGTTTACCTATTTGACGTTGCAATACACTCATTGCAGTGTCATTCAGAGGAATGGCTATCGGTCTGCGATTCTTAGATTGCACTGCTTTAATCCAAGCATGGCGCAATGTCAGATTCACTTGTGACCATTCCAGCTCTAAGACATTACGCTGTCTCAAGCCTGTGGCTAGAGCAAACATTACCGTCTCTTTTTGATGCGCTGGTAACTCGCGCATCAATGCCTGGAACTGGTCAGTGGTCAAAGATCTTTCACGACTATTCGATTCTTTAAAGAGCCTTATCTTTGGTACTTTATCCATCCATTCCCATTCATCTTGAGAGCGAATAAGAATAGACCGTATCAGTGCCAAATATCGGTTGGTCGTGGCTTTTGAGACTTCATTCAACTTTACACTGCGAATCTTATCAATGACATCTTGCGTGATGTCATCAAGCATCAAGTCGCCTAGATATTGATGCATCCAAGCAAGTTTGCGCTTATCTTCTAAGTGCGTCGCTTTATCTGAAGTTTCAATCAACCAACGGACAACCGCTTCACGCCAAGAACGGATAGGTTTTACCCCTAACCTTTCTTGTTGCCACAACTGCGCTTTTAGCGTGTCGTGGTATTCCTGAGCCTTGATTTTGTCGCTAGTCCCAGTGCTGCGTTGTATTGTTCGTCCACTGATGGTGACTTTAAGCCACCAGTAAGACGAGTTTTTGCGTTTGTAGAGTGACATATTGTTTCCTTTCGTTCACCCTGCAACGCCCGCCACTTGTATTGTGCTCTCATGTAGTCAATCAGGTCAATCTCAATAAAGACCCAACGTCGTCCAACCTTACAGCATGGGATAAGCCCAGCCTTAGCTTTACCCTGTAAAGTGACAGGATGCAGCTTTAGCGAGTCAGCAGCTTGTTGCAGAGTGAGTGTGTGCATTGCATTTCAATCGGTGCTAATTGTTAGAAATGCAATTACTCGAAATCTTCTGAATCACTTTCAAAGTCATCGTCCGACGCATCATCTTCGTCCTCTTCTAATTCTAGAGGGTCCGACAATTCTTCAAGATAAGTATCAATAGTGCTGTGTAATAACACATCCAGCACTTCGAAGTCGATTTGATGAATTTTAGGTTGGTTTGGTTTTAAGCTATAGTCCACTTCCATTGTAAATTCTGTCGCCATATTAAGCTCCTAGTTAAGCACCTCGAACTAGAGGCATTTCGCTATACTCAACTAGAAGGCATTGGAAGTCGCGGAAGTAAATTTCTTTTTTAAGAATTAACTTACGCTTTTAGGCTATTAGCATACGTACATCATCAGCGGTCACACCGCCATTCTTGAAGGGTTCAAATGCGGTGTTGACGATAGTTGCAATTAAAGCTGGAGAATCAGTACCAAAGTGATATTGAAGATACTTGTTTATATCGAGAACGAGTTGATTTCGTTTTGCGTTGTCTGTGTTTCGTTTCTTAGGGAGAGACGCATCTGGTGCAGTAGAGGCATAATGTGCGGCTGAGTCAATAAGCTCAAGTAGTGAAACAATGGATTCATGTGATTGAACATCATCAAGTCTACTTTGTGTTTCTTTAATTTTAACTAGTAGATCTTTATATGATTCATCTTGGGCGGCTTTATTGGCTGAGTTAAGTTCTGCTCTTCGGAGTGATGCTTCTAACAACCCCCATCCCGCTTCTGAATCGTTCGACGGACTTAAATTACGCATTTCGCTAATCATACGTTTAGACAAAACTCTTAATTGCTTAAAAGCTCGACGTTGCACCTTATCACTAGGGATAGCTATCGGTTCTGTGTTAGCACCATGGAGGGTTGAATGTAAGCGTACATATTCTAGGAAATCAATCAGTTTTTGTGATTTATCGTTAAGACTATTAAGTTTTTTCCAGACACCTTCCATCTGTGGGCTTGTCACCAGACGAAGAAGAGTAGGCTCAAGAGAACCTAGCCCGCCAATTTGAATGAGACTCTCCGCATGCTTTTGCACTTCAGATGGCAACCAATTAGGGAGTTTACACATGCTTTAGTTTAAGCCTATAAGCCTACAAAGGCTACTTCGACCTTGTTTTGTAGCTGTTTAGGCACTGTTTCGAGATTATTTTTAGCTAAGAAATAACTAAGAAATAACTAAGAAATACCTAAGAAATACCTAAGAAATATCTAATTAAGGTACCTTTGAGATATATTAACCTTATAAAAGGCTATATTAAAACCACAAACTAACCATCAATTGACTTAAAGTGCGGATAACCAAATCTGTTAATTAGCATAATCATTGCAAATCTACAGATTTATTTACTGCTTGAAATTGATCCCCAATAGCCATAAATAACTCTCTCTGCTTTTCACTCATCAAACGAAAATTAGCTAAAAGTTGCTCTTCTTTAGGATTGGAATTGACAGGGATAATGGGGGATTCAATACCTTCAGCTAATGCTATTAACTGAT
>JAYVSZ010000042.1:0-14904 GCA_043774925.1 Methylophilaceae bacterium | reverse complement strand
AGTGGAAATGGAAAAAAGGTATGATGTGCAAATGAAAAGTGGAATATGTGCTTAATTGGTGTGTCCGTTAAATGCGGGTTAGCTCAGACTCCATTGATTCTGTCTATTTTCAATTACTTTTCACGCAATATCAAATCACCTGCCACCCGACTAAAACATTCGAGTGCAGGCTCTGTAGACCGCATGGATATTGGCTTGCAGGCTAGTAGCTGTGTTCAAGCGCAGGAAAAGTTTTATTTTTAACCGCTTTAACGTAATTTTCAACCGCAGTTTGCACGCTATTAGTTTCTTTTAGAAAATTGCGCACAAAGCGCGGCGATTTGAAATCATTTGGCATTTTGTGCGCAGGACCATTATAAATTCCCAATAAATCTTGTAAAACAAGTACTTGACCGCTGCAATCGACGCCAGCACCAATGCCAATGGTTGGTGCTGTAATGCTTTCGGTAATCTGTTTGGCGAGTGCCGCTGGCACCATTTCTAGTACAATAAAACTCACGCCCGCGTCACTCATGGCTTTGGCATCTGCCAGAATTTGTTTGGCAGATTCTTCTGTTTTGCCTTGAATTTTGTAGCCGCCAAGCTGATTCACAGATTGCGGTGTAAAGCCCAAATGCGCACACACGGGCATGCCATGCGCAACCAAGTAGCGCGCGGTTTCCACCAGTTTGCCGCCGCCTTCAAATTTCACCATGTGCGCACCAGATTTTATCAGCCATTCCGCATTTTTAAAGGCCGCCTCGTTATCGTGTTCGTAGCTGCCCAGCGGCATATCGGCTACAATAAAGGTGTTGGGTGCGCCAGCAGCAACGCTTTTGGTGTGATAGGTCATGTGGTGCATGCTCACGTTAAGCGTGTTTTCTGCGCCTTGCAGCACCATGCCGAGCGAATCGCCGACCAGCAACATATCCACGCCCGCCAGCGCCATCAACTTGGCAAAAGTGGCGTCGTAGCAAGTCAGCATGGCGATTTTTTCGCCTGCTTTTGCTTTGTTTTGAAGTGCTTTAAGTCGCATTATTCAAAATTTGGATTGAAATATTCACGCGCGCTTTTGATTTTGCCAATGCGTTCCACCAGCAAATTCAGCGCGCTTTCATCTTTAATAATATTAAGTTTTTCGTTATTGACAATCAGCACTGGCGAGGCATCGTAACTATGGAAAAATTCGCTATAAGCATCCGCCAGCCGCTCAATGTACTCGCGCGGAATATCTTGCTCGTAGCTAATATTGCGCTCTTCAATGCGCTCGGCAAGCTCGTCAATAGGCGTTTGCAGGTAAATCACCAAATCTGGCTTGGGCGATTTTAATTGCAAATGTTGATAAATTTGGTGGTAAAGCGAATATTCTTCATCGTCCAAATTCAACCGCGCAAATAGCGGATCTTTTTCCAGAAAAAAGTCTGCAATAATCGGTTTTGCAAACATATCGCGTTGGTTCACATCGGCAATTTGGCGCGAGCGCTGGAATAGAAAAAATAGCTGCGTTGGCAAGGCGTAACGTTGTGCATCTTGGTAAAAGCGCGATAAAAAAGGGTTCTCAGTGGCTTTCTCTGAGATTAATTCTACCGAAAACTTTTCCGCCAACATGCGCGCCAGCGTGGTTTTGCCGCTGCCGATGGGGCCTTCGATGACGATGTAGGGAAATTTATCGAAAACATTCATAAAAACTCATATTTCGTCATCATACTTTGTTGCTGCTTCAAAAAATTCTCCTCACATATAACTACATATGCGGCGTCCAATTTTTTGGCGCGCGCCTTGTCTGATATAGAACTATGAGTTTTTAAGTTTTTGTACATCTTTGCTTTTGTGCAACTCTGCTAATTTTACAACATTCCCGTGTTGTGGGATGGATAATTCAGGCGCAATTTCGGCCAGTGGCAGCAATACAAAACCGCGCAAATGCAGGCGTGGGTGCGGTAGTGTGAGTGTTTCAGTGTGCAAAATTAAATCATCAAATAGCAGTAAATCTAAATCTAGAATGCGCGGCGCATTGGCAAAAGGGCGTTCGCGGCCAAATTCTACTTCGATTTTAAGCAGGTTTTTCAACAAAGTTTCTGCGCTTAATTCGGTTGCAATTTCCACTACCGCGTTAATAAAATCGGGCTGGTTGCTGTAACCCACGGGTTCGCTTTTATAAAGGCTCGATTTTTTAATAAGGCGCGTTTTTGGCAATTGCTCAATGCTCTGGAAGGCGCTTATTACTTGGCTCGCAGGGCTATTCAAATTGCTGCCTAATGCAATAAAAGCCTTATGCATTCTTGCTGTTTTCGTTGCCAGTTTCTGGCGCGGCAGTCGTTTTTTTGCGCCTACGTTTGCGCTTCTTTTTTGGGTCAGTGTCTGGCAACAACATCGCAGCGCGCGTTTCCGCATTCGCATCGGCAAAGGTCGTCCACCATTCGCCAACTTCCAACGGCAATTCGCCCGATTCACAGCGCAACAGTAAAAAATCGTACGCGGCGCGGTAGCGCGGGTGCGCCAGCAAGCCGAATGGACGCTTGCCTGCGCGCTGTTCAAAACGCGGCTGCATGCTCCAAATTTCCTTCATAGTCGCCACAAAACGGTTGTGAATCGCCAGCTTTGCCGCTTGTAGCTCGATGACTTCGTTCATCGCCTCGTAAAGTGCTGGAATCGGCGGCGCTTCAAGTTTGGTGCGCTCCCACGCGCTTAAAACCTCGTGCCAAAGTAGAGTGGCGAAGAGAAAACTCGGGTTGGATGATTTGCCAGCTTTTATTCTGTCGTCAGTATTTTTTAGCGCTAACATCACAAATTTTTCGCCAAGCGGTTGCTCAAGCACCACGTCTAGCAAGGGTAGCAGGCCATGGTGCAAATGCTGTTCGCGCAAAATGTTGATGCTTTCTATCGCGTGACCAGATAAAAACAGCTTCAACATTTCATCAAACAAGCGGCTTGGCGGCACGTCTTGCAGCAAATCCGCCAGCGCTAGAATTGGCGCTTGGGTTTTTGCTTCAATTTTCAAACCCAATTTGGCAGAAAGCCTAACTGCGCGCAGCATGCGCACGGGATCTTCTTGGTAGCGCGTTTTCGGGTTGCCAATCATGCGCAAAAGTTTAGCTTTAATATCGGCCACGCCATTGTGAAAATCCAGTACCTCTTCGCGCGCAGGGTCGTAATACATGGCGTTCACTGTAAAATCGCGCCGCGCCGCATCCTCCTCTAAATTGCCAAACACATTGTCGCGCAAAATGCGGCCGCTATCGTTTACTTGTGCGTCACCTTCGTTATCGTGGTGCCCACGAAAGGTAGAAACTTCGATTGTCTCTGCGCCCCACATCACGTGTACCAATCTAAATCTTCTACCGATAATGCGCGAGCGACGGAAGACTTTGTAAACCTCTTCTGGCGTTGCATCGGTAGCAATGTCGAAATCTTTTGGCTGAAAATTTAGCATTAAGTCGCGCACCGCCCCGCCGACGATGTAGGCTTTAAAACCCGCTTTCTGCAAGCCTTCGCAGGTTTTTAGCGCTGCGCTACTAATCAGTTTTGCGTTGATTTTGTGTGTTTTAGCCGAGATGATATTGGCAGAGTTTGCCGCGCCATCGTCCGCACGGTTGATGGCAATCGCGGCTTTTTCTTTTTTGCTAAAAACTTTTTGCAGGAATTTTTTAATCATGGTGAGATTATAGCGCAAGGCTACAAATTTATGAGTTGTCATCCTGAGTGCAACGAAGGATCCAGTTGCACCTTATATTTTTGGCTGGATTCTTCGCTTTGCTCAGAATGACGGATATGGAATTTTTGATATTTGTAGTCTATTTGCTCGACGTGTTATTCCAAAGCACATCGCTCACACCCGCGTCTTTATTGAGGATGCGGCACAACACAAATAACAAATCGGAAAGGCGATTGATGTATTGCAACGAAATCGCGGTGATTTTTTCTTGCCCGTTCAGCGAGTGCATCGTCCGCTCGGCGCGTCTGCACACGGTTCTGGCCAAGTGGCAATAAGCGGCTGCGCGACTGCCACCGGGTAAAATAAACTCTTTTAGCGGCGGCAATGTGTCGTTCAACTCATCCAAAATATTTTCCAGCGCAGTTACGCGCTCGGTTTTAATCATCACATAACCGGGCATGCAAAGCTCGCCGCCCAAGTTAAATAAATCGTGCTGAACTAGGCTGAGAGCCGCATGGATATTGGTTCGCAGAGGCTCGGTTAAAAGTATGCCAAGCACCGAATTCAGCTCATCCACGTCGCCGATTGCTTGCACGCGCGCGCTATATTTGGCTACGCGCGAGCCATCGCCCATGCCTGTCGTGCCGTCGTCGCCGGTTTTTGTGTAAATCTTGCTAAGCCTGTTGCCCATTAAATTCCTTTATAATTTACACATTATAAATCATGCATAACAATTTACCTCATTCTAATCCGCCATCTTCTCGCCCAATTGGTGTGATGGATTCTGGCGTTGGCGGTATCTCGGTGCTGCGGCACATCCACGCGCTACTTCCGCATGAGGATTTAATCTACTTTGCCGATAGCAAACGCGCGCCTTACGGCAACAAAACGCCCGATGAGATAAAAGCGCGCTGTTTTGAAATCGCCGATTTTTTAATCGAAAAAAATGTGAAAGCACTCGTTGTGGCTTGCAACACCGCCACAGCCGCGGCGATTGACGAGTTGCGTGCCAGATATGCGTTGCCGATTATTGGCATGGAGCCTGCTGTGAAGCCTGCCGCAGAAGCCTCTAAAAATGGCATTATCGGCGTGTTGGCGACTGTAGGAACGCTCAAAAGCGCGCAGTTTGCAGGGCTGCTAGAAAATTACGGCCGCAATGTGCAAGTAGTCACGCAAGGCTGTACTGGGCTGGTGGAATGCATTGAGCGCGGCGAACTCACACAAGATTCCACGCGGGAACTGCTTAACAAATACTTGAGCCCATTGTTAAAAGAAGGTGCAGATACCATTGTGCTGGGCTGTACGCATTACCCATTTGTGCGGCCGCTGATTGAAGCCATATTACGAGAAGAAGGTGTCGGCAAAGATGTCGCGATTATCGACACAGGTGCTGCGGTAGCCAAGCAATTACAGAAAAAACTGGCAGGGGCTAATTTATTATCGGCTAATAAGCCCGCCAATATTGGCTTTTGGACGAATAGCACCGCGACAAATGCAGCGCAGGTGATTGAGCAATTGTGGGGCGAGAAGGCGGAAGTTAAGATTTTGTAGGGCGTCAATAGCGAAGCGTATTGCGCCGAAAGAAGGTTTTAGGAAAGCTAATTGAGTATTCAACATTTTTATGCGGCGCAATGCCTTTCAGTTATTGTGCCCTACGAGTTCTAGGCTATTTTCTTGTACTCTCTCTAAGTGCCTGAGAACTGACTTAGCCACTCTAAGAACCATTTGAGCTTGGCTCTTTTCTATTCTTTGTCCTGCATGAACAGCCTTGTTTCTAATAGTTACCATTGTTTTATATTCGCTTCAAAAGAATTCACTCTGAATTTTATCGGAAGTAATAACTGTATATAGTTTACGTACCTTGTCGTTTGCTAGATTAAAGCTGGGAAGAAGTTCTTCGATAGGCTCTTGAAGGTCTTTCAAATTCTTTTTCTGAAAGTATAAATTTAATGTTCTTTCTGCTGATATTTCGCAAGCCATTTGTGCGGTAACAACCGAAATTTCGTATCGACCACGTACTATCATGTCCTCAGCGGCTTCTAATAGTTGAGAAGGGTAAATATTTTGAGACAGTAGACGTTTGTTTGAATCCATAATAAAAATTAATGAGAGTGTATTTGCTCACCTTCTTTAAGCTTGTATTTAGTACCGCAATAGGGGCAGGCAACATGGCCTGTGGCGGCGACATCTAGGAACACGCGCGGATGTGACGCCCATAGCGCGACTTCATTAGTGGGGCAGTGTAGCGGTAAATCTTTGGCAGTGACTTCAAATTCCTTTAGGTCAGACATGTAATTAATTCCCCTTAATTTGTCATACTGAGCGTAAGCGAAGTATCCAGTATCAATGTTACGAAAATTATGGATTCTTCGCTTTGCTCAGAATGACGGCGCTGAGTTTAACAAGCGCTTTTTAAACCAGCGTTAGCCAATCTGCATGTTTTGGTGATTTACCTTTAACCGCATCAAAATATAGGCTTTGCAGTTTTTCGGTGATTTCACCACGCACGCCAGCCCCAATTGCGCGATTATCCAGCTCGCGAATTGGTGTGACTTCTGCCGCGGTGCCAGTAAAAAAGGCTTCATCAGCGCTATAAACCTCATCGCGTGTGATGCGTTTTTCAATCACTTCTAAACCAATTTCAGCCGCGAGTTGAACGATGGTATCGCGCGTAATGCCTTCCAGCGCGCTGGTAAGATCTGGCGTGATAAGTTTGCCCTTGCGAACGATAAATACGTTCTCGCCCGAACCTTCCGCTACAAAGCCGTCTACATCCAGTAGCAATGCTTCATCGTAGCCGTCGTGTGCAGCTTCCTGATGCGCAAGAATCGAGTTCATATAGTTGCCGTTGGCCTTGGCCTTGCACATGGTGATGTTAACGTGGTGGCGCGAAAAGGACGAAGTTTTTACACGAATGCCTTTGGTGAGCGCTTCTTCGCCCATATAGGCGCCCCAGCTCCAAGCCGCGCAAATAACGTGCGTGCTTAAAGTTTTTGCAGCAATGCCCATGGCCTCTGCGCCATAAAACGCCATTGGGCGAATGTAGGCGCTTTCTAGGTTGTTTTCACGCACGGCGGCGCGTTGCGCTTCGGAGATTGTCTTTTTATCATACGGCATTTTCATGCCCAAAATGTGCGCACTACGGAACAGGCGATCCGTGTGGTCTTGCAAGCGGAAAATCGCGGTGCCTTTATCTGTTTTGTACGCACGAACGCCCTCAAACACGCCCATACCGTAATGCAAGGTGTGTGTGAGCACGTGGGTGGTGGCATCGCGCCAGTTAACCATTTTGCCGTCGTACCAAATAACGCCGTCGCGGTCTGCCATTGAGCTTGGTATTGCCATGTTTTATCTCTAAATCGTTAAACCATTATTGTAAACTAGCGAGGGAATTCTTTCAGCATGTTAAAATCAAATCAGTCATTAAATTGGAGTTTTGCCATGAGAAATCTGTTTTTAGTCGCACTTATGTTGATTTTTACCGCGTGCAGCAAGCCGCAAGGCGGTACAGAAGCGCCTGCGGGTGATTTTGTGGGGACGGATATTTCTGCGGCGAGCTTCCCTGGCACGCTGAATTTAACCGACCATACTGGCAAAGTGCGTACCATGGCGGATTTTAAAGGCAAAGTGGTGGTGCTTTTTTTTGGTTATACGCATTGCCCTGACGTGTGCCCGACGACGATGAGTGACCTGAAAAATGTGATGAAACAGCTTGGTGATAAATCTAATGAGGTTCAGGTGTTATTTGTGACCGTTGACCCAGAGCGTGACACACAAGCCGTGCTGGCGCAGTTTGTGCCGTCGTTCGATAAGCGGTTTATTGGCTTACGCGGTGATGCAGAGCAGACTAAAGAAACGCTGAAAAACTATAAGATTTTCTTTTCGAAAGTGGATGGAAAGACAGAAAGCGACTATACAATTGACCACAGCGCTGGCATGTATGTGTTTGATAAAAAAGGAAAAATCAGAGTATATTTTGGCTACGGCCAAAAAACTGGCGAGATGGTGAGCGATATTGGTAAGTTGTTGTAGGAGCGATTTTTAAATCGCGAATAATTAAAAACTTCGCGCAATAAATTGCGCTCCTACATCAATCTTCCGCATTTCCTAGGCGATAAGCGAGCACCACGGGAATAAATGTAATCAGCATCACCACCAGCGCAACGACGTTAGTGACGGGTCGCTCGCGCGGGCGGAATAATTCGTTAAACATCCAAATTGGCAAGGTTTTGTCCGCACCTGCGGTAAAAACGGTCACAATCACTTCGTCTAGCGATAGCGCAAATGCTAACAATCCGCCTGCCAACAGCGCGGATTTTAAATGCGGAAAAATCACGTATCTAAACGTTTGCAGGTAATTTGCGCCAAGGTCGAGCGAGGCCTCGACCATGCTCCACGGAATGCGTCGCATGCGCGCGACGACGTTGTTATACACCACTACAATACAAAACGTGGCGTGACCGATGACAATGGTCATGATGCTAGGGTGAAGTCCTAAGCTCTTGAAAGTATTTAAAAAAGCCAAGCCAGTGAGAATGCCCGGTAGCGCAATCGGCAATACAAAAAGCGTGGTAATCATGTCTTTACGTTTGTAGTTTAGGCGCGTAAGTGCAATGGCAGCAAGCGTGCCCAGCGGCATGGCAATCAGACTGGCAAGCACCGCTACTTTGATGGAAAGCCAAAGCGCCTGCCACATATCCGCGCGCGCAAATGCTTGGCCAAACCAATGTGTGGTAAAGCCTGTGGGCGGGAATGCGAAAGTGATGTCGTCAATCGTGAAAGCGTAAATTGCAACCACAATAATTGGCAAATAGATGAACCCCATCACCGCATAGCTGAATAAAAATAGGCACTTGTGGCGAAGTGAGTTCGAAAAACGCATAATTAAATCCGCGAGCAGGAAAAAGTGCAAGGCGCACGGAGCGCAGAAGCCGAGACAGTATGTTTGATTACGGCGAGGTTGCGGGCACCGCGCAACGCCGCAATTTGACTGCGTAGCCATTTAATTTGTGTTTTTTTAGAGTGCATCAAATGCCCCCAGCCTTTTCGCCATGCTTAGGTAAGTCATAATTAGCAAAATCGGTACGAGTGAAAATGCCGCTGCCAGTGGTAAATTGCCGACCGTGCCTTGTTGCGTATAGACCATCATGCCGATGAAATAACCCGGCGCGCCCACCACTTGCGGGATAATATAATCGCCAAGGGTAAGGGAAAATGTAAAAATGCCACCCGCAATGATGCCCGGCCAAGTGAGCGGTAGCGTGACTTTGCGAAAGGTTTGCCAAGGCGTTGCGCCCAAATCAGCCGAGGCGTTGAGCATGTTTTGCGGCACACGCTCTAACGCCGCCACAATCGGCAACACCATAAACGGCAACCACATGTACAAAAACACCAAAAACATGCCAAGGAAAGAGGAGGCGAGCGAAGCGCCGCCGATGGCGGGTACGCTGTGTAAAAGTGAATCGAGCGAGCCAGCTAAACCGATTTTGCCTAGCACCCAATAAATAAGCCCTTCGCGGCTGAGTAGCACGCGCCAACCGTAGACTTTGACCAAATAGCTGAACCACATGGGCGCCAAAATGGCGACATACAAAATGGCGCGCTGGCGTTTGCCCGCGTGAAAAACCATGGTGTAAGCGAGTGGTAAAGCGAGGATGGCAGCAGCGATGGTGACCGCGACGGCCATTGCTGTGGTGCGAGTCACGATGTCGAAATTGGCGCCAGTGAACAGTTGCAAAATGGTGTGAAAACCGACAATATGCACCACTTGGCCTGTAAAATCATCTAGCCGATAAACGCTTTGCCACAGCAAGCCAAACAACGAGCCGAGATACAAAACAGCGAGCCACAGCAGCGCGGGAAATAGCAGCAAAAGCAGGCTCCAAATGCGCTTGTTTTGGGCTTGGTTTGCTGCTGATTGCATATTATTTTAAATCAACCATATGCTCTGGAAGCCAACAGGCATGAGCCTGCTGGCCTGCCGTTAATTTGGAGAGAATGACATCAGTGCTGGCAATGTGCGCGCTTAAGCTCGTGCCGTCGGCGGTCACGCAATCCACCCGCGTGTGTGCGCCTAGATACAGCGTGGCGACAATTGTGACCGGCAAACCGATGTGTTTGGCGGGGATTTTTTCGCCAGACTTTAATACGCAAAGCCGTATGTATTCTGGGCGAATAGCAATTTCGGTTTTGTTGCCAACTAAACTGCTCGCCAGCACATTCGCACTGCCGACAAAACGCGCAACAAATGGCGTTTTTGGCTGATTATAAAGCGCTTGCGGGGTGTCGATTTGCTCAATGCGACCATCGTTAAACACCGCGACGCGATCGGCCATCGAGAGCGCTTCGCCTTGATCGTGCGTCACCAAAATAAATGTCAGGCCTAGTTCTTTGTGTAGTTGTTTCAGCTCGGCTTGCATGGCTTCACGTAACTTCAAATCCAGTGCGCCTAGTGGTTCATCCAGCAATAAAATCTTTGGCTGTTTGGCTAGCGCCCGCGCCAATGCTACACGCTGGCGTTGCCCACCAGATAATTCCGAAGGGCGGCGTTTGGCCATCGCGCCAAGCCGCACCATGTCTAATAATTCTTGCGCTTTTTTCTCGCGGCTAGATTTTTCTTCGTTGGCAATCATCAAACCATAAGCGACATTATCCAGCACGCTCATGTGCGGAAACAGCGCGTAATCCTGAAAAACCGTGTTCACAGGGCGTTGAAACGGCGGTAAGGCAGAAATATCTTTGCCTTCTAGCTGAATGCTACCTTGCGTGGGGAAGTCGAAGCCGGCGATGAGACGCAAACAGGTGGTTTTGCCCGAGCCGGAAGGCCCGAGCATGGCAAAAAACTCACCTTGTTCTACTGTGAAATTGACGTTTTGCAGCGCAACAGTATTGCCAAAGCGCTTCTCAACGTTGATAAACTCGACAGTAGCAACCATATTTTCAGATTAAATGGACGAAAGTGATGAAGTACAAGGCGCACGGAGTGCAGAACCCGAGACAGTATGTTGTATTACGGCGAGGGGGCGAGCACCGCGCAACGCCGTAATTCGCACTTGTAGTCATTTAATCACTATTTTTTGCCCATTACAGCAACAAAGTCCGTGCTCCAAGTGGCATAAGGAATGCACGCGTTATTTTGTGTGGCGCAAGCGGCCACAGGTGTTTTCCAAAAGTGGATTTTGTCGAAGTTATCAATGCCGTTGCCTTTGCAGCCTTCCGCCCCCAGTAATGCGTTGCCATCACAAGCGGCTGGCACGGTGGGCACCGAGCCAAACCACGAGGCTAAATCGCCTTGCACTTTTGGGTTAAGCGAATGTTCAAGCCATTTATATGCGCAATTTGGGTGCGCTGCTTCGGCGTGCATCATGGTGGTATCCGCCCAGCCCGTGGCGCCTTCTGCTGGAATGGTGCTGGCAATCGGCTGTTTGGCGGCCAGTAAAGTATTTACTTGATACGGCCAGCTACCAGACGCAACCACACCTTCTTTGGTGAAATCTTCTACTTGCACGGTGGCATCGTGCCAGTAGCGATGAATTAACTCGCGTTGACCGTGCAACACTTCCAGCGCGGCTTTGTATTGCGCTTCATTCAATTCATAAGGATCTTTAATACCGAGCTCAGGTTTTTTGCTCATTAAATACAGCGCGGCATCGGCGATGTAAATCGGCCCATCAAAGGCTTGTACACGGCCTTTGTTCGGTTTTCCATCTGGCAAATCTTGCGCTTCAAATACTACGCTCCAGCTGGTTGGCGCTTCTTTAAACGTGTTGGTGTTGTACATCAACACATTCGGACCCCATTGGTAAGGTACACCATAATGTTTGCCGCCTACCGTGTGCCAAACCGCGTCTTGCAAGCGCGGATCAATATTTTTGTAGCTGGGGATGAGGGCTGTGTTAACTTCTTGTACTTTTCCACCAGCTACCAAGCGTAGCGATGCATCGCCAGAAGCTGTGACCAAATCGTAGCCACCTTGATTCATCAGCGAAACCATTTCGTCCGACGTGCCGGCCGTTTTAACAGTCACTTTACAGCCAGTTTCCTTTTCGAAACTTGTTACCCAATCATAAGCTTTGTCGGTTTCGCCGCGCTCTAAATAGCCTGGCCATGCAATCACGTTAAGTGCGCCTTCACCCGCGCCAATAATTGTTGGAAGTGCTTTTTCGGTGCTTGCAGCTTCCTCTTTTTTAGAGCAAGCCGTTGCAAGTACAAGCGCCGAAATTACCACGGCCGTCAATTGGAATTGATGCGTTTTTTTCACGACAGAGTCCCCTTTAGTGAGTAGTTAACTTGCTGATGTTAGGCGCAATTTGGCTCTGTGAATAGAGCCACTTTTATAATATGACTAGAACCATTTGCTAAGTTTAAAAAATCTAGTTTACAGGTGGCGGACCATATTGATTGTCGCCAGAGTCGCCTTGTACGATTAAGAAATAAATCATCGCGATCCAACCTAAAATTGGAATTAACCACAATAATTGAAACCAGCCGCTTTTATTGGTATCGTGCAAGCGCCGAGCGCCCGCTGCAAGCGATGGAATGAGTGTTGCCAAGGAAAATGCCCATGAGAGATAGCTGCTGGCAACTTCTAAAACGATAGCCCCTAAAAAGCAAAACAGTGCAAACCACCAATATTCTGGCAGTTTAGCGCGGCCGTTAAAATCGGCGAATTTGTTAAAGCAGGCTTTGATGGATTCTTGAAATGTCATGATTTTCCCCTTAATTTTGTGCGACGAATCGCTAACTTAACACAAAATGAATGAGCAGGGAAATTACATGCGGTGTAACTGTGGTGATAGCGCTTTCAGCTCTTTTTCTGCGCGTTTGTAATCGGGGAAAAGTTGTTCCACAATCGCCCAAAATCGTGCGGAATGGTTCATTTCTTTTAGGTGCGCCAGCTCGTGGCAAATGACGTAATTGATGATGTGCGGTGGTGCTTGTAGCAAGCGCCAGTTCAGCCGCACATCACCGCGACTGCTACAACTGCCCCAGCGAGATTGGGCGTTAGAAAGCATTAAGGGTGGCGTTGATACGCCCAGTTTTGCCGCCAAAATTTCTAATCGGCGGGCAAAGTCTGGCATTGCCTGCTTTTTGTACCATTGTGTTACCTTACGGCTGACAGCCTCATGGTTATTGGCTTGTGGTGATGTGATGGATAAAACATTATTGCTCAATTCTGGCTGTTTGTTCTTGTTGCTAGGCAAAATTTTCAGCTCAATCAGGTTGCCATGCAGTAACAGCAATTCGCCGTCAATCCACTCAATTGGCGGCACATAGTTTTGTTTGCGCGCTTCCAGCTTATCCATAATCCATTTGGCTTTTTCTGCCAAAATTTGATGCAACTGAAACTCAAAAATGCGTTTTGGCGCGTGCACTACAAGGCCGTCATCAGTAATTTTTAAACCAATCGTTCGGCGCGAGCGGCGCTCTAATTGGTAGCAAATAGTTTCGCCGTTGGGCAGCTTTAATGATTGCTTAGCCATTCAGCTTTACCATCTCAGTTTCAATCCAATCTTCTACTTGCTGGTTAAGCGCATCGGGCTTTAAACCTGCGGATTGAATAGGTTTGCCGATATGAATTTGAATTACGCCTGGGCGTTTTAGCATGGAGTTTTTCGGCCAAAATTCGCCCGCATTATGCGCAACAGGCACAATTTGTGTTTGCGTGTGCGTAGCCAGCCAAGCGCCGCCAATATGATATTTGCCGCGTTTGCCTGGCGCAATACGTGTGCCTTCGGGGAAAATCACCACAAAGAATTTTTGCGCGAGTCTGTCTTTGCCTTGCGTCACCAATTGCTTCAGCGCTTCGCGGCCAGCCGCGCGGTTAATGGCGATGGGCGAGGTTAGCGCCAAACACCAGCCAAAAAACGGCAGCCATAATAATTCGCGCTTCATCACCCAAACTTGTGGTGGAAAAATCACCTGCAAAGCCAGCGTTTCCCAAGCGGATTGATGTTTGCACAGCACAATACTTGGTGTTTCAGGAATATTTTCTGCGCCCGTGACTTTAAATGTGAGGCCGCAAGTCACGCGCAACCACCACAACATGGCGCGCGCCCAATTGGTAAGAAAGCGATAGCGCGTGTGAGGTTTAAAGGGGAAAGTAAGTAAACCAATAGAGCAGAATACGATAGTAAATAACCACTGGCCGATGGCGAAAATAAGTGAACGAATCCAAAGCATATTAATGCTCTTTAACCTTAATACTCTGTAATAATGCGCTGCGCAGCGTCAGCCAAATCGTCGCAAAGCCAAGTAATAGGCGGAAAGCCACCGCTCGCCAGCGTTTCCTCGCCCTTGCCAGAGCGCACCAATATTGGCTGGCAGCCTGCTTCATTAAATGCTTGTAAATCGCGCAAAGAATCGCCAATTGCAGGCACATGCGCTAAATCTACGGAAAATCGGCGGCCAATATCTTCAATCATTTGCGCTTTCGGCTTACGGCATTCGCAATGGTCATCTGCCGTGTGTGGGCAGTAAAACAGCGCATCAATACGCCCGCCAACCTGCGCCAGCGCCTTGTGCATTTTGTCGTGAATCGCGTTTAGCGTCACCATGTCAAAAAGCCCGCGCGCAATGCCGCTTTGGTTGGTCGCCAGCGCCACGCGAAAACCATGTTGATTGAGCAGCGCAATAGCTTCCAGACTGCCTGACAGCGGAATCCACTCATTTGGATTTTTGATGAAATTGGCGCTATCTTGGTTGATGACGCCGTCTCTATCCAAAATCACGAGTTTCATACATTAACCCCCTCGCCCTTGAGGGGAGAGGGCTGGGGTGAGGGTGAGCATGTGCGGGCGATAAGCATGTTTAACTCGCCAATTTAGATAAATCCGCGACGCGGTTCATGGTTTGATGCAGTTGATTTAACAAAGCTAAGCGATTATTTTTTAAATCAACATCTTCCACATTCACCATCACGTTATCGAAAAAGTCATCTACTGGCGCTTTCAAGGCAGCTAAGGCCTGCAATGAAGCCGTGTAATCACCGCTCTCGAATAATTTGTCCGCTTGCGGTTTTACTTGGTTTAATGCATCGTTTAGTGCGATTTCAGCAGGCTCTTGCAATAAGTTAGTGTTAACTTCTGTTTTCACGTCACCCTCTACTTTTTTCAAGATGTTGCCAACGCGTTTGTTAGCGGCGGCTAGGGCAGGAGCTTCTACTAATGCAGAGAAAGAGCGAGTAGCAGTTAGGCGTTTCGAAATATCATCCAACTGTTGTGGACGGTTTGAGACAACGGCATCAATTTCCTGTGCACTATATCCCTGTT
>JAYVSZ010000041.1:0-9022 GCA_043774925.1 Methylophilaceae bacterium | reverse complement strand
GGTTTCGATAAGCGATTGTGCCTCACTCAATTTGAGGTTGCGGTCTGCGAGCGAGTAACCAAGGGCATTGTAGGCCGCTGCAAAATCTGGTTTCATTTTAATCACTTTACGCAACTCGGTTTCCATCAAATCAAGCTTGCCCACGCGCTCAGCCGCCATTGCATAATCGTAAAGCAGCTCCGGATTATTTGGTAAGTTGTATACCGCTTTGTCCATTAAATCGAACGATTCTTGATTGCGCTTGGCTTGCGCCAGCATGCTGGCTTGCGTTTGAATGACGATGATCTGCTGGTCAGGCGTTAAGTCGTTGACTTCGTCTAGCATGCTAATGGCGGCATCTACGTTTTTGGTGCGCGCAATCACGTTAGCGGCAGAGAGTCGGCCATCTAAATAGCGATCGCCAGGCGTGATTTTGTCGTACCAAGTCAGCGCTTTGGCGTCATTTTTGGCGCGTTCTGCGCTGCGACCCAAGTAAAGATAGATTTGATTTGAATCTTTAAAACCAGCATCAAGCGCCTGCTGAAAATACTTATCGGCCATCGTAAGTTCGTTTGATTCTAGTGACAGCAAGCCGACCACTGCGTTGATTTCTGGGCTGTCTTTAGCAGCATCAGCTAGCTTAACAAACTCTGGCTTAGCTTCAGCAAAGCGTTTTTGGCTCACCAGTAATTTGGCGTAACTCATGCGCACATCGTTGGCTTTTGGGTATTTTGCGAGGAAATTTTTGTAAAAATCTAAGGCTTTATCTGGTGATTCTTTTAGTAACATTTGCCCCTGCATTTGCGCGCTCACTTCCCAGCCTGGGCGCAATTTATCTGCGGCTGCTAGTTCACTAATGGCAACGTCTTGTTGCTCTGCAAGCCAAGCAGCTTGGGCGATGGCGAAGTGCGCTTCAGCCAGTTTTGGGTAGGGCGCAGCAAATTCTTTAACGGCTTGAAATACTTCATTCTTATCTTTTTGGCCTTCTAACAAAGCATTTAAGTACAAAAAGCCGTTGGCGCGCGTTTCTTCTTTGGCCAAAAGTTGCTTAATGTGAGGTTTGGCTTCTTTTAAGTTGCCGCTGGCAACTAATAATTGGCTAGATGCTTGCTGCGCTTCAAGCGAGTCAGGATCGAGATCTGCCCACAAACTGGCGGCTTGCAGCGCTAATCCTGGCTGGCGTGCATAGGCAGCGGTTCTGGCAGCGCGTTCGGCCAAGCGCGCATCGCGCGTTTGTACGGCTAAATCTAAAAATAATCGGCTTGCCAGCACAATATCACCGCGTTGCCCGGCGATTTCGGCAAGCAGATACTTATATACGAACTCTGCGTTGGCGGTAGTGATGGTGGGTTTTACGCTTGCGTTGCTTGCGGCAAGCGCGCCGATGCTGGTTACGCTAGCAAAACAGATGAGTAATGAAGCGGCTATTTTTTTTAATTGTGGCATTAATTAATATCTTAAATAAGGTGCTGTTTAGTCCGTGACAGTTGTTACAAGTTCATCCATAATTAAGGGTTGGTGGAAATTAACCTTAATTAAGTATGACTATAGCTTTTTGCGTGAAACTTATCTACAAATATTGTTTCCTAATGCAGGGAGTTTTATGTGGTGATTTTAAGAAATTATGAATAATTTTACAGTAGAAGCAATTGAGCTGACGCGGCTTTATGGCGGGCGTCCAGCCGTGAGCGATGTCAGTTTTAATCTCGCAAAAGGCCAAGTGTTAGGATTTTTAGGGCCAAACGGCGCGGGTAAATCCACCACCATGAAAATGCTCACGGGCAACCTCGCGCCAAGCGCGGGTAGCGTAAAAATTTGCGGCATCGACATGATTGAAAACCCAAAAGAAGCGAAAGCACTGATTGGTTACTTGCCAGAAATGCGTCCGCTCTATAAGGAGTTCACGGTCGATGAATATTTAACCATCGCCGCGCGTTTGCACAAAGTAAGCGCAAAACATATCAAAAAAGCCGTAGAAAACGCCAAAGAACGTTGCGGTTTGACACATATGAGCAAGCGCCTGATTGAGAATTTGTCGAACGGTTATCAACAACGTGTCGGTATTGCGCAAGCCATTATTCACAACCCGATGGTAGTAATTTTGGATGAGCCAACGGTGGGTTTAGACCCGATTCAAATTCGCGATATTCGCGCTTTAATTAAAGAGATTGGCCGTGAGCACAGTGTCATCGTTTCTACGCACATTTTGCCCGAGGTGGAAATGGTGTGCGACCACGTGCAGATTATCGACAAAGGCGTGCTAGTGTTTAACGGCGGCATTGACGTGCTAAAACGCCAACGCATTGGCAATAAACTTTTAGTTGGCTTTAACAATGTGCCAGACACAGCGAAACTGGCAAAAATTAAAGGCGTGACAGAAGTGGAAGCGCTCGAGAATAATATGGCGCGCATTCGCTTTGCAGAAGGCGCTACGCCGCACGAGGCGATTGTAGAAGCTTCAGTGAAAAATGGATGGGGCTTGTACCAAATTGCACCAGATCAAACCAGTTTGGAAGACGTATTTGTGCAGCTGACTTTCCAAGATGCAGCTGCACCAGATGCAGTTGCTGCTTAAAGGTAAAGAAAAATGATATTAAGTATTGCAAGAAAAGAACTCAAAAGCATGTTTGCATCACCCATGGGCTGGATTATTTTAGCCTTGCTGATGTTCGCGTTTGGTACCTATTATTTAAACGGTGTGAATGATTATTTTGAAGTCATGTCCGGCGCCATTCGCCCTGCTGAGCGCTACGGCGTCACGCAATTTGTTGGCCAAACTGTTTACGGTCTTGCATCTTTTATTATGTTGTTCGCCGTGCCGCTACTTTCTATGCGCTTAATTGCGGAAGAACGCCGCGGTCAAACGCTCCCGTTTTTGTTTAGCGCGCCGCTTTCACTGACAGAAATCGTGGTGGGTAAGTTTGTAGGCCTTGTTGCATTTTTAAGCATACTTATTGTGTATATCGCGTTGATGTTGTGCACGCTTAATATTTGGTCTGACATTGATTTTGGCTATATTTTTGCTAATTCACTCGGCTTGTTTTTGTTGCTGGCGAGCTTTTCTGCACTTGGTTTGTATTTCTCAAGCTTAACCTCACAACCAGTCGTGGCAGCCATCTTGAGCTTTATCGCGCTGTTTGCGCTGATGATTTTAGACCGCTTTTTTGCTGGCGATCCAAGCAATACCATGTCACAACTTTCGCTAATGAAGCACTTCCAATCGTTTGCTGGCGGCTTGATTGACACGGCTGACATTGCTTACTTTATTTTGTTTATCGTCACTTTTTTAATTTTAACGATTCGTCGCTTAGACGCAGACCGTTTAAGAGGCTAGTAGCTTTATGAAAATCAATCGTAATTTAAGACTGCAAATGCTGGCGCAAAGCTGGTTTTTCGTTATTCTGTTTTTGCTGCTCATTGTCATTTTGGGCTATTTGGCCTCGCAATATCATGTCTCAAAAGACATTACGCAGGCTAACCGCAATATTCTCACGCCTGGTAGCGTGAACGTGCTTAAACAGATGAAAGATCCGGTGAATATCACCGTGTTTGCCAGTAACGATGACGCGAACCATGGCGACACCTTTAGAAAAGGCATGGTGGATTTTGTGGCGCGCTATCAGCGTGCAAAAAAAGATATTCACCTTAAATTCATTAATCCATCGGCCGAGCCAAAACTCGCGCAAGAGGCGAATATTAAGGAGGATGGCGAGGTTGTGGTTGAGTACAACAAGCGTTCTGAGCATATTTCGCCACCGATTGCTGAGCAAGAAATGACCAATTTATTGGTGCGATTATCGCGCACCAACACGCAGCCGATTATGTTTTTGGATGGACACGGCGAGCGCCATTTACAAGGCGTTAAAAATAATGATTTGGGCGAATTTGGCAAACAACTTGAGGCTAAAGGCTTTAAATTTGCCAATCCAGATTTAACTATTGCACAAGCCGTGCCGAGCAACGGTGCCATGCTGGTCATTGCTGGCCCGCAAGTGGATGTGAGCGACATTGAGGCGAAGAAAATCAAGACATATTTGGAATCTGGCGGCAATGTATTATGGTTATTAGATGACGATAATCTGCGCGGTCTCAAACAAGTGGCGGAATACCTCAATCTAAAAGTTTCGCCAGGCATTGCGGTGGATATGACCGCGGCGCAATATGGTGCTGACGCGAAGGTTGCCTTCGCCAGTTTTTATGGCGACCATGCGATTACACGCAATTTTCAGCTGCGCACCTTGTTCCCAGAGGCGCATGAAGTGAACGCAATCGGCAACGATGACAACGGCTGGAAAGTAAGTAAATTGGTGGAAGTTGCGCCAAACGGCTGGCTGGAATCTGAAAAAATTGTAAACGGTGGCAAAGGCCAAAAGGCTGTATTTGATGAAAAAACAGACAAGCGCGGCCCGATTACGGTGGGGATTGCCATGGAGCGCATTTACGGCAAAAAAGGACAGCGCGTGGTGGTGATGGGCAACGGCAATTTCTTGTCGAACACCTTTATCACCAATGGCGGCAACCTCGATTTTGGTGTAAATATGGTGAACTGGCTCACGGGCGATGACAAACTCATTACCATTCAACCGATGCCGCTCAAAGACATTAACGTGACGATTCCAAGCGATGACAAGAGCCACGCAATTGCTTGGTTGGTGTTTCACGGCTTTCAATATTTCATCCCAGTCGGCTTTTTTGTTGCAGGCTTCTGGTTGTGGTGGAGACGCAGAAAAGCGTAATGTTTAGGTGGCTATGATAAAAACACCTATGAAAAAACACCTATGAAAAAGAGATGGATACTCAATTTAGTCATGCTATCCTTGGTTGCTGGGCTGGTCGCATTTTTATATTTGCGACCGAAACCTCAAACGCAAGAAGAGATAAAGCACGAAGTTTCCCAATTAAAATTGGCGAATATCACTGCGGCAAAAGTAGTGTTTCCCGCACAAGTGGCAACAACATTCGATAAAGTAGATGGCTTATGGCGCATGACCGCACCTTACAAAACCCGCGCCGATCAACGCTCTGTACTGCGTATTTTAGCCATTGTTGCAGCAACTAGCGTAGAGGAATTCCCCGCCACAGATTTGGCCAAATATGGGCTAGATCATCCGCAATTAAGCCTCAGACTCACCAGCGCAGCAGGTACCGATGAATTTGCTTTTGGCACCTACAACACGGTGACCGAAGACCAATATGTGGCCTACAAAGACGGTGTTTATTTGTTGCCAGGTAATTACTCTGAAGCCGCAAAAACACAGCCGATTGAGATGGTAGATAAAACGCCATTGACGCCAGATGAGGCCAAACAAATTGCAGGGTTTGATTATTCGCGGCTTGAGCAGTGGGAAGAGGCAAGATTGCAAGTAGATATTGCCGATGGCAAATGGGCAACGAATGTGGCTAAGGCCAAAATTACGCAAAATGAGATGAACGAATGGCTAGATTTTAGCTGGAAACAAGCACAGGCCAAGTCGGTAGAGCTTTACACGCCCAACCACAAAGAAACCTACCCATCATTTGAAATAAAGCTCAAAAATGGCAAAAAAATTCATATTGATAAAATTTCAGAAGCGCCAGAACTCATTCTCGGCCGCCCTGACGAAGGTGTGATGTATCATTTTGCCAACGATGTCGGGTTTAATATGCTTAACCCGCCGCTCAACCAGCAATAAGCGCTATGCCCGAATTACCCGAGGTCGAAATCACGCGGCGCGGGCTGTTGCCACTTCTTAATCAAACCGTCAAAAATGTGGTGATTCGCAATGCTTCTATGCGCTGGCCAATTCCTGCGCATCTGCCAGAAACCCTAAAAAATCAAAAACTTATCAGTTTAACGCGTCGCGCTAAATATATTTTAGCGACTTTTGAAAATGGTACATTGCTGCTACATTTGGGCATGTCAGGTCGCATTTCGCTGCTCGATAGAAATTATCCGCCAGAAAAGCATGACCACTTTGATGTGGAGTTTAATGACAATCAAGTATTGCGTTTGCGAGACCCGCGGCGCTTTGGCGCCGTTTTATGGGCAGGGCTGGAGCCCAATAAGCATGCGCTTCTCAGCGCACTTGGGCCAGAGCCGCTTGAGGATACATTTAGTGGAAAATACTTACACCAGCACATTCGTACCCGCAGTGCCACTATTAAAACCACGATGATGAATGGCCATTTGGTCGTTGGCGTCGGCAATATTTATGCCAGCGAATCCCTGTTTCGCGCACGCATTAATCCGCAAACGCCCGCAAATAAAGTGAGTTTAGCCAAGTGTGAGCAGTTGGTGGCGGAGATTAAAGCAACGTTGAACGATGCGCTTGCCGCAGGTGGCAGCAGCTTGCGCGATTTTTTTGGCACAGATGGCAATCCAGGCTATTTTCAGCAGGAATATTTTGTGTATGGCCGCACGGGTGAGCCATGCAAAATTTGCGCTAAACCTATAAAAACCGTGCGCTTAGGGCAGCGTTCGACGTTTTATTGCGCAAGTTGCCAAAAATAGCGCATAAAAGCACATACGCTGCGAGCCAATAAACATGCGCCTCTCAGAGCATGTTGTTTTATTAAATAAAGCTAAGCTTCACCTAAAAGTGAGCTGCGCACGTGCGCGCTTTTGTTAGATTTTGTATTTCTTTTGTCTGTTCCGGCGTAACTTACCACCACATTGCGCCCATTATTTTTGGCTTTGTACATGGCTTCGTCGGCATGGTTGAGCAATTCATCCAAGTTTTCGCCCGCATCACTCACGCCAAAACTCGCGGTAATTTTTAACTGCTGGTTGCCCAGTATGACAGCAGGCGAGCTATCGATAAGGCTGCGCATTTTTTCTGCGGTAATCGCGGCCTCATCGTCGCCAGTGTTGGGCAGTAAAAGCGCAAACTCTTCTCCGCCAAAGCGACAACTGACATCGGATGCGCGTAAATTTCGCTGTAGTACATGCGCAACGTGCTGTAGGGCTTTGTCGCCAATAGCGTGGCCGTACTCATCGTTAATTTTCTTAAAAAAATCAATGTCGAGCATGATGACGCTAATCGGCAAACTTTCTCTGCGACAGTAATCGAGCATGGTGCCTGCTTTTTCAAAAAATGCTCTGCGATTGTTTAGGCCAGTGAGCGCATCGGTGCTGGCAATATGCTCGGCGGCTTTTTTAGCCAAGACTAAATCGTAAGCAAGTTCTAGATTGCCATTTAAGGTTTTTTGCAGAATCAAGCTGGTAAAAATGCAAGAAATAAACATGCAGCAAGCGGCAACGCCCACCCAAAACGCTTCTGGTTGACCGTAGGTGAGCAACACCGTAATCATGGGCAGTAACGCGATGCAAATTGCGCTGATTTGTACGTGGCGAATGGAGTTGTACCAAGAGTTGGCCGCTGCGGCTAGGCCGATGGCAAAGGTGTTTACAATAAAGACGGATGCCATGTTGTCTCTAGGCACGATAATCGGCAAACCCACGCCCCATACAAAAAATACGACCATCATGCTAACGACATAAGGCTTTTCCCAAGCTAAAACGTTGTCGCCAGAAGGTTGTTTGTGCTTAAACTTTAAGATGAGTGAGATGCGAATAATCGCCAAAATGAGGGTGATAGCAAGCCAGATAATAAGGTGCCGACGATCGGCAGTTTTCCATAGCGCGGCGACCAGAAACAAAGCGGCAATACCACTCAAAATAGCCGGCGTTAGGCTGTGCAAATAGAGCAGTTTAATTTTTTCAATTAAAATATGTTTTTGCCGAGCTTCCATTTGCCACATTCCCTGTTGAGTTGCTTATTCTTCACGCATCCAAATTTGTGAGCGCCCAAGTAACATAAGCCCAATAAATCCGCGCACTTCCAGCTTTTTTCCATCTTCTAGCAACTTCAATCTGCACTGATAAGTTTTGCCATTTTCTGGGTCTAAAATCTCCCCATCTTCAAAAATATCGCCTTTTTGGCGCATGCCTTGCAAGATGGTCATACCAATAATTGGCTTATTTTTGCGCGTATCCGTACAATTTTCGCACACTTTATCAGGCGCATCGCCTGCATCTAAGCCTTTTTCAACCACACCGCTGTAACTGCCATTGTTCTCATTAATACGCACCAAAGAACGCGGCTTGTTACTGCTGTCGTCAATGGTTTTCCACAAGCCAATAGGGGAGTTGCTCGCCGCGATGGCAAGATGACTAAGGCCAAAGAATAAAATAATAAAAGTCAAAACACGTCTTGCAAGCATGCTTGAATCCCTCAATTAAAGAATAATAGTAATCCTATTGCGATTTGAAATGTAGCAAATAAAAGAATACCAATTGTAAGCCGTTTTTGCCAGTATGCTTGATTTTGCTGCGTTTTAACCAATGCGTCAATCGCTTCGCGCAAAGGTGCATCTTGTTCTGCTTGCGTTTGCTGCGTAAAAAATTGGTGCAGCAAACGCGGCATTTGTGGTGCAGTTTTTAAAATAAACGGTAGCTCTTTTTTCAGTGTTTTGGCGATACTCAGAAAGCCAATTTGCTCGCTCATCCAGCGCTTCAAAAAAGGTCGCGCGGTTTGCCATAAATCAATGTTCGGGTCTAAATCACGGCCTAAACCTTCGATATTCAGCAAAGTTTTTTGCAGCATCACCAGTTGCGGCTGAATCACCACGCCAAATCGGCGCGACATCTGGAATAAACTTAACAAGGTTCTGCCGAAGGAAATATCTTTTAGCGGCTTATTAAAAATCGGCTCACAAATGGCGCGAATGCAGGTTTCCAGCTCATCAATGTTGGTATCTTTTGGCACCCAGCCGGATTCCATGTGCGCCACGGCGACATCGCGATAATCGCGGTTAAAAAAGGCTAAAAAGTTGCGCGCAAGATAGTATTTGTCGGTGTCGTTAAGCGAACCCATAATGCCGAAATCCAGCGCGATGTAGCGCCCATCATCAGCCACTTGAATGTTACCTGGGTGCATATCGGCATGAAAAAAGCCATCGCGAAACACTTGCGTAAAAAAGATTTCTACACCGTTGTGCGCAAGTTTAGAGATGTCGATACCTTTTGCCCTTAACACCTCAATCTGGCTCACTGGCGTGCCCT
>JAYVSZ010000040.1:0-93904 GCA_043774925.1 Methylophilaceae bacterium | reverse complement strand
CACAACGGCCTTGCCGCTAAACAAGCCGACCACGTTAAGTTGCGTAGCCGCCAATGCTGGCGAGGTAAGCAAAGCAGTTAAACAAATAAGCATATGTTTATTAATCATCAAAAATCCTTTTATACCAATTAGCTAAACATGCCTGCACGGCCATGCGTTTGCGTTAATTTTAAGCCTAATGCTATCACGATAAGGCCGACCAATGGAAATGCTGCCGCCAATAAAAAAGTTGTTTCGCCACCTAAATATTGTAGTGCATATCCACCAGCAAGTCCGCCGATTGTTCCTCCCACGCCATACGCCACACTATTATAAATGGCTTGGCCACGCGCTTGGTGGCGGCCATTAAAAAATTGCGATATCACCTCGACTGAAGCTGCGTGAAAGCTACCAAACGTGGCGGCATGCAAACTTTGCGCAATCAGTAACAACACCAAGTTATCTACAGCAACGCCTATTAAGCTAAAACGGAGTACAGCCAAAGTCAAACTAACCAACATGATATTTTTTAAACTAAATCGCGCCATAATTTTTGGCATGAACATAAATACGATAATCTCGCACACCACGCCCAGCGACCACAGCAAGCCGATGACTTTTTTGCTATAACCGTGTTGCGCCAAATAAATTGAGTAAAAGTTATACAACACACCATGCGCGGTGACCATGAGCGCGCAGCCCAGTAATAGCGCTATCACCGTTGGATTTTTAATAATATCTAAAAATGAAAAATGGTCATCATCGTGCGGTGCGATGGTGGCTTCTGGCAGCTTAAAGGTAAGTACGAATAAAGTAATCTGTACAGCGAGTAAAAACAATAACAAACTTTTAATGCCATAGGCATCAATCGCAAAGCCCAAAATAACCGATGCCACAATAAAGCCCAGAGAACCCCACATGCGAATGCGGCTGTAATGGCCGTTGGTAGTAGCGAGATGTGCCAAGGTGAGCGATTCGGAAAGCGGCAGCGTCGAGCTGGTAAACAAACTCAATGCCGCCATCACCAATAGCATCGGCCAAAAACCATGCGCCCAAAACACCGCCACAAAACCCAGCACGCCAAGAACCGTATTTAATTTAATCCAAATCGTGCGCTTCGCCGTGTGGTCGGCCAACCAGCCCCAAAAGTTAGGCGCAAAAATGCGGCTGATTTGAAATAACGACATTAGAATGCCAATATCGGCAGCCGAGAACTGCTCTGACTGCAAATACAAACCCCAATAAGGTACGAATGCACCTACAAAGAAATAGTAGATGAAGTAGAAGCGGGAAAGGTTGAAGTGCAAATTTCGCATTCTAATTTACGGCTAATCGTCTTGTATGTGACTTTTGCACTGTTTGCAGGTTTTGTATTTAGTCGGCGGAAGAACCAAGCCTATGAAAAACATCTGAAATAAAGCATCAATTATTAGCGAAGGTCTAGCAGACACTTCTGCTATTTCTTTACTGTCGCATTGCTTGCAAGTAATTGGTTCTAAATAAAATTTCTCAATTAATGGCTGTTCTAATACGCCATGTCGATAATCAGCCAATAGTTGTTTTGCTTGAGTTAATTGGTCAGCGGGTACTTGCATGCGAATATCGGCAAGCGCAACATTAAACAGTTTTTGTGTTCCAAAAAAATATGCACCTACTAAAAATACTGCTATTTGTTCACTTTCTAGCAATCCTTTAACAATGTGCGCTTCTATTGCATTATCAAACGTTGTGAGCGTGACAAAGTTAGACATGCTTAAATTTTAGGAGTCGTCGAAACCACATCTGCATTCTGTGCACGATGCCGCAAGGCATGATCCATCAACACAATCGCCAGCATTGCCTCGGCAATTGGCGTGGCGCGCACACCCACACACGGGTCATGACGGCCTGTGGTTTGCATGGTGACATCGTTGCCGTTTTTATCAATAGAACGTCGTTCTTGCGGAATGCTTGATGTAGGCTTTAACGCAACATTCACGCGAATCACTTGCCCCGTAGAAATGCCACCCAAAATACCGCCCGCGTTGTTGCTGACAAAGCCTTTTGAGGTCATTTCATCCGAATGCACGCTACCGCGTTGGGCAATGCTGGCAAATCCTGCTCCAATTTCCACGCCCTTCACTGCGTTAATGCCCATCATGGCATAGGCAATTTCCGCATCCAATCTATCAAACACCGGCTCGCCCCAGCCTACTGGCACGCCTTCTGCCACAATTTGCAAGCGCGCGCCAACAGAGTCGCGCTCGGCGCGGATTTTATCCAAATACGCTTCAAGTTGCGGCAACACATCAGTGTTGGGTGAAAAAAATGGGTTTTCATTGACGCAATCCCATGTTTTAAAAGGGATTTCAATCTCACCGAGTTGGCTCATATAGCCGCGCACGGTCACGCCAAATTTTTCGCTTAACCATTTTTTGGCAATTGCGCCAGCTGCCACGCGCACGGCGGTTTCGCGCGCACTGCTGCGCCCACCGCCACGATAATCACGTACGCCATATTTTTGCGCGTAAGTGTAGTCGGCATGACCCGGGCGGAATGTATCCATGATTTTGCTGTAATCTTGGCTGCGCTGATCGGTGTTGCGAATCAGCAAGCCAATGGGCGCGCCAGTAGTTTTGCCTTCAAACACGCCTGAAAGAATCTCTACCGCATCTGCCTCTTGGCGCTGCGTGACATGGCGCGAAGTGCCAGGTTTGCGGCGATCTAAGTCAATCTGCAAATCCTCTGCACATAACTCTAAACCTGGCGGGCAACCATCTACCACGCCGCCAATCGCCGCGCCGTGCGATTCGCCAAATGAAGTTAGCGTAAAGAGTGTTCCAATTGTATTACCAGACATGCGACCACCTATAAAAATTAGTTTTTTGTGCGAATTGCTGTGTTGCGCGGTACTCGCACCCTCGCCGTACAACCCCGTACTGCCTCGGGTTCTGCGTTCCGTGCGCCTTGCACTTCACCCAAAACCCTGCATTTTTATAAGGTGTTCTTACGAGAGAATTATATTATCAACATTTTAACACATTAGACTTTTAAGCCTTGAATCCACTGGCTATAGACTTGTTTTGCGACTTTATTTAGGAAAAAACAGTGTAAAGGTAGCTCTTGCTGTATGGTTTCGGCTTGCTGTACTGCTGGCGAATTTGCAGAGGCCACGAACTCATCCGCGCCCTCTTCACACCATTTTTTCACCATTTCCGTGGTTACTTCTATATGTGTTTGAAACGCCAAATGCTTGCCAATCGAATACGCTTGGTTTTGGCAGTATGCGCTAGAAGCCAATAGGCATGCGCCTTGTGGCAGGGTGAAAGTTTCGCCGTGCCAATGAAATGCGTTAAATGTTTGGATATTACTGAACCAGAATTTCGCGGCTTCGCAATCCGTCACATTTACTTCGCCCCAGCCGATTTCTTTGACTTTATTCGCACCAACGCTGCCGCCAAGCGCTTTGGAAATAAGCTGTCCGCCCAAGCAATGTCCAAGTAGGGGAATGTCGGCGGCTTTTGCCTCGCGAATCAAGCTTAAAATGGGCGCAATCCACGGCAAATCGTCGTTTACGCTCATTGGCCCGCCCATCAGCACCATGCCGCTGTGAGCCAGTATCGACGCGGGGATTGGCTCGCCTTCGTCCACTTTAACCATACGCCAAGGGATTTTTTGTTCGTCCAAAAAATCGCCTAAATAGCCTGAGCCTTCTCGTCCGAGAAAGCGAAAAATAATGACTTCTTTCATTTTAAAATTTTATACTTTCCAATTTCAATGCCATCAATCATGTAGCTGCCAATGCTGTAGCGAATCAACCGCAGCGTGGGAAATCCTATTTTAGCTGTCATTCGCCGCACTTGGCGATTTTTTCCTTCAGCAATTTTAATCTCCAACCAAGTCGTGGGAATCGCTTTGCGCTCGCGTATCGGCGGCTCGCGCAGCCATATTCCATGCGGCTCTGCAATGATGCTTGCTTGCGCGGGCTGCGTGAAAAAATCGCCTAAATCCACACCTTTTTTAAGCGGCTGCAAATCCGCCTCTGTCGGCACGCCTTCCACTTGCGCCCAATAAGTTTTCACTTCTTTGTGATTTGGGTGGCTTAATTTGTGTTGCAACGCACCATCATCAGTTAAAATAAGCAGACCTTCAGAATCTGTATCTAAGCGCCCAGCCGCGTAGATATTGGGGATGGGGATGAAGTCTTTTAACGTCGCGTGCTTCTCGTGCGCGCTAAACTGGCACACGACGTTAAACGGTTTATTGAATAAAACAATCATTTAGGAAATTAGCAATGGCTTCAAAAATTAAAGTTCCAGCAGGCGAAAAAATCACGGTCAATGCAGATAACTCGCTCAACGTGCCGAATAACCCGATTATCCCATTTATTGAGGGCGATGGTATAGGTTTGGATATTACGCCGCCCATGCAAAAAGTGGTGGATGCCGCGGTAAATAAGGCTTACAAGGGCGAACGCAAAATTGCTTGGATGGAAGTGTATGCGGGCGAAAAAGCCACTAAAATGTATGATGAAAATACTTGGCTACCCGCGGAAACCATGCAAGCAGTGCGCGAATATGTGATTTCAATTAAAGGGCCGCTGACAACGCCCGTGAGTGGCGGCATTCGCTCGCTTAACGTGACATTACGCCAAGAGCTTGATTTATATGTGTGTTTGCGCCCAATCCAATATTTTACAGGCGTACCAAGCCCAGTCAAACATCCAGAAAAAGTGGATATGGTGATTTTTCGCGAGAACACGGAAGACATTTACGCAGGCATCGAATGGGCGGCAGAGAGCGACGAAGTCAAAAAAGTGATTCAATTTTTAAGCGATATGGGCATGCGCAAAAAAATTCGCTTCCCCGAAAGCTCCGCGATTGGCATTAAACCCGTTTCTATTGACGGTAGTAAGCGTTTAATTCGCAAGGCGATTCAGTACGCCATTGATAACAAACGTAAATCTGTGACGATTACGCATAAAGGCAACATCATGAAGTTCACCGAAGGTGGCTTTAGGGATTGGGGCTATGAAGTTGCGAAAGAAGAATTTGGCGCGACAATGATTGGCAACGGACCTTGGCTAGAAATTAAAAATAAAGACTTGCCGAATGGAATCGTCATCAAAGACTGCATCGCTGATGCGTTTTTGCAAGAAATTCTGTTACACCCAACAGAATACGACGTAGTGACTGCAACCAATTTAAATGGTGATTACATGAGCGACGCCTTGGCCGCGCAAGTAGGCGGTATTGGCATTGCGCCAGGTGCGAACTTGAGCGACACCGTGGCAATGTTTGAAGCCACACATGGCACAGCGCCAAAAATTGCGGGTAAAAACATGGCGAATCCAAGCTCAATTATTCTCTCCGCCGAGATGATGTTGCGCCACATGGGTTGGCTGGAAGCCGCGAATTTAGTGCTTGCTGGCGTATCGAAGGCCATACAATCTAAACGCGTGACAGGCGATTTTAGTAGCCAAATGGAAGACGCAACTGAAGTGGGTACAGCGGAATTTGGCGATGAAATTATCGCCAACATGTAGGATGGTTTTGTAAATTTGACAAAAAAATGGCTCGCAATGCGAGCCATTTAATTTAAGTCAAATAGTTGAGCTTACGCCTTTTGAATATTTGAAGCTTGTTTGCCTTTTGGGCCATCCGTCACTTCGAAGCTCACACGCTGACCTTCTTTAAGACTTTTATAGCCAGACTCAACTATTGCTGAGAAGTGGGCGAACAAGTCGTCACCGCCATCATCGGGGGTAACAAACCCAAAACCTTTTGAATCGTTAAACCATTTTACGGTACCTAATGCCATTTCAACCATCCTTACATCACACGAGGTGGCGCCTCAAAAAGTTTGACTCAAGCACCTTTATACGTCGCAATAAATGAATAACGCGGCTACAAAAAGCTCGGATACAAACACGCCAGCGTTATAGTTACAAACACTTATGCGCTTTATATGTTACAGATTGTAAAAAGTCAAGCCTAATTGAGGTGTGTTGCGTATATACCAATCAATTTATTCACACAAAGACCTAATTCATATAAATTAACATCCATTAACTTTACAAAAAAATGGTTAAAGTGCATTATTAAGGACTATAAAAATATTGTTTAACTACAATTGTTTAACGACAGTTAATTAAAAACTAGATTAAAAGCGAAATTTACAAATGGCCGCCATTGCATCAACAACAAAACTGAGTGGACTTGCCCGTATGCTGGTGCAAGAAAAATTGCTGACTGAAGATGAAGCAAACGCGATTCAATCGCAAGCCAATATGCAAAAATCACCCTTTATTACACAGGTGATTTTAAGCCGCAAAATCACTGCGGAAAAAATTGCGGAAACATCATCTCGTGCGTTCGGATTTCCTTATTTTAATTTGGATGCCTTTAATTCAGACTACTTGCCAGCAAAATCGATTGACTTAAAATTGATGCAAAGCAACCGCGTTATTGCCTTGCAAAGCCGCAATAATGTGCTCTATGTTGGCCTTTCTGATCCGACCAATTTACATTCGCTCGATAGCGTGCAGTTTCAAATGGGTATGACGCTTTCACCCGTGGTGGTGGAGGACGATAAGTTAGCTAAATGGATAGATAAAGTCGTTGAATCCAAAGACACGACGATGTCTTCGTTAGATACTGGCGATGACTTTGACCTCGGCATGGGCATGGATGACCAAGACCAAGAAACCGAGATGGCGCAAGAGGTTGATGATGCGCCGGTTGTTAAATATTTGCAAAAAATGCTACTAGATGCAATTAATATTGGGGCTTCTGACTTGCATTTTGAACCCTATGAAAAGTTTTATCGCATCCGCTATCGTGTGGATGGCATTTTAAAAGAGGTTGCTCAGCCTCCACTCGCCATTAAAGAAAAATTAGCTTCGCGCATTAAGGTGATTTCCAGCATGGATATTTCCGAGAAGCGCATTCCACAAGATGGCCGCATGAAGTTGGTGCTTTCAAAAACACGTACGATTGACTTCCGCGTCAGTACATTGCCGCTTATTCATGGTGAAAAAATCGTGATGCGGATTTTGGATCCGACCAGCGCCTCGTTGGGGATTGAGGCGCTTGGCTATGAGCCAGAACAAAAAGAGGCGTTATTAAGCGCTGTGAGCCGTCCTTATGGCTTGGTGCTGGTAACAGGGCCAACGGGTTCTGGCAAAACCGTTTCTCTTTACACTTGCCTAAATATTTTAAACAACCCTGGTGTGAACATTGCCACGGCAGAAGATCCTTGCGAAATCCCGCTCGCGGGCATTAATCAGGTGAACGTAAATGATAAGCAAGGACTGACATTTGCTGTGGCGCTTAAATCTTTCTTACGGCAAGATCCTGACATCATCATGATTGGTGAGATTCGCGACCTTGAAACCGCTGACATGGCGATTAAAGCAGCATCGACTGGCCACATGGTGCTTTCTACGCTGCATACCAATGACGCACCTTCAACGCTCACACGCTTGATGAACATGGGCGTTGCACCATTCAATATCGCTTCGGCAGTATCGCTGATTACCGCACAGCGCTTGGCGCGCAGGTTATGTAAGAGCTGTAAAGTGCCTATTGAAGTGCCAAAAGAAGCATTGCTAGAAGTGGGCTTTATCGAAGATGACTTTAAAGACAAATTTCAAATCTACGGCCCCAAAGAAGGCGGCTGTGAAATGTGTAACGATGGCTACAAAGGACGCGTTGGCATCTATCAAGTGATGCCGATTACTGATGCTATCAGCCGCATTATTATGGCGCACGGCAATGCAATTGACATTGCCGACCAAGCCAAGCTAGAAGGCGTAAAAGACTTGAGGCGATCTGGCATCCTTAAAGTGATGCAAGGACTCACCTCGGTGGCTGAAGTAGAAGCCTGTACCAATGAATAATAACTTTAAATTTGCATAATTAATTAGGGATGCAACATGGCAGCTAGCGCAACGAAGCAAATTACCTACGTTTGGGAAGGTAAGGACAAAAAAGGCAAAGTGATTAAAGGCGAAATGCGTGCCGCTGGCGACTCGTTCGTCAGTGCAACGCTTAGACGCCAAGGCATCACCGTCACCAAGGTCAAAAAGCAAAGCGGCTTTGCTAAAAAAGGCACCATTAAAGATAAAGACATCTCTTTGTTTACGCGCCAATTAGCGACCATGATGAAAGCAGGTGTGCCTTTGTTACAAGCATTTGATATTGTTGGCAAAGGCCATAACAATCCAGCAGTGGCTAAATTATTGGGCGACATAAAAGCCGACGTGGAAACAGGTAGTAGCTTGAGTGGCTCATTCCGTAAATACCCACTATATTTTGACAGCTTGTATTGCAACTTGGTTGGTGCTGGTGAGCAAGCTGGTATTTTAGATTCCTTACTAGACCGTTTGGCTACATATCAAGAAAAAATCATTGCGATTAAAGGTAAAATCAAATCAGCATTGTTTTACCCCATTTCTATTCTAGTAGTCGCATTTGTTGTTGTGGCAGTAATCATGATTTTTGTAATTCCTGCATTTAAATCACTATTTGATGGTTTTGGTGCAAGCTTGCCTGCGCCGACATTAGTCGTTATGGCAATGTCAGATTTCTTCGTGAGCTACTGGTGGGCCATATTTGGCGCTATTGGTGGCGGAATATGGTTTTTCTTTTACACATGGAAACGTTCAGAAAAAATGCAATTTACTATGGATAGACTGATGCTTAAAGCCCCTGTTTTTGGCGACGTCATTCGCAAAGCAACGATGGCGCGCTGGTCACGCACGCTTTCCACCATGTTCGCAGCGGGTGTGCCTTTGGTTGAAGCGCTAGACTCTGTTGCAGGCGCTTGTGGCAACAAAGTCTATTATGATGCCACCAAAAAAATCCAAAGTGAGATTAGTACAGGCACCAGCTTAACGGTCGCCATGCAAAATGCGGAAGTGTTCCCTAACATGATGTTACAAATGACGGCGATTGGCGAAGAATCAGGTGCGCTAGACTCCATGCTGGGTAAAGTGGCGGACTTCTTTGAAGGTGAAGTTGATGATGCGGTTGATGCGCTGGCCAGCCTGATGGAACCTATGATTATGGTTGTATTGGGCGTGCTGATTGGTGGTTTAGTGATTGCGATGTACTTGCCGATCTTTAAAATGGGCTCAGTGGTTTAAACCAGCAAAACAAAAAAGGTGAACACCAACAAGTGTTCACCTTTTTTACTAACTAGTCTCCGTGCTACAAAACTATTTTTTTATAGCTACTTGCGCCGCCTGCATCGATTTCTCAATTTCTTTATAAGGCTGCGCACCCATCATGCGCTTGCCATCAGCAAAAATAAGCGTCGGCGTACTGGTTACCCCTATTTTTCTTGCAAGCTCGCCCACGCGTTCTAGCGGCACTTCACAGTTGCCTGCAGTTGTAGGTAATTGATTATTCAATATCCAATCATTCCATGCTTTTACACGGTTACCTGCGCACCAAATCGCTTTTGATTTCTCTGGTGAATCTGGGTGCAATTGCACCAAGGGGTATAAAAATGTGTACACCGTCACATCGGTAATATTCACCAGCTCTTTTTGCTCTAGGCGCTTGCAATATGGGCAATCCACATCGGAGAACACCACCAATTTTCGACTGCCGTTACCTTTAACCACTTTAATTGCTTGATCCAAAGGCAGCGTATTAAAGTCAATTTTTGTTAACTCTTCCAAACGCTCACCCGTCACGTCTTTTTTCGTTTTTGGGTCAACCAAACGACCTTCTGCAATTAAAAAAGTCAGTTTTTCATCAGTGTAGACAATTTGTCCGCCCATAAAAACTTCATACAAGCCAGCGTATGGAGTTTTAACCACGCTATCAATTTTAAATTTTGGATAAGCTGTTTCAAGCGCTTTTTTCAAGCTCACTTCATCCGCAACCACCAATTGGCTGACTGCTAACAACGTCATTGCTACTAAATTTTTAAATTTCATTTTTACTTTCTATCAAAGTTCGGTCTTACGCTACCGCTTGTTTTATCAAAACTTTCTTAATCGAATCACGCTTATTTAACGTCCGCATGCCAAAATTTGTCAACTTTTTCAATATTTCGTACTCACTTGCAAACAAGGCATCTAAGCCAGATGTTAAGCCATTTATGCGCATAATATCGGCTTTCCGACCTCGTTCATATTCTCGCAAAAAAACATATTCGCCAATATCCTGCATCGCATGGGTTTTAGCAAGCAAATCTTGTACCGCAATGACATCCCTAAAGCCCAAATTCACGCCCTGTCCTGCCATTGGGTGAATTTGATGCGCCGCGTCTCCTATTATGACCACACGCTCGGCAATCAGTTGCGTCGCCGTCGCTTGATTTAAAGCAAACGATAGCACTTCACCTTCCAGCCGCAAATCGCCCAACATTTGCTTCGATTTCTCGCCAACGCGCGCCGCAAGCGCAGCTTTGTCCAGTAATAATAGCTGATGCGCCATTTCGGTGGACAACGACCAGACCAACGACACATTTTTGCCGACCAACGGCAGCAACGCCATGGTTTCGTGCACGCCAAACCATTGATGCGCAATGTTTTGATGCGATTTTTCGCTGGAAAAATTCGCCACAATTGCAGTTTGATGCAACGGTTTTGATTTAGTCGCAATATTCATTTGTTTTCTTACAAACGAATTTGCGCCATCCGCCGCCACCAATAACTTGGCCGAAATTTGTGCGCCGTCATCCAAAGTTAAGCAAATAGCCTGCGCTGTATTTTCAATGCTTTTACACGTTGCATACTTAACCACCATGCCATAAGCCGCATGGCCATTGATTTGGATATTGGTGGCTTGCAGCGCTTGCATTAAATTGACACTCTCAACAATTACGCCCAGTTTTTCGATGTTTGCATCGCTATCCGCCAAACTCAACGGGCTTTTAGAACTATCGCTCCACAAGTGCATGGCGTGAATCTCATTCACGCGTGCTGTATCAACATGCTGCCAAACACCTAGTGCTCTTAGCCAATTTTCCGTCGCTGGCGTCAGCGCGTAAATGCGAGAATCCCAAGTGTTGGTTTTTTTAATTTCGTCCTTTTTCGCATCGACCAACACCACGCTTTTGCCCAATTGCGAGAATGCAACAGCGGCGGAAAGTCCTACCAAACCTGCGCCTACGACAATAATGTCACATGCATGCGTCATTTTGAGGTCTATTTTCCAAAGCTCATTTTGCCCACCAAAAAACTTTTTGCAGGTTTTACAATATCCAAAAAGCCAAGCCCAGCGCCGCGCAACGCGGAAACGCCGAGCAAATCGTTGGAGAAAATATTCACCAAAAAATCGGTAAATAAAATGCCGCCTTTGGTATCGCGCTGGCGATTTTCGCTGTATTTTTTCAACATTTCTTCCGTGCCCAATTTCTCTGCGGATGAGCCAACAATCAAATCCGCCAGTGTCATCGCGTCACGCAAACCCACGTTAAAACCTTGTCCCGCAACGGGGTGCATAGTCTGCGCGGCATTGCCAATCACAGCTAAATGTGGCACGGTGGCGGGTTTTAAGGTGCTTAATTTAAGCGGAAAACTCATGCGTTTTTCCACACGCATAAATTTGCCAACGCGGTCGCCAAAAGCTTCGTGTAATTGGCTTAAAAACGTTGCCTCATCTAGCGCGAGCAGTGCATCAACCGCGTCTTTTTCACCCGTCCACACAAGCGAAAAGTCACGTTCACCATTCGGCAAAAGCGCCATTGGCCCTTGCGGCGTAAAGCGCTCGTAAGCAATATTATTATGCGGCAATTCGCTTGTGACTTTGCTCACCAGCGCGTTGTGCCCATACTCTTTGGTTTCGCGTGTAATACCCGCAATTTCCAAGCTATTGCCGCCATCCGCAATGATCAACAATGGACTAGAAAGTGTGTTTTCTTGGCTATTTTGTGCAAATACCACCTCGCCATGACCCCCGTGGATATTGGCTTTCAGGGCAATAGCTTGATACAAAATATTCGCGCTTTCCAATTTTGCATCCAGCACTTTCGTCAGCACGCCATACGCCACCACGTAGCCAAGCGCAGGCAGATTATGGTCAGCCGCATTCAGTTTGCTGCGCCCTAAACCGCCGCGCTGCGAGATGTGAATGGTGTTAATCGCCGTTGCATGCGGCGCAATTTCGTTCCAAACACCAAGTTTTTCAAAAATCTGTCTACTGCCATAAGACAAGGCCAGTGCTCGTTTGTCGGCATGTGAGGCACCTTTTGCGCGCGCTTCCAGCACAGTTGTGGCGATGCCCTGCTGCTGCAAAACCAGCGCCAACACTGCGCCAACTGGACCGCCACCAACGATGACAATTTCGCTCATTGCTTTTTCATCGCAGATTCAATATCCACCACGGTCTTGGGCGCGTTGATGGTCAAAATTTCATTGCCGGTTTTCGTCACTAGAACATCATCTTCAATACGGATGCCAATGTTCCAAAAATGTTCAGGCACATTGTCCGCGGGGCGCACATAACAGCCTGGCTCAACAGTGAGCACCATATTGGGTTGCAGCGCGCGCCATTCGCCTGCCACTTTGTATTCGCCTGCGTCATGCACATCAAGCCCCAGCCAATGCCCCGTGCGGTGCATATAAAACTGGCGATATGCGCCAGTTTCTAATATTTCGGCTTTTGTGCCTTTGCACAAACCGTAATGAATAAAGCCATCCACCAAAACATCCAGCGCAGCTTCGTGCGGTGCGTTCCAATGCTTGCCAGTTTTTGTCTCCGCAATCGCCGCTGCTTGTGCAGATAAAACCAGTTCATACAAATCTTTTTGCGGCGCGCTAAATTTTCCGTTAATTGGGAAAGTGCGCGTAATATCAGAAGCGTAACCATCGAGCTCACAACCCGCGTCAATTAACAATAGTTCGCCATTATTCAACTGGGCGTTATTAGCGTTGTAATGCAGCGTGCAAGCATTGGCGCCGCCCGCGACGATGCTGGTGTAGGCTGGCGCTTGCGCGCCTTTGCGATAAAACTCATGCAGAAATTCCGCTTCGATTTCGTATTCATGCATATTTGGTTTTATAAATTGCATTGCACGGTTATGCGCACCCGCTGCGATATTGGCGGAGCTCCGCATCAAATCTAGCTCGTAGGGCGATTTAAACAAGCGCATTTCATCCACAAGTTTGCGAATATCGATGATTTCTTCTGGCGCACTCACACCAGTCCCGGCTTGATTCTTGACTGAGTTCAGCCAGCCCGTCACGCGCGCGTCCCAAGCCGTGTCTGCGCCTAGACTAAAAAATAACTTAGTTTGATTCGCCAGCAATTTCGGCGCGATTTCATCTAGTTGAGAAATAGAATAGGTTTCATCGAAGCCAAACTCGCTTTTTGCGGCATCTGCACCATAGCGAAAACCATCCCAAATCTCCCGCTCCGTATCTTTATTGCGACAAAATAAAATGCTTTTCGGCTGCTTTCCAGCAATTAGAATCAACACAGATTCAGGCTCTTTAAAACCTGTTAAATAGTAAAAGTAACTGTCGAAACGATACGGATAATGACTATCGCGGTTGCGAATCGCTTCTGGCGCGGTTGGGATAACGGCTACGCCTTCGCCCATTTGCGCTAATAATTTTTGACGTCTTGCACTAAATTCTTGTTTATTTATCATAAGTTTGTGACTCTATAACGAAGCATCAAGTTCAGCAAGACGCTGCGGCGTGCCAATATCGTGCCAAACGCCTTGGTGGTGTTGGCCTGTGACCAAACCTTTTGTCATTGCCGCATTGAGTAAGGGCGTGAGTTTAGCAGCCTCGCCCCGCACCACACTGGCGAATAAATCAGGGTGATAAATACCAACGCCTGAAAATGTAAGTTTAGGATGGCCATTTTCACTCAATTTGCCCTGATGTAAAGCAAAATCACCATGCACATGTTGTGGCGGATTATCTACCATCACCAAATGCGCAAGATTAGGTTTTGTTATGCTTAAAGCGCTAAAATCAACATCGGTAAATGTATCGGCATTCACCACTAAAAATGACTCGCTACCCAATAAATACAAGGCGTTGGCGATGCCACCTGCGGTTTCTAGCGCAACCTTTTCTGGACTATATTGAATGCTTACGCCCCATTGTTTGCCGTCGCCCAGCGCTTGTTCAATCTGTTCGCCTAAATGCGCATGGTTAATCACCACTTCTTTGAAACCAGCTTTTGCCAATCGTTCCAAATGCCACACAATCAGCGACTTTCCGCCGACTTTAAGTAAAGGTTTTGGCGTGTAATCAGTAAGCGGCCTCATCCTTTCTCCGCGCCCAGCAGCTAAAATCATAGCTTTCATCAAAACGTATAACCTGCTTTTTCTTGGTGACCTTCCAGCGTATTCAACAGCTTGAGCATGGGGCGCAACTCTATATAACGTCCACACACTTTGCGCAAATATTGCATCACTAGTGGCATGTCTTTTAAATAGCCGTCTTTGCCGTCACGGTGGTACAGCCTTGCAAAAATGCCCAAAACCTTGATATGACGCTGCGCGCCCATCCACTCAAAATTGCGATAAAACTCACTAAAATCTTGCGGCACAGGCAAGCCCGCTTTTTTGGCAGGCTGCCAGTAGCGCACCGCCCAATCGATGATTTGCTCTTCGTCCCACGCAATGTAGGCGTCTTTAAGCAATGAAACCAAATCGTAAGTAATTGCGCCATAAACCGCATCTTGAAAATCCAACACGCCTGGATTTTCTTTGCAAACCATGAGGTTACGCGAATGGTAATCGCGGTGCACGTAGACTTGACCTTGTGAAAGAATATTTGCATTTAACACTTGAAACGATGCTCTGAGAGCCGCATCCTGATTGGCTTGCAGGGCAACACCCAAATGCTTTGCGATGTACCAATCGGGAAATAAATTCATTTCGCGCGTGAGTAGCGCCTCGTCATACGCAGGCAAAATATTAGGCTTGCTGGCAAGTTGCAACTTAATCAGCGCATCGGTTGCATTGCCATAAAGCGGTTGCGCGCTATCTGTATTTAATTTGCTCAAAAACGTGTCATCGCCCAAATCGCTGAGCAGCAAAAATCCTTGCGCTAAATCTTGCGCAATCACTTTCGGCACGTTCAAACCCGCATCCAGCATCAGCTTAGCCACCTTCACAAACGGCGTACAATCTTCTTGCGGTGGCGGCGCATCCATGGCAATCATCGTCTCACCAGTCGCATGCACACGGAAATAACGCCTGAAGCTGGCATCGGCCGAGGCGGTGGTTAATGTATACGGTTTTGCGCCTAAAACTTGGCTAAGCCAGTTTTCTAATTGTAATTTTCTATCCACACGACACCTTTTTTAAATTTAAAACTTGCATTAATACTCAGCCAAAAAGCCATATTTTGATTGATTTAAAGCCGCTTTTGTGCGATTTTATCACTAGTAGCCAAAACTCTATATTTAAGCTTTAAATCATTCAAAACCAATATTATTTAAACCCATTTGAACCGCGCCCGCAAACACATCAATATCGCAAAAAATTTTGCAGCTTTAGCCAGCATTTTGTTGCTCTGCTTTTGCGCATCTGCATCGGCAGAAACCATGGCGCTGGACCTTGCAGAAGTGCCAGAATCGCTGCCACCAGATGTGCAGCCTGAGGCGATTCAGATTGAAGGCGATAAGCTGGACTTGTATCTTGACCGCAAAATGCACGCCAGCGGCAACGCCATCATACGCAAGGGCGAGCAAACCATCTCTGGCGATGAGATTAATTATGACGTGCAAAACGATGAGCTAAAAGTGGACGGCAATGCGCGTATTAATTTGGGCGATAGCGAAATTAAAGGCCCCGCGCTCAAAATGCGCTTAAGCGAAAGTGTGGGCGAGATGAAAGACGCCAGCATTACGCTCAACCGTGCGGCAAACAACAAAGCAGCCGTTCCACAGAATAATCCGAATGTTTATACACAATCCAAATTGCTGAATGCACAAACCAGCCTGACCGACAACCCCAAGCTTTATGAAGATAATTATCGTGAGCCGGCAACGCCAATCGGGCAAGCGTCGGTTGACCCTAAATTTAATTCATCGCGCGGCGATGCTAAACAGGTGCTATTTGAAGGCCAAGACAAAAAACGCTTGAAAGATGCACGCTACACCACTTGCGAGGCGGGCGTGGACGATTGGTACATTAAAGCCAAGGAAATCGAACTTGACGATTACACACAATCTGGCACGGCCAAAAATGCGTACGTAGAATTTAAAGGCGTGCCGCTACTTTATACGCCGTGGATGAAGTTTTCGTTTAACAATGAGCGCAAATCCGGCTTGCTTTCGCCAACGATTGGCTCCACCACGCGCAGCGGTTTTGAGGCTACAATCCCGTATTACATCAACATTGCGCCAGATATGGATGCCACGGTGGGCGCGCGCTACTTGAGTAAACGCGGCGTGCAATTGCAAGGCGAGTTTCGTTACTTGGGCGAAAGTTACTCAGGCGTAGATAGCTTGGAATATTTAGATAAAGACAGCCAAACTGACCAGCGCCGCTATTACGCTAACATCAGCCATAGCCATAATTTAGGCAGTGGCTGGTCAGCGGGCTATAACTTAGAAAAAGTGTCTGACAATGCGTTTTTTGCCGATATGTCCACGCGCATCATCAGTACCAGCCGCGTCAATTTACCGCAAGAAGGCCGAGTAGATTACGTTGGCGACGTATGGCGCTTTAACGGCATTGCGCAAAAATACCAAACCTTAGATGGCATTTCCTATCCTTACCAACGCTTGCCTCAACTCACACTTACCGCAAATAAAGACTGGAATTATTTAACGACTGATTTGTATAGTCAGTACGCTTACTTTGACCGTAATGAGCGTGCCACGCTAGCCGCAACGGGCAATCGCCTTACCTTATATCCGAGTATCAGCGTGCCAATGACGCAATCTTATGGGTTTATCACCCCCAAATTTGGCGTACACAGCACTTACTACAACTTGAAAGACAATAACTTTGCGGTCAATGGCCAAACCGTTGCCAATAATTCTGACTCACGCACTTTGCCAATTTTAAGCGTAGATAGCGGCTTATATTTTGAACGTGATTTTGGTATTGTTAAAAATAACTACACGCAAACCATCGAACCGCGCATGTTCTACGTGTACATTCCCAACAAAAACCAAGATCAACTCCCCGTTTTCGACTCTGCGCTTTCCGACTTGAATCTCACCACCTTGTTTAGCGAGAACCAATTTACTGGCAGCGATAGAATCAACAACGCCAACCAGCTCAGTTTGGCGCTCACCACGCGCATGATTGACCGCGACACTGGCATTGAACGTTTTACGGCAACGGTCGGTCAACGTTATTACTTTGAAAAACAAAAGGTAGGCCTGCCAGGCGCAATATTATCCAACAGCAACTCGTCAGATGTCATTGCGGCAGTCACGGCAAGGCTTTCTAACCAATGGAATTTAGATGCATTTTGGCAATACAACACAGACGGCGCAGGCTTAGTGCGTGGTAATATGCTGGCGCGTTACAACCCTGAGCCAGGAAAACTGCTAAACTTTGGTTACCGCTACACACAAGCTTTTTTGGAGCAAATCAATGTTTCTGGCCAATGGCCTCTTAGCCGCGGCTGGTATGGCGTGGGGCGGTACAACTACTCTGTACGCGAACATAAACCGATTGAAAGCATCGCAGGGCTTGAATATGATGCAGGCTGTTGGCAAGCGCGCGCTGTGATGCAGCGTGTAGAAACGGCAACGGCCAAAGCAAACTATGGGCTATTCTTTCAGCTCGAACTTGGTGGCTTAGCCTCTATTGGCGCGAACCCACTTAACTTGCTGAGGCGCGACATTCCAGGCTATTTAAGCACAAGCGAAATCCCCAACATTTATAGGCAGCAGAATTACAACCGATGAAACTACTAAACAAAACTTTTAAAAATTTTATTTTTTCATGTTTATTTGCAAGCAGCTTGTTTGCAAATAGCTTGGCGCTTAGTGCAGAAAAGCCCGCGGCAAGTGGCGTCACTAAGATGGATCGTATTATTGCGATTGTCGATCAAAGCGTGATTACAGAGCAAGAACTGGCGGGCAGAGTGAGCACCGTCACGGCGCAGTTAGAAAAGCAAGGCACACAATTGCCGCCGCAAGATGTTTTGGAAAAACAAATTTTGGAGCGCCTCATTTCCGACAGTTTGCAGATGCAGTTGGCAGCGCAAACCGGCATTAAAATTGACGACACACAGCTTGATAAAACCGTGATGCGCATTGCCGAGCAAAACAAAATGGGGATTGACGAATTTAAAGATGCGCTGCAAAAAGATGGTCTAAGTTACCGCAAATTCCGTGAAGATATCCGCACAGAAATCACCATTGCTAGGTTAAAAGAGCGCGATGTGGATAACAAAGTCAATGTGAGCGACGGCGAAGTGGATAATTTTTTAACCACGCAAGCCAACCGCAAAGACGACTTAGACGAAATGGAAATTTCGCATATTTTAATTCGCACGCCAGAGGATGCAACGCCTGAAGATTTACAAAAAGCTAAAACAAAAGTAGAAGCTGCACTCAAACAATTGGCTGGCGGCGCGAGTTTTGAGCAAGTTTCTGCCAGTGTTTCTGATGCACCAAACGCCCTAGAAGGCGGCACTTTAGGCTGGAAAACCAGCAGCCAAATGCCCGCGCTATTTTTAGAAACACTTCAACCGCTGCAAGTGGGCGAAGTTTCAAAACCGTTACGCAGCCCGAACGGCTTTCACATCCTCAAACTCACCAATCGTCGTGGCGGCAGCTCGCCGCTTGTCGTAGATCAAACCCACGCACGGCACATTTTGATTAAGCTCACCGAAGTGGTTTCAGAAAAAGAAGCCAAACTAAAAATGGATAACATCAAAGAGCGCTTGGATCACGGCACCAAGTTTGAAGACATGGCGCGCCAATACTCAGAAGACGGTTCTGCCAACAACGGTGGCGATTTGGGCTGGGTGAACCCAGGCGACACGGTGCCGCAATTCGAGCAAGCCATGAACGATTTGAAACTTGGTGAAATCAGCGCGCCTGTGCGCTCGCCATTTGGCTGGCATATTATTCAAGTCATCGAGCGCCGCAAACAAGACATGACCAAAGAAGCTGCACGTTTGAAAGCGCGACAGGAGATTCGCACCCGTAAAGCGGATGAAGCTTACCAAGATTGGATTCGCGAACTTCGCGACCGCGCTTTTGTTGAATTGCGCTTAGAAGATAAATTCTAGGAAGATAAGTTTTAACTTGTCTTTTTAACTTGTGAGCAAAACCTTACCCCGCATAGCCATCACCTCTGGCGAGCCCGCAGGCATTGGGCCTGACTTGTGTTTGATGCTTGCAAAGCACAATATCAAAGCACAAATTACCGTCATTGGCGATGCTGGGATGCTCGCTGAACGCGCCAAATTATTGGGACTTGATGTACACTTACCAGCTTACGAATTAGGTCTAAAAACGCTCAATGTGCTGCATATTCCTGCAAAAATACCTGCCCTAGCAGGCAAGCTGGATGCGGCTAACAGCCAATATGTGCTGAACACATTGACCTGCGCAATGGATGGTTGTTTGAGCGGCGCGTTTGATGCCATGGTGACTGCGCCAGTTCACAAGGGCATTATCAATTACGCGGCGATTGATTTTACTGGTCACACCGAGTTTTTAGCGGAATATACCAACACCTCGCAAGTGGTGATGATGCTGGTTGGTGGCGGCTTACGGGTTGCGCTTGCCACCACGCACTTGCCTTTGTCCAAAGTGCCCGCGGCGATTAACGCCCACGATTTGGAAAAAACTATCCGTATTTTACATGCCGATTTAATCAGCAAATTCAGTATCAAAAATCCGCGGATATTGGTCGCGGGTCTTAATCCACACGCGGGCGAAAACGGCTATTTGGGTGATGAAGAAATTCGCATTATTAACCCCGTATTAGAAAAGCTACGCCTAGAAGGCATGCGCCTCACAGGCGCATTGCCAGCAGACACCTTGTTCACAAAAAAATACTTAGATGAAGCCGATGTAGTGCTGGCGATGTACCACGACCAAGGCTTGCCTGTGCTGAAATACGCGAGTTTTGGCAAAGGTGTCAACATCACGCTTGGCTTACCGATTATCCGCACTTCGGTCGACCACGGCACCGCGCTGGATTTGGCGGGCACGGGCAATATTGAAATCGGAAGCATGTTGGCGGCGATTGATTTGGCGATAGCGCTTGCGAAAAACAATTTAGCCGCCGATAAACGCAGATAAATACAGATAAAATCCAACCCTAAAATTAACCACAGATAAAGTATGAAGCACGTCGCCAAAAAAAGATTTGGGCAAAATTTCCTGACAGATCAAAGCATTATCAACAGCCTTGTTGATGCGATTAACCCTGCGGAGAATCAAATCATCGTTGAAATTGGGCCAGGCTTAGGCGCACTCACCAAGCCGCTTTTAAGTAAAATCTCAAAATTACATGTGGTGGAAATCGATCGTGACATTGTGAGCTGGATGCAGGCGGAATATGCCAAGCCCGCTTATATCAAAAAAGAGTTGATTATTCACAATGTGGACGCACTTAAGTTTGATTTTGCTTCATTAGGCAAAAAAATCCGCGTCACTGGCAACCTGCCTTATAACATTTCCACGCCGATTTTGTTTCACTTGCTTGATCACTTGCCAACCATCACCGACATGCACTTTATGCTACAAAAAGAGGTGGTGGAGCGCATGGTCGCATCGCCCTCAACGCCAGCATACGGGCGGCTGAGCGTGATGTTGCAATATCATTTACAGATGGAATATTTACTCACTGTGCCGCCAGAAGCGTTTGAACCCGCGCCGAAAGTGGAGTCTGCATTTGTGCGCTGTGTGCCGCATGCGAACTTGCCATTCGTCGCAAAGGACACCGCGCTGTTCGCCAAAGTCGTGCTGCAAGCGTTTTCACAGCGCCGCAAAACGCTGCGCAACACGCTAAAAGGCTTGCTGGATGACGCAGGTTTTAATGCGCTAGAAATAAGCTCGCAACTTCGTGCAGAAAATTTGAGTGTGACCCAATTTGTGGCGATTACAAACCATCTAGCCTGATATAATTTCGTCCTCAAACCAAAAAGCTTTTAAGGGAAAACCATGCGTATTATTTTGTTAGGCGCGCCAGGCGCGGGCAAAGGCACACAAGCCACTTTCATCAAAGAACATTTCAACATTCCGCAAATTTCTACTGGCGATATGCTACGTGCTGCCGTTAAAGCGGGTACGCCGCTTGGCTTAGAGGCCAAAGGCCATATGGATAGTGGCGGCTTGGTGCCAGACGCGGTGATTATTGGCTTGGTTTCGGAGCGCATTAAAGAAGCGGATTGCGCCAACGGTTTTTTGTTTGATGGTTTTCCGCGCACCATTCCACAGGCCGATGCCATGAAAAATGCAGGCGTGATGATTGATTATGTGGTGGAAATCGACGTGCCAGACAGCGCAATTGTCGAGCGTATGAGTGGTCGCCGCAGCCACCCTGCTTCTGGACGTACTTATCATGTTAAATTTAATCCACCAAAAGTGGCAGACAAAGATGATGTGACGGGCGAAGATTTGGTGCAACGCGACGATGACAAAGAAGAAGTGGTGAATAATCGCTTAAGCGTGTATCACAGTCAAACTAAGCCATTGGTTGATTACTACGCAAACTGGGCGGCGAGCGGCACAGCTGGCGCGCCAAAGCACGTAAAGGTGAATGGCTTAGGCGATATGAATGCGATTCGCGACAACATTTTTGCCGCGCTCAAATAGATAGTGCAACTTAAAAAAATCCACGTTTTAATTATTGGGCTGTGGGCGTTTTTGGTCATGCTCGGCCTTACCAGCCGTTCGTTTTTCCCCATAGATGAAACCCGCTACGCCACAGTCGCGTGGAATATGTGGCAAAGCGGTGATTATCTCGTGCCTTATCTCAACGGCGTGGCTTATAGCCACAAGCCGCCGCTGCTATTTTGGCTGATGAATTTGGGCTGGAAAATTTTTGGCGTGAATGACTGGTGGCCGCGCCTTATTCCCTCATTGTTCGCGCTTGCCAGCGTATTTGTCACCCGAAAAATCGCCGCATTATTGTGGCCAAATCACAGCGCAATTAAAGATCACGCTTCGCTTATCCTCATTAGCTGTGGCTTGTGGGTGGTGTATTCCACCGCGCTCATGTTCGACATGATGATTGCGTTTTTTAGCGTACTTGGCATTTGGGGCTTGCTGCTTGCGCTACATCAAAACAAAAATGGCTGGATTTTTCTGGCATTAGCAATTGGCGGCGGCTTACTGGCAAAAGGACCGACAATTTTGCTGCAGCTTCTGCCAGTTGCGCTACTCGCGCCTTTTTGGAACAAAAACTTAGCCTATAAAGTCAATGCAAAAAACTGGTACTTGCCTATTTTTTTCGCCGTACTGGGCGGCGCAGTCATTGCCCTATTGTGGGCGATTCCCGCGGCTATGCATGGCGGCGCACAATATCAGCACGACATTTTTTGGGGGCAAACCGCCGACCGCATGGTCAACTCATTCGCGCACAAACGCCCCGTTTGGTGGTATCTCGCCGCCTCGCCTTTGTTGCTGTTTCCGTGGCTGTTTTTGGGCACATTCTGGCGCGGTTTAGTCAACATTCATAGCGACTTCGGTCTGCGTTTTTGCTTGGCTTGGCTCATCCCTGTTTTTGTCGCGTTCTCGTTCATCAGTGGCAAGCAAGTGCATTATGTGCTGCCGATTTTTCCTGCAATTGCGCTCATGATTGCGCGACTCATTAACCACCACAAAACCATCACCAAGCTTGATTTAGCGCCAATTAGCATTGCATTTATCGTACTTGGCAGTGTATTACTCTATTTGCCGCATTATGTGCAATCGCACGGCGTGTCGGTGACAAACTGGGCGCAACTACCCGCTTGGCCAGGCATTTTTGCGATTTTCTTAGGTGTTTTTCTGTACTTTTATCCCAATAAATCAATTTCCAGCACAATTTCAACCACATCAATCGCCACGATTTTGCTTGTCGCAGTGACGATGTTCGCACTACTGCGCACTGCCGGCGAGGCTTATGATGTACGGCCGATTAGCTACCAAGTGAAAGCGCTGCAAACCAACAACATTCCCGTGGCGGTCATTGGCAAATATGCGGGTACTTATGATTTTGTTGGCAGGCTATTAGCGCCGCCAGAAAATGTTGAGGAAAACGCCGTTACAACTTGGTTTGAAGCGCATGCCGATGGCCGCGTGATTGCGTTTTTTGACCAAAAAAATAAACCAGAACAAGCCGAGTTTACGCAACATTTCAAAGGCCAATTTATTGCCGTGCTGACGCGCGAACAGTGGCTTGGCTTACGTGGCGAAACGCAACAAAACACTGACGCGCCTTAAATCCCAGCTTTAGCCATTCTAGGCAGCCTTCTTGTATAATGTGCCTTCAAATTTAAACATTTTAAAAAAGCCATGCAACAGCAATATCCTTTCAAAGAAATCGAACAAAACGCCCAACAATATTGGGAAACCAACAAAATATTTGCCGCACCCGACGTGAGCGACAAACCAAAATATTATTGTTTATCCATGTTTCCGTATCCCTCTGGCCGTTTGCACATGGGGCACGTGCGCAACTACACCATTGGCGATGTGCTGAGCCGTTTTCATAAAATGAAAGGCTACAACGTCATGCAGCCGATGGGTTGGGATGCGTTTGGCCTGCCTGCGGAAAATGCCGCAATCGCCAATAAAACTGCGCCTGCCAAGTGGACGTACAGCAATATTGAGCACATGAAAACCCAGCTTAAACAATTGGGTTTGGGCATCGATTGGGGACGCGAAATTGCCACTTGCAAACCTGAGTATTACAAATGGGAGCAGTGGCTATTTACTGAGTTATTTAAAAAAGGCTTGATTTACAAAAAAACTGCGACGGTCAATTGGGATCCCGTTGACGGCACGGTGCTGGCGAACGAGCAAGTGATTGATGGTAAAGGCTGGCGCAGTGGCGCAGTGGTGGAGAAGCGCGACATTCCACAATACTTTATGAAAATCACCGCGTATGCCGATGAGTTGTTAAACGACTTAGACAAACTTGACGGCTGGCCTGAGCAAGTGAAAACCATGCAACGCAACTGGATAGGCAAAAGCTTTGGTTGCGAGGTGGAGTTTCCTATTGTCGGTGGCGAAGGTAATCTCAAGGTTTACACCACGCGTCCTGACACCTTGATGGGCGCGACTTACGTAGCTGTTGCCGCGGAACATGCGCTTGCAACGTTGGCTGCGCAAAATAACCCTGCATTGGCTGAGTTTATTGCCGAATGCAAACGTGGCAGCGTAGCGGAGGCCGATGTTGCCACCGCTGAGAAAAAAGGCATGGCTACTGGCTTATTTGTGACGCACCCGCTGAATGGTGAGCAATTACCAGTGTGGGTGGCGAATTATGTGTTGGCAAGCTATGGTGAAGGTGCGGTGATGGCGGTGCCAGCGCATGATGAACGCGATTGGGACTTTGCAGTGCGATACCACATTCCAATCAAGCGCACAGTGGCGAGCAATCAACTCCTAAAAGATTGGGAGAAGGCTACTGAACTGTTAGACCGTGAGGAAGTCTCTTACCCAAAAAATGAAATAGCCCCATTCTCGTTTGTCGAGTTTATTCAGCGTGAGCTACTCACCAAATCCTTACGCCCAGACACTCACGAAGCGGTACACCTTTTAAATACCCAATTACTAAGCGAAAGTCCTTTCTGCGACGCTGGCATACTAATCAACTCTGGGAAATTCTCGGGGCTTGACTCAAAATCTGCTGTAGATGCTATTGCAGCCGACCTCAACGCCAAAAACCTCGGCAAAAAACGCACACAATTTCGCCTGCGCGATTGGGGCGTTTCGCGCCAGCGCTATTGGGGTTGCCCGATTCCGATTATTCATTGCGCCAAATGTGGTGAAGTGCCAGTACCTGCGGAGGCGCTTCCAGTAAGGCTTCCAGAGGATGTCGTCATGGATGGCGTGGGTTCACCGATTAAAAAAGATCCGAGCTTTTATGAAACTAGCTGCCCGACTTGTGGCGGAGCAGCCACGCGTGAGACGGATACGCTCGACACGTTTTTTGAGTCCTCTTGGTACTTTGCGCGTTACGCCAGTTTTGATGCCGATAAAATGTCTGACGAGCGCGCCAATTACTGGTTGCCTGTCGACCAATACGTAGGCGGTATTGAGCATGCGATTTTGCATTTGTTGTACGCACGGTTCTTTAACAAGCTCATGCGCGATGTGGGTTTGCTAAAAAATGATGAGCCTTTTACCAACTTACTCACGCAAGGCATGGTGCTGAAAGATGGCTCGAAAATGAGCAAATCTAAAGGCAATACGGTTGATCCTCAACAACTCATAGATACCTACGGCGCAGATACGGCGCGGCTTTTCATGATGTTTGCCGCCCCGCCAGAGCAAAGCTTGGAATGGGCAGATAGCGGCGTGGAAGGCGCAAATCGCTTCCTCAAGCGCTTGTGGAAAGCGTGCTTTGAGCACGTTGCGCTTGGCGCTGTATCTGCTTACACGAACGGCGAATTGAGCGCAGATTTAAAAGCTTTACGTTTGCAACTACACCAAACTATCGAAAAAGTGGGCGACGATTACGGCCGCCGTCACAGTTTTAACACGGCGATTTCCAGCGTGATGGAGTTGATGAACGCGCTTGCTAAGGTTGAAGGCACTGACGCAACGACAAGAAGTGTGCGTCAAGAAGTGCTGCAAAATGTCGCGCTGTTACTTTCGCCTATTGTGCCGCATATTTGCCAAGCACTTTGGAGTGAGCTATGCCATGAGAGCCATATTCTATGCGCCTCTTGGCCTAGTGCCGATAAAGCTGCCATGGTGCAAGACGAAGTGGAGTTAATGCTACAAGTGAACGGAAAACTGCGCGGCAGCATGGTGGTGGCGCGCACGGCGAGCAAAGATGAAGTCGAGAAAATGGCAATCGTACAAACATGCGTGACTAAGTATTTGGTAGATAGCGCGAGTGTGCGTAAAATCATTGTTGTGCCAAATAAATTAGTCAACATTGTGATTGGATAAACTGTGAAGTTCACGCTGCGCTTATGGTTGGTCATCTTGTTATCAGTAAGCTTAATGGCTTGTGGCTTTCACCTGCGCGGCGCGGCAGATGTGTCTTTCAACACGATTTACATTCAGGGTAGCACGGTCATTATTTCGAAAGCATTGAAGAAAAACTTAACGCTTAATAGCGTAAAAGTGCTGGATAATGCAGAAGGCGCGGAATTGTTGCTGGAAATTGTCGGCGAGGAAAGCGAAAAGCGCATTCTATCCTTAGCCGGCACCGGTAAAGTAAACGAATTTGAGCTGTATTATCGCGTGCATTACCGTACGCGCTTGTCTGGCGATGCGTTGTGGAGCCAAGTACAGACAGTTGAGGCAAGGCGAGATTATTCATACAGCGACACCGAATTGCTGGCCAAACAAGGCGAAGAAAAACGCTTGAATGAAGACATGCAAAGCAGCGTACTAAATGGGCTGGTGCGCAGACTTTCGGCATTGAAAAAATAAGCAAATCGATGCGTTTAGATCAATCAGCGCTTAAACAACACCTAGAAAAACAGCTCGCGCCGTTGTACGTTTTAGTGGGCGATGAGCCGCTGGCGCAAAGTGAATGTTTAGATGCGATTCGGGCTTCTGCCAGAAAAGACGGCGCAGAAGAACGCAGTAGCTTTATGGTCGAGCGCAGTTTTAATTGGCAAAGCATTCAGCAATTTGGCCAAGCGATGTCGCTGTTTTCGTCCAAACGCATTTTAGAAATTCATATTCCCAACGGCAAACCGGGCGTAGAAGGCGCTAAAGCGCTGAGCGAATTGGCACAAAACAAAATACCAGACACGACGACGATTGTGATTTTGCCAACGCTAGAGCGCGAAACAAAAAATAGTGTGTGGTTTAACGCGCTACAAAGCGCTGCGGTGACAATTGAATTAAACGAAATTGCGCCTGCCGCGCTGCCGCAATGGATTGCCAAGCGGCTTGCCGCGCAAGGGCAAAGCGCGCAAGCGGCTTCGCTCGCGTTTATGGCGCATCAAGTGGAAGGCAATTTACTAGCGGCGCATCAGGAAATTCAAAAGTTGGGCTTGCTTTACCCCGCTGGTGAAATTAGTGCAGAAAATATAAGCGCCGCGGTTTTAAACGTTTCGCGCTATGATGCGTTTCAACTGGGCGAGGCGGTTTTGGCGGGCGATGCCGCGCGCACTTCGCGTATTTTGCAAGGTTTGCAAGATGAGGGTGAGCAGCCAGTTGCGGTGATGAATCCACTGATTTGGTTGTTGCGACCCTTGGTGCGCATTAAACATGCGGAAATGCACGGCGAGAGTTTAAATAATGCCATGACCAATGCGCGTATTTTTGGCGAGCGGCAGATGTTGGTTAAAAAAGCGCTGTTGCGCCTCAATGTGCGCCAGCTAGAAGCCGCCTTACAAAAACTGTGCGATATTGATAGAATCGCCAAAGGCGTGCTGTTAGGCGATGCGTGGCTGGAACTTTCGCGGCTGTGTTTTGGCCTAGCCAAAGTTAAAATGCGTTAAAAAGACAAATTATGAAAAACATCAAACAATATATGCATGGCCTAGGAGTCAATGCCAGAGCGGCTTCCAGAGCAATGGCTGTGGCTGATTCGCATGCAAAAAACTTAGCGCTAACGCACATTGCCAACGCAATTTTGCGCGAAAGCAATTTTCTCCTTCATGCCAATAATTTAGATATGGTAGCCGCTAGCCAAAGTGGTATGGACGGCGCGATGTTGGACAGGCTCATGCTCACCGAAAAATCCATCCACGCGATGGCAGAAGGCTTACAGCAAATCGCCGCACTGGCCGACCCAATCGGCCAAATGAGCAATTTTAAGACGATGCCAAGCGGTATTCAAGTCGGCCAAATGCGCGTGCCATTGGGCGTGATTGGTGTTATTTACGAAGCGCGTCCAAACGTGACTGTCGATGTGGCAGGTTTGTGCATTAAATCGGGCAACGCAGCGATTTTGCGCGGCGGCAGCGAAGCGATTCATTGCAATCAAGCGCTGGCGAAACTGGTACACGAAGGCCTTGAAGCGGCTGGCTTATTAAAAACAACCATCCAAATTGTGGAAACCACAGATAGACAAGCAGTAGGCGAGCTGATTACCATGAAAGAGTTTGTGGATGTCATCGTGCCACGCGGCGGTAAAAGCCTGATAGAGCGTGTTTCAAACGATGCGCGAATTCCTGTGATTAAACATTTGGATGGCAATTGTCACGTGTATGTGGACGACGACGCGGATTTTGACAAGGCGCTACGCATTTTAGAGAACAGTAAAACGCAGCGACTTGGCACTTGCAACACGGCGGAATCGCTGCTAGTTGCGCGCGCTGTCGCCAAAGAAATGTTGCCAAAACTAGCGGCTATGCTGATTAACAAAGGCGTGGAGATTCGCGGCTGTGCGGAAACGTTGAAACTCGTCAAACAAGCAAAAGCAGCTACCGATGAAGATTATTACACCGAATATTTAGCGGCGATTATCTCGTGCAAAGTGGTAAGCGGCGTGGATGAGGCGATTGCGCACATCAACCAATACTCGAGCCAACATACGGAAGCCATCGTCACCGAAAACTACACCAAAGCACGCAAATTTTTGCGTGAGGTGGATTCTAGCAGCGTAATGGTGAACGCATCAACACGCTTTGCCGATGGTTTTGAGTATGGCTTGGGCGCAGAAATTGGCATCTCAACCGACAAGCTCCACGCGCGTGGTCCAGTTGGTTTGGAAGGCCTGACTTCGCTTAAATATATTGTTTTAGGTGATGGGCAAGTACGCGCTTAAAAATACAGGCTTTGGACGGATTGCGGCGTTGCGCGGTGCTCGCAACCTCGCCGTAATACAACATACTGTCTCGGCTTCTGCGCGCCTTGCGCCTTGCACTGCATTCCAAATCATGTTTTTTTAATATCCTAAACACCAAAATTTCATGAAGTTAGTTGGTATTTTAGGCGGCACATTCAACCCTATTCATTATGGTCACTTGCGGATGGCGCAAGAGCTGGCTGATGCGCTAAAGCTCGACGAAGTGCGCTTTATTCCCAGCGCAAATCCGCCGCATAAAACTGTGCCACAAGTGAGCACGGCGCATCGTGCCGAGATGGTGAAAGTTGCGATTGCGGATAATCCACTTTTTAAATTTGACGGCCGAGAGTTGTCGCGAGAAGGTGCTTCGTACACTATCGACACGCTGATTTCATTGCGGGAAGAACTGGGCGAAAAATCACCAATTTGCTTGTTTATGGGCAGCGATGCTTTTATCAAGCTCGACACTTGGCACCGCTGGCAGGAGCTTCTGAATTACTGTCATATTGCGCTGGTACAGCGGCCTAATCTCTCGCCCGAGCACCCGAAATTGCCTGAAGTGTTGGAAGTGTTATTGCACGAACATTACACCGAAAATGCGCTCGATTTTGCGAGCAAAAGCGCTGGCTTTATTCACATGCAGCAAGTCACTGCGCTGGCTATTTCATCGACAAATATTCGTGAAATGTTTAAAAACGGCGCTACGCCGCGTTACTTGATGCCTGAAAAAGCGATTGACTATATCAAGCTGCATCAGCTCTATAAGTAAACAGTGGCGCGGTCTGCAGCCGTTTTATTAGCGTCGCAATATTCTCGTTTGCGGCGCTCATATTTGGGTCAATTTGGTTCGCCACCCAACCATAAAAATGATGGCCGCGCGCAGTAATTGCCTCCGCCGTGAGCAAAGTATGGTTAATGCAGCCAAGCTTGATGCCGACCACCAAAATCACGGGAATATGCAGCGCGGCGACTAAATCTGCCAGCGTTTCCTTATCATTTAGCGGCACGAGAAAGCCGCCCGCACCTTCTACAATCACCACATCCGCCATTTGGCTAAGCTGTTGATATGCATGCAAAATCACCTCAATTTTTATTTCAACCCCCACTTTCTCAGCGGCAATATGCGGCGCGATGGCTTCATCAAAAGAATAGGGATTGACGAACTCGATTGGCGCGACCACATTACTGGCGGCGATGAGTTTTTGCACGTCATCATGCACCCAAGCGCCGTGCACAAATTCGCGCCCAGCCGCCACAGGCTTCATTCCCACCACTTTTAAACCTTGCGCGGCGTAATGTCGCAGCAGTTGGCAAGCAACGTAAGTTTTGCCAGCGCCCGTGTCCGTTCCAGTGATGAAAAAAGCCTGTTTTTTTGTCATATTTTAAAGTTATTTGCGTTTTACAAACTCAATGGGCGCAAAATCATGCTCTGAGAGCCGCATTCTACTTGGCTTCCAAGCATGCCCGTAAATCACTTCGAACGTAGCTGGCAGCTTGCCATTCGCTCTAAACTGCTCATATTGCAGCGCCAAATTTTGTAAAAATCCTTTGCCCGCCAAACCGCGTCCACGGCCTTGTGTAGCGTTATGCGCGCCAATACTTTTCAAGTCTAGCATCACCTTTTTCACGTCATCATAAGTCAGTGTGTAATGTTCTACATCCAGCACTGGCGCGCTAAAGCCAGCTCTTGTCAGCGCATCGCCAATGTCGTGCATGTCGATAAATCGGCTCACATGCGTATTGCCATTATTGCTCGCGGCGCGCAGCTCTTTAAGCGTATCTGGCCCAAATGTGCTAAAAATATACAAGCCATTTGGCTGTAGCACACGCATGGTCTCATTAAACGCGGCATCCAAATTGTTACACCATTGCAGCGCTAAGTTCGACCACACCAAATCCATGCGCGCATCGGCGATGGGTAGGCTTTCAATATCGGCGCAAAGCAAGCCTTTTTTGCCAAAGATTTTGTGCAAAATCGGTCTTTGTGCCTCGGTTTTTTGCAGCATGCCCAGCGCTAAATCGAGCGAAATGACTTGTGCATTTTTAAAGCGTTTTTGCAATGCAAAGCTGCCATGTCCTGTGCCACAACCCGCATCCAGTATGGCTTGTGGGGCGATTTTTATTAAATCTAAGCGACTTAACATTTCCTCACGCACCAGCTTTTGCAGCACAGCAGCGGCATCGTAAGTGTTGGCGGCGCGATTGAACGAAGCGCGCACGCGCGCCTTGTCTAAAAGATAAGCATCCATTAAGCGTTTGGCTCTAAAAATTGATTGAGCGCATCAATAAACTGCTCGCTATGCGACAAAAACGGCGCGTGCGCAGCGCCTGCCATGACGCGCAAAAAGCCTGCTGGCAATTGCTGCATCATCCAGTGCGCGGCTTGCACGGGCGCAAGTGTGTCACGATCGCCGTGAATGAGCAGCGTAGGTTTGCGAATTTTGGCGACTTCCTCGCGCAAATCCGATTCCAGCAGAATATGTAGCGCGCGTTGCAGTGTGGTTTGCGTCGGCGTTGGTTTAAGCTCAAAACTTTTGCGCAGCTCACGTATCGTGCTGCGCGCGTCACTTGCTTTCATGCATTGTAGCGTTAAAAACTGCATCACCGCGCGCTTGTAATCGTGGTTCACATTGTCCGCAAATTCTTTAAAATCTGCTGGGTCAACGCCAGCTTGCCAATCGGCCTTGCTTACAAAACAAGGCGTAGAACCCACCAGCACCAAGCGCCGAATACGGTCTGGCTGATGAATAGCGATGCTTTGCGCGACCAAACCACCAAGCGACCAGCCGACAACATCGGATACGCCAGGAATCATTTCTGCGACTTCATCGGCCAAGTTATACAGATGATACGGCTCGATTGGGCGACTGCTACCCATGCCCGGCAAATCGACCAAGTACAGCATATAATCTTTAGAAAGACGCTTCACCAGCGGTTGCCAAACGCCGCTGTGCATGCCCCAGCCATGAATCATCACCAGCGGTTTTCCTTGGCCGACTATTTCTACATGTACACTCATATGAGGTCTTTCTCTGCTTGGTTTATCGCTTGCGCCAATTTTAAAACATCCGCTTCTGAATGCGCGGCAGAAAGTGAAATTCTAAGTCGCGCGGTGTTCACTGGTACGGTTGGCGGGCGAATCGCTGGCACCAAAATTCCTTGCGCTTGTAAGTATTCACTTAGCCTGATAGCCGCATGGTTACTACCTACCAACAAAGGCTGTACGGCGGTTATCGACGGCATCAGTTGCCATTTTTTTACGTGTAAATTTTGTTTAAGTGTGGTAATTAAATGCTGCAAATGCGCGCGCAAATCATCACCATTTTCAATCAATTTAATCGATTCTGTCAGCGTTGCAGATAAGGCTGGCGGCGCAGGCGTACTATACACATAACTCTTGGCGGTTTGAATCAAATAATCTATCACCACTTGCTCCCCCGCCACAAAAGCACCCGCTACGCCTGCGGCCTTGCCCAAAGTTGCCATCATGATGATACGCGGCGACTTGAGTCCAAAATGGCTCAAACTGCCCTGACCATGCGCGCCTAGCACGCCAAAACCATGCGCATCATCCATGTACAAATAGGCATCGTATTGCTCGCAAAGTTGCAAATATTCGGGCATTGGCGCGAGGTCGCCATCCATACTAAACACCGCATCGGCGGCGATAATCTTGTTTTTCGCCTTACTCGCTTTTAGCAAATTTTCCAGCGCAGCCACATCATTATGTGCAAAGCGCTTAAATTCCGCCAGCGAGTAATAGCTACCATCGTTTAAGCAAGCATGATTCAACTTATCCGCAAAAATCGCATCTCCGCGCCCAGCCAACGCGCCCAGCACGCCGATGTTCGCCATGTAACCAGTTGAAAATAAAAGCGCGGCAGGCATTTGCACAAATTTGGCAAGTTGTTTCTCTAGCGAATCATGATAACGGTGATGCCCCGTAATAAGATTCGACGCGCCGCTGCCCACGCCAGAATCGCCCGCTGCCGCTTGCATGGCGGCGATGAGCTTGGGATGATTGGCTAGTCCGAGATAATCATTACTGCAAAAAGACAAATATTTTTGATTATTCGCAACGATATGTTCCGCTTGCGGAGAATCTAGCAAACGTCGCTGACGCAGCAAACCATCAATTTTGCGTTTTTCTAGCGCATGTTGTAAAGCAGCGAGCATTTATAAAGGCTTAATGCCTAACTTTTGAAACAACGCTTTATCGGTTTCCGCCTCAGGGTTGCCAGTCGTCAGCAGTTTTTCACCGTAAAAAATTGAGTTTGCACCGGCAATAAAACAAAGCGCTTGCGTCGCCTCATCCATGCTTTGGCGACCTGCCGAAAGGCGCACAAAGCTCATCGGCATGGTAATACGCGCCGCCGCGATGGTGCGCACAAATTCAAACGGGTCGAGCGCATCTGTGCCGTGTAGCGGCGTGCCCTCTACTTGCGTAAGCAAATTAATCGGCACGCTTTCAGGCGGCGCACTCATATTGGCAAGCTGCGCCAACAAGCCAGCGCGCTGCGTGCGGCTCTCGCCCATCCCCACAATGCCGCCGCTACACACGTGAATATCCGCTTCGCGTACGCGCTCCAACGTATCGAGTCTATCTTGATACGTGCGCGTGGTAATCACATCGCCATAAAATTCAGGCGCGGTGTCTAAGTTGTGATTGTAATAATCCAAACCAGCGTCTTTTAGCTGTTCTGCCATGCCGGGCTTCAACATCCCCAAAGTACAACACGTTTCCAAACCCAGCGCCTTTACCTCACGCACCATGTCTAAAACTGGGTCAAGATCGCGCTGTTTCGGGCTGCGCCATGCGGCACCCATGCAAAAACGGCTTGCGCCACTGTCTTTAGCTGCTTTAGCTGCCACAAGTACGTCGTTCAGCTTCATCAACGGCTCGTCTTCAACATCGGTGTGGTAGCGCGCCGCTTGCGGACAATAACCGCAATCTTCGCTACAACCACCTGTTTTAATAGATAAAAGGGTACTGATTTGTACTGCATTGGGGTCAAAATTTTCGCGATGCACGGTTTGTGCACGATGCAGCAGATCGCTAAACGACAAATCGAACAAAGCCTCAATTTCAGCCACGCTCCAGCGGTTTATCGTGTCCGTGTGGCAAGATTTGTTAGTTTTTAGCGCATCCGTGTTTATAATGGCTTGTTGGTTTGTTTCTATTGCGTTTTCGAGCATGATGCACCTTTATTGAAGTCACCATGTGATGCTAATCAATAAATTAAAACATGTAAAGTAAAAATGAAAATAAATATAAACAACTGGTTAAAAAATTATCAACGGTTAAAATTAGACCATTTTACACAGCGTATATTCAAACAAAATTGCCTTTTGTGTGCATCGCCAGAAGCCAATAAAGACGGGCTTTGCGAGGCATGCTTAAACGATTTACCTTATTCACCAAGCACCTCATGTCCGCAATGTGGTTTAAGCTCAAATGGTTTAATTTGTGGCAGTTGCCTCAATTCCGCGCCAGATTTCGATGCAACGCGCACCGTGTTTATTTACGCATTCCCCATTGACGCGATGATGCAAAGCTACAAATATGGCAACGCCGCACATTTAAGCCGCACTTTCGGGCAGTTTTTAGCAGAAAAAGTGGATTTAGGCTGCGTTGATTTAATCATCCCCATGCCTATGCACCACGCGCGGATAAAGGAGCGCGGCTTTAACCAAGCGCTGGAAATTGCTAAATTTTTTGCCAAAGACAAATTGGATTACAAAAGCGCAATCCGCCAAAAACTCACCCCACCGCAAGCCAGCTTGCCGCTTAAAGAACGCGTTAAAAACATCAAAGGCGCATTTGCTGTAAATGCTGACTTAGCAGGCAAACGCACCGCCATTGTAGATGACGTGATGACCACTGGCGCCAGTTTGAACGAGCTTGCAAAAACCTTGAAAAAAGCAGGCGCAAGCCATGTAGAATGCTGGGTTGTGGCAAGAACGTTGCCACATAAATAATGTGGGGGCCTACCACAATTACCGGTTAACACATTTGCCTTACGTGTTAACTAGTGAAAGTCATAAATTTATTATAATTCAATACAAGGATTAATATATGTCTTCCCATATCTACATATTAACTGACGGCACAAACACCAAGATTGGTAAGACAATCAGCTTTGAAAAGCGAATGGCCAGCTACAACACGCATAACGCAAATGTTCAATTAGTGAAGAAGTATCCTTGTTCGGAAGAAGAGGCTACTTGGATTGAAACGCTAATCAAAAATACATTTAAAAACAATCTAGTAGGCAAGGGTAAGGAGTGGTTTTCCGTTCCTTCTAGCGACATTGACAGGTATGTATCAGTTTTATTATTCAAACCTACCACAAGCGTCATCAAGCCTTCAAATCACGGTATAAACCTTACTCAAGAGGCCTTCAAATTAAAAGATGAAATACTTTCAGCACTTGCGAATGGTATTTCAGCAGCTGACAAGAAAGAACAGTTAGCATCATTATTCGCTAATAAGTTTCAGCTTGGCATACCTGAGCACAAATTACCAATTGACGACATTCTAATTAAAGATGGAATGAATGTTGACCTCAATTATTGTGATTTTAAAGAAAGCTTGGTTATAAAAGGCGTTATGGATAATCATATCCAAATGCCATTTGATGACCATAACTATAGATTTTTCCATCTATATAAATTACCCACTGACTACTATGTGGCATTTTGTTCAGCAGAAGTATCTATGCCATATATAGAAGTTTTAAACGATGAAAACCAAGAAAAAATATTTGAAGCTGCCAGTACAGTAGGCTGGCAATCAACCATTCATAACGATTGGTCTTGGTATTATCCTAACAAAACAGGCTTAATTCTCTACCAACCCAAAACACCTATTTCAGAAAAAGTTAACTTGTTTGAGAAGTCTTTCAGAAAATGGGTTATTGAAAATCAAACAATCTTGCAGCAAGAGAAGTTTGGTAATAAGCAATGGTTGAAAAAGGTTATCGAAGATATTTCCTATGACAACACCTTCCCCCTTGAAGTTAATTCTTTTGAAGAGTTATGTGTAAAGTACTTGGGAGCTTTTTGGTATATAACGCCAGAAGAAGATGACGGTGTTGATTGGCAGAAAAGAGCGTATAAACTTTTATTTGAAAAATGGATTTCTTGTAAATAAAACCTTATGTTCCACATTGTGTTATTCGAACCCGAAATTCCGCCCAATACGGGTAATATTATTCGCCTGTGCGCCAACACGGGCGCGCAATTACACTTGGTTGAGCCGCTTGGTTTTAGCTTGCAGGATAAACAATTAAAGCGCGCAGGGCTGGATTACCACGAATACGCAGCCTTACAAGTGCATAAAAATTGGGCAGATTGCAAAGCTGCGTTGGCTGGCAAGCGCATGTTTGCGCTGACCACCAAAGGTAGCGCGCGCTATAGCGAAACCAAATTTGCAGATGAAGATGTGTTTGTGTTTGGCCCAGAAACGCGCGGCCTGCCTGAAGAAATTCGTAATGAATTTTCGCCAGCATTTAGATTGCGTTTGCCAATGTTGGCAGAAAGTAGAAGCTTGAATTTGTCGAATAGCGCCGCGGTTTTGTTGTACGAAGCTTGGCGACAGATTGGCTTTACGGGTGGTATGTAGGAGCGCAATTTATTGCGCGAAACATACGGTTAAAAACTAAGCATCGCGCAATAAATTGCGCTCCTACAATATTTCCGGTTTTTGATTGCGGCCAAGTAAATCCATTACCGCTTCTTTGGCCGATTTTCCATGCGTTAAGGCTTGATTGACTTCATAAGTAATTGGCATGTCAATCTTCATTTTATCGGCGCGGCGCATTACTTCGCGCGCAGTGTTCACACCCTCGGCAACGTGACCCAGCCCTTGCAAAATATCCTCCAGCGCCTTGCCAGAAGCCAGCTGCAGGCCAACCTCTCTATTTCTTGAGTATTGACCCGTGCAGGTTAAAATTAAATCGCCCGCGCCCGCCAAGCCCATAAAAGTTTCGGTTTTTGCGCCCAGCGCCATGCCAAAGCGCGTCATTTCAGCCAAGCCGCGCGTAATCATGGCGGCACGCGCATTGTTGCCAAAACCCATGCCATCGCTAATACCAGCGGCAATCGCCATCACATTTTTAACTGCGCCACCCACGGAAACACCAACCACATCGGTGCTGTTATACACGCGCAAATTGTTGCCGTGAATCAGATTCGCAGCCATCAGCGCAAAATCTGCATCGTTCGCGGCAAGCGTTACCGCAGTAGGCAGGCCACGCACCAGCTCGGCCGCAAAACTAGGGCCAGAAAGCGAACCAAATTGATGATTTGCGCCTAACTCTTCAAGCGCAACTTCGTGCGGAAGCAAGGCAGATTGCGGCTCTAGGCCTTTGTGCGCCCAAATAATAGGTTGATTAAAATTGAGTTTTTTGAGATCTTTGAGAATGTTGCGAAAGCCCGCCGTGGGCACGACGGACAAAATCAAATTAGCATCTTTAATCGCTGCGGCTAAATCATCTTCCACCTGCAAATTATCGTTAAATGGAAAGTCGCCCAAATACATGGGGTTGGCGCGCGCCTTGCGCATGCCAGAAACGTGGCCGCTGTTGCGCGCCCAAAGCGCAACTTTGTGCTGATGGCTGATGTGCATGGCCAGCGCCGTGCCCCACGCGCCTGCGCCCAAGACTGTAATTTTAAATCCTGCAATTTTACTCAATTAGCGCCCCAAACCGCCGAGGCCTGCACGAAGCCAGTAACGCCATCACGATGTTTTACTTTAATCCAGCCATTTTTATTGCTTGGCGAAACAAGCTCCAGCACTACATCTTTTTCTACCGTTGCAACCAATATGGAAGCGCTGTCTTCTGCAGATTTGATGTCAGTTTTTGCTGTCACTAGCACGGTGCGTTTGCTGGCTAGATTTTTACTTTCTACCCAACTTAAGCCGCCAAGTTGGTCGCGCACTTTTAGCCATTGACCTAAATTTACAATAATTTCAACGGGATAGCCCTGGTTGAGGATGAAAATTTTGCTGGCTTCAGCCGATGGCGCATCGTACAAAATGGCCTTGGGCGGCGCGATAGAGCGAAACTCTAACGCGGACGCAGACAAAGAAAAACCCAAGCAAAGCAAAGCCAAACTTGGGTTTAAAAGCAACTTAAAACGCAAAAAGCGCATTTTAGTTAGGCTTGCCTGCAGCTGCCGCTTCTTTTTGTTGCATATAAAGCGCTTCAAAGTTAATTGGGTTAAGCAACACAGGTGCAAAACCTGCGCGCGTGACCAAATCAGAAACTGCTTCACGTGCATAAGGGAACAAAATGTTGGGGCATGTTACCGCTGCAATCAATTCCAAATTCTCTTCTGGCACATTGCGAATCGCAAAAATACCCGCTTGCACAACCTCAACCAAAAACGCAACGTTATCGCCCATTTTTGCTGTCACCGTCACTTTAATGGCAACTTCAAAAACACCCTCATCCAGCTTTTGCGCGGTATTACCTAGCTCCACACTCACTTGTGGCGCGGTGCGGTCTGTATATACTTGCGGCGCATTTGGCACCTCAACTGAAGCGTCTTTGATGTACAATTTTTCAATCGCAAAGCCAGGTTGCGCATTTTGCTCGGTTTCTGGTGCTGCTGTATCTTTTGCCATTTCGTTTCCCTAGTCTATAGTTATTTATAACATATTGGTTATTAAATCAATTGCGCATTTTAGCGGTTTCTTGCTAATTATTCATCTAATTCGTTACAGGCTAGCATGGGCGCCAGCTGACCGCTTAAATCCAGCGCACGCAACTCTTCAAAACCGCCAATATGCTGGTCGTTAATATAAATTTGCGGCACCGTGCGACAACCCGTTTTTTCCATCATTTCTAAGCGCTGTTCGGGCTGTAAATCCACACGAATTTTGTCGATTGTTTTCACGCCTTTGGCCGTTAACAGCCGCTCCGCATTAATGCAATACGGGCACACGGCGGTGCTGTACATGACAACTTTCGTCATTTTTTAGGCCTTAGCTACCGGCATTTTCGCCTCAATCCAGCTTTCTAAACCGCCTTGAAGATTGTGAATTTGCGTGAATTCTGCACCACGTAAAATGGCGCACGCCGCCTTGGCGCGCGAGCCTTTTTGGCAATTTACCAACACTGGTTTAGCTTTAAATTTTTCGATTTCTTTAATGCGCCCAGCCAGCTCTGCCACGGGAATGTTTTTTGCGCCTTGAATATGTCCAGCCGCAAATTCATCCGCATTGCGCACGTCCAAAATAAGCGGCTTGCCGCGATTCATCAGCACAACGGCCTCTGTGGGCGAAACATTCGCCACGCCGCTCGCACCACGATTCAGCATTGGCCACAGCAAACCAAGCCCAGAGCCAATCGCAAGGCCGATATAAATCGCATTTTCTCTAATAAAATCCAAAATAATTCCTCAATAAGTAAATGCTGGCAATTAGCCAAAATTCAATGCCTGCTGCGCACTTTTTCGCAGTTTCGCCATTATAATGTAACTGTTACGATTTAAGATGAAAAGCATGCAAAACTCAACCAAAATCACACCCCAAATCACACCAGTAGCCTTGTTGATTTTAGATGGTTTTGGCCACCGCGAGGACAGCCAAGACAACGCCATTGCGCTTGCCAACACGCCAAATTTGGACAAATACTATCAAGAATTCCCACATACACTGATTAACGCTTCCGAGCATTATGTCGGCCTGCCAGACGGGCAAATGGGCAACTCCGAAGTTGGACATCTCAACATCGGCGCGGGTCGCGTCGTGTTTCAGGATTTTGAACGGATTAATAACAGCATAGAAAGCGGAGAGTTTTTTAAAGACGTGGCACTCGTAAACGCGTTTCAAAAACTAAAAAGTACAAATAAAGCGCTGCATATTTTGGGCTTGCTTTCTGACGGCGGCGTGCACAGCCACCAAGCGCATATACATGCCTTGCTAGAAATGGCCACGCAGCAAGGGTTGAGCAAGGTTTATGTGCATGCGTTTTTAGATGGGCGTGATACACCGCCGATTAGTGCCGTGCCTTATATCGCCGCGCTAGAAGACAAAATTAAAACGCTCGGCATTGGTAAAATCGCGTCTATTAGCGGACGTTTTTATGGCATGGATCGAGACAAACGCTGGGAACGCGTCGAAAAAGCTTACGCCATGATGACGGAAGGCATGGGCGAGTTCACCGAAGCGACCGCCAGCGAGGCCTTGCACAATGCCTATGCGCGCGGCGAAAACGACGAATTTGTAAAATGCACCTGCATTCGCAAAGCCGACGAAGCGCCGTTGCATTTGGAAGATGGTGATGCGATTGTGTTCATGAACTTCCGCAGCGATCGTGGCCGCCAGCTCACGCACGCCTTGCTTGCAGACGAGTTTGACGGCTTTCATCGCCGCCATACGCCTAAGCTTTCCGCTTATTTCACACTCACGCAATACGACGCAAAAGAAACCAAAGCAACGCCGATTTTTGCGCCTTACACGGTTAAAAACACTTTCGGTGAATACATTTCAAACTTAGGCTTAACGCAATTGCGCATCGCCGAAACCGAGAAATATCCGCATGTGACCTTCTTTTTTAATGGCGGCGAGGAAAAAGTATTCGCTGGCGAAGACCGCATTTTAGTGCCTTCACCCAAGGTTGCGACATATGATTTGCAACCCGAAATGAACGCGCCAGAAGTGACGGACAGGTTAGTTAAGGCGATTGAAAGCCGCAAATATAACGCGATTATTTGCAATTACGCCAATTGCGATATGGTCGGCCACAGCGGCATTTTAGAGGCCGCGATTAAAGCGGTGGAAGCGCTGGACATTTGCGTCGGTCGCGTAGTCACGGCCATGCTAAAAATCGGTGGTGAAGTGATTATTACCGCCGACCACGGCAACGCTGAGATGATGCGCGACTACGAACACAACCAACCGCACACGCAGCACACGACGAATTTGGTGCCTTTGATTTACATTGGCCGCAAAGCCACGTTTGCCAATGATGGCGCGAACTCTTTTAACAGCGCGACCCCAAGCGGTTCGCTCTCAGACCTTGCGCCGACTTTGCTACACATGATGGGCGTGCCGCAACCTGTGGAAATGACGGGCAAAAACCTTGTGGAATTTAATGCTTAAAGCATGTTGATGGCGCTGCTTAAAACTTGTGTAATTCTTCTATTTTTATCTAGTATCAATAGCTTTGCTGCAAAAAAAATCGATACCGCCAAAGAGGACTTGAGCGATGTTAAACAAAAAATTGAAGCGCTAAAAAAGGAGCTGGACTCCAATCAGGAAGCGCATCACGACGCGGCGGATGCGCTGAAAGCATCAGAAACTGCGATTAGCGCTGCTAATCGCACTATTCACGAAATTACGCAAAAACAAAAAGAAAACCAAGGCACACTCGTGCAACTTAAAAAACAATCGACGAGTATTAACGAACAGCTCGCAGACCAGCAAAAACAACTCAGTAGCATGCTTTATGCGCAGTATGCTCAAGGCGACCAGAGTTACACACAGCTTATTTTACAGAATAAAAATCCCAGTCAAATTTCACGCGATTTAAAATATCAAAGTTATATTGAAAAAGCGCACGCCAAGCTTATCGACGACATGCAAACCAACCTGAATCATGTGAAAAAACTGCATGTAGAAACGACCGAAAAATTGCAAGAAGTGGCTGATTTAAAGGCCAAGCGCGAGGCAGAGCGCAAAGAACTGCAGCAACAAAAACAGGAAAAAGCGAAAGTACTCAACTCGCTTGCCAGTAAAATTGCTGAGCAGCGCAACGAAATTAAAAAATTAAAACGTGATGAAGGCAATTTGACCAATTTGGTTGAAAAATTGGCGAAAATTGCGGCGACAAAACCGAAAAAGAAAATGGCCAAAAAACCCAACACAAACAAGCCAAGTAAGGAAAATACTGAGGAAAAACCAAGTAATGACAAGCCTGAACCGCTCGCCAAAAACGAGGAAACGCCTGACAACAGCTATTCTGGCGTACGTTTTTCTTCGCTCAAAGGCAAGCTCAAACTACCTGTACGTGGTGATTTGACCAACCGCTTCGGCAGCACACGTGAAGATAGCGGCGTTTCGTGGAAAGGCTTATTTATTAAGGCGGCTGAGGGCGCAGACGTAAAATCCGTCGCCAGCGGGCGCGTGGTATTTGCCGATTGGATGCGCGGCTTTGGTAACTTGATTATTGTGGATCACGGTGGCGGTTATATGAGCCTATACGGCAACAATCAATCCGTTTTGAAACACGAAGGCGATGAAGTAAACGCGGGCGACACCATTGCCGCAGTAGGCAATAGCGGCGGCAACGCAAGCAATGGTTTGTATTACGAGTTACGCAAGCAAAGCAGACCGTTTGACCCGATGAGTTGGAGTGTGATTCGTTAAAACACCTGCCCTGGGATCCAATATCCATGCGCCTCGCGGGGCATCGTTTTATTCTCCATAGCTATTTGCAATCAAATTTCCTTTTGCATAAGCCTCAATTTCGTAAGCGCTTTTGAAGTAGCCAAAACGGCAAGACCATAAATATTTAAAAATCGTCATGCCGTGTAAATATTGCGAAACGTGCGTGAGTTCGTGGCCAAGCAACTCTGCGCCGCGCTTGGTGTTGGCTTGATAATAACCCGCACGAAAATAAATACGATTTTTAAGCACCACAGCACACATATCGCGCCTTAGCCAAAACGGCACTCTTCCACCAAAGCCGCCATCGATAATGCGTGCTTTTTCCAGCACAATTTTCGCAAAATACGGCTTAAAAATCTGCAGCTCTTGTTGCGTTAAAGCGCGACCGACTTCTGCCATTACTCGCCTATAACGTGCAAAAGCACACGCCGCGTCATCGCATCAAAGCGGTGCTCAAATAGAAAAATACCTTGCCATTGGCCGAGCGCGACTTTACCGTTAATCATAGGAATCGACAAACTAGTTTGCGTGAGGGCTGTTCTTACATGCGCTGGCATGTCGTCCGCGCCTTCTGCGGTGTGGATGAACAGCGTATCACCATCAGGCACAAGGCGATTAAAAAACGCCTGCATGTCCACTAAAACATCAGTATCGTAATTCTCGTTAATGAGCAAGCTGGCGGAAGTGTGTTGAATAAAAAGTGTGAGCAAGCCCGTTTGCAAACCCAGTGCATTCGCCCAATTGAGCACTTGCGGCGTGATGTCGTAAAGCTTGCGTCCATGCGCTTTAACGTTGATTTGCTGGGTGAATTGTTTCATCAAACTTTATCAAAAAAATGGACTTTTAAGAAAGCCCATTATAACAAGCCAGCTAATTGCTAGCGGCTTAATGCCTGCGGCGATAATAATTGTAGCTCAAACCCCAGCCCCAGCGTGGCGCCATGTAGGGGTTGCCGTAATACGGATAACCATACGGTCCATAAAAGCCGCCAAAACGCGGCCCCCAAAAGCCATCATAATAGCCATCGCGCATAAACTCGCGCTCTTGCTCTAGCCGCTCTTGCGCGATGCGCTTGGCTTTTTCGCGTTTGTTAATCTCGTCCGCCATGGCGTTTTGCTTGGCGGCCTCGTTACTTTGGTGCATATAATCAAGCACTTTCACATCCACGCCTTTTTGACTCAAGTCCAAACTTTGCGATGGCGTGAGCGCGTAACGCGAATTGCTCGCTTTGATTTTAGCAATCATCTCATCCGCCGTTTTGCCTTGTTTAGAATCGCTTACAATTTCATCCAAGCTCAGCGTGGCCACAGGTGGCGGCATCATTTTCGCCATTTCTTCTGGCGTGATTCTGCTATCGACATTGCCGTAACGCGCGCCAGAGCTGGCGCAGGCGCTAAGTGCTAACACTGCGGCGATTAAAATACTTAATTTAAAAAATTTCATTTGTAACTCACTTTCTTTAAAGCAGGCGAGGCACTAGTAATGCTCGCATCAAAATCATGCCGTTTTAATTGGTACAAGCCCAATACTTTTTTTACATAAGCGCGCGTTTCTTTGTAGGGCGGCACGCCTTTATACTTATCCACTGCGCCCTCCCCCGCATTGTAAGCAGCCACAACCAGCGTGACATCACCACGAAAATACGAGAGCAACCAGCGCAAATACTTAACGCCACCCTTAATATTTTGGCTGGCGTTATAGGCATTTTTCACATTAAAACGCTCCGACGTCGCGGGAATCAATTGCATTAACCCATGCGCATAAGCGTTGGACTTCGCGCTCACTTTAAAGTTTGATTCCGCGGTAATAATTGACAGCACCAACCGCGAATCGACTTTGTACCAATCGGCAATCGTATCCACCAAATCCACCACCCAACGCTTGCTTTTTGGCAGGCTGGCAATGTATTTATCAATCGCTGGCGAGCCTTGTGAGGCCGTGTATTGTTGCGCTGGCGCATGTTCCGGCGCTACAGGTTCTAGCACACATTGCGGCGTATCTTGCGTATGAATTTCAATCGTTTCCAGCATTTTTTGCGCTTCAAAATGCCCATGCGTGGCGGCAATGCCAAACAAATTGGCCGCATAATCTTTATTAGCAGGTACGCCACGCCCAAACGCATACAACATGCCTAAGCGGTAAATGCCTTCTGCGCTACCATAGCGCGCCGCCTCGCAGTATAAATTGGCAGCCTGCCATGCGCCTTGGCTATCGTTCTCGTTACCAACCAGCAAACTCGCGCGCTCGAGCAAGTCTTTAACAATCGGCGGTTCGTTGTCAAACGTTTCAATCTCGCTGCTGGTAAACGCCAGCGTGGGTGTGCTAAAAATGGCAAAACAAAATAGTGTAAAAATTATTCTTACCATTAATTTTTCAAATAATTCTTTAAATAAATCGGCAGTAACGCGGCACCACGGCGAAGACAGTACAATAAGTACGACTAGGCGTGGCAACAAAGTTAATGACGATTTAGAAAGGAATTCCTCAATTAGGCTTTAGAAAAAACCATTCTACCCGCTTTATAATCTACGACAATGCAATCTTTTGCGGCAAAATTCCCTGCCAAAATATCACGAGCCAGCGGGTTTTCAATCTCACTCTGAATCGCCCGTTTTAGTGGGCGCGCACCATAAACTGGGTCAAACCCCGCGCTGGCGATTTCTGCCAACGCAGCTTCGGTTACGGTGAGTTGCATGTCCATTTTAGCTAAACGTTTTTCTAGCAGTTGCAGTTGAATACCAGCAATCGATTTTACTTGCTTAGCCCCTAATGAATGAAAAACGACCACCTCATCAATACGGTTGACAAATTCTGGCCTAAAGTGCGTTTTCACTTCGCCCATTACCGCCAATTTCACCACTTGATAATCCTGATCCGCCATGCTTTGTATCATCTGCGAACCTAAATTCGACGTCATGATGATCACCGTATTTTTAAAATCCACCGTGCGGCCTTGGCCATCCGTTAGGCGGCCGTCATCCAACACTTGCAGCAGCACATTAAATACATCAGGATGCGCCTTCTCGACTTCATCCAGCAAAATCACAGAATATGGTTTGCGCCGCACCGCTTCCGTCAATGCACCGCCTTCTTCGTAACCCACATAGCCAGGAGGCGCGCCAATCATGCGTGACACGGAATGCTTTTCCATATACTCACTCATGTCGATGCGAATTAAATGATCCTCAGAATCAAACAAAAAGTTGGCCAGCGCTTTGCAAAGCTCTGTTTTGCCGACGCCTGTTGGCCCTAAAAACAAAAAGCTGCCATACGGCCGATTTGGGTCACTCAAACCACTTCTTGAGCGTCGAATTGCGTCCGAAACCAAGCGCACAGCTTCATCCTGCCCAACAACGCGTTCGTGCAATTTATTTTCCATCATCAGCAATTTCTCACGCTCGCCCGTCATCATTTTGCTCACAGGAATTCCCGTCGCGCGGCTCACCACTTCCGCGATTTCATCTGCGCCGACTTCGGTGCGCAGCATTTTGTGTTTAACATGGCTAGTTGTGGCTTCTGAAGCCTGTTTTAGCTGCGTTTCAAGCTGTGGCAATTTGCCATATTGCAACTCAGAAACCTTCTGCCATAAGCCTTGGCGCGTGGCCTCTTCCATCTCTTGCTTCAACTTTTCAATGGCTTCTTTAATATGTGCAGAACCCTGAACTTGTGCTTTTTCAGCTTTCCAGATTTCTTCTAAATCGGTAAATTCTTTTTCCAACTTGTCGATTTCCTCTTCAATCAAGCCAAAGCGCTTAATCGAACCTTCATCTTTTTCGCGGCGCACCGCTTCGCGCTCAATCTTAAGCCGAATCAAACGACGCTCTAGTTTATCCATCACTTCCGGCTTGGAATCAATCTCCATTTTGATGCGCGAAGCCGCTTCATCAATCAAATCGATGGCTTTATCAGGTAGAAAACGATCGGTAATGTAACGGTGCGACAGCTCCGCCGCCGCCACAATGGCAGGGTCGGTAATCTCTACGCCGTGGTGCAACTCGTACTTTTCTTGCAAGCCGCGCAAAATCGCAATCGTGGCTTCTACACTTGGCTCATCCACCAGCACTTTTTGAAAGCGTCGCTCTAAAGCGGCATCTTTTTCGATGTATTTGCGATACTCATCTAGCGTCGTTGCACCCACGCAATGTAGCTCGCCGCGCGCTAACGCTGGCTTGAGCATATTGGCCGCATCCATTGCACCCTCCGCCTTGCCTGCGCCCACCATGGTGTGAAGTTCATCGATAAAGACAATGGTTTGACCTTCATTTTGCGAGAGTTCTTTAAGCACAGACTTCAAGCGCTCTTCAAACTCGCCGCGGTATTTTGCGCCCGCCAGCAAAGCCGCCATATCAAGGCTAAGCACCTTTTTGCCTTTAAGCGATTCCGGCACTTCGCCATTCACAATGCGCTGCGCCAAGCCTTCTACAATCGCGGTTTTACCCACGCCTGGTTCGCCAATTAACACGGGGTTATTTTTAGTGCGCCGTTGTAACACTTGAATCGTGCGGCGAATTTCGTCATCACGCCCAATGACTGGGTCAAGCTTGCCTAATCTGGCTCTCTCAGTTAAATCTAAGGTGTATTTTTTAAGCGCTTCGCGCTGGCTTTCGACCTCTTGATTATCCACAACGCCATCGCCACGCACCGCATGGATACTGGCTTCCAGGGCAGCCTTGGTTAAGCCATTTTGCTTGAGTAATTTGCCTGTAGCGCCCTTGTCATCGGCCAGCGCGAGTAAAAACATCTCACTGGCAATGTACGCATCACCACGCTTTTGCGCGAGTTTATCGGTAATATTGAGCAGATTATTCAGGTCGCGCGAAATCGCTACTTCACCGGAAACCTCACTAGATTTTGGCAAATTGGCAATCGCTGTATTTAATGCAGTTTTAAGCGAATTTAACTGCGCGCCCGCGCGAGCCAATAGCGACGCGGTGCTGCCGTCTTCTTGATTGAGCAGCGCTAGCAGCAAATGTGGTGGCTCAATCGCCGTATTATCAGCGCCCAGTGCCAAGCTTTGCGCATCACTTAGCGCTTGTTGAAATTTGGTGGTGAGTTTATCGAAACGCATTTTCGTCTCCATTCAGGTTTAATTAAAACTTAAATGGTGACGAATTTGCAAAAAACAATTGCCGCTAATTTTTGGCGGGGAGTTGCCAGCTACGCCCTTCGTCACCCGATTGCATGCTGTAACTTGCCCCGCCCGCTTGCCAGTTGAGCGTAAGCAAACCCGCGTTTTGTGTAAAGCGTAATTCACGCGTGTTTTCTGCCGCGATTTTCTTAGGGACGCTCGACACCCAAGCCTCGCCATCCATACGGGCAATGTACACAGCTTTTGCATCAGCCCAAGCCAGATGCCAACCCCAGCCTACGCCCTCAGCAATTGCCAGCGCTTGATATGTGCAGGTTTTAGCATGTTCAAAAGTCACGCGCTTGATGTCGTCTGGTGATTGCGCTATCACTAAATCGTATGCGCCATTTTCAAACGCGTGTTGCGAAAAAGTCAATTTTACGCCGTGACTATCCGTCACATCCGCCGCGACGCAATCTTCTGCTGATGCCGCCTGCGCACTTGTATTTATACTTGCGCTTAACAATAACGCTAAAAAAATAAGTTTATTCATTTGGCTATTTTTAATTCAAACAGTTTTTAACATAAACCAATGATTAATATAAACTAAAACTGCGCGTTGCAGCAATTTTGTTGTGTATTTCATTATAATTTTCCTGATTATTTTTTAAAAATACGTGCTTAAGCCAAGCGCCACCGACCAATCTGAAGTGAGTTGAGCGCCGTTCACGTATTGATGAAGTGGTTTTTGCACAAAGCCATAAATTTGCGTGCCTTCTGTCAATTTGTAAGCTAACCCTGGACTAATGCTGATAGAGTGACCGCCGGAATCTTTGGGTTCGGCATTAGCGCCACTGTCTTTGGCTTTATATTGAAGATTGGTTTGCAACATTAAACTTAAGTCTGGCGTTGCAGCATAGCTTAATCCCGCATCTACAGCCAGCTTGGTGCCTGGCTTAAAGTCATCTCTATCGTGTACAGTTTGTTGCCACATGCCTTGCACGAACCAATTAATAGCGCCATGACGCTGGTTGTAATATGCACCAAGCAAGGTATCTACACTGCCAGAACCAGGTTGCAAGGTGCGCTCTGCATTTTCGGTACCATTGTTTTTGCTAGTGCTTCCCGTGGGCAATTTAAGACCAAAACGCACCCCAGCATTACTATTGCCGTCGCTAAAAAAGTTGTAGCGCGCTAACGCTTGCATATCGCCAATGCTCGTAAATTTCCAGCTTTCCACTTCTGGCGCAATACCACCTGCGCCATCATCCGCATTAAAAATATGGTTGTGCGAGCGGTTTACAAATGGCACGCGCAGCGTTACGCCCCAGTCTTGATTGATATTCCAATCTAAAGTGGCTAAAAAGTTACGGTTAAGCGTGCGTGTTTCGTCATGTTCATTCACTTCGCCAGAAGGCGTAGCTTTACTTGATCCGTGGCGCAATTGATCTTGGTCGATAAATTCACCTCGTATATCCAAACGTACCCCAGGTTTATTCCAGGTTCCCTGAACGCCTGCATCGGTATTAAGCGTGCAAAACGCCCCACCACAGCTGGCGTATGCGTTAAAAGGTAAAATTGAGAAGGCGAAAACTAATGCGATTTTTTGTTGATACAACATGATTTACTCCCAAAATAAATAGAAAATTTCGCTTAAAAAAGCGAATTAGAACAGCTATTTAAATGAGCCCAGGTGGCGCGCGCGTGGGATGCGCTGTTTGAAGAAAAGCGGTTTGAAAGGGTGTTACATCGACGTAAGAAACTGTCTTGGCTTGCTCTGCAAGCATCAATATCCATGCGGGTGATGGCGCAATGGCTACATTTGCAACAGCGCTACCACAGAACGGGCAATGCTCTAAATGCAGCACAGCGCTTGCAGGTGTTCGTTGTGAATTTTTTGCATCAAAAACCGTAGAAAGTTGCTGGCCTTTGGTGGTGATAGTTTGAATGACAATTTTTCTAATACCGTTACTAGAACAAATTTCTTGCAAAAAACTACCATTGCTTTGCGCAGCTAAAGCGTGAGAAACGCTGGGCGCAAGCGATGCAAACACCACCAAGAAAATGGCGATTTTGCTGGCAATTTGTTGATAACTACGCAATAACATACCCTGAATTATACTGTTTGAAATTACAAAGGCACTACTGTGTTCTACTACTTTTTTGGCATTTGCTTTAGCCCTTTTCAATTTAAATCGCCATAATCTCTTATAATATGTGTATAAAATTTTGAAAGAACACCATGGCCGCAGGCAGTTTATTAGCACTTCTCGACGACATTACAACGATTTTGGACGATGTTGCGCTGATGACCAAAGTCGCTGCCACAAAAACTGCGGGCGTGCTTGGTGATGATTTAGCACTGAACGCGCAACAAGTGAGTGGCGTAAATGCCGAGCGCGAGCTACCTGTGGTGTGGGCTGTGGCCAAGGGTTCGTTTGTGAATAAGCTGATTTTAGTGCCTGCTGCACTGGCAATTAGCTATTTTGTGCCTTGGTTGATTACGCCGCTACTGATGATTGGCGGCGCTTATTTGTGTTTTGAAGGCGTAGAGAAACTCGCACATAAATTGATGCACTCACCCACCGAAATCGAGGCGCACGAGGCAGACCTAGAACACGCGCTAGAAGACCATCAAATCGATATGGTGGCATTTGAAAAAGATAAAATTAAAGGCGCAATACGTACTGATTTTGTGCTTTCCGCGGAAATTATTGTTATCGCGCTGGGCACCGTTGCCACTGCCGCTTTTGGTAAACAAGTCGCTGTGGTCTGCGCAATCGCCATCATCATGACTATCGGCGTTTATGGCTTAGTTGCGGGTATCGTTAAGCTTGATGACCTTGGCCTGCATTTAATGTTGAAAAAAGGCAGCAATTTTTATCGTCAATTTCAACGCAAAATCGGCGAAAACCTTGTGTCTGTTACGCCATATTTAATGCGGCTTTTATCTGTTGTCGGCACCGCCGCAATGTTTCTTGTGGGTGGCGGCATCCTTGTGCATGGCCTGCCCGCCCTGCATCACGGTGTCGAACACATCGTAGAAAATTCAAGTGGATTTGCGGCTGGCGCCATCACGCAAGGCGCTAATGCGCTAGTTGGCATATTGGCTGGCGCGATTGTGTTGTTAGTGTTAACGGCTTTTAAGAAATTGAAATAGCTTCAAACTGGGTCAAATTTGAGCGACGCGGAATTGATGCAATAGCGCAAACCGGTCGGCGGCGGCCCATCAGGGAACACGTGCCCAAGGTGCGCGTCGCACACATTGCAGATGACCTCAGTGCGAATCATGCCATGCGTTTTATCCACATTCTCACGCACATTATCAGGGTTTAAGGGCTTAAAATAACTCGGCCAACCGCAACCCGCATCAAACTTGGTGTCCGATTCAAACAGCGGTGTATTGCAACAAACGCAAGTGTAAATGCCATGCTCAGCATGGTAAGCATACTCGCCAGTACCCGCACGCTCTGTGGCTGCATGGCGCGTTACCTCATATTGCATCGGCGTCAGTTGCTGCTTCCATTCTGCATCTGTTTTCACTATTTTAGCCATTGCACACCCCCGCTCATTGGTTTTAAAAGCTATTTCTTAAAACTATCTAATAACAAAACGCCAACGCCGACAGAAATCGCGCTATCTGCAATGTTAAAGGCTGGAAAGTAATGGTATTGCCAATGAAAATTTAAAAAGTCCACCACATAGCCCAACGTTACTCTGTCGTACAAATTGCCCAGCGCACCGCCCAAAACTAAGGCCAACCCAAAACAAAAAAGTCTCTCTTGATGATGTTTTTTTAGTAAATAAATCATCACCAAACTTGCCACCGCGGCAATGCCTGTAAAAAACCACTTTTGCCAACCACCTGCGTTATTCAAAAAACCAAAGGCCGCGCCCTCGTTGTGAAAATGCACAATGTCGAAAAAACTGGTGATTTTTAGCTGCTCACCAAATTTAAATACATTTTGAATCAATTGCTTAGTGTATAAATCTAGCGCAATGACGATTGCGCTAATGCCAAACCATTTGTAAAGATTAGGCATATTTACGTGGCTCGCCTTTACCAAATAAATTGCTCACGCAACGCCCGCAAATGTGTGGATGCGCTGGGTCAGCGCCAACATCTGCGCGATAGTGCCAACAACGGTCACATTTTTTATGTGCGCTCGCTTTTACAACAATTTTCTGAGCCGCTTCACTTTTCGCTTCAATCACTTTGGCGCTTGAAGTAATCATTGCAAAACGCAAATCATCACCCAAGCTAGCAAGCGTATTAAATAAGCCTTCTGGCGCATGTATTTCAAGCTCTGCCTGTAACGAGGAGCCTACTTTACCTTCTGCACGCAGCACTTCAATTTCTTTTGCTGCATTACCACGCGCTGCAACCACTGCCTGCCAAGCACTTATTCTTGCTTCGCTTAGGTCGTGTGCTGGCAGCTTGTACCACTCTTCAGTAAACACAGTTTCGTCTGCATTTAGTCCCAAAGTTTGCCAAATTTCATCCGCAGTAAAGCTTAAAATCGGCGCCATTAGCCGCATTAAAGCGTGTGTAATATGATGCAACGTGCTTTGCGCGGCGCGGCGCGCGGGTGAGTTTTCACCAGCGGTGTAAAGCCTGTCTTTAAGAATATCTAAGTAAAATCCACCTAAATCCTCGTTACAGAAACCCACAAACTTTTGCACCGCTAAGTGGAATTCATATTTTTCATAATCAGCCAACACTTCGGTTTGCAGTTTTTGCGTTAAATGCAAGGCGTAACGATCTATTTCTAACCATTGTTCAACTGGCAATAAGTCTTTGCTTGCATTAAAATCGGCCAAATTGGCCAATAAAAAGCGTAAAGTATTGCGGATTTTGCGGTAACTATCAGCAACGCGTTTAAGAATTTCGTCGCTAATGGTCAGCTCGCCGGAATAATCGGTACTTGCCACCCAAAGGCGCAGAATATCTGCGCCGTAAGTATCCATCACCTTTTGCGGTGCAACCACATTACCCTTTGATTTACTCATTTTATGGCCAGAACCATCCACCACAAAACCATGCGTGAGCAAGGCTTTATATGGCGCGTGGCCATCAATTGCGCAGCCAGTTAACAGTGATGATTGAAACCAGCCACGATGCTGATCGGAACCTTCTAAATACATATCGGCGGGATATTGCAAATCTGCGCGGCGTTTAAGCACCGCCGCATGTGTTGCGCCCGAATCAAACCACACATCCAAGGTATAAGTGACTTTTTTATACTCGTTGTTAGATGCTCTGGAAGCCGCATTGGTATTGGCTTGCAGAAAGGCAGCTTCATCTAAACTAAACCACGCTTCAACGCCTGTTTTTTCCACCAACAAACAAGCGGCTTCTAACAATTGTGCAGTTTCTGGGTGCGGCTCACCGCTTTCTTTATGCACAAAAAATGGCATTGGCACGCCCCAGTTACGCTGACGCGAAACGCACCAATCAGGGCGATTTTTAATCATCGCCTCAAGTCGCGCACGACCCCATGCGGGGAAAAATTCGGTTGCATCTACTGCTTTGTTTGCATGCTCACGCAAGCTAGTGCCAGTTGCATCTTCCGCGTTCATGCCAACAAACCATTGGTGCGTTGCAAGCTGCATTAAGGGCGTTTTATGGCGCCAGCAATGCGGAAAGCTATGATTCAAGCGGGCACTGGCTAACAGTGTGTCATTTTTTTGCATGGTCGCCAAAATCACTTCGTTGGCATCTTGACGACTTAAGCCGCGAATACCTTCCAGCTCCACCAACTCGCTATTGAAAAAGCGACCATCTCCACCCATCAATACGCGCGGCTTTTCGTTAGGAAAGTTAGCTTTCATCACAAGCCAGTCATCATTACCATGCGCGGCGGCGGTATGCACTAAGCCGGTACCAGCATCGGTGGTGACGTGTTCGCCAGTGATAATAGGCACTTGGCGATTGTCGAATGGATGATATAGCTGAAGAAATTCCAAGCTTCTACCTGTAACTATTCCTCTAATCTGCCATTTTTCAAATTTATACTTTCTTTTGAGCGTAAGTGTAGTATCTTTTAGGAACTCTTTTAACTGACCCAAGCCTCGTTCTTCCGCTTCGGCATTGCTTAAATCTTGCGCTTCACTAAGTTCAGCCAGATCCCGCAATACAATCAAAAAACCCTTCTCAGTTTCAACCAAAGCATAGTCAAGCTCAGGATGCACGCTTACTGCCTGATTAGCAGGCAACGTCCAAGGCGTGGTCGTCCAAATAACTGCATAAGCATCGCCTTTAACCTCTACGCCAAACGCCTTGCTTAATGCGGCATTATCAACCACCTTAAAACCCACATCAATCGCGGGCGAATTGACATCTTCATATTCCACCTCAGCCTCAGCCAAAGCCGAGCCGCAATCTACGCACCAATGCACAGGCTTGCTGCCTTGGTATAAATAGCCATTCTTGTAGATTTCACCGAGCGCACGCATGATGTCGGCTTCGGTTTTGAAATCCATCGTCAGGTAAGGATTATCCCAATCGCCCAACACCCCTAGGCGGATAAAGTCTTTTTTCTGCTTTTCTACTTGCTCGGCGGCGTAGGCACGGCAAAGCTCACGAAATTTCGCGGGGTCAATATTTTTACCATGCGCTTTTTCTACCACCAACTCAATTGGCAAGCCATGACAATCCCAACCTGGCACGTAGGGCGCATCAAAACCACTCATGGTCTTGGATTTGACGATGATGTCTTTTAATATTTTATTCACCGCGTGGCCAATGTGTATATCGCCATTGGCATAAGGCGGGCCATCATGCAGAATGAATTTTTTAGCACCTTTGCGCGCAGCGCGGATTTTTTGATACAGCTTTTTTTGCTGCCAAGCGGCAAGCCATGCAGGCTCACGCTTAACCAAATCGCCACGCATGGGGAATGGCGTTTCGGGCAAGTTTAATTTGTATTTTGAATCTTTGTTTTCTTCGCTCATGTTCACTTCTTAAAATATTCTTTTGCAATTGTTACATCTTTGGCAATTTGCGCTTTTAGCGCGTCTAAACCATCAAATTTTATTTCTTCGCGGATTTTTTGCAAAAATTCTACATGCACATGGCGACCATATAAATCACCTGCGTAATCAAGCACATGCACTTCCAGTAGCAATTTTGGCACATCCGCAATGGTCGGTCGCACGCCCAAATTTGCCACACTTGGCAAACCGTCCAATTTTACCGCATAAACGCCCGTTAAGGCAGGTCGCTCGTGGCGCATGTGTATATTTGCCGTTGGAAAGCCCAATTGACGGCCACGTTGCGCGCCATGCACCACCTTGCCGCTGATGCTATAAGGTCGGCCGAGCAAATGCATAGCTTGCGCCAAATCGCCCGCTGCCAGCGCGTTGCGCACCAAAGTGCTGGAAACACGGGCATTGCCACAACTTACCTGCGCCAGCGAAATTAAATCAAAATGATTCGCACGAAAATCATCCACGCCGCCCGCACGCTTGGCGCCGAATTTAAAATCCTCACCCACCAAAATTGTATTCGCGTTAAGTTTTTCGCGCAAAATATGCTGCATAAAATTTTGCGCAGACATTTGCGCAAATGCTTGATTAAACGCGCAAATAAACACTTTTTCGATATTCGCTTCGGCAAAATATTCCAGTTTTTCGCGCAGTGTCGTCAGTCGCGCTGGTGCGTTTTGCGGGCTAAAAAACTCGCGCGGATGTGGCTCAAATGTCATCACCGCTGGCGTTAAGTTTTTTGCTTTAGATACCTCTGCGAGGCGTACCAACAGGGCTTGGTGGCCAAGGTGCATGCCATCAAAATTGCCAATTGCTAGCGCCATTGGCGCGCATGGTTGTGCTGGAAAATGCCTAAAAACCTGCATACTAAATCTTGCTACGTCGCATAAAATCTTGCACACGAATGCCCATTAAATACAGCGCGGCAAAATACACGCCCGAACCCAGCACCAGCAAGCCGAGTAAATACATCAATTTAGTCATTACTTTATAACCCAGCCATTGAGCATCGGCGCCCGCTGCAAAATGTAATGCGGCAGCCATCGCAACAACGGCGATCGCCAATTTTCCAACAAACAGAAACCAGCCCGCTTGCGGTTTAAACACATCATTTTTTCGTAGATGATAATAGAGCAGACCCGCATTAATACAAGCGCCTAGGCCAATTGCTAGTGCTAAACCTGCGTGATTCAATTTGAGCACAAACACAAAAAACAAGCTCATGGCTTGCGTGGCGATGAGCGTAAAAATGGCGATTTTGACTGGTGTTTTAATGTTCTGCCGAGAGTAAAACGCTGGCGCTAGCACCTTCACCAAAATCAAGCCGAGCAAACCCAAACTGTAAGCCATCAATGCTTGACGCGTCATCAACGTATCTTGTGCGGTAAATGCGCCATATTTAAACAACCCCGCCACCAGCGGCGTGGCCAAAACCGCCAAAGCTACCGCCGCGGGCAAGGCCAAAATAAAGCTTAATCGCAAGCCCCAATCTAATAATTGTGAGTATTCACTATCCGCCTTATCCGCGACACTCTTGGATAAGCTAGGCAAAAGAATGGTGCCCAGTGCAACGCCTAAAACGCCAGTCGGGAACTCCATGAGACGATCTGCATAATACAGCCAGGACACGCTGCCTGTGACCAAGTGTGATGCGACATTGGTATTAATCAGCAAAGAAATTTGCGCGATAGAAACGCCAAAAATGGCGGGCCCCATGAGCTTTAAAATGCGCCATACGCCTTCGTCGTGCAGGTTTAGCGCGTAGCGCGGAATGAGGCCAATTTTAAGCAAGTATGGGATTTGATACAAAAGCTGCAAAATACCGCCAACAAACACTGCCCAAGCCAACACTTTAATAGAACCACCAAAATACGGCACCACCAGCAGCGCGGCAGCAATAAACGCAACATTGAGCCACACTGGCGTAAACGCCGGCACAGAAAAATTGCCGTAAGTATTGAGCACGCCACCCGCCAGCGACACCAACGAAATGAAGAAAATGTAGGGAAATGTGATGCGCAATAACTCCACCGTGAGCTGAAACTTGCCCGCATCGTGCGAAAAGCCAGAAGCTGTGAGATTGACCACCCAAGGTGCGGCGAGCATGCCTAAAATCGTAATCATCACCAAAAACAAACCGAGCAGAGTCGCCACATGGTTAATCAGCGCGTGTGTTTCGTTATGTGTGCGCTGATTTTTATACTCCGCCAGAATTGGCACAAACGCCTGTGAGAAAGCACCTTCCGCAGAAATGCGACGCAACAAATTTGGGATGCGAAACGCCACTACAAAAGCATCCATCGTCGCGCCTGCGCCAAACACCCGCGCAATCAGCGTGTCGCGCGCGAAGCCCAAAATGCGCGAGGCGAAGGTCATACTGCCAACAGTGGCAAGCACTTTAAGCAAATTCATAGGTGATTTTGGCGCTTCATAAAATTCTCAAGATTTTAGCATGCCGATGAATTTATTCGGCATGCTAAAACCGCCTAGGTTTTGATATACTAAAAACGGCAGAATAGAACGACTATTTGGTACGCTCAAAAATAAGCTCGACCAATGGCAAGTTTTTAACATGATGCAATTTAACCCCTACACCACAGCACCCAAAAGAGAGTGCTGGTTTGAAGCGTGGGATGGTTTACTCAGTGGATACGAACTACAGCGATGACAAAGGGCAAACAACACTTAATACTTAATAAAAAAACAAGGCACATGCTTAATGCGATGTCCGTGGCAAACTTAAACTTGCCGAAAATTTAAGCCAAAAAACCGCAATAGTTATGAAGACTTTAATGGATTGACGAACAATTTGAGCAAAACAGCGCGTAAATAATAGAAATAACTGATAGAAAGGGCAAAAAAATGAAGAAATCTACAATTGAAACAGTGCAACGGACACGCGGACGGGACACCTACACCTTTGGTCAAGGCAGTGTAGACCTTGGGCATGGCAATATACTCGCTGGAATTATCGGTGCAAACCTTAACAAATACGTGATGACGATTTGGGACAGACCCACCACCACAGACGCAGTAACTGGCAAAGTTGATACAAAAGGTGGTATTGACACCATCGACGCCAGCGCCCTTGCTACCAAAACCTACATTGACCTACGCGCAGGTCATTTTAGTGCCATAGGTACGGATATTGAACTCACTGCCGAACAAAAGGCCAATGGCGTAAGTGATGCCGAGCAGCAAGCCAACACTAATTACAACGTCGGCATCGCTGTTGGAGCTGAAATAGAAAATGCCAAAGGTGGTGCTGTGGATGATTACATCCGTGGCAACGACCTTGCTAATGTACTGGAAGGCAACGGCGGTAACGACACCCTGCAAGGCGGCGTGGGCAACGACACCTTAGACGGCGGCAGTGGCAACGACACCTACACACTTGAAGGCCAGTTTACCATGGCGACCATTAAAGACAATGACGGCCAAGGCAGCATTACCCTAGATAACAACGCGATATCTGGCGCAAGTAAGCAACTGCTGCAAGGCATTTACAAAGACGATGGCGCAGATAAAACCTATATCAAACTCAGCGATGGCGGCTTACTGGTAGCAGGTGCTGGCGGACAACAAAACATCTATGTGGAGCAGTGGAATAGTAACAACCTTGGCATTAGTTTAAGTGGCGAAGTTGCTGCTGCCCCCACTGCCACAGGCCAAATGAAAGGGAATTTTAAGAAAAAAATAAACGACCACGGCACCCCAGACACCAGTGATGATGACTACGAGACGACAGGAGATGCTGCCAACAACTACATGCCCGACCCTGATGCACAAGGCGGAGAACCAGGCGCACTCGATCTAATTACCGGCACTGCTGGTAACGATGTGATGGATGGCGGCGGTGGCAGTGATGCCTTATTTGGGTTGGCTGGTGATGACTACATCATGGGCGGTACAGAAGGTGATGTGCTGCAAGGCGGCATGGGCGCAGATACGTTAATGGGTGGCACGGGCGATGATATTATTTTTGGCTCTAGCAACCCTGGTTTAACCGCCGGCGCTTATCGCAAAGGCTGGGCTACCCGAATACCGACAATTATTTCTACACTAAAATCAGTAGCGAGTGATGCAGTTTATGAAAACAGTTTTGAAAGGATAGCAGCATGATAAAGTTTATTAAAAGCAATCCAATTAAACTTATCTTTTTGAGTTTACTGCTTGGATTTGTTGCATATCGCATAGTAACAGCTGAGCCAAAAGGCTATTGCGTGGGTAAAGCATTTAACGGCAAAGTAGGCGTATACCTTACAGATAAAGAATTTATTTTTGCAGCTTTAAAAAGTGGCGGGCAAGGAATTAAAGTAAGTTTAGATCAAAAAATGCCTAATCCAACCGATGAAATGGTGAAAAAGTTTTTAGCTGAATATCCTGACTGCTGTGAGGTGAGTCGAGACAGCATTTATTTTCAAGGTGAAGTTAGTATTAAGGTATATAGCACGCTATTTGATAGAGCATTCTGGCGTTTTCAAACAATAGCTGTAAAAGTTAGAGGTATTGAAGATATGCGTAATGGCAAAGTAAACGCAGAGGAAGGCCTTTTATTTTTAAATACATGCGGCACTTTCTTAGACTAATCAAACAATTAAACTTTACTAGGAGATAAAAATGGGAATGAATTGGACGCAACTGAGCATGGACGACATAACCATGCTTTTCTTATATGGTAGCTTTTCTGTACCTGGTGAGCTAACCAATGATGCTCTAATCAGAACAGGCTCATATGAGCCGGATACTGTGGGAACAACTATTACAATTGATGCTGCTTCTTACATGGCGGGTTTTACAGGCCCAGGCAGGTTTGCGTATGGTTCTTTATCTCCAATTGTTCAAGAGTTTATGGGTAGTCGTAGTCAAGCCAATAATCAAGAGTTATTAGAAAACGTACCGCATACATTAAATGCTGAAGGTCAGCGTATTTTTAATAAGGATGATATTGTTGGCTGGTATGTGGCAAATAACTATATTGCCAGCAAATCTCCAATTGTTGTACAGCAATATGAATATCAGGATGATACCAATGATGTGGCTATACGTACTTACATTTATGGGACGACTCAATTTAAGTTAGCCGATGGTGCTCAATTCGTAATCGATGCTGACGGTACAAGACATATCAAAAACTACGCTATTCTTCCAATAGATGATAATTTTGATTTTAAATCTAATAATCCTATTACATCTGCACTAGAAAGTGCGTTAATCAACGCAATTGATCCATGGAAAATAGGTCGAACAGTTGAAATAAAGTTTGATAACCTTAGTAGCGTTCCAACAAAAGATTACACCGCATTTAATTATGGCTTAGATGTGGAGTTACAATCCTTTTACCACACCAACTTGGGTGGCGGTCTTATAGATTCATATGGGCCAATTCAAGCCTTAGTGAATCGGTTATTTGAAAATGGCGTTACAAAATTTGTTGATAGCCCGCGTAGGGCGCAATAGCGTAGCGTATTGCGCCGAATGAGCAATGATACAAACCCCTAAAACCTTTCCTACGGCGCAATACGCTTCGCTATTGACGCCCTACAAAATCTAAACATGGAATATCGGCGTTTATGGCATGTTGGCGGTACGTATTTCTTTACCGTAAATTTGCTACAAAGACGCAATAACGATTTACTGGTGCGGCATATTGATGTTTTGCGTGCATCGGTAGCTAAAGTTAAAGAAAAGCATCCGTTTATTATTCATGCGTGGGTGGTGTTGCCCGACCATTTTCATTGTGTGATTGAGTTGCCCGAAGGCGATGCGGATTTTGCGTTGCGATTAAGGTTGATTAAAGTGGGGTTTTCAAAGGCATTACCCAAAACTGAATTTCGCTCTGAGGTGCGCAATAAACGGGGCGAACGCGGCATCTGGCAACGTAGATTTTGGGAGCATTTGATTAAAAGTGACGTGGATTTTCAGGCACATGTGGATTATGTACACATCAACCCCGTTAAACATGGTTTGGTTAGGCAGGTGGCGGATTGGCCGCTTTCGACATTTCATCATTTAGTTAAAGAAGGTGTTTATCCAGAAGATTGGGCGGGCGCGACGGCGGACGATTTGTCGTATGAAGATTGAAAGCCCGCTACTTTTGTTGAGTGTAAATTGCTTTTTTTCTTGCCAAAAGCGTTAAAAAACACTAATATACGCGGCTTCGTATTCAATACAGATAAAAGCACTAGGAAAAAGCACACATGGCCAATACCGCACAAGCCCGCAAACGCGCGCGCCAATCCGTTAAAGTAAACGCGCATAACGCTGCGTTGCGCTCTACTTTGCGTACTGCAATTAAAAAAGTAATTAAAGCTGTTGAAGCTGGCGACAAGGCCGCTGCAGCCGCCGTTTACGCGGAAAATGTAAGCGTAATCGACCGCATTGCCGATAAAAAAATTGTGCACAAAAATAAAGCAGCGCGTCATAAAAGTCGCCTAACTGCTGCGATTAAAGCCATGAAGGGCGATTCTGTTGCTGGCGTGAAGAAAGTAGTGAAAGCAGTAAAAGCGAAACCAACTGCTAAAGCGAAAGCCGCACCAGCAAAGGCAGTAGCGGCTAAACCTAAAGCATCTGCACCCAAAGCAAAAGCTGTAAAAAAAGCTGAATAATTAATTCAATTAAACAAAAAAGCCTCGCATTTGCGAGGCTTTTTTGTTTCGTCAAGCTGTTACTCAATGAATCTTTAGCATATCTCTCTAAAACTCATGTTTAGGCTGTGTCATTTTGGCAACGGTACTGTTGATTGTGTACAAGCATCTTTACCTGCCTGACGATACCCACTGGACAATGTTGTCACACAGGCAAGTCTGAATTCTGGTTTCCCAGAACTTCGGTTAACATCAACAATAGCATAATAGTTTTTAGAGCCTGAGATAGTGAATTCATATCTGCCCTTGTTACTGTCGTTGCTATAAATTGTAGATGAAGCAGGATACGTCTTCACTTGCCCTCCTGCTAACTTAATAATCTGATTATTGTGTGTTATGAAATCCATAGCGAGTTGTTCCTCTGCTTTTTGGTTTACATTTTCGTAGGCGGGATCAGGCTGTCCTTTACGACAACGCTCATTTCTCATTAAGACATTCATCTGTTCAATTTGAGGAGTAGCTTTTCGTGCCTCTGCTTCCAAAGATATTTTATCAGTAATGAGTTTGGACTTAAGTTCGGCAAATCCAGAATAAACTTGATCCATTTGTTTATCTAGCTTTTGTACCTTTGCTTTTTCTCTAAATGGATTCGGGCTATCTTTGTCCCATTTTAAGACCTTGTCTAAAATTTGATTAAGGTTTGAAGTGTTTTGGAGGGCATAGTTATTGATGGCGCCTCCCATAGTCATTAGCATTACCGCCAAGAGCTGACCTCGATCACCTTTTTCTAAAACCAACTGTTGTCTAACACGCAACTGTGCAGCATAAAACCAAAACACTCCCTCGTCTTTCTTTCCATTCTGAAATATGGCATAAGCAGGGGAAAATAATTGCAAAGGCTCATTCAGGTTTGAAGGGTTGCTGACCATTTCCTCAGCTGCAGAAATCGCAACACTTGGTTCACATGACTTAATTCGGTCTTCTGGCGGCAATCCACTAAGTGTCATCCCACTCTTTGCATCTACACTCATCTGCTGTGAGCTCTGCCGTGTTGGCTGAGGTGATACCTTACTTTCGGATATACCTGATGGACAGGGCTTATCAGTAAATTCAAACCGCCCGTCACGTAACTTGCATTTATATATGGCAGCACCAGAAGCTTCATTAGTAAGCAAACAAAGTGATATGCAAGCGAAAGTAATTGCAATTGATCTATAGAAACTCACAGCATCTCCTGAAAATAAACTGTAATGGTCTAACACTATATATGATGATTTTTACAGTAAAAAAACTATTCACCAATATGCAACTCACCACGCGCAATCAAAGCCACATTGAGTGCAGCTTTTAAATGTTTATCAATCACCGTAAAGTGCCCCATCTTGCGGGCTTTGCGCGGTTCGTGTTTGCCGTATAAATGCAACTTCAAATTGGCATGGCTGAGCGCCTTATTCCATGCGGGTTCTAATATCTTTCTTTGAGCATCTGTTTTCGCTCCAGCAAACCAACTATCGCCTAGAATATTCACCATCACTGCCTCGCTATGCAAATTTGGGTTGCCAAGTGGCAAGCCCGTCATCACGCGCACCTGCTGCTCAAACTGATTAGTCACACAGGCATCAATCGTGTAGTGGCCAGAATTGTGCGGGCGCGGCGCAATTTCATTGACCAGCAATTGATTACCAACCAAAAAGAATTCAACCCCCAACACGCCAACATAGTCCAGCTTTTGTGCGAGTTTTTTGGCGAGTTCCTGAGCATTCGCCTTAATCACTTCCGAACAACGCGCTGGCACAATACTAATGTCCAAAATGCCATTCAAATGGTTATTTTCGGCGGTCGGAAAGCTAGCGATATTGCCATTTGCATCACGCGCCAGCACCACAGAAACTTCCAAATCCAGCGGAAGCATTTGCTCTAACACGCAAATTTCTTGCTTGAATTCTTTAAAAGCTAACGCAGCCTCTGCTTGATTTTTCACACGCGCTTGGCCTTTACCATCGTAGCCAAAACGCGCGACTTTTAAGATTGCGGGATATAAATCGCTGCCATCTTCTGGCAAATCACCCGCCTGATTAATCACCGCAAACGGCGCAACTGGCAAGCCCGCATTTTTAATAAAATTCTTTTCTAACACGCGATTTTGCGCAATCGCCACACAAGCTGCTGAAGGCCGTACAATAATGCTTTCTGCCAATTTTTCCAGCGTTTTTGCGGGTACGTTTTCAAATTCCGTGGTCACGGCTTGGCAAGTTTCTGCTATTTTTTTAAGTGCTGCTGCATCGTCGTAATCCGCGCACAAATGCACATCCGCTATCTTGCCTGCAGGGCTGTTTTTATCCGGATCGAGTACCGTGACTTGATAGCCCATTTCGTGCGCGGCAATCACAAAAAAACGGCCAAGTTGGCCGCCGCCTAGCATGCCTAACATGGCTGGAGAGCTTATTACACTTGGCTTAGTTTTGCCAACTTTCATGGCTTGTTGCCTAATTCCATTGCCTGCACTTTTACAGTTTGTTTGGCACGAAATTCGGTAAGTTTTGTGGCCAATTCCGCATCGTGATTGGCCAAAACTGATACCGCAAACAAACCCGCATTCGCCGCACCCGCATCGCCCACCGCAAACGTTGCTACTGGCACACCTTTGGGCATTTGGACGATGGAGAGTAACGAATCCAAACCTTGCATACTTTTAGTCGCCACTGGCACGCCAAGCACTGGCAGCGTGGTTTTTGCCGCCACCATGCCAGGCAAATGTGCAGCGCCGCCTGCGCCAGCGATAATTACCTGAAAACCATTTTTTTTGGCATTTTCGGCAAATTCAAACATTAAATCTGGCGTGCGATGCGCGGAAACCACTTGCGCCTCATACGCCACGCCAAAATCCGCCAACATTTGCGCGGCGTGCGTCATGGTCGGCCAATCGCTGTCAGAGCCCATAATAATCGCAACTAATGGTTTTTTATCGGCCATATTTTCCCTTAAACTAAAACTAAGTTGTCTCTGTGGATAAGCTCAGACTCTTCCACATAACCCAAAATTTTCTCAATTTCGCTACTGGCTTTGCGCATAATACGCGCCGCTTCTTGCGAATTATAATTCACAATGCCGCGCGCAATCTCATTACCAGCCGCATTTACGCAAGCCACCACATCACCGCGTTCGAATTGCCCTTGCACCTCTACCACGCCAATTGGCAATAAGCTTTTGCCATCGGTTTTTAACACTTTGACAGCGCCATCATCCAACACCAGCTTGCCGCCAGTACGTAAATGGTCTGCCAACCATTGTTTTTTGGCTAGCGTTTTTATTTGTGTGGCCTGCAAATGCGTGCCAATCGCTTCGCCATTATTTAGGCGGATTAACACGTCACTTTCGCGACCTGATGCAATAATCGTATGCGCGCCGCTGCTGGCTGCGCGCTTGGCGGCGAGAATTTTGGTGAGCATGCCGCCCGTACCCACATTACTGCCTGCGCCGCCTGCCATTTTTTCCAGCGCCACATTGCCAGCGGTTTCAAAATGAATGAACTTCGCGTCTTTGTCTTTGCGCGGATCGGCCGAAAACAGGCCTTGTTGATCGGTCAAAATCACCAACGCATCCGCTTCAATCAAATTAGCCACTAGCGCCGCAAGCGTATCGTTATCGCCAAAGCGAATTTCTTCGGTCACCACCGTGTCATTCTCGTTGATAATCGGGATTACATTCAAATCGAGCAAGGTTTTAAGCGTGCTGCGCGCGTTTAAATAGCGTTTTCTATCGGTTAAATCTTCGTGGGTAAGCAGCACTTGTGCCGTATGCAGGCCATGTTCAGCAAAGCAACTTTCATACATTTGCACCAAACCCATTTGGCCGACAGCGGCCGCGGCTTGCAGCTCATTCACTTCCACAGGGCGCTTTTTCCAGCCCAAGCGCTGCATGCCTTCTGCCACCGCACCGCTAGAAACCAGAACAATCTGCTTGCCTTGCTTGGCAAGCGTGCTAATTTGCGCTGCCCAAGCGGCGATTGAGGCGCGATCTAGCCCTTCGCCATTATTAGTAACGAGACTGGAGCCGACTTTAACAACGAAGGTTTTGCTATTAAATAGGAGTGATTTGCTCATGCTTTGCGTCTACGTTTAAGCCAGCTTTTTTAAGCTCGGCTTTTATCAGTGCTTCTTTTTTCAATTCAGCCTGCCTTACTTCCTCAGCTTCATTTTCAATGCGTTTTACTTCATCCATGTGATCCATAATCGCGTAAGTGAGCGCTTGGCAGCCCACACCATTAATGGCGGAAATGGCGAATACAGGGCCTTTCCAGCCATAGGCTTTCACAAAGTCTGCTGCGACTTTTTTGGTATCTGCTACCATGTCAGTTTTGTTAATCACCAGCCAGCGTGGTTTGTTGTAAAGGTCTTCATCGTACTTTTTCAGCTCGTTTACAATGGCTTTAGCTTCTGCAACGGGGTCAACTTCCTCGTCGAATGGTGCAATATCGACCAAATGCAACAAGAGTGAAGTGCGCGACAAATGGCGTAAAAACTGCACGCCAAGACCCGCCCCATCTGCCGCGCCTTCAATGAGGCCTGGCACATCGGCAATCACAAAGCTGCGATTAGTATCCACGCGCACCACGCCCAGATTGGGGTGTAGCGTGGTAAATGGATAATCGGCGACCTTTGGTTTTGCCGCAGAAACAGAACGAATAAATGTCGATTTTCCCGCGTTTGGCATACCGAGCAAACCGACATCAGCCAGCACTTTAAGCTCTAAATATAGCTCAAACGATTCGCCCTCTTGGCCTTTGGTACATTGGCGCGGGGCGCGATTGACGCTTGATTTAAAATGCACATTGCCCAAGCCATGCGCGCCGCCTTTGGCTAACATCACTTTTTGGTCATGCTCAGCCAAATCTACAATCACGTTACCAGTGACTTTATCCGAAATTACCGTGCCAACTGGTACACGCAACAGCATATCTTCGCCTTTTGCGCCATAACACTCTGAGCTGCCGCCATTTTCGCCGCGCTGCGCTTTAAATGTGCGGGTGTAGCGATAATCTACTAAAGTATTGATGTTGCGATCTGCGATTGCATACACCGAGCCGCCTTTGCCGCCATCGCCGCCATTGGGGCCGCCCATCGGTTCGTATTTTTCACGACGAAACGTAGCGATGCCGTTGCCGCCATCGCCGGCGTAAACTTTAATTGTTGCTTCGTCGATAAACTTCATTTAAACCTTTATAAATCCGCGCTTTATTGCGCATTGCTGGGTTACGCGGTGCTCGAAATCCTCATGTACTGACCATGTACATTCCGGTTTTTGCGCTCCGTGCGCCTCGCGCTGCACCTTGAAATATTGAATTTCTTAAAGGCTTTTGCGACGCGGAGATAACATTCTAATTCATTAAACCCAAAACAAAAAAGCCCTATCGTAAGACAGGGCTTTTAGCATGTATGTGTAAAACTTAAACTGCGACCACATTCACCATTTGGCGTTTTAACGCACCTTTTACACAAAAAGTGACTTTGCCGTCAATTTTTGCAAATAATGTATGGTCTTTACCCATGCCGACGTTGTCGCCAGGATGCATTTTTGTACCGCGCTGGCGCACGATAATGCTGCCTGCTGTAATCACTTGCTCACCAAACGCTTTAACGCCTAATCGTTGTGAGTGTGAATCGCGACCGTTACGTGAACTACCGCCTGCTTTTTTGTGTGCCATGATTTAATCCTTAAAATTTCTATTCATTCGAATAAATGATTATTCGGCTGCTTTAGCTTTTTTAGCTGCTGGAGATTTTACAGCCGCTTTCGCTGCTGCAGGTTTTGCTGCTTTTTCTACAGCTGGTTTTGCAACTGCAACTTTTGCCACTGGCGCGGCTTTAGCAACTGCGCCTTTGCCGTTAATGTCACCAATCAAAATTTCTGTATAGCTTTGGCGATGGCCTTGTGTTTTACGATAATGTTTACGACGACGGAATTTGAAAATCATTACTTTATCGCCACGACCGTGTGAAACCACGGTTGCGTTCACAACAGCGCCAGCCACAAGTGGCGAGCCGATTGTGACGGCTTCACCCGTTGAAAGCATCAACACTTTATCAAAAACGACATTAGCGCCTTCGGCAACCTCTAATTTTTCAACTTTTAGTCTCTCGCCAGCAGCCACTTTATATTGTTTGCCACCTGTTTTAATTACTGCATACATATTCTGCTCAAATCTAGACGTTCAAATGAATCGCGCATTATACTGAAATTGTGCGCGTTTGCAAACGCTAATTTAGTGTTTATGGCGTATAAATATAGCAAAATAGCCGCGGACTCTATATGTTAAAATGCGTTTAACTTTTACAGCTTGCTTCGGGCAAATTTAACTTGTGACATTAAACCACATTCAGTCGCATATTAGCGACGACATGCAAGCGGTTGACGCAGTGATTCGCAGCGCGCTGCAGTCAGAAGTTGCGCTCATTAATACCATCGGAGAGCACATTATTGGCGGTGGTGGAAAACGCCTGCGACCCGCACTGGTATTGCTTTCCAGCGGCATGTTTGGGCCGATTAATGCGCAACATCATCAGCTTGCCGCTATTATCGAGTTCATTCACACCGCCACTTTGTTGCACGATGACGTGGTGGATGAATCGGATATGCGCCGCGGCAAAGGCACGGCCAATCATATCTTCGGCAACGCAGCCAGCGTATTAGTGGGCGATTTTTTATATTCGCGCGCCTTTCAAATGATGGTGAAATTGCAAAACATGCGCGTGATGGAAGTGCTGTCGCAAGCCACCAACACCATTGCCGAGGGCGAAGTGCTGCAATTGCTGAATGTGCATAACGCCGATATTAGCGAGCAAGCGTATTTAAAAGTGATTCAATACAAAACCGCTAAATTGTTCGAGGCCGCCGCGCGCCTAGGCGCGGTTTTGAGTCATAGAAGCGTCGAAGATGAGCAAGCGCTTGCGCACTACGGCATGCACTTGGGAACCGCATTCCAGCTGGTTGACGACGTATTGGACTTTAGCGGAGATGCGACACAAATCGGCAAAAACTTGGGCGATGATTTAGCCGAAGGCAAACCCACGCTGCCTTTGCTCTATGCCATGCAGCAAAGCAAGCCAGCAGAAGCAGTCATTATCCGCAAGGCTATTCAACATGGCGGGCTAGAAGACATGCCTGCGGTGCTGGCTGCTGTTAAAGCCACTAACGCGTCTGAATATGTGCTCAACTTGGCTAAGAACGAAACACAGTGCGCCTGTGCGGCCATTGCACATTTTGCAGATTCACCCTATAAAACGGCTTTAATTGAGCTGGCGGAGTTTGCAGTTAAAAGAAACCACTAGCGCAAGGCGCAGTGCGTGCGTTACTAACGGTTACTAACTGCAAAACATGGCAATAAAAGGTAAACTAGCATCAATAAATAACAATAATTCGCTTAGTGGGGGCTTTAATGGACAGCACAACATTGCCAAGTAATCAATCTGGCGCAAGCAGAACTTACGCCATGATTAGCAATATGTTTGACATGTTAGCCGTTGGCATTGCCTGCGTGCGTATAAATGGCGAAATAATGTACGCCAACCAAGCGGCTATTGAGATGTTAAGCCGCGCTAAGGTATTGTTAAGCAATACGGAACATGCCAATTTTGATGGCAAAATCAATGATGCAACGCTTAAAAAACTGCGCTTAGGTGAAAGACAAACAACTGTTATTCGCCTGCCACAGCTTGAGTTGCAGGTGCAGGTGGAGCCTTTCCACAACACTGGCAAAGAGTTTGACGAGACCGAGCGTCGCAACGGTGCGATGCTGATTTTGCGCGAATCAGGTGCTGTTGCCTTGCCTTCTATTGAGCAGCTCATCTCACTGTACAGCTTAACGCAAGCAGAGGCGCGGCTTGCGCTTAAGCTGTGCAACGGTGACACACCTGATGAATGTGCCGATTGCTTAAATGTGAGCATTAGCACCATTCGTACGCAACTGCGCGCGGTGCTTGAAAAAACTAACTGCCACAGGCAGGTAGAACTGCTTACCAAGCTGCTTTCATCTCCCAGCGCCAGCGTTAGGGCAAAGTAAAATAGACAAAAAAATGGATGCCCGAGGGCATCCGAGAAGTCAAACACCTTGCCAGCGGGTGTTTAAAAGAAGTATTCGTCTAGTAAAAAGATAGCCGAATCGATTTGGAAAGTTGATTGCCTAGAAGAACAATACCGCTGGGCTTGAACTACCATTTAAACCCGTTGTATTTGGGCATGCTGGATGCGCCCAAGCATCCCAATAAGACGCTGTTGTGCCAGATTTAATCACCATTTCATCGCCTTGCGTTGCGCCAGCAAGATTCGTTTGCACTGCGCCAGCGCCATTCAGGTTAAAAGTAGTAATGCCAACGCCCTGACCAAATGCGCCGCTTTCATTGCCATTTGGTTCCATGCTTAGTGCTTGACGCACATTCCATGCAAATACATGGTCTGCGCAAGATGTGTCGCCAGAAACGCCTACAGCGCCTACTTTTTTGCCGCCTTTATAAAGCGCCAAGCCGCCGCCGAACACGTTCACGCCACCAATACGCTTACCCACCATCGGGTCTAATGTGCCTCGGCCGAAATTGCTGGCAGGACCTTCGTATGCAGCTTCAGCATCGACTGGATTGCTTTCTTGCAAGCCAAACAAGCTGCCGCCCGGTTGTACTGCAGAATAAAGGTTGGCAGTAGAAATTGCATAAGCGTCTAAGCTAAAAGCATTGGCCGTATTGGCTTTTTGTGCAGAAATCACGCGGCTACCCAGCCACTCAGAATTGCCTGCCGTTGCCCCCGCCACCCCATTGGTGACGACTGCGCAAACTTTACCAGTTTCATCTACTGTTGTTACCCAAAAATTCAAAGGATAGCCGCCATCGCTATTCGCCGTTGTCGCTGCAGTGACAGCGGCTCTTAATACTGGGTTGACATCCGAACATGCCGCCATTGCAACTTGTGAAGCCGCCATTGCTGACAGCGCGCACGTGACTAAAAGAACTTTCTTATTCATTTTATTCCCCTTAACGGTTAAATTAAAAACTGCTTCGTCATCAAACTTACAAAATTATTTTGCAAAATTAATTTGTAAATTCACACGATTGAAAGCTTTGAATACTTTCAGACACCATTTTAGGGAAATGAAAAAACTAACGCATCATCAATATTGATGATAGAAAATGATGGTTTTGTGAAGTTAGCACGACTGAAAACACGAAAAAAAACGAGCCCGCATGTAGGCTCGCTTTCTCAAGCTGCTGTTGATTAATTAAGCGTTTTTTAGTTAAGTGTGATGGGCTCGCCGCTCTCGGCGTGATAATAGCTAAGGTGCGCACAGTTGCTGGTGCCCGAGGTTAAAGTGCCGTCAAACAAGGCTTTGCCTTCTACATCGACCACCGCGTAACCGTTATGATAAAGCGTGACTTCTGCATTTTTTGGTGTCATTTTTACAGCATTTTTCTCCCGCATGGCAAAACTGATGCAGGTTTCGTCCTCATCTTCGCCATACACTTCCCAATCGTTGCCGCCCGCCAGCTGTGATAACCAGCCTGGCAAATCGACCTCGACGCGGCAAATAATCGGCTCATCCCAAGCGGGATGGCTGAAGTTATTGAGCTCAATCAGCTCCAGTAACTTTGTTTGCAGTTCATTTTGGTCGGTCATTTTGTTTCCTTGCGTAAATTCATCTTGTGCAACGATTAGATGGTGTCAACTCAAATAAATTCAAGCATTTTTTGTACCAATATAATTGTGCGTTGCACATATTTATTAACGATGCGATGATGGCGATAGTTTACACGATGTTTGGGGATGTCCATGTTTGATTTCTTAATGCCACTTTCCGATTTACTGCGTACTGAGCCGACTTTTTTTGTCACATTTTCCGTCGTTTTGGGCTTAATGGTGGGCAGTTTTTTAAATGTGGTGATTCATCGCCTGCCAAAAATGATGGAGCGCGAATGGCATAACAACTGCCTAGAATTACAAGGCAAAGAAGTGCCAGAACAGCCCAAATACACCATCGTCACGCCGCGTTCTGCCTGCCCTGGCTGCGGCCACCAAATTACTGCTACGGAGAATATTCCAATTATTAGCTGGCTGATGTTGGGCGGCAAATGTAAAGGCTGCAAAGCCAAAATTAGCATGCGCTACCCGCTGGTGGAAGCTTTAACTGGCGCGCTTATTGGGGCAGTGGCCTACAAATACGGCTATACCAGCACCACGCTTTTTGCTTGGGTTTTTACGCTGGCACTTATCGCGCTGACATTTATTGATTTCGACACACAATTGCTGCCCGACGACATCACATTGCCGTTGCTTTGGCTTGGCTTATTATTTAACCTGAATACAGGAAACGCTAGTTTTGGTTTTGTGGATTTAAAATCTGCTGTCATCGGTGCAATTTTAGGTTATCTCATTTTATGGTCGGTGTATTGGCTGTTCAAAATCGTCACTGGCAAAGAAGGCATGGGCTACGGCGATTTTAAATTACTCGCAGCGATAGGCGCTTGGTTTGGTTGGCAAATGTTACCAGCAGTCATTTTGCTCAGTTCCGTGCTTGGCGCGGTCATCGGTATTGGTTTAATCGTTTTCAATGGCAAAGGCCGCAACACGGCCATTCCATTTGGTCCATTTTTGGCACTTGGCGGCATTGCAGCGCTGTTTTTTGGGCAGCAATTAGCCAGTTTTTACTTAGGCTAACATGTTTGTAGTTGCGCTCACTGGTGGCATTGGTTGTGGCAAATCAGAAGCCGCCAAAATATTTGCCGAGCTTGGCGTACCGATTGTTGATTTAGACCTAATTTCTCACCAGCTGACTGCCGCAAATCAGTCGATTGTTGGCGAAATTTCCAAACAATTTGGCACAGAATTTATCACGCCAGAAGGCGCATTAAACCGCGCTGCCATGCGTAAATTGGTATTTAGCGATGATGCCGCGCGCGAAAAGCTTAACGCAATCATGCACCCAGCCATTTTTAATGAGGCTGTGAGCCAATTAAATAGCGGCTCGCAGCACATCTACCAAATTTTGGCGATTCCATTATTGTTTGAAAGCGCGCGCTACACGCCGCAAATTGAACGCGTGTTGGTGATTGATTGCGATGAAAAAACGCAAATTGCGCGCGTTAAACAACGTAGCCATTTAACTGAAGCCGAAATTGAGCAAATAATACGCGCACAAACCACGCGTGAAGCGCGCTTGAGCATTGCCAATGACGTGATTGAAAACAACGGCAGTGTTGCAAAATTGCGCACAAAAATTCTAGCAATTCACCAAAAATACCTTAATACTTGCATAGTTAGCAAAACTACTTGATAATTCACGTCAAATTATTACACTAAGTTGGCAAACTTTTACTATCGTGTCTAGCTACGAATTCCCATTTAACGAGCGCATTCGCATACTTTTGCGACTGGAAGATTTGTTCAAAAAAGCCCTCATCAATGTCGGTGCTAGCGAACAGGCACATCATCATAGCGCGCTGATGTACATGCTGCAAATCATGGATATTATCGACCGCATCGACGTTAAAATTGATTTAGTGCAAGAGCTAGACAGGCAGCGTATCGCCATGCACAACCTGCGTGGCAACCCAAATATTTCCGAAAAAGTCCTTAATAGTACCATCAAAGAAATTGAAACTTGCGTGGCTGCATTGCGTTCGGATAGCGCGCGCATCGGCCAAAGTTTGCGCGATAACGAGTGGCTGATGAGTATTCGCCAGCGCGCAGCCATTCCTGGCGGCGTCTGTCAGTTTGATTTGCCGTCATATCATCATTGGCTTAATCTAAGCGAAGAGCGACGTCGTAACGATCTCGACAGTTGGATTGCGCGCCTAATGCCGCTACATAACGCGATTAATACCGTGCTGCGCATTTTGCGCGGCAGCGGCGCCTCGGTCACGCATACTGCGGTAAAAGGCTTTTATCAGCAAATGTTGGGTGGCAGCAAACCTGCACAAATGCTCAAAATTGAAGTGCCGAATAGCTGCATGTACTTTCCCGAAGTGAGCGCGAATAAATATGCGATTAGCGTGCGCTTTAACGGACTGGATTTTGTGCAAAAACCCAAGCAATGTGAGCGCGATATTGATTTTAAAATGACACTTTGCAACCTTTAGCCATTCAAAACCTCTAACAAGCAAATGCAACAAGTGCCCACCCGTTTAGTCGCCTGCCCTAGCTGTAAAAAGCTTATCGAATATAGCCTTGATAACAAATACCGCCCTTTTTGTTGCGAACGCTGCCAAATGATTGACTTGGGCGATTGGGCGAACGAAAATTACAAAATTCCTGACAATAATCCGCCGAAAGATTTAGATGACATTGACTAAATTACTACCCATTTTGATGCTACTCAGCGCATGCGGCAAAGGTGCTGACTTGAACGGTGTCAACATTTCTGACGCTTGGGTGCGCGCCAGTGCGCCTGGCCAAAGCGTTGGCGCGGCGTATATGACACTCACCAGCCCGCAAGACAGCACCTTGGTTTATGTGGAAACACCTGTGGCGGATGCTGCCGAGATTCACAGCATGACGATGGACAACGGCGTGATGAAAATGCGCATGTTAAATGAGCTCACGCTCAAAGCTGGAACGCCGGAGAAGCTTGCCCCTGGCGGCTTTCACTTGATGTTGATGGATTTACAAAAACCGTTAAAAGCGGGCGAAAGCGTGAACGTGCGGCTTTGCTTTAAAGACAAAAACGGCAACATTACCGACCAAAACGTAACGCTCCCAGTCAAAGAAAATTAACTTAGCACTTTTAATTTTTCCACACGGCGCGCTGCATCGCGACTCCTCGCGCGCCGTGTGATAAGGCTTGCGGCAAGTCATCTAGCACCATGCCGCCCAACGCATAGACTGGAATTTCAATTGTTTCAATCAGTTGCGCGAATTTTTGCCAACCCAAAGTTTCTGCTTGCGCGTGGCTTTTTGTCAGCTTTACTGGCGAAAGCACGACAAAATCCAGCCCTAACTTATCTGCGTGCGCCAGCTCCAGCGCGTTGTGACACGATGCTGAAACGATTAAGTCGCTTGGTTTTTCGCGCATACTCATCAGCTGCACACTTGGCAGATGCACACCATCCGCACCCAGTTCTCGCGCTAATTTTACACTGCCGTTTAACATAATTTTTGCACCAAATTCATGCGCGAGAGAAGTTACCTGCTCTGATAGGCTCGTGGATATTGGCTCGTAGAGGTGTTCCCTTAACTGTATGAGTTTTAGGCCGTTTTCTAACTGCTTTTTTAGGGCTGCCAAAAACGCTTCCTCGCCCATTTCTGCCGCATTGGAAATTGCATAAATCAGCGGCAAAGCGAGCGCTTTTATAATCGGCGCATTGGCTGGCAACACGGGTGAAACAGAAACGCTCTGTGGATTTTGCCAACTAAGTTGCTGGCCTTCATGCGCATGCAATTCGCCTTGCCATTGTGTGACGAAAAAAAAGTGCAAATGCACGGTTTTGGCAGGTGAATCTTGCGTTTTAGGGTAGTTGTAAATGCGCTGTGACCAAGGCTGCATGCGGGTTGCAACGATGCCAAGCTCTTCTGTTAATTCACGTATAAGCGCGTGCTCTGGCGTTTCGCCCACTTCAATTTTACCACCAGGGAATTCCCACCAACCTGCCCACGGTTTGCCTTGCGGGCGACTTGCCAGTAAGTATTCACCGCATTTTTTTTGCAAAATGCCAACAGCAACATGCGTGATTTTCTTCATCAAAAGCCCCTCGCCCTTGAGGGGAGAGGGGTTGGGGAGAGGGTGCTCATTTCAAGCGCAATTTGCCCGCGTAATCACGCGCAAACTGATACGCCACGCGCCCGCTGCGCATACCGCGCGTATGCGAAAAGCTAAGCGCAGCTTGGCTTGCAGCCGTATTCCAATCAACATTAAACGTTTTTAACCAGTTTTCAGCAATCGCCAAATATTCATCTTGGTCAAACGGATAAAACGACAGCCAAAGCCCAAAACGCTCGGCCAGCGCTACTTTTTCATCTAGCGTTTCATTTGGCCGAATTTCACCATCCGCGTGTTTTATGGCTAAATTATCTGCCATCATCTCAGGCATCAAGTTTTTGCGGTTTGATGTTGCGTAAATCAGCACGTTATCCGCACCGCCTGCTATCGAGCCGTCTAGCACTACTTTTAGCGCTTTGTAGCCAATGTCATTCGCCTCAAAAGTTAAATCATCGCAAAAAATAATAAATTTTTCTTTGCGATTTCTTACTAAATTAACAATTTGATTTAAATAAACTAAATCATGCTTTTCCACCTCAATTAGCCGCAAGCCATCTTTTGCGTATTCATGCAACAAGCCTTTGATTAAGCTAGACTTCCCCGTACCGCGCGCACCCGTGAGCAGTACATGATTGGCAGGCAAACCTTGCAAAAACTGGCGCGTATTGCGCACCATTTCCGCCTTTTGTGCATCGACAAACTGAATATTTTCTAGTGAAATTTGGTGCGGATGCGCCACCGCCTGCAAGCTACCGACATTATTGTGCATTACCCAGCGCCACGCGTGTGCGCTCCAATCCACTGGCTGGAGAGGCACATGGAATAAGGCTTCCAGCTTGCCTATTAAAGCCTCGGCGCGAGAAATAACTTTATTTATATTATCTGACATTACAATATATTACGCTAGAAATTCAGAATTTTAGGATGAAGCGCGAGGCGCACGGAACACAGAAGCCGAGATAGTACGGGGTTGTACAGCGAGGCTGCGAGTACCGCGCAACAAAGCGATTCGACTAAAAATGAATTTCTCATTACGACCTATAGTCTGCGTTGATTTTGACATAATCATAGCTAAAATCGCAGGTCCAAATCGTCACATCCGATTTGCCGCGATTGAGCGACACGCGCACCAAAATATCGCTCTCTGCCATAATCGCCGCGCCTTGTTCTTCCTTATAGCTCGCGGCTCTGCCGCCTTTTTCAGCCACCAGCACATCGCTACCTTTTTCATTTCCTAAGTAGAGTTCCAACTTATTCACATCTAAGTCTTCGATGCCCGCGTAGCCAATCGCAGCAAGGATTCTACCTAAATTTGGGTCGGAGGCAAAAAACGCAGTTTTAATCAGCGGCGAATGCGCAATTGCATAAGCTACTTTGCGACATTCTGCTTCGTCTTTGCCACCTTCCACCGTCACTGTCATAAACTTAGTCGCGCCTTCGCCGTCACGTACAATGGCTTGCGCCAACTCAACGGCAACTTCTGTTAATTTGTCGCGTAATAACGCGAACTCACTGCTATTTTCTTCTATCTCCGAATTTCCTGCCAAGTTGGTTGCCATCATAATCAAACTATCGTTGGTGCTGGTATCGCCATCCACGGTGATGCAGTTAAACGATTTGTTCACCGCGTATTGAATAATACTTTCAAGCGCAGATTGGCTGACAGCCGCATCGGTCGCAATATAGCCTAGCATAGTCGCCATGTTGGGGTGAATCATGCCGCTGCCCTTGCTAATGCCTGTTATCGTCACTTGTTTGCCACCAATAGTAAGCTGTCGCGAAGTCCCTTTGGCTACAATATCCGTGGTCATAATCGCTTCGGCCGCGTTTAGCCAATTATCTTCTTTTAGATTTTCAATCGCCGCTGGCAAGCCCGCAATCACTCTATCCACGGGCAGCGGCTCTAAAATCACGCCTGTGGAAAATGGTAAAATTTGGTTGGGTTTTAAGTTTAATAATTTGCCTAAAGCCTCACAGCTTTGTTTGGCGCGGCTTAGGCCATCTTCACCCGTACCTGCGTTGGCGCAACCCGTATTGACTAGCAAGGCGCGAATGCCCGCACTTTCATTCAGGTGGGTTTTGCACAAGGTAACTGGCGCGGCACAAAAACGGTTTTGCGTAAATACGCCCGCCGCGCGGCTGCCTTCTGCCAGCGTCATCACCAACACATCTTTACGGTTTGGTTTGCGTACATGTGCCATTGCGTAGCCCAATTGAACGCCGCTGACAGGCAATAAGGATGCGGCTTCTGGGGCAATGAGTTTTACAGGCATTTAATTCCTTTCTTGATTTTTTATGCGCGACGCCAAGTCGTGCCTTGCGGCGTGTCTTCTAAAATAATGCCTTCGTCAGCTAGTTCTTTACGGATGCGATCAGCTTCAGTAAAATTTTTGGATTCTTTGGCTTCTAATCTCAAATTGATTCGCCTGTCGATTTCTGCAATTATCAGTGGGAGTGGTGTATCTGTTCTTTCAATGCCTCTAGTAGGGTTCCTTGATATGGGAGGTATTGGCTGGTCTGATGAGCGATTTTGAAAAGGTACAACTTCACCCTGTAAAAATGAATCAGAATCACGTTGTAATAAACCCAATAAACTACCCAAATTTTTGAGTAAATCGATTGATTCTGTGGTCTTTGTTCTAGCTAAATCAAATAACACTGCCATGGCTTCTGGCGTATTAAAATCATCGTCCATCGCAACTTTGAAACGCGCAGCCTGCGGATGATTCCAGTCAATATTGTGAGCGCCTACCTTGATTTGACGTAAAGAATTGTACAAGCGTGTGAGTGAGGCTTTGGCATCGTCCAAATGTTTGTCGCTATAATTGAGTGGGCTGCGGTAATGGGCGCGCAGGATGAAAAAACGCACCACTTCGGCATCGTACTTTTTTAAAACCTCACGAATCGTAAAAAAATTGCCGAGCGATTTCGACATTTTCTCGTCGTCCACGCGCACAAAGCCATTGTGCATCCACGTGTTTGCCATTTGGCAAGGCTTTCCATCAACACTATGGGCAGCTTCACTTTGCGCGATTTCATTTTCATGGTGCGGAAACTGCAAATCTTGCCCGCCGCCGTGAATATCGAAATGCGCGCCTAAATGATGCGCGCTCATTACTGAGCACTCAATATGCCAGCCCGGGCGACCCTTGCCGCCATTTGGCCCGCCAAAGGGAGAATCCCAGCTTGGCTCATGCGGCTTAACAGATTTCCATAGCACAAAATCTAGCGGATCTTTTTTAAAGGTATCCACTTCCACGCGCTCACCCGCCCGTAAATCATCTAAACTTTTACCAGAAAGTTTGCCATAACCATCAAAGCTGCGCACGCTATAAAACACATCGCCATTGGCGGCGGCGTAGGCATGGCCTTTTGCAATCAGCGTTTCAATCATTTTAACCATGCCGTCAATGTGCGTGGTGGCGCGCGGCTCAATATCGGGGCGGATAATGCCCAATTTGGCAGAATCCTCGTCCATCGCATCGATAAATCTTTGCGTCAACTCGCCAATCGTTTCCTTGTTCTCGTTAGCGCGATTAATGATTTTGTCGTCAATATCGGTGATATTACGGACATAAGTGACATCATAACCGCTGGCGCGAAACCAACGCGAAACCATGTCGAAAACGACCATGACGCGGGCGTGACCGAGATGACAATAGTCGTAAACTGTCATGCCGCATACATACATGCGGACTTTTCCTGCTTGAATGGGAGTGAAAGTTTGTTTATCGCGACTGAGCGTGTTGTATATTTTTAGCATGCTTTTGAGTTTTGAGGGTGGCACTTTTAGGTAAAAACTGTCAATAAAACAACCAAATACGTAATAAAACCAAATAATTAAGCCAAAACCTCAATGGGCTATTGGATGTTGGCTAAGCTATTGGTAGAATGTGATTTTACTCACTCAACCAGTATAACATAATGATAATTCGCAACGTTTCACTCAGGGACTTTCTTAGCTCAATTTTGCTCGCTTTTGCGCTTGCTAGCTCGCCAGCATTTGCCGACGAGCTGAAAGACATTTCGCAAATGGCTGATAATGGACAGCAAGCACAGGCGCTGGAGCGCATTAATACGTATTTAGCGGCCAACCCAAAAGATGCGCAAGCCATGTTTATGAAGGGCGTCATTTTAGCGGAAACAGGTAAACGTGACGACGCGATTAAAACATTTACGGATTTGACGCAAAAATACCCAAACTTGCCCGAGCCATATAACAATTTGGCGGTTTTGTATGCGGAATCTGGCCAATATGACTTAGCCAAAAAGTCTTTAGAAACCGCGATTAAAACGCACCCAAGTTATGCGATTGCGCATGAAAACTTAGGCGATATTTATGCGCGCATGGCTTCCGAAGCTTATGACAAGGCCTTGCAGCTTGATGGTAGCAACTCACGTGCGCAAAGCAAATTGGCACTGATTAAAGACTTATTCGGCACAGGTAACAAAACCACAGTTGCAGCAAAAGCGGCCGAGCCAGCAAAAGCAGGCACAATGCCGATTCGTCCAGCCGATAAAAAACCTGAGGCTGCAAAACCTGTAGCCGCAGAAAAACCAGCAATTGACAGTACTGCCGCAGAAGAAAAAAATATTGCCGATGCTGCGAACGCTTGGGCCAGCGCTTGGTCTAGCAAGGACTTGGATAAATACTTTGCAAGCTATGCTGATAGCTTTAAGCCTGCCAAAGGCGAAAATCGCAAAACTTGGGAAGCAACCCGTAAAGAGCGCATTAACCGCCCAGCCAAAATTAGCGTGGAATTAGGCGACCCGAAGGTAACAATTGAAGATGCAAATAATGCGAAAATTAGCTTTAGACAAAGCTACCGCGCAGATGGCAAACCGATTAACACGCATAAAACGCTGATGATGAAAAAGGTCAGCGGTGCTTGGTTAATCGATCAAGAAATTGCATCGAATTAATGTTGTTAAATCTAGCCAATAGCATGGTTAGTGATGGATTAGGATCACAAAGATTGAAATGGTACTGATACAAAATTTAAAGTCGCAAAAACTTAAGTTATTTCAATATTTTTTGATTGCTTGCTGTGTTTTGTTGCCCTGGAATGCGACGGCTGTTAACCAAGGCAGCTTGGCAGACAAAATACTTACGCGCCATTTTGGGCGCGATTTGGTGGAGAGCTTACTGGTTAAAGCCTTGATGGAAATCACACAAGGCAAGACCAATCAAGCCATGACAACGGTAAACGAGCTGATCCGCACCGCGCCTAACTTCAAGCTTGCTTACCTGATTCGCGGTGATCTGCTGACCGCCCAAGGCAGCGCGCTAGCGACCTTTGGTAACTCAGATTCTGAAGGTAAAAGCAAGCCGAGCAGTGACCAAATTGAAGGCTTGCGCGAAGAGGCACGCACCCGTGTTGACCATTTCTTTTCTGAAGATAAAAATCACGAAAAGCCAAATTTACTGGTCCAGCTTGATGCCTCGCAGCAGCACGTAATAGTTGTTGACGCAATAAAATCTCGCCTTTTCTTATACAAAAACTCCGAAAATGGCTTGCAGTACGTTGCGGATTATTACGTGACAATCGGCAAAAATGGTGCAGGAAAAGCGGCAGAAGGCGACAAACGCACACCGCTCGGCGTTTATTTTGCTGGTCAAAAGCTCACTGAGCCCTTGGCTGACATGTATGGCAGTGCCGCATACCCGCTCAACTACCCTAACGAGATAGACGAACATCAAAATAAAAAAGGTGGTGGCATTTGGCTGCACGGCACACCCGCCAACACCTATAGCCGCCCGCCGCGCGCCAGCGACGGCTGCGTTGTGTTAAGCAATCCAGATCTAAAAGCCTTAACGCCCATTTTGCAAGCGGGCAATACACCAGTGATTATTTCTAACAAACTTGAATGGGTTGCCAGCGACAAGCCAGACCTAAAAAACGCAGAGAAAGAAGCCTTGCAAAGCGCCATAGAAAGCTGGCGTGCTGATTGGGTTTCGCAAAACACGGATAAATATTTAAGCCATTACTCAAAAAGATTTTTTTACAGCGATGGCGATTTTGCTAAATGGGCGGATTATAAACGGGGCATTCAAGCAGCAAAACCTAAAGTCAATATTAAAATTGAAGATGTCAGCATGTTTAGCAATCCAAACGTTGAAGGTAATGTCGTGGTTGTGAATTTTGAGCAAGATTTCAAAAGCACGACACTACAAAATAAAATGCGTAAGCGCCAGTATTGGCAAAATGAAGATAATCATTGGAAAATTATTTACGAAGGGTCAGTCTAGTTTTATGAAATCTAATCGTTTAAGAAGTTTTATTTTTGCAGCTTTGTTTTCTGTCATTACAACAAGCGCGCAAGCCGCCACACGCTTGGAGTTTCAAACATCTCAAGGTAATTTTACAGTTGAGCTTTACCCCGAAAAAGCACCTAAAACAGTAGCCAATTTTTTGCAGTATGTAAAAGATGGCTTTTATGAAAACACCATTTTTCACCGTGTGATTAGCCGCTTTATGATTCAAGGCGGTGGTTTTGAGCGCGATTTAACTGAAAAATCAACACGCGCCCCTATCCCAAATGAATCTAATAACGGCTTGCTGAACGAAACTGGCACCATCGCCATGGCGCGCACAGCAGACCCAGAGTCTGCAACCGCACAATTTTTTATTAACTTAAACGACAACCAGTTTTTAAATTACACCAGCCCAGATCCAGAGCAAATTGGCTATTGCGTGTTCGGTAAGGTGGTTAGCGGCTTGGAAGTCGTGCAAAAAATTGGTCTTTCACCTACGGGCAATGTCGGCAGAAACTCAGATGTGCCGATCAGACCCATCACCATCAAAACCGTTAAGCTGTTGCCTGAAGTTGCAACAAACTAATTTTTTATTTTTTACAATATTTAAGGATTTTACGTGGTCAAACTCACAACCAATTTTGGCGATATTACGCTTGAACTTAACGCCGAAAAAGCACCGATTACCGTAGCCAATTTTTTGCAGTATGTAGAAAGTGGGTTTTATGATGGCATGATTTTTCACCGTGTGATTAACGGGTTTATGGTGCAAGGTGGTGGCTTTGATGCCAACATGAAACAGAAAAAAACTGCTGCTGAGATCAAAAATGAAGCTAACAACGGCTTAGGTAATGACATGTACACCATCGCCATGGCGCGCACCTCAATTCCAGATTCCGCAAGCAGTCAATTTTTTATTAACGTTGGCGATAACGATTTTCTAAATCACACCTCACCCACCTCGAGCGGTTGGGGCTATTGTGTGTTCGGTAAGGTTGTCGAAGGTATGGACGTTGTCGACAAGATTAAGGCAGTAAAAACCGCTAGCAAGGCTGGCCACCAAGATGTGCCTGTGGATTCAGTGGTCATCGAAAAAGCGACGCTCTGCTAAACTTTACATCCTCACATGGATCACAGTTTATTCATTTCTGATTTGCATCTATGTGAGTCTCGCCCGCTTATCACGCAGGCTTTTGTTCATTTTTTAAACACCTCCGCCACCCACGCCCAAGCGCTTTATATTTTGGGCGATTTGTTTGAGTATTGGGCGGGCGACGATGCCATTGCCGCAGGTAAGCATCAAGCGGTGATTGCGGCACTCAGGCATTTAGGCACACAAGGTGTGCGTGTGTATTTAATGCATGGCAACCGAGATTTCTTAATCGGCGATGGCTTTGCAAAGGCTACAGACACAACCCTCCTGCCCGACCCAAGTCTTATCACACTGTATGGAAAACCAGTGCTTTTAAGCCATGGCGACGTACTTTGCACGGACGATTTGGCTTACCAGCAATTTCGCCGTGAGGTACGAAGCGACGCATGGAAAACGCTATTTTTAAGCCAAACTTTGGAAAAGCGTATTGCTTATATTGAAGAATTGCGCGAAAAAAGTGAGCAAGCTAAATCGAGTAAATCCATTCAAATTATGGATGTCAACCAAGACGCAGTTGCGCATTTGTTAACACAAACTCATTTTCCACCACTGTTCATTCACGGCCACACGCATCGCCCTAGTAAGCACGTACATGATACGCAAGGTCATGCCAGTGAACGCTGGGTGCTCGGCGATTGGTACGAGCAAGGCAGCTATCTAAGACTGGACAGCAACGGCTGCCACACGCAAATAGTTTAAATAGCCATGAAAAAAATCTTTGTATGCACTAACTTTCGCGCAAATCCAAACAATCCCTCGTGTGCGGCACGCGGTAGTGAGGAAGTTTTGACTTGTTTGAAGCAAGAAATAATGCAACAGAAACTACCTATAGAGGTAGAAGCGAGCCCTTGTATGGGTTTTTGCGATATTGGGCCAAATGTTCACTTAGTGCCAAGCGGGCCATTTTTACATGGGATTACAACAAAAAACTTGGGCGCGGTGATTAAGAAAACTAAGCAGTTTTTGAAAGAAAAAAACTAGTATTTGGTATAGCCAGGAATTTCCGCTTCTTTCACTTCGTCAATTTGATCGCTCTCTAAAAACATTTCTGCGTAACGTAAATAGATTTTCTCTCGCACAAATAAATCGAAAATATCTGGATCAATATGATTTTCCAATTTCATCTTGCCCAAAATGGTCAACGTTTCTGACAGTGTTTTAGCTTTCTTGTATGGTCTATCTTTAGAAGTAAGCGCCTCAAAAATATCTGCAACACCCATCATCCGCGCGGGAATCGACATTTGCTCACGCGTTAAACCTTTCGGATAACCCTTACCATCCATGCGCTCGTGATGGCCCCCCGCGTATTCGGGCACGCGCCGTAAATCTTTAGGGTATTGCAGAGAATCGAGCATACTGATGGTCACGACAATGTGATTATTGATCACTTCGCGCTCTTCTGGCGTGAGCGTGCCACGTGCAATAGTGAGGTTGTACACCTCGTCTTCGCTCAAAAACTTTATGGTATGGCCGCTCTCATTAAAATACTCATGGCTTGCAATTTCATGAATACGCTGTAAATCTTTATCCTGCATCGACTCGCTGCCATAGTTCACTTTTCGGATAAAGTTTTTGTCATCATCCAAACGTTTTTTTATCACATTGACATTATGCTTGAGTTGTTTCAGATTGACCGTTTTACCGCCCATCGACGTACTTAAAGCTTTACGCAAAATTTGATTTTCTCGTTGTGTTTTAAGCAACTCAAACCTATCGTCAATCAATTGAATTCGGTCAAAAATAGTTTCTAACTTGGTGGCTTTGTCCATCACGTGCTCGGGCGTGGTCACTTTGCCGCAATCGTGCAGCCAAGCGGCTATTTTAAGTTCGTAAACTTCCTTTTCCGTCATGGTAAAGTCTTTGAGCGGCCCAGCATCGGCTTTGATAGCGGCTTCAGCTAGCATCATGGTGAGTTCTGGCACGCGTTGGCAATGGCCGCCAGTATAAGGTGACTTTTCATCAATCGCATCTGCAATCAACTTAATAAATGACTCAAACAGATGTTTTAGGTCATGAATCAAATTTTTATTGGTGAGCGCCACTGCGGCCTGCGAAGCCAGCGATTCGACTAATCGCTGATGCGCCTCGGAGAAGGCAATGATTTGGAGCGTGTGTGGATCAACCGCGTTAATAAGCTGCAATACGCCGATGATTTCATTTTCATGATTTTTCATCGGCACAGTCAAAAATGATTGAGAGCGATAACCCGTTTTTTCATCAAATTTACGCGTGCCAGAGAAATCAAATCCCTCAGCCAAATAGGCATCAGGAATATTAATTGTTTTACCATTCACTACGCAATGCGCAGCCACCATATTGATATTAGGCTTGCCGTCATCGAGATAAATAGGCAATGAGGGGAAGGGAATCTCCACACCTGTCGTACCGCCCATGGCGACATTAAGGCTTTGTGTGCGCATAATCTCAAACTGAAGCTTTGCGTCATCGGTCACCGTGTACAAAGTACCACCATCAGCGTTCGTGAGCTCTTTTGCGCCGAGCAAAATCGTTTCTAACAGGCGCGCGTTGTCGTGCTCGGAAGAAAGCGCAATGCCAATAGCGTTGAGGCGCTCTAGCTGATTGAATAAGTCCGCGGGTTGCATTGAATCGCTATTTGACATTTGCACTATTGGGCATTTTAACTACAGTTTAAAATCAGGCAAGATGAAATTCTACTTTTAAATCTGCAAGCTCAATCACATCGAGGTCATTTAGCGCCTGCGCTTGCATGCCGATAGATTGCCCATTCACTAATGGGCGTTTGTCCCCTTCAACATGCGAGACAAAGTAACCGTGCGGCCGTTTGGTGATCACCGCCAATTGCACGCCAGGCATGCCCAGCTTAACCATCGCACGATTTAACATCAACTCCTGACCCACGTTTGCGCCGTTGAGCACTTGCAGGCGCGCCGTGTTTGCCGCGCCCCTTAGGCCATCTGCGGGAATGGATAATGGTTGTTCTTCCTGAGTCTGTTCTGGCAACGGCTCTGCTGCTTGTTCAGACGCTTGTATTGGCACTGGCATAGTTGCCGTTTCTGCAGCAGCGGCAACTGGTGCTACAGCATTTTGCTCCTCTGCACTTTTTGGTTTGCTAACAAGCATAGTTTGTACAAAGCCATCGGTTTGCGGTTTTTTTGCTTGATTATCACTCAAATATTTAAGCTGATATTTACCAAACTCAATCACATCGTTGTGCTGCAATACATGCTTTTTAATCAGCTTATGGTTCACCATCGTGCCATTGGTGCTGTTCAAATCCTCTAAAAACGAATCGTTGCCCATGGTTAAAATCATGGCATGTTCACCACTTACCGCCAAGTTATCAATGTGAATATCGTTTGTTGGTCGGCGCCCGATGGTAATCCGCTCTTTATCTAGCGCGAACTCGCTTAACAGTTTTCCATCTAGCGAGAAATTTAACTTAGCCATAATCACCCTCGATATTCCATTTAATTTTTATTACTGCCCAACAATTTTTTTACCCAAAGATGTTTCGAAGAGAACTCTTTTTTAACATAGGCCACCACCACCGAAATATTATCTTTGCCACCTTTTTCATTGGCAAAACGCACCAAATTAACGGTTGCGCGCTCTGTATTGCTGCCAGCTTCCATCATCATAATACGAATTTCTTCATCCGTTACCATGTCCGTTAATCCATCGGAACACAGCAAATAAGTATCTTTCACTTTTACATCATGCTCATGCAGCTCTAAGTCAGCTACATCATCTATACCCAAGGCGCGTGTCACCAAGTTTTTATTCACAGATTCTTTGGCTTGCGCTTCGGTAATCTCACCCGCATTAATTTGCTCTTGTATTAATGAGTGATCTTGCGTCAGCCGCGTTAGCGCGCCATCGCGCAAACGATACATACGAGAATCGCCAATATGTCCAACAATCAGTTTATTGCCTGTAAATATCCCCGTTACCAGCGTCGTGCCCATGCCAGCGCATTGCGGCAGCGCATGCGAAATTTTAAAGATAGCAGCGTTAGCCTTCTCCACAGCTTCAATCAACATTTCAGATTCTGGCAGAAGCTTACTTTTTGGCTTAGCCAATGACATCTTGCCTCGCATGGCTTCCGATAGTTCAGCCGTGATAGTCAACACGGCAATTTCACTAGCAATCTCGCCTGCCTTGTAGCCGCCCATCCCGTCAGCCAAAATCAACAAGCCGACGCTTAAATCGCTCGCTATTGCGTCTTCATTGTGGTCACGCACCTGCCCAACATCACTCAGACGAGCCACACGTATCGCGCCTGTTACATCCATTCCATCTTGTCCTCAAGGCAATCCGTCTTGCCAATTTGCTTTTACTTATTTAGTGTCTAAACTCTTGCGGTCTTGCGACTGCTGCCACTTTATCCAGCACGCCATTAATGTACTTATGTCCATCTGTTCCACCAAAAACCTTGGCCAACTCTACGCCCTCGTTAATCGCCACGCGATACGGAATACTCATATCAAACATCAGCTCATACGATGAAATACGCAAAATTGCATGTTCCACTGGGCTTAATTCGCTTAATTTTCTATCAATGTAAGTGGCAATTTGCAAGTCAAGCGCCTCTATTTTATCTGTCACGCCCACCAATAAGGCTTTAAAATAAGCCTCATCTGCTCTTATATATTCTGGATCATCTTTCATATCCAAAAATACTTGTTTCAAATCACTAGCATTTATCATGCCACGATACACCGCCTTCAACACTAGCTCGCGCGATTTGCGGCGGTTTTGGCTGACTTTTTGTTTTTTTACAGCTTTGGTTTCTTCTTTTTTCTCAATCATAATGCGCGCACCAAATTTGCCATTTCAACCGCCACTTGCGCGGCTTCCGCGCCTTTTATGTGCATGCGTGCTAACGCTTGCTCGTCATCATTCGTCGTCAAAACAGCATTTGCCACGGGAATGCCTGTATTCAGCTGAACCTCTGAAATACCGCGCGCAGACTCGTTTGCAACCACTTCGAAGTGATAGGTTTCGCCGCGAACAATCGCGCCCAAGGCTATTAACGCATCATACTTTTCGCTTAGCGCCATGTGCTGCAAAATCAGTGGCGTTTCCAGCGCGCCTGGCACGGTAGCAATGCGAATATCGCTTTCTTTTACGCCGAGTTTCAGCAATTCCGCATGGCAAGCTGCTAACAAACCGTCACAAATATTGCTATTAAAACGCGACACCACCACACCGATTTTTTTGCCTGCGCCATCTAAATTTATCGCTATTTTGTTCAAATCGTTCTCTCAAGTACCAAAAAGCGTCTATTTTACGCTATCGGGGTGACACTATTCGTCATTAAATTAAAAGCTAACCAAATAAGGCCCAAGCTTTTTGTACCGTCATCCAAATGCCGTAGCTAATAGGAATCAGTACCGCAGCCCAAGCCAGCTTTACCAAAAGCGGGTGTTGTACATCACCGCTTGTATTAACGCTGGTCGCTACGTTTTGTAGTGATTTTTCGTGACTTAGTTTGCGCTCTGCCTCCAACTCGGTATCGCTCATAAAATATTGATCTGCAACTGGCTTTACCAGTAAATTGGCTATAAAACCCACAACCAATAAACCCGCCAACACCACAAAAATCGGTGCATAAATTTTATCAAACGAAACGCCTGATTCGAGCCGCGTATCGTGCAAGTAATTCACGATGACAGGCCCTAAAATGCCTGCAGTGGACCACGCCGTGAGCAAGCGACCATGAATGGCGCCAACGAATTGTGTGCCAAACATATCTGCCAGATACGCAGGAATGGTGGCGAAGCCGCCGCCGTACATGGAGGCAATGACGCAAAAACACGCCACAAACAGCGCAAGCGATTTTAAGCCCGCCATGTAGGTTGCCGTGACGTACAAAATCGCACCTAAGGTGAAGAAAATAAAATAAGTGCGTTTGCGACCGAGCTTATCCGAAGATGTCGCCCAGCCGATGCGGCCAAAAATATTAAACAGCGAAATTAGCCCGACAAAGCCTGCGCCCACCGCAGCGGCCTTGGCAGTTAAACCTTCGTCTGCTTTAATCTCAGCAAAACCTATGCTTGCTTCTGGCGTCCCCGTCTGGCCTATCAGCGCACCGCCAAAAGTTTCTTGTAACATGGGCGCAGCCGCGCCAATAATGCCAATGCCCGCAGAAACGTTCATACACAATACAATCCAAAGTAACCAAAATTGCGGCGTTTTGTGCGCATTTTTAAGGTGTACATTGCGTGATGCAATCATGGTATTTTGCGAGGCTGCAGGCGGCATCCAATTGGCGGGTTTCCAGCCTGTTGGCGGCACACGGTAACCAAACGAGCCGCACAGCATAAACACAAAGTAAATCGCCGCAAGCACGACAAAAGTCTGCCAAACACCTACTTGTCCCGGACTGGCAAAATGCTTCATCAGCATGGTCGCAAGTGGTGAGCCGATCATCGCGCCGCCACCAAACCCCATAATCGCTAGGCCTGTGGCCATGCCGCGACGATCTGGAAACCACTTAATCAGTGTCGAAACGGGTGAAATATAGCCCAAACCTAGCCCAATGCCGCCAATAACGCCGCTGCCCAGCCACATCATCCACAGTTGGTGCGCATGTACGCCATAGGCCGAAATGAGCAAGCCGCCACACCAAAGCAAGCTGGATACGAAACCTGCTTTGCGTGGCCCTTCACGCTCCAGCCAACCGCCCCACAGTGCGGCGGAACAACCGAGCAGCACAAAAAATAATGTGAACATCCAACCCAAATCAAACTGCGTCCAGTTGCAATCCGTCGCGGTAAGTGCACGCAAAGTGCCAGATAGCTTTTCACCAAAGTTGGTCGCACCTGCAGCGCAAGCTGCAAGCGGCTTGCCATCACCACCCATCAACGCATTGCCAAGTGGCTTCCAAAATACGCTAAAGCCGTACGCCATACCAATTGATAGATGCACCGCCAGCGCGGCTGGCGGCACTAACCAACGGTTAAAATTTGCGTTTGCGATTGTATTTTCTTTAGACAAAAAACCTGACATGCTGCCTCCTGAGAACAATTCTTAATTGAGTGGTTTAAATTATGCTACATAGTGTTACAAAATGGCAAAAATGGCAATTACACAAGCTAATTTGCATAAAATAGTTTGTCACAATTGTCATGAATGTGTCATATTGGGATTGCAAAATGGCAGCGCTAATAATTTTTTTGGATTAAAAATGGCCGCAAGTATTTTAGTTGTAGAAGATGAACCCGCTATTCAGGAATTGCTGGCACTCAACATTACGCAAGCGGGTCACACGCCACTGCGCGCCATCAGCGCGGAACACGCGCAAGAATTGATGCGTTCTACAACGCCTGATTTGATTTTACTCGATTGGATGTTACCTGGCATGAGCGGCATAGAATTTGCACGCAAACTAAAAACTGACGGCGCCACCAAAACCATTCCCATCATTATGCTCACCGCACGTGGAGACGAGTTTGACAAAGTGCGCGGCCTAGAAGTAGGCGCCGATGACTATGTCACCAAGCCATTTAGCCCACGCGAACTGAATGCGCGCATCAAGGCTGTTTTGCGCCGCCGCTCCCCACAAATGACGGATGACCCAATTACTATTCAGGGCTTGCAACTAGATCCAACCACGCACCGCGTAATGGGCAATGGCAATACCATTGATTTAGGTCCAACCGAATTTAGATTGTTGCATTATTTTATGAGCAATGCCGAGCGCGTGCATTCACGCAGCCAGCTGCTAGATAAAGTATGGGGCGACCGCGTATTTGTTGAAGACAGAACAGTGGACGTGCATATTCGCCGCCTGCGCAACGCGCTTTCAGTTTCTGGCCACGAAGATTTAATTCAAACCGTGCGCGGCTCTGGCTATAGACTTTCTGCGCAAGCTATCTAAAAAAATCTATAATATGCCCACTTATTGATAGTGAGCAAACGTGCAAGATATCCGCTGGAACGCATTTTGGTTGAGCTTGGCCCTAGTCTGCGCCTGCCTTGTGGCTTGGGTAGGCGAAGGTCTTATTCCAGCCTTAATCTTGCTCGCAGCTAGCCTATTTATCTACCTTGCAAGTCATTTGTACTGGCTTTACAAGCTTCATATTTGGCTAAAAAATCCTACGCCTAACAATGTGCCAGAAGGCGCTGGCGTGTGGCAGGGCATTTTTTCCGCGCTGTTTCAAAACCAACGCAAACATGCACGTTCTGAACTAGATCTCATTTCCTCGCTAGAAGGCTTTAGGCGCGCCACTAGCGCCCTGCCAGATGGCATCGTGATACTCAATCGCCGCAACGAGATTGAATGGTGTAATCCGCCTGCTGAAGTGCAACTGGGCTTAGACCTAAACTCAGACATCAATCAAGCCATCCACAATTTTGTGCGCTACGGCGAGTTTATCAACTACCTGCAAGAGCAGCATTATGGCGAGCCGATTCATCTCAAATCCATTCGCAACCCAGAAATAATGTTGCAAATTCAGTTGATTCCATTTGGTGCCGAGCAAAAATTGCTCATTAGCCGCGATGTCACCGCGCAAGAGAAAACCGACACCATGCGCCGCGATTTTATCGCCAATGTGTCACACGAGCTACGCACGCCACTTACCGTGGTTGGCGGCTTTTTAGAAACACTGAACGACACCAAAGGCATGGTAGCAGAAAGCGCTAAAGGTTATTTCGAGATGATGATTGACCAAACTGGCCGTATGCGGCGCATTATTGAAGACTTGCTCACGCTCTCCACCATCGAGAGCAATGCCGTTGCGCCTGAGGACACCGTCATTGAAATGTCGTCGTTATTAAAAATGATTTTAAATGACGCAAAAGGCCTCAGTCATGGCAAACATAAAATTCATTTGGCGGTCGATAAAAACCTCAATATCACTGGCAGCCAAGAGGAATTACTGAGCGCATTCAGTAACTTAGTCAGCAACGCCATTCGTTACACGCCCGATGACGGCGATATTTATATTGATTGGCGCTTACAAAAAAACGCAGCCCAAAATGAGCAAGCCGTATTTAGCGTGCGCGATACTGGCATCGGCATCGAACAGCAACATATCGACCGTCTGACTGAACGTTTTTACCGCGTTGATCGCAGCCGCAGCCGCGATACAGGTGGCACTGGGCTTGGTTTGGCCATTGTAAAACACATCTTAACGCGCCACCAAGCCAAGCTGGAAATCAGCAGCGAAATTGGCGCTGGCAGCACATTTAGCATCTTCTTTCCCAAAGCGCGCATTGCACAAAATGAGTAGCGGCATGAGGCTGGCAGCCGCATGGATATTGGCTCGCAGGGCATCGGCATTCGCTTGGTTTTGACTTTAATCCCCTTGCCGCGAACTATCTTTTCCCTGGGGCTTGAGCCAACAGATAGTAGGCGGCTAGGACTATCTGAGATTTTGTAGGGTGGGTTAAAGCCTCTTTAGAGGCGAACCCACGCGGACGAAGCTTGCATTAAACGCGTGGGCAATCAATTGCCCACCCTACTGGACTTTTACGTCTATTAAATCCTTATGACCCCCATACGGCGGATAACGCTGCGCTAATCCGCCCTACGAGTTCTAATTTGAGCACTTGGAAACAAATGTTGATGCTCCAGATGCATCTAACAGCTTACTATCTTTATGAGACGATAAGTAGAGATAACCACGCTTAACATCAAGAGTGTAAAGCATTGCGGCTGAACCAGTAGAGCCCTCATCTAAAGCAATACCGCTAATTGATTCTGGACTTCGATTAAATATAATCGCCTTCCAAGCTTTCTCTGTTCCTCCAGCCGTCTTTGAATCACCCCATACTATTCTCATTTCTTTTTCTTCGACAATAATCACTGGCTTTACGCCAGTAAATCCATCGGGGGCAATTTTGTGGCCTTCGTTTGACCACATTGCTACACCTTTAGGCTCCTCGCAGCGAAACACCTCAGCCATGCCAGACGTCGGCACTAAAAGCAATAATAAATATAACTCTAATCTCATAACATTTCTTTTGGTTAATCTAAGCATATAGTAGGTAAAAACTACACCAATCCAACCTCTACCAAACTATCACACACCACATTCGAGTTACCCATATCGCCAAACTCAGCGGGGCTCACGCTATTGACCGTGCCTTTATTGAGCTGGCGCCAATAGCCAAGTGTGGTCACAATCACACCCGCATTTACATCACTAGTCACGCGCGCGACGGCTTCAAACGCGCCGCGGTCGTTAAACACTTTCACCTTGTCGCCTTCTTTTACCTTGCGTTTGTCCGCATCTACCGCGTTCATCATCACAAATTGTTCGCCTTGGTTTTTAATTTTCTCGGCCATATTGGCGTAGCAGCTATTTAAAAAGCCATGGCTTTTTGGCGTAAGAATATTAAGCGGATATTTGGCTGCCAGCGCGGGATTGCTCTCTGGGCTTTCGCGCGAGGCTACATGGTCTGGCAGCGGGTCTAAATCTTCACCCGGCTGAAAGCCATCGTACATTTGGCGGAAAGGCCCTGCCACAAAGTTTTTTGCGCCTTCTACCAAAAACATACATTTGCCAGTTGGCGTGGGGAAATTGCCATTTTTGTGTGGCGCGCGGTTATCTTTGGTATCCATCGCCAGCCGCGCAAAGCCGTGCTTGCGCAAGTAGGCCAAGTCGATGCCTTTACACGCAGGCGCATCCCAGTTCACATAGTGTTCTAGGCACTCAGAATCGCTCCATTTGAAATTATCTTCTTTAAAACCCATCAATTTTGCCAAGCGGCGGAAAATATCGTTGTTGGGTAACGCTTCACCGGGTGGGTCAATCGCTTTTTCATTGTAAGTCAAATACATATGCCCCCACGACAGCACCATGTCTTCATACTCCGCGCCCATGGCGGCTGGTAGCACGATGTCTGCATAAGACGCCGTATCAGAGAGGAAATGATCGGCGGCAACAGTGAACAAATCTTCACGCTCTAGGCCTTTGACCACTTTATCGGTTTCTGGGGATTGCGTAACGGGGTTGGTGTTCCACACCATCAGCGCTTTAATCGGCGCTTTCAAGTTCAACTCGTCCGTGAGCGCGCGACCGAGTTGCAGAATATTCACCACTTGCGTGCCTTCTGGGATTAAATCGGGGCGGCAAATCGTCATAAAGTCGTATGGATGCTCCCACACCGGAAACTGCAAAATGCCGCCACCCACATGACGCCAAGCGCCTATGAGCGCGGGCAAACAAGTGACGGCGCGTATGGCTTGGCTGCCGCCATAACTTCTTTCTAGCGCAACACCCACACGAATTGCGGCTGGCGAGGTGGTGGCGTATTCACGTGCAAATTTACGAATATCATCCGCGGGAATACCGGTGATTTTCTCTGCCCATTCTGGCGTACGGGTTTTAGCGCGCTCGGCCAGTTCTTTGAAGCCAACTGTGTAATTATCGACATAATCTTGGTCATGCAAGCCTTCTTCAATAATCACGTGCATCATCGCCATGGCCAGCGCGCCATCGGTGCCAGGTTTTGGCGCAATGTGCCAATCTGCTGCTTTTGCGGTTTTTGAGGCGTACGCGTCTATCACCACCACTTTTGCGCCACGTTTTTGCGCCTCGTGAATAATATGCCAGTGGTGCAAGTTGGTAGAAACTGAATTGCATGCCCAAATCACGATGTAATTAGCGTGCGAGAAACTTTCAGGGTCAACGCCAGCAGTTGGGCCAACCGTCAATAACCATGCGGTGCATGAGCCTTCGCCACAAAACGTGCGTTCGCATACTGTAGCGCCCATGCGGTTAAAAAATGCATCACCGCCGTTTAAGCCATGCACTAAACCTTGGTTGCCCAAATAGCTCACGGGCAAAATGGCTTGCGGGCCATCTTCGGCAATAATTTTTTTCCACTTGGTTGAGATTTCATCTAACGCTTCATCCCAAGAAATGCGCTTGAATTGCTTGCTGCCTTTAGGCCCAGTGCGTTTCATGGGATAAAGCAAACGGTCGGGGTGATAATGGCGCTTTT
>JAYVSZ010000039.1:0-9734 GCA_043774925.1 Methylophilaceae bacterium | reverse complement strand
TGCGCCAATCGCCATGGAAAGCGGCTTACGCTTCGCTATCCGTGAAGGTGGCCGTACCGTTGGTGCTGGTGTTGTGGCTAAAGTGATTGAATAGAAATTTGTACTCGAAAAGCTACGCTATGCTGATTTAAAAAGCCTAGCGTGGCTTTTGCAGTTTTAAGTTTCAAGGTAATAAGAAGTTCAAAAAGTTAATAGGCCAATAGCTCAATTGGTAGAGTATCGGTCTCCAAAACCGAGGGTTGGGGGTTCGAAACCCTCTTGGCCTGCCAAGTTATAATGAGGTGCAACTCAATTTTGGGTTGCCAAAAAAGTTTAAGTGAAGAGCTTATGATAGATAAAGTTAAGCTGGTCTTGTCCGCGCTGCTAGTTGCAGCAGGCATCGCTGGCTTTTATCTTTTGGCTGATAAAGCCTTGGTACTGCGCATTCTTGTCGTTTTGGCAGGTATTGCTGCGGCTGTTGCGTTATTCAGAACCACGCCAACGGGTCAAAATGCCTTAAGTTTTATCGGTGAGTCGATTGCCGAGGCAAAGCGAGTCGTTTGGCCAACACGTAAAGAAACGATACAAACCACGATAGCGGTATTTGTTTTGGTGGTGATTATGGCGGCGTTTTTAGCGCTCGTCGATGTTGGTTTTGCCTATATGGTGCAGTGGTTAATGGGGCGGAGTGCTTAATGAGTATGCGTTGGTATGCAGTCCAAGCTTTTTCTGGCATGGAAAAATCAGTAAAAGCTGCGCTTGAAGAGCGTATTGTGCGTTCAGAATTACAAGATCAATTTGGCGAAATTTTAGTGCCGGTTGAAGAAGTGATTGAGATGAAATCTGGCGTTAAAAAAATTAGTGAGCGCAGGCTTTATCCTGGCTACGTGCTGGTGCAGATGGCGATGACTGACGACAGTTGGCATTTGGTAAAAAGCACACCGCGTGTGACCGCATTTATTGGCGGCAGTGCGCAAAAACCAACGCCAATTAAAGACAAAGAAGTCGAAATTATTTTACAGCGCATGGATGACAGCAAGTCGAATCCAACGCAAAAGCTCACCTTCGAAAAAGGCGAGTCTATTCGTGTTGTGGATGGTCCATTTAAGGACTTCTCTGGCGCGGTAGAAGAAGTAAATTACGAGAAAAGTAAGCTGCGCGTTTCAGTGTCCATTTTTGGCCGCGCAACGCCTGTGGAGCTCGACTTTAGTCAAATAGAAAAAGAAGTTTAGTAGTAGAAATAAAGTAGTAATTTATTAACGAGGAGCCTTATTAATTAAGGCGTTTGTACTCACTTAAGGAGCATTAAAATGGCAAAGAAAGTCATTGGCTACATCAAACTGCAGATTCCTGCAGGTAAAGCCAACCCAAGCCCGCCAGTCGGCCCAGCACTAGGCCAGCGTGGTTTAAATATCATGGAATTCTGTAAAGCGTTTAACGCTGCAACCCAAGGCGTTGAGCCAGGTCTGCCGATTCCAGTTGTGATTACAGCGTTTGCGGATAAGAGCTTCACTTTTATCATGAAAACACCGCCTGCGACAATTTTGCTGAAAAAAGCAGCAAAAATTGAAAAAGGCTCAGCAACGCCACATACGGTAAAAGTAGCGACGATTACCCGTAAACAAGCGGAAGAAATTGCCACCACTAAAATGCCAGACTTAACAGCGGCAGACATGGATGCCGCAGTGCGTACCATTGCAGGTAGCGCGCGTAGCATCGGCATTATTGTTGAAGGAGTGGTGTGATGGCTAAAAGAATAGACGCATTACGCGCAAAAGTTGACCGCAATAAACTCTATCCAGTGCAAGATGCATTGGTTTTAGTTAAAGACGGCGCAAAAGTTAAATTTAATGAATCGGTTGATGCTGTTATTAATTTAGGCATTGATGCACGCAAATCGGATCAGTTAATCCGTGGTGCGCTTGTATTGCCAAACGGTACAGGTAAAACCACGCGCGTAGCCGTATTTGCGCAAGGTGCGCAAGCTGAAGCAGCTAAAGCGGCTGGCGCTGATATTGTTGGTTTTGAAGATTTGGCTGAGCAAGTTAAAGCTGGTATGTTGGATTTTGATGTTGCGATTGCAACGCCAGACGCCATGCGTATTGTCGGTACATTGGGACAAATTTTAGGCCCGCGCGGCTTAATGCCAAACCCAAAAGTCGGCACGGTAACACCAGATGCAGCAGCGGCAGTTAGAAACGCAAAAGCGGGTCAAGTGCAATACCGCACGGATAAAGGCGGCATTGTGCATTGCACAATCGGCCGTGCTTCGTTTACCGTTGAGCAGCTACAAGGTAACTTGGCAGCGCTGGTGGATGCGCTTACTAAAGCAAAGCCAGCTTCTACTAAAGGCGTATTCCTGAGGAGGCTTTCTGTCTCTAGCACCATGGGTGCAGGCGTACGTATAGACCAAGCAACTGTAGCGGTATAAGAATTTAAGATTTATTGGGCAATTTTAAATTGCTCAAAATAAGAACTTTGGGCTTGTTACCTTGAAACTAAGGCAGCAAGAGCATCAAAGACCGTTGGAGCCTGTAAAGCCAGTAATGGCAAGGGTTTAATTGAAGTGGATAGATGGTGGGCGAGTGAAGGTGTTTGTTTATTCAATCCTCTGTTCTTTATCTTCTGATTCCAGCGCAGATGGCGAGCCAGACACAGGATAGGTAAGTGCAATGCCCTGAATAAGGACGCCGTGAGCGGTGCCGGTTTTTAATCGGCACTTTATTAACGGAAGGAGAAAAGACCTTGAGTCTCAATCTAGTAGAAAAAAAAGCAGTAGTTGCTGAAGTTAGCGCGCAAGTAGCAACGGCACAAGCAATTGTTCTTGCTGAGTATCGTGGCATGGGTGTGGCAGAAATGACATCACTTCGGGCAGAAGCGAGAAAATCAGGCGTTTACCTACGTGTATTGAAAAATACATTGGTGCGTCGCGCTGTAGAAGGTACAGCATTTTCTGGCTTAGCAAGCGATATGGTTGGTCCATTGATGTTCGGCATTTCTGCTGACCCAGTGGCAGCCGCAAAAGTATTGAACAATTTTGCAAAAGCCAACGACAAGTTCGTGATTAAATCTGGCGCAATGCCAAACCAAGTAATGAACGCCGCTGGTGTTCAAGCCTTGGCATCTACGTTAAGTCGTGATGAATTGCTGGCCAAGTTTGCACGTACGCTTAACGAAGTGCCTACCAAGTTCGCGCGCGCACTTGCAGCCATTCGTGATGCTAAAGCAGCTTAATTCACACACTACAATTATTAAATTTTAAGGAATATTCAAATGGCAATTTCAAATGCAGATATTTTAGAAGCAGTCGGCAAGATGTCAGTTTTAGATTTAACGACATTTATTAAAGAAATCGAAGAAAAATTTGGCGTATCAGCAGCAGCGGTAGCAGTTGCATCAGGTGCTGCAGGCGGCGCAGCTCCAGCTGCGGCAGCTGAGCAAACTGAGTTTAACGTGATTCTATTAACAGCTGGCGAACAAAAAGTGAGCGTGATTAAAGCAGTGCGTGAATTAACAGCGCTAGGCTTGAAAGAAGCTAAAGACTTAGTGGATGGCGCACCAAAAGCGATTAAAGAAGGCGTAAATAAAGCTGATGCTGATGCAGCATTGAAAAAATTGATTGAAGCTGGCGCTACTGGCGAAATCAAGTAATTCATAAGTTTGGATGTGGCTAGGCTGACGGGAAACCGTCAGCCTTCGCCGTTTCTAAGTGGTAATAAATGTAACAAAATGTAACGCGCCATGGATGTGGCAAAGTGATAAAACTTTTATATTTTAACTATCTAAACTTAACTATATTAAAACCAAGAAGTTAGAAATCAAAACATTGCAGTGGATGAAAAGTGTTTTGTCTTCTACCCTCAATATCAGGAGACGCTATGAGCTATTCCTTTACCGAAAAAAAACGCATTCGTAAGAGCTTTGCCAAACGTGAAAGTGTGCAAGAAGTGCCGTACTTGCTCGCCATGCAGTTGGAATCATACAAAGCCTTTTTGCAAGCAGATACCGCACCAGACCAACGTTTAGCCGAGGGTTTGGAATCGACATTTAGTTCGATCTTCCCAATCGTCAGCCACTCTGGCAACGCACGTTTAGATTATGTCAGCTATCAATTAGGCGCAGAGCCATTTGATGTAAAAGAGTGCCAGCAACGTGGCCTTACTTTTGCCGCACCTATCCGCGTAAAAGTACGTTTGACCATTATGGACAAAGAAGCTTCTAAGCCAACGGTGAAAGAAGTGAAAGAGCAAGAAGTTTACATGGGCGAATTGCCTTTGATGACCGAAAATGGCTCATTTGTGATTAACGGTACCGAGCGCGTGATTGTGTCGCAATTGCATCGTAGCCCAGGCGTGTTCTTTGAGCATGACCGTGGTAAAACACACAGCTCAGGTAAATTGCTGTTCTCAGCGCGTATTATTCCTTACCGTGGCTCATGGTTAGATTTTGAGTTCGACCCGAAAGACTATTTGTACTTCCGCGTTGATCGTCGTCGCAAAATGCCAGTGACAATTCTGTTGAAAGCGCTTGGCTATACGCCGGAGCAAATTTTGGAAACGTTTGGCGATACCGATACCTTTGATATTGGCCCTAAAGGCGTTGAGTTTACGCTAGTGCCAGAGCGTCTGCGCGGCGAAGTGGCCAAATTTGATATTGCCGACAAAAAAGGCAATGTGCTGGTTGCTAAAGACAAACGTATTACCGTTAAGCACATTAAAGACATCGAAAAAGCTGGCGTGACTAAAATTGTCGTTCCAACAGACTTTATTTTAGGCCGTGCAATTGTTAAAAATATTGTGGATACAGAAACTGGTGAAGTCGTTGCAAATGCCAATGATGAAATGACTGAAACGTTGCTTGAAAAGTTAATTGCAGCAAAAATTAGCAGCATTGATACGCTTTACTCAAACGATTTAGACCATGGTGATTTTATTTCGCAAACTTTACGCATTGATGAAATCCCTGATCAATATGCAGCAAAAGTTGCAATTTATCGCATGATGCGTCCAGGCGAGCCACCCACCGAAGATGCTGTAGAAGCCTTATTTAACGGCCTGTTCTTCAACGAAGACCGTTATGATTTGTCTGTGGTTGGCCGCATGAAATTCAACCGTCGTGCCTACCCAAGCAAGCAAGAAGAACGTAGCGCAACATGGTTGCGTGATTTCTACGAGCGCGTTGGTGTGCAAAGCGATACTGGCGCAAATATTCTTTCTAAAGATGATATTTTAGCGGTAATCGGTATATTGACGGAATTGCGCAATGGTCATGGCGAAATTGATGATATTGATCACTTAGGCAATCGCCGTATTCGCTCTGTGGGCGAATTGGCAGAAAACCAATTCCGTGCTGGTTTAGTACGTGTTGAACGCGCGGTAAAAGAGCGTTTGAGCCAAGCAGAATCTGATAACTTGATGCCGCACGATTTGATTAACGCGAAACCAGTTTCTAGCGCAATTCGTGAATTTTTTGGCTCAAGCCAACTCTCACAATTTATGGATCAAACCAATCCACTATCAGAAATTACGCACAAACGTCGTATCTCTGCGCTTGGCCCAGGTGGCTTGACACGAGAGCGCGCAGGCTTTGAGGTGCGTGACGTGCATACGACGCATTATGGCCGCGTTTGTCCGATTGAGACGCCAGAAGGCCCAAACATTGGCCTGATCAACTCATTGGCCTTGTTTGCGCGCACTAATGAATATGGCTTTTTAGAAACGCCCTATCGTCGTGTTGACAACAATAAAGTGACAGGCACGATTGATTATTTGTCAGCGATTGAAGAAAGCCAATTCATGATTGCGCAAGCAAACACAGAATTGGACGCTAAAGGTGGTTTTAAAGAAGCCTTGGTTTCTTCACGTTTCCAAAACGAATTTACCATGGCACATCCAGATCGCGTGCAATACATGGACGTTGCGCCTAGCCAAATTGTTTCAGTAGCAGCATCGCTAATCCCGTTCCTTGAACACGATGATGCGAACCGCGCATTGATGGGTGCCAACATGCAACGCCAAGCGGTACCTTGCTTGCGTGCAGAAAAAGCCGTTGTGGGTACAGGCATTGAACGTACCGTGGCGATGGACTCAGGCACCATAGTACAGGCGCGCCGTGGCGGTATTGTGGATTACGTAGACTCAAGCCGTATTGTGGTGCGTGTACACGATGCTGAAGCGCAAGCTGGCGAAGTGGGCGTGGATATCTACAATCTCACTAAATATACACGCTCAAACCAAAATACTAACATTAATCAGCGTCCGCTGGTTAAAGTGGGTGAAAGCCTAGCGCGCGGCGATGTCATTGCTGATGGCGCATCAACAGACATGGGTGAATTGGCGCTTGGCCAAAACATGCTGGTTGGCTTTATGCCATGGAACGGCTATAACTTTGAGGATTCAATTTTAATCTCAGAGCGCGTTGTTGCAGACGATCGTTACACTTCGATTCACATTGAAGAGCTTTCAGTGGTTGCGCGTGATACCAAACTTGGTGCTGAAGAAATTACACAAGATATTTCAAACTTGTCAGAGCGTATGCTGGGTCGTTTGGATGAGTCTGGCATTATCTTCATCGGCGCAGAAGTGGAATCAGGCGACGTGTTGGTTGGTAAAGTGACGCCAAAAGGTGAAACGCAATTAACGCCAGAAGAAAAATTGCTACGTGCTATTTTTGGTGAAAAAGCTTCTGACGTAAAAGACACCAGCTTGCGCGTGCCTTCTGGCATGAGCGGTACGGTGATTGATGTGCAAGTGTTTACACGCGAGGGTATTGACCGTGACTCACGTGCACAACAAATTATTGAAGATCAATTAGCGCACTACAAGCAAGATTTGGCCGATCAAATGCGCATTGTGGAAGACGATGCATTCGGTCGTATCCGTCGTTTGCTGGAAGATAAAGCGGCCACTGGCGGCCCTGCTAGTTCCACTGGCAAGCTGAAAAAAGGTGAAACTTTATCAGCGGAATATTTGGAGTCGGTTGGTCGTTACGATTGGTTTGATATTCGTTTGTCAGATGAAGAAGCAGCACGTCAACTTGAGCAGTTGAAAGACAGCCTAGCGATGGCGCGTGTGCAATTTGACAGCAAGTTTGAAGAGAAAAAACGTAAATTGACGCAAGGTGATGAGTTACCACCAGGCGTACAAAAAATGGTTAAGGTTTACTTGGCCGTTAAACGTCGCATCCAGCCAGGTGATAAAATGGCGGGTCGTCATGGTAACAAGGGTGTGGTTTCAAAAATTTGCCCAATTGAAGATATGCCGCATATGGCAGATGGTACGCCATTAGACATCGTGTTGAACCCCCTTGGCGTGCCTTCACGGATGAACATTGGTCAAATTTTAGAAGTGCATTTGGGCTGGGCTGCTAAAGGCTTGGGTCAACGCATTAATACGATGTTACGTGCCGAGGCGAAAGTATCTGAAGTGCGTAAGTTCTTAGATCAAATCTATAACGACAGCACAGGCAAGAAAGAAGATATCAAGTCTTTATCTGACGCTGAAGTGATTGAATTGGCCACTAACTTGCAAAACGGCGTGCCGTTTGCAACGCCAGTGTTTGATGGTGCCGCGGAATCTGACATCAAAGCGATGCTTGATTTGGCTTTTCCAGACGAAGACGAACGTACAAAACAATTGCAATTCCACGCTGGCAAAACGCAAGTGAGCCTATTCGATGGCCGTACAGGCGATAAGTTTGAACGTCCTGTGACTGTTGGTTACATGCACGTATTGAAATTGCATCACTTGGTGGATGACAAAATGCATGCACGTTCAACAGGTCCGTATTCATTGGTGACACAGCAACCATTGGGCGGTAAAGCACAGTTTGGTGGACAGCGTTTTGGTGAGATGGAGGTTTGGGCGCTTGAGGCTTATGGCGCGGCTTACACCTTGCAAGAGATGCTTACCGTGAAGTCAGATGATGTGAACGGCCGTACAAAAGTTTACGAAAATATCGTGAAGGGCGAACACAAAATTGATGCTGGCATGCCAGAGTCATTTAACGTGTTAGTGAAAGAAATTCGTTCACTCGCCATCGACATTGATCTTGACCGTAACTAAGGAGAATACACTATGAAAGCTCTATTAGACTTATTTAAACAGGTTACCCAAGAAGAAGAATTTGACGCGATTAAGATTGCGTTAGCTTCGCCTGAAAAAATCCGCTCATGGTCTTATGGTGAAGTTAAAAAGCCAGAAACCATTAACTATCGTACTTTTAAACCAGAGCGTGATGGCTTGTTCTGCGCCAAAATTTTTGGGCCAATAAAAGATTACGAATGCTTGTGCGGTAAATACAAACGCTTAAAACATCGCGGTGTCATCTGCGAAAAATGTGGCGTTGAAGTCACATTGTCTAAAGTGCGTCGTGAGCGTATGGGTCACATTGATCTCGCCTCGCCAGTCGCACATATTTGGTTCTTAAAATCATTACCAAGCCGTTTGGGCATGGTATTAGATATTGCTTTGCGCGATATTGAACGCGTTTTATATTTCGAAGCATTTATTGTCGTTGATCCAGGCATGACACCACTCACACGTGGCCAGTTGCTGACAGAAGATGACTATTTAGCCAAGGTTGAAGAGTACGGCGACGAGTTTAATGCGGTGATGGGGGCTGAAGCGGTGCGTGAATTATTACGCACCATGGACATCGCTCGCGAGATTGAAAAACTACGTCAAGATTTATCTGACACAGGCTCAGAAGCCAAAATCAAGAAAATTGCTAAACGCTTAAAAGTACTCGAAGCATTCCAAAAATCTGGCATTAAACCAGAGTGGATGATTCTTGAAATCTTGCCAGTATTACCACCAGAGCTGCGCCCATTGGTGCCGTTGGATGGTGGTCGTTTTGCGACTTCAGATTTGAACGATTTATATCGTCGCGTCATTAACCGTAACAACCGTTTAAAACGTTTGTTAGAGTTGAAAGCACCAGAAATCATCGTACGTAACGAAAAACGTATGCTGCAAGAAGCGGTGGATTCACTATTAGACAACGGTCGTCGCGGTAAAGTGATGACGGGCGCTAACAAGCGTCCATTGAAATCATTGGCTGACATGATTAAAGGTAAAGGCGGTCGTTTCCGTCAGAACTTGTTGGGTAAACGTGTGGATTATTCAGGTCGCTCAGTGATTGTGGTTGGCCCACAATTGAAACTGCATCAATGTGGCTTGCCTAAGAAAATGGCGTTGGAGTTATTTAAGCCATTTATTTTCCATAAGTTGGAAGTATTAGGCTTAGCAACAACGATTAAAGCTGCGAAGAAAAAAGTTGAAGAAGAAGGACCAGAAGTTTGGGATATCTTGGAAGACGTGATTCGCGAACATCCAGTATTACTAAACCGTGCGCCAACCTTGCACCGTTTAGGTATTCAAGCGTTTGAACCTATCTTGATTGAAGGTAAAGCCATCCAATTGCACCCATTAGTTTGTGCGGCATTCAACGCCGACTTTGACGGTGACCAAATGGCGGTGCACGTTCCATTGAGCTTAGAAGCGCAAATGGAAGCGCGTACTTTGATGTTAGCATCCAACAACGTATTGTCTCCTGCAAACGGCGAGCCAATCATCGTGCCTTCACAAGATATCGTGTTGGGTCTTTACTACATGACACGCGACAAAGTTGCTGCGCGTGGTGAAGGTATGCGCTTCGCGGACGTGAAAGAAGTGCAACGTGTGTTTGATCAAAACTTAATCGATTTGCACGCTAAAGTTACTGTGCGCATTAAAGAGTTTGATTTAGATGTTGAA
>JAYVSZ010000038.1:0-50000 GCA_043774925.1 Methylophilaceae bacterium | reverse complement strand
GCGAGCCGCGCATTCTACATGGGCTATGGCTTTGGTCAAGTTGAATTTTGCTTTTTTACAAATTAATTACAAATTACATGCAAAATTAGAATGTTTTATAGTTTGGATGGTTTGAGACGCAAGGTTAATATTACATAGAATAAAAAACTAGACACCCTAGCACCCGCATGGATATTTGCTCGCAGGGCATGTGCTAATACGCTAATTTAAGGTAATTTTTGCAAATTTACGCTTTCCTAATTGCGCCACAAGGGTTGCGCCCTTGTTGAGTTGCAGATTTTTGTCTTCTACTTTTTGGCTGTCTAATTTCACACCGCCTTGTTGAATGGCTCTGATAGCCTCGGAAGTGCTTTCTACTAAGCCTGCCATTTTAAGTAGCTGCGCAATACCGACGCTATCGCCTTCAATGTGGATGCTAATTTCTGGCACATCATCTGGAATGCCGCCTTTGGCGCGGGTTTGAAAGTCGTTCAAAGCCTGTTCGGCAGCTATTTTTGAATGAAAGCGCGCTACAATCTCTTGTGCAAAACGCACCTTTGTATCGCGGGGGTTTGCGCCGCCAGCAATATCAGTTTTCCATTTAGCGATGGTTTCTAAGCTTTCAAATGAGAGCAACTCTACATAGCGCCACATTAAATCGTCACTAATTGACATGATTTTGGCGAAAATGATTTCGGGCGCTTCTGCCACACCAATATAGTTGCCCAGCGATTTAGACATTTTGTTCACGCCATCCAAACCCTCTAGCAGCGGCATGGTGAGTACACACTGCTGGCTCATGCCTGCTTGCTTTTGTAGCTCTCGCCCCATTAAAAGATTGAATTTTTGGTCGGTACCGCCCAGCTCAACATCGGCTTTTAACGCCACGGAATCATAGCCTTGCAGTAGCGGATACATGAATTCGTGAATGGCGATTGGCTGGTTGCTTTTGAAACGTTTACTAAAATCGTCGCGCTCTAACATGCGCGCTACTGTTAGGCTGGCGGCCAGTTTGAGCATGCCTGCTGCGCCTAAATCAGTCAGCCAAGTTGAGTTAAACACGATTTCAGTTTTATCTTTATCCAAAATTTTAAACACTTGCGCTGCGTACGATTTAGCATTTTCAGCCACTTGTTCTTTAGTCAGCGGTGGGCGCGTGGCGCTTTTGCCCGTTGGGTCGCCAATCATGCCAGTAAAATCGCCAATCAAAAACAACACGTGGTGACCAAGATCTTGAAACTGTCGCAGCTTATTAATCAGTACGGTGTGGCCAAGATGCAAATCTGGCGCAGTAGGATCAAAACCAGCCTTAATGCGCAATGGCACGCCCTTTTTGAGTTTTTCTATTAGCTCGGCTTCTAACAATAATTCGTCTGCGCCGCGCTTAATGATAGCCAAAGCTTGATTAATATCCGTATTCACTATATTTTCCAATTTTTAAGGTTTCCTAATTAAACTAGGATACATTTTTACAATTTGTTACTTTTAGTTAAAGCTTAAACTCTGTTAGTATGGCTTTCAATTCAAGCATTTATAAGTTTTACAGAATCTTTTTATGCCGCAAAACAAACCTAATTCCAAGCACTCTATTTTAACGCAAAACCTATTTTTAGCATTACGTAAAATTAAATTACGTTGGCTATTAGCTGTATTTTTTCTGCCAATTTTTGCTATTTTTACCGCATTTGGCACCACGCCAACAAGCATGACAGAAAATGTGCGCTTTAAAACAGTCACCAAAGTGCTCGCTTTGCCATTGCCTGCCAACACTGCGAATAGCAATGAGGCCTTTTGGCAAATTGACCAAGTGCGAAGCGATGATACGCTTGGGTCTTTATTTAAGCGCATGGCCATTCGCGATGAAGCGGCGATTAAATTTTTAATGCTAAGCCCTGCAGCGCAAGCCATTAATACGCAGCTGGTGCCTGGGCACAGCGTTGAAACTAAAACAAATTTGGATGGCAAATTGCTGCATTTAGAATACGCGCTGGATAACGAAAATGTTTTGGTGGCTGGTTTAACGCCTGAGGGTTATCAAGTTACAACCGAAAAACTAGCGTTACAAAATCACCCTGTTTTAAAATCGGCAACTATCGTCAACTCCTTATTTGGGGCGACTGACGATGCAGGCATCCCCGACCAAATTGCCTTGCAAATTGCGGATATTTTTTCAGGAGAATTAGATTTTAATGAAGATTTATGGCCTGGCGATAAATTGAATGTGGTTTACGAAGCCTTTTATAACACGGGCAAGTTGGTAAAAACGGGCAATGTGCTGGCGGTAGAGTTTGTGAACAAAAACAAAGTGTACCAAGCTGTGCATTTTGGCGATGCCGAAGGCAAATTTGCTTATTACACGCCCGATGGCAAAAGTTTGCATAAATCGTTTTTACGCTCGCCAGTGGAATTTACGCGCATCAGTTCTGGCTATAGCACAGGGCGCTTCCACCCTATTTTGCAGCATATTCGGGCGCATCAAGGCACTGATTTTGCCGCGCCAACAGGCACGCGGGTAAAGGCTTCTGGCGATGGTGTGGTGGATTTTATGGGCAAACAAGGCGGCTATGGCAACGTGATTATTTTAAAACACGAAAACGGCGTGAGCACCAAATATGGCCATTTATCTGCCTTTGCGGCAGGCTTGCGCAAAGGCATGAAAGTGGCGCAAAGTGATATTATTGGCTATGTCGGCATGACTGGCCTAGCCACTGGCCCGCATTTGCATTACGAGTTTTTAGTGGGCAAAGAGCATCGCGACCCGATGACTGTTGCGTTGCCGACAAGCATTCCGATTGATGGAAAATACAAAAAAGAGTTTGATGAGATGAGTGTAAATTTAATGGCGCAAATTGAAATGCTTAACCATAGCCGCATGGCGAACAAAGACTAAATATGCCTGCACTATATATAGGCATCATGTCTGGCACCAGTTTAGACGGCGTCGATGTAGCGCTTACCGAGTTGAGCAATACCACTTGCAAGGTGCTTGCCAAGCATTTTGTGCCTTACCCCGCAGAAATTAAAACTGAGCTGCTTGCATTGCACTTTCCAAGTGAAAACGAGCTAGAAAAAACTGCGTTAATGGCGAATAAATTAGCGCATTTGTATGCGCAAGCCGTGAACGAATTACTCACAAAAAAGAAGCTGGAAGCCGCACAAATAAAAGCGATAGGCAACCATGGCCAGACAATTAGACACAGGCCAGAACTTGGATTTACGCTGCAAATTGGCAACTCTACCTTGCTCGCAGAGCTCACAAATATTAGTGTGGCCTCAGATTTTAGAAGCCGTGATATTGCTGCGGGCGGCCAAGGTGCACCCTTGGTGCCAGCATTTCACAAAGCTGTTTTTGGCAACAAAACAAAAAATCGCGTGATTTTAAATATCGGTGGCATTGCCAATATTACTTATCTAACAAAAGCTGGAGATGTAATAGGCTTTGATTCGGGCCCAGGCAATATGCTGCTGGATAGTTGGGCAAAATTGCGCCTAGGCAAAGATTATGATGCCAACGGCGACTGGGCTGCTACGGGCGTAGTGCACGAAAACTTTTTAACGCACATGCTCGCCGAGCCTTATTTTTCGCTGCCGCCACCCAAAAGCACGGGGCGCGATTTATTTAATGATGTGTGGTTAAAGCGCCATATTTTGTATCCGCATTGCCGCCCGCAAGATATTGCGCGCACATTGGTGGAGCTGACTGCGCAAACCATCACTAGCGCTATTTCGCAACATTGCTCAGCGGTAGATGAAATTTATCTATGCGGCGGCGGTGCGCATAACGCCTTGCTTGTGGCTAGATTAAAACAAATGCTTAATAAGCCAATCGCTAATACAGATAGGCTGGGCGTAGGGGTGGACTGGGTGGAAGCGGCCGCACTTGCTTGGCTTGCGAAACAAACACTGGAAAATAAACCGAGCAATTTGCCTGAAGTGACGGGTGCTAAAGGGCTGCGCGTTTTGGGCGCAATTTATCCCGCTTAAGTGTTCAAAATTCGCCCGCCAGATTGGGCATGCGCTTCAAATTGGGATTTTTCGCAATCATTGCGTATAATTAAACAATGGCGACAAAACCCACAATAGCTACCATCACCTTTGATAACGGCGCAGCACCAATCGAATTGCCCGTGCTCGCTGGCACGCTGGGCAAAGACGTCGTCGATATCCGCACACTGGGCAAAGAGGGCATATTTACTTACGACCCTGGCTTTATGTCCACCGCCGCCTGCAATTCTGGCATTACGTTTATCGATGGCGACAAGGGCTTGCTGTATTACCGCGGCTACCCAATTGAGCAATTGGCCGAACATTGCAATTTCTTAGAAGTCTCCTATTTGCTGATGCACGGAGAGCTACCAAGCGCCACACAAAGTGCTGAATTCACCAATACCATCAGTACGCACACCATGCTGCACGATCAGCTCAGCAATATTTTCCGTGGCTTTCGACGCGATGCGCATCCCATGGCGGTAATGATTGGCATCGTTGGCTCAATGTCGGCGTTCTATTTCGATGCGATGGATGTGTATAACCCGCAACATCGGCTAATTTCGGCGTATCGTTTGCTGGCAAAAGTGCCGACCATTGCCGCGTGGAGCTACAAATATAATTCTGGCCAACCGTTTATGTACCCCAAAAACAGCCTGAATTATGCTGAAAACTTCATGCACATGATGTTTGCCACGCCGTGCGAGGAATACGTGCCAAACCCTGTGCTTGCAAAAGCCTTTGAGAAAATCCTGATTCTGCATGCAGATCACGAACAAAATGCTTCTACTTCTACCGTGCGCTTAGTCGGCTCTAGCGGCGCAAATCCATTCGCCAGCATCTCGGCAGGCATCGCTTCGCTTTGGGGTCCCGCACATGGTGGCGCAAATGAGGCCACACTAAAAATGCTGGAAGAAATTGGCGATGTGTCTCGCATTGGCGAATTCATTAAGCGCGCCAAAGACAAAAATGATAGCTTCCGCCTAATGGGATTTGGCCACCGCGTATATCGCAATATGGATCCGCGCGCGGCGATTATGCGTAAGACTTGTCATGAGGTGCTGAATGAACTTGGCCTGCAAGACGACCCGATGTTTAAACTTGCGATGGAACTAGAAAAAATCGCCTTAGAAGATGAATACTTTGTCTCTAAAAAACTCTACCCGAATGTCGATTTTTACAGTGGCATTGTCATGCGCGCGATGGGGATTCCAAATAGTATGTTCACCGCGATTTTTGCTTTGGCAAGAACAGCTGGCTGGATTGCACAATGGAGCGAGATGAACGCCGACCCTGAACACAAAATCGGCCGTCCACGCCAGCTATATACTGGTGCGACACGCCGTGACGTTGCGCCGATTGAAAAACGTTAGGAACTAAACTACCTATTGAGGTATCATAAGCCTATGTTTAATCGACTAAAACGCAATTTTGCTTGCCTGCTACTGGTGCTTTTGCCGCTACAAGCCTTGGCTGCGGCGAATATGTCCATTTGCAACAGCATGATGCAAACAGAATCTACGCGGCAAAAAACTGCGATGCCACATTGCAATATGCACATGAGCGATGCCACACAAAATACCACGCAACACTCGCCTCAAAACCAAAACGATAGTTGCAAAACGCACTGCGCTAGCCTTTGCGCAAGCTTGTGTGCAATGACGGCCTTGCCAAGCAATTTAGGCCTTGCAAACTTGCCTGCAGCTTCGAAAAAATTATTTTCCAGTCAAGCACTTTACACTTCCATCTCCCTCGCAAGCCTGCAACGCCCACCCATACGCCTTTCTTAAATTAGCCTTATTGCGTCCGCATTTTGCGGCGTGATTACTATTTAAGAAGGGAATTTCAAATGTTAACGCAACAAAAAGCTAGCCTTTTAGGCATAGCGCTACTATTCACTACACCGTTCGCTATGGCTGGCCCAATGGGCTTTAACGGCTCATTCATGGCGATGGGCGACTTTAACAACAACTGGCGCGAATCGTTTATCAATTACGCCATCACCCCACGTGATGCTTTTGGTATCAGTGCCACCTATATGCGTAGCGACGACAAAAGCAAAACGCGTACCTTGGAAGAGTTAACCTACACGCGCTTAATCAATCGCTGGAATATGCCAGAAGCACAGGCCAACTTGTGGTTTGTAGGCGGTGTTGGTGCACTGCAAGGCAAAGATAGCGGTCAAAGGTTCGACAAACTCATGATCACGCCTGGTGTGCAGTTTGATTATGAAACCACCCGTGTTTACGTTGCAGCAAATTACCGATTTTATCGCGCCAGCGACATTAACCACGATTACAGCAGTGTTCGGGCAGGTTTCTCGTTTTACGAATCCGATTACGATAAAACCCAGCCTTGGTTTGTGCTAGAAGCCCGCAATATGAATGGGTTATCTGACAAAATCGAAGTCACCCCTATGCTGCGTTTAATTAACAAAAGCTTTTTTGTAGAGGCAGGCGTAAATAATTCGCGCGAACCTCGTTTTAACTTTATGTACATCTTTTAAAAGGAATTTATCATGAAAAAACTATTATTATCAGCCATTATTTCAGCAACTTTTTTCAGCCAAAGCGCATTTGCGGTGCAAACCATTAAAGCCAATGTCAACGGCATGGTGTGTGCGTTTTGCGCACAAGGCATTGAGAAAAAAATGCGCGCTTTAAGCCAAACCAAAGATGTTTACGTCAACCTCAAACAAAAGCTTGTGGCAATTGAGCTGAAAGATGGCCAAACTTTGAGCAACGATACCGTGAAAGATTTGATTAAAGACGCAGGTTACACCGTGACCAGTATTGAGATGAGTGACCACCCTGTTGCGCACATTAAGGCTGAGCTTGAGGCCAAGAAAGAGGCAAAATAATGGCTGAGACTATTGAATCAAACCATGACTTAAACAATCTAGCCAAAACTAAAGCCGCTTCATTTTTATCGCTATTTACCAGCGGCGGCACGCTAATTTGCTGCGCGCTTCCCGCCACGCTGGTGGGCTTGGGTGCTGGTGCGGCGATGTCGTCACTGGTAAGTAATGTGCCACAACTGGTATGGTTTTCGGAGCACAAAATCGGTGTATTTTTGTTCGCCGCAGTCATGTTGGTAGGCTCTGGCGCGCTGCAATGGCACGCCCGTAGTTTGCCTTGCCCCGCCGACCCCGCACTTGCGGCCACTTGCATGAAAACCCGTAAAACCTCGTTGCGCGTGTATTTAATTTCAGTGGCAATATTTTTAATCGGCGGCTTTTTTGCCTTTGTTGCGCCACTCATTAACGAGCAATTGTCTTTTCAAGAAAGCGTCCAGTTTGAAACGAGGCTAGCATGAGATTAGCACTACTTTTAAGTTTGTTACTGCTAACAACTACTGCGTTTGCAGAGTATCAAGATCCGCTTAACCCTGATGCGCCTGTTGCTGCGACTACTTACAAATCCACTTTTTCAGATTATCAAAAATTTAAAGAAGTGAAAAGCAATCAGTGGAAAGCGGTGAATAAAAATGCGAGCGAGCACGGCATGACGATGGACGACATGAGTGATATGAAAATGGACGACATGCAGCCGCATGATATGAAAAATATGGACATGAAGGACATGGAAATGCCTGCTAATCCACATGCTGGACACCATATGCAAGAAATGGATAAAAAATGACTACTATAAATTACAAAAAATCGGCATTGCTTGGCCTAGCAGGCCTCGCGCTAGCAGGTTGCGCCACTCTTTCGCCCGATGGCGGCATGAGCAGCATACAAAAAGACACACAAGCGCGTTTAGGTAAAGACATTAAAATCGCCAAAACCGAAGCTGAGCAACAAGCGATTACGGATAGAGTAAATGAACTATTAAAAGAGCCGCTCAGCGCCGATTGTGCAGTACAAATCGCGCTGCTCAACAACAAAGGTTTGCAAGCCTCTTTGTACGAAGTGGGTATTTCTGAGGCTGATTTAGTGCAGGCCACGCGCTTGCCAAACCCGCGCTTTTCGATGCTATACGCCAAAAATGGCGGCGATTTTAAAATTGAGCAAATCCTCACTTTTAATATTTTCTCGCTCTTCACCATACCGCTTGCCAAAGAAATTGGTGAGCGGCAACTGGCGCAAACCAAAGCGATGGTGACATTAGATGTGCTACGTTTGGCGGGCGATACGCGCAAAAGCTACTTTAACGCTATTGCTGCCGAGCAAGCTGTGGCTTACATGCAACAAGTGACCACGGCTGCCGAGGCCAGCAACGAGTTGGCGCGTAAAATGACTGAGGCAGGCAACTTTAGCAAGCGCGACCAAGCACGCGAGCAAGTGTTTTATGCCGAAGTAACGGCAGAAGCCGCGCGCACCAAGCAAGCTGAAGTCGCAGCGCGCGAGCAATTGATTAGGCACTTAGGATTATGGGGCGCGCAAACGCAATTTAATTTGCCAGAACGTTTACCTGAGTTGCCGAAAGAATTGACTGAGCAGACCAATATTGAAGCCACTGCCATGAAACAGCGCTTGGATATTGTTGCCATGCAGCAAGAAATGGCCGGTTTGGCCAAAAACCTCGGCTTAACAAAGGTTACGCGTTTTATTAATGTGTTAGAAATTGGGCCTGCGCGAGTGTTAGAAGGTAAGCGCTCTGACCCGTATAAAAAAGGTGTGGAAATTAGCTTAGAACTGCCCATTTTTGATTTTGGCACAGCAAAAGTGGCCAAAGCCGAAGCGATTTACATGCAAGCCATGAGCCGTGCGGCTGAGCAAGCAGTGAATGCACGCTCTGAGGTGCGCGAGGCTTATCTGAACTATCGCACTACTTACGACATTGCCAAACATTATCGCGATGAAATTGTACCGCTCAGAAAACGTATTTCTGACGAAAACACTTTGCGCTACAACGGCATGTTGATGAGCGTGTTTGAGTTACTTACCGATGCGCAAACGCAAGTGACAGCGGTGCATGGCTATATTCAGGCGCTGCGCGATTTTTGGGTGGCGGAAAGCGAACTTGAGATGGCGTTGGCTGGCAAGCCTGCAGCAATAATGAATACAGAAAAGGAACTACAAAAATGACAACACGCCGCAATTTTTTAACACAAGCAGGCATGGCAATTTTGAGCGCAGGCTTTGTAAGCCGCGCTGGCGCAGCCAATTTGCCAGAAGCAGAAATAATGAACAGTGCCAATACTCAAGCGCCGCTTTCACCGCCTAATGGTCAGCCCTATAATCCTGTGGTCACACTTAACGGTTGGACACTACCATGGCGCATGAAAAATGGCGTTAAAGAGTTTCACTTAGTTGCCGAGCCAGTAGTGCGCGAAATCGCGCCCGGCATGAAAGCGCATTTATGGGGCTACAATGGGCAATCGCCAGGGCCAACCATTGAAGTGGTTGAAGGTGATAGAGTGCGTCTATTTGTAACTAATAAGCTCCCAGAAAATACGACCATTCATTGGCATGGGCAACGGTTACCTAATGGCATGGATGGCGTCGGCGGCCTTACACAGCCGCAAATTCCCGTGGGTAAAACTTATGTGTATGAATTTATTGCTCAGCGCCCAGGCACGTTTATGTATCATCCGCATGCCGATGAAACGCTGCAAATGGCCATGGGCATGATGGGCTTATGGATTACGCATCCTAAAAGCAGCAAGCATCCTTTAATCGCCACGGTAGATAGAGACTTTTGCTTTTTGCTTAACGCGTATGACATTGACCCTGGCAGCTATACGCCAAAGGTAAATACCATGCTCGATTTTAATTTATGGACATGGAATAGCCGCGCTTTTCCTGGGATTTCGCCGCTAGTGGTCGCACAAAACGACAAAGTACGCATCCGCATTGGCAACCTCACCATGACCAATCACCCCATTCATCTGCACGGGCATGAATTTATGGTAACAGGTAGCGATGGTGGGCCTTGGCCTAAAGCTGCAAGAGTGCCTGAAGTGACGACTGACGTGGCTGTTGGGCAGATGCGGCAAATTGAATTTGTGGCCGATGCCGAAGGCGATTGGGCATTCCACTGCCATAAATCGCATCACACCATGGGCGCAATGGGGCACGATGTGCCAACGATGATAGGTGTGGATCAACGTGATGTCGCTAAAAAAATCGGTTCGCTAGTACCAGATTATATGTCGATGGGCGAAAGCGGCATGGCGGAAATGGGCATGATGGAAATGCCGATTCCTGACAACACACTGCCAATGATGGCGGGTCAAGGCCAATATGGCCCGATTGAAATGGGTGGCATGTTTACTACCCTAAAAGTCCGTAAAGGGCTTGCTAAAGATAATTACAAAGACCCTGGTGCGTACAAACACCCAAAAGGCAGCGTAGCTTATGAGTGGACAGGTGACGATAGCGCAATGCCCACAACAAGCAAAGCACCTGAAACGCAGCATGACATGAGCAAGATGAACATGGATGGCATGAAAATGCCAATGAAAGAAGAAACAATTTTAAACGTGCGTAAAAGCGGCGGCAAGATGGAACATTAATTTTATTTGGTTTTGAAACACTATTTTTATTAAAAACTTACAGGAGTAACAAAATGAACAACTTAAACAAAATTTTAATGGCTACTTTAATTTCAGCTTTTGCGCTAACAAGCGTTGCTTACGCGGACACTAGCAACACACATCAACATAAAAGTACAAAACATGTACAGAAAAAGACCAAAAAAGTGGTCTCCGCAAAAGCTAAACCTACCATTGTCGCTAGCTCAGATAGCACAGACATGAGCAAAATGGATCACTCAAAAATGGACATGCCAAGTAAGAGTGAGGCAACCACGTTGCCAATGGTGGATGGCGAAGTGCGCAAAGTGGATAAAGATACTGGCAAAATCACGATTAAACATAGCGATATACCTAACCTAAAAATGATGGGCATGACGATGGTGTTTAAGGCTAAAGACCCAGCAATGCTAGACCAAGTGAAACAAGGCGATAAAGTTAAGTTTACTGCGGATAGAGTAGATGGCACGCTAACAGTAACCAAAATTGAAGTTGCAAACTAAAACAGTAACCCAAACAATTAAAGGAGATACAAATGCCTGAAATTATTCCAAACTTGCATCCAGCCGTGGTGCATTTCCCAATCGCACTTGTCACAGCTTCGTTGCTATTTCATGCGGCAGCCATATTGTTTAAAAAGAAAGCCTGGGCAATGCAATTGGCCACTGTGGGGCATTACACATTATGGCTTGGCGCCGCATCTAGTGTTGCCGCTGTGGCTTTTGGTTGGCAAGCATTTAATAGCGTTAATCATGATGATGTTAGCCACGCCGCCATGTTAGTCCACCGTAGCTGGGCGCTACCCACTATGGGCTTATTGATATTGCTGGCGGCTTTTGATATTTGGAAATCCAAAGCGACGCAAGTAATGTCTTTAGCTTTTATTGTGCCGTTAGCGATTATTTGCGGCTTGGTGATGACCACGGGCTGGTATGGTGCAGAGCTGGTGTATCGACATGGATTGGGCGTTATGCGCATGCCAGAATCTGAAATGGGGGCGATGCCTGGCAAGGAAGGGGACGCTCACCAACATGAGCATAGCAAAGTTGATGCTGCACATGATGACGAAAGTCAACCACATACGCATAAATAAGAGATAAGTGTTGCACGGGCGTGTCCTGAATTTTGTGTAAACGTCGGTTAATCACTGTTTTGGCATTCTCTCTTCAAACTGAATACTAAACCTATTTAGCGCTGGCTTCCAGTCGCGTAGTGGCATCGTCCATCTTTTGCTAATATTCATTAAGGCGAGATAGAACAATTTCATCACCGCTTCGTCGTTCGGAAACGCACCGCGGCTTTTAGTCACTTTGCGTAAACTCATGTTCACCGATTCAATTGCATTCGTTGTGTAAATGATTCGTCTGATTTCAGGTGGATAATCAAAGAACGGGATCACGCGCGCCCAGTTATTACGCCATGATTGGGATATTGGCGGATATGCAGCATCCCGTTTAGTTTCAAACTCAGTGAGATATAGCGCGGCTTCTGCCTCAGTTGCGGCCGTGTAAATACGCTTTAAATCTGCTGCCACCATATCGCGCTTATTCCAACCAACGTAATTAAGGCTGTTCGCACCATATGCACAATACATAACTGTACCGCGGCATGCGGATACACCACTTCAATCGCTTCTGGGAAGCCTTTTAAGCCATCGACACAGGCAATGAAGATATCGGCTACGCCGCGATTCTTAAGCTCGGTGACCACCTGCAGCCAGAACTTAGCACCTTCGGTTTGTGCGATCCACAGCCCCAGCACTTTTTTCTCGCCCTGCATGTTGATGCCAATGGATAAGTAAACTGCTTTGGCGCGTACCGCGCCCGCATCACGCACTTTGACGTGAATGCAATCGAGATAAACCACAGGGTAAACGCTGTCGAGCGGGCGGCAGAATAATTATATCGCGCCATTGCTTCACTTCTTCAATAACAGCATCGGTGACATTGGATATTAATGTGGGTGATATTTCTGTGCCGTACATCTCACTTAAGTGTTGCTGTATCTCACGTACCGTCATGCCGCGTGCGTACAGCGAGATAATCTTGTCATCAAAGCCAGCCCAGCGGGTTTGGTGCTTTTGAATCAGTTGTGGCTCAAAGCTGCCATCACGATCGCGTGGGATCTCTATTGGCAGTTCGCCAAACTCGCCTTTGAGGGTTTTGTTACTTTTACCGTTACGGGCATTGCCAGTGGCGTTGATAACAGCTTCGTGTTTATGATGACCGAGATGCTCGGCCATTTCAGCTTGTAGGGCGCGTTCTACCAGCTTTTTAGTGAGTTGTTTAAGTAAACCGTTCTCACCGATTAAATCTTCTGGCCTTTGATAGCCAGCGAGTAATTCGTCAATTAAATCGTCGGGTAAATCTTTTACTACTTTGCTTTGTGTCGTCGTCATTTTTAATCTCTTTCTAAAAAGTGCAGTTTCCTGCAAAATGACGTTTACACAAAATTATTTACACCCTCTGTTGCACAATAAAAAAGCCAAGCGGATGCTTGGCTTTTTTTCATCTGAATCAATTTAAACAGAGAAAGACGAGCCACAGCCGCAAGTAGATTGCGCTTGTGGGTTACGAATCACAAATTGCGAACCTTGCAAGTTATCCTGATAATCAATCTCCGCGCCCATTAAGTATTGCAAGCTCATCGGATCAATCAACAAAGTGACGGTATCTTTTTGCACTTGTGTGTCATCTTCGTTCACTTCTTCTTCAAAAGTAAAGCCATATTGAAAACCCGAGCAACCGCCACCACTCACAAATACGCGCAGTTTCAGGTCTGGCGAGCCTTCCTCCTCAATAAGTTCCTTCACTTTTTTAGCCGCATTATCCGTAAAAATTAACGGCGTTGGCATTTCTACGTCTGGCATATCGGTTACTGTATTCATCATTGTTTCCTTTAAACTATTCTATCTGCGCGTTCGACACTAAATAGCGTCATCAGTTGCATTTTCTTCTAAATGGACTAATTTTCCATCAATCACGGCACCCGTGTGCATCTCCAGCGATTTGTAATGTAAATCGCCCGTAATGCGTGCTTTCGATTGCAGCTCAATAAATTGACCTGCCTTTACTGGACCCACCACTGCGCCGTTCAGCACAATTTTTGCGGCAGAAACCGAGCCTTCAATGCGGCCATGTTCGCTCAAAATAATGGTACTTGGCGTGCCTGCTATTTCACTCACATTGCCAATAATAGCACCATCTACCCGTAATCCACCGCTAAATGCCATGTCGCCCACAATGCGTGTATCGGCGCCTACGAGCGTGTCAATACGATTATCAATCTTGTTTGCTTTTTTAAAAAACATTTAATTTCCCTGCCTATTTTTAGCTAAACCGCTATTTTGGTCTTTTACCACTCAACATATTTTTATAAAAAAATAAGTCTGCTTTAGTTTTAAGGTTCTCATCTTGAACGCTTGCGAGCTCTTTGGCAAGCGTATTGTTTGTTGCCAGCTCAACTTGCAGCTCTCGCTGCGCTCCTATTAATTTGCCTTCTAACGCTCTATTTTCAAGGGTTTTTTGCTGTAAATTTTGCCGAACACTTTGAATATCATCTCTATGCAGTATCCAATAAGCCAAACCAAACCCCAGCCCTACAAATAGCAAGGCCAGCAAGCTCTGAAAATACCACGGCCGATGCGAACGCACCGCCACATTTTTGGCAGTTAGGCCAAAGTGACGGCGAACTCTGCGGCGGACTGGTTTCATGTGCCTAAATCGCCCATTATGGCAGTAAAGGAACCACGTTTAGGCCAGCATCTTCTGGCATATCAAACATAATGTTCATATTTTGTATCGCTTGCCCTGCAGCGCCTTTGACCAAATTATCTTGTACCACCAGCACCGTTAAATAAGCTGAAGCGTGCTTATGCAAAGCAATGCGCAATTGGTTAGAGCCCCGTACAGCGCGCGTCTCAGGCAGGCTGCCTGCTGGCAACACATCCACAAAACGCTCATGCTGATAACGCTTTTCAAACGCTGCTTGCACATCAATATTGTGAGCTTTTTCAGACAGTTTCACATAAATCGTTGACAACATACCGCGAATCATCGGAATAAGGTGTGGTGTGAAAATAAATTCACATTGCGCGTTGGCTAAATTTATAAGTTGCGCGTGAATCTCTGGATGATGCCGATGCCCCGCCACACCATAGGCTTTCATGCTATCGCCAGCCTCGGCAAACAAGCTCGACACTTCGGCTTTTCTACCAGCGCCAGAAACGCCCGATTTAGCATCTGCAATGATAGGCACCGAAAAATCGATTAAGTTCTGCTCCAATAGTGGTGCCAAGCCCAATAAAACTGTGGTCGGATAGCAGCCTGGGTTGCCAATCACTTTGGCCGATTTGATTTTATCCCGATAAAGCTCGGGGATGCCATACACCGCATTCTGCAAAATATCGGGGCAAGTGTGCGACATTTTGTACCATTTTTCGAACACGGCGGTATCTTGTAGCCTGAAATCGGCAGCTAAATCAATTACCCTGACACCCGCATCCAGCAAGGCTTGCGCTTGGCTCATGGCCACGCCGTGTGGTGTTGCAAAAAACACGACATCACATTTTGTTAAATCAACAATGGCAGGATCAGAAAACGCCACATCCACATAGCCGCGCAGGCTGGGGAACATTTCGGCGACAGGCATGCCCGCCTCACCGCGTGAAGTCACTGCAGTAATTTCTGCATTCGGATGAATGGCGAGCAGACGCAACAACTCAACACCGGTATAACCTGTGCCGCCGACAATGCCAATTTTTAATTTCTTAACTGTCATAATTTGATGATAACAAAAATTGCTGGTTTAACCCAAAAAAGGTTTAACCTAAAAAGGTGCAAACCAAAATAAAAAAGGCCGCATCAGCGACCTTTTTACAAATCTCGACGCCAAATTAGCGTTTGGAGAATTGTTTACGACGACGCGCTTTGCGGAAGCCCACTTTTTTACGCTCAACTTCACGCGCATCGCGCGTCACAAAGCCTGCTTGTGATAATGCGCTTTTAAGTGCTGCGTCATGATCGATTAAAGCACGTGTAATGCCGTGACGAACAGCACCAGCTTGGCCTGATTCACCACCACCAAGCACGTTGACCATAATGTCAAAACTGGCGATATTGTTTGTCAATTCGAGTGGTTGACGTAAAATCATGCGCGAAGTTACGCGTGAGAAGTACTCGTCAACTGGCTTATCATTCACAATGATATTGCCTTTGCCTGATTTTAAAAACACACGCGCTACTGAGCTTTTGCGGCGGCCTGTACCATAATTGTATTTACCAATCATTCTTTATCCTTAAATACTTAGAGCTTGCGGTTGTTGCGCTGTATGCTCGTGCTTGTCGCCTGCATACACTTTTAATTTTTTCGCCATTGCATAACCCAATGGACCTTTTGGCAACATGCCTTTTACTGCTTTTTCTAATGCGCGACCTGGAAACTTATCTTGCATTTTGCTAAATGTTGTCGTGCTGATACCGCCTGGATAACCAGAGTGACTATGATACAGCTTACCAGTCGCTTTTGCGCCAGTGACTTTAATTTTGTCGGCATTAATCACAACAATATAGTCACCCGTATCGCAATGCGGTGTGTAAATGGTTTTATGTTTGCCACGTAGGCGATGCGCGCAGGCACTGGCTAAACGGCCCAAAACCAAGTCGGTGCCGTCGATGACAAACCAATCGCGTTGTACTTCGTGTGCTTTTGCTGAAAAAGTTTTCATATTATTACTACCTATAGTTCTAGCAATGTATAGCTAATTAAAATCAAGAGGGCGGATTATATGCTTTAGCGCACAACCCTGTCAAACAAATTAATCGCTTTATTACTGGTTTTTTACAATGCCCATCACCTAAGCGTAGAATGCACATTCTAGCAAAATGGCACGCCGATTGCTTATGTTCATTTATATGGTGCCTCAATGTCACTTTAAGCGACATGAAATTTAAACAAAATAATAACAAATTGTTTAAAATAGAAAGATGAATATGATGCAAAGCAACTTAAAAATTAAACGCGCGGTGGCGGTGGCGCTGGGCATTTTTGCCTTGGGTCTGCAACAACAAGCCGTGGCGCTGGGCTTGGGCGATCTCAATGTTAAGTCGCATCTTGGGCAGCCGTTTCGCGCCAAAATTAAGGTGCATGGTGCCAGCGATTTAATTGCTGATGATGCCAATAAAGGAGCTTGCTTTAAATTGGGCGAAAGCGACAATGGCAACGCATTAACAGCGGTGAGCTTCAAGCTGGATGCGGTAACTGGCGACGAGGCCATGCTAACGCTATCGACCGCACAAGTGATTAATGAGCCGATTTTAGACTTAGTAGTAATGGCAGAATGCGGCACTTCTATTCGTCGCGATTATGTCGTGCTACTAGACCCAATCTTAACTGCAGAAACAGAAAATGTTGCGGACGAGGAGACTTCTCCAATAGCCGTCACGCCAATGATTGAAGCAAAAAAACCTGCAAAAGCGCATCCTCAATCTGTTAAAACAACAGACACAATCGCGGATGAAAGTGCAGATAAAAAGCCACGCTATACAAAAAAATCTAGTAAAAACAAAGCACTAAACACAAACATTGTTTTGCATGTGCCTGGCGGTAATGTAAATGCACAAACCATGACAGCTGAAAAGACGGCAGAAAAAAATAGCCCGCCAGCCAATCAGCCGCGCCTTTCTATTTCTAGTAGCGCGCCGATGGATGCGCCATCAAACACTGCAAATTTACGCCTTGATAATTCACGTTTGGCCAATTTACACCTAGATAGACAGCTCACGTTTACGCCAGATGCCAATGCAGAAGCGCCGCTGGCCGATGTAGACATGCAGGATGAAGTGACGGCGATGAACAACCGCCTAGCGCACCTGACTGCGCAAGTGGCTAAGTTACAAAGCCGCAATTTAGCGCTGGAATCTGATAACAAGGTAAAAACACAGGCGCTTTCTGAAACCGAAACTTTTAAAGCTAAGTTACGTTGGATAGGTTATGCACTGGGCGTGGCACTGGCGCTTGTTTCTGCCAGTATTGCTGCAAAATGGTGGCGCAGACGTGCGCCTAAAAAAATCGGTGCCGCAGCTCAATGGTCTATTGTAGAAAATGCTGAAAGCACAGATGCACAGGCTGCTGAAGACGACAGTCAAAATATAGACGTCCGTGTCAAAAAATCAACAGGTGAAAGCACTTTTATACCTTCTGACTTATCGTTTGAAGATAGCATTATTGTAGAAGATAAAAACTATGACCTATCGATTTTGGATCACGCAGACGTATTCTTATCGCACGGACGCACGGCTTTAGCCATTCAACTGTTACAAAATCACTTGTTAGATTATCCAAAACAATCGGTAACAATTTGGTTATTTTTGCTAGATTTACTTAGAAAAGAGAAAATGCAGGCGGTTTACGAGCAAACTGCGCTTGAATGCAAAGAACACTTCAATATCAAAATTGCTGAATTTGCTGCGGGCGAGATTATGCCTAATCAAAACTTAGAGTCGTTCCCGCTTTTGACAGAAGGCTTGCAACAAGTGTGGGGTACATCAGCTGCCGTTATTTATTTGGACGATTTAATCTACAACAATCGCTTAGAGCCACGCGCTGGGCTAGATAAAAGCTTAATCGAAGAGTTGATTATGTTAAAAGGCATCGCGCAAGAAAACGTTAATTCTGCACAAGTCATTCAGTTAGACGAGAAAAAAATCGCTATGCTAGAGCAAAAAGAAGCGCTGATTGCTAGCAAAAAAGCGGAGAAACTACAAAAAATGGACGAAGCATTTGAACAAGTAGAAGCAAAAAATAAAGCTGATGAAATGCTTTATGAATTTAAACTGGCAGATTGGAAATAATCAGGCTTTGTATTTGAAATAATACTCGGCTGCCAAGCCAACAAATATCGCACAGCCAATCCAATTGTTCTGTAAAAACGCCTTAAAACAATCTGCTTTAAGGCGTCTTTTTATTAAAGCATATTGCCCAGCAACCAATAGCAGTGCGGCTCCCAGCCCAATAAAATAAGGCAATCCAAAGCCCATAAACCTGCCTACATACGCTAAAATCGCCAGCATGGCGGCGTAACAAAACATAATAGCCGCCACATCGTATTTGCCAAAAAATATTGCGGATGATTGAATGCCTATTTTAATATCATCATCCCTGTCCACCATCGCATATTCGGTGTCGTAAGCCATCGCCCAAAACACATTGGCCGCCAGCAAGCACCAAGCCAGCGGTGGAATGTAATCATTAATTGCACTAAACGCCATGGGAATGCCAAAGCCGAAAGCAAGGCCTAAATACGCTTGCGGAACGGCTAAAAAGCGCTTAGTAAACGGATAAGTTGCCGCTAAAAATAAAGCTGCAACAGACAAAAGAATCGTATTTTTGTTTAAAAAGCACACCAAACCAAACGCCGCTAAACATAAGCCAACAGCCAGCAAATACGCCTCTTTTAGGCTTACTTCGCCTGTTGCCAACGGCCGGTTTTTGGTACGCTCCACCAAGCCATCAAACTTGCGATCCGCAATATCGTTCATCACGCAGCCCGCGCTGCGCATTAGCGCTGTGCCTGTCACAAAAATGAGTACAATAATCCAATCTGGCTTGCCTCTGCCTGCCAACAACAACGACCAAAGCGTAGGCCACAGCAACAGCAAAATGCCAATCAGCTTGTCCAGCCGCATCAGGCGCTCAAACGCGTTAATTTTGTTTGGGTTCATTTTGTAAAATTTGTGGTAAAAAAACTTCGGTAACAAGAATACTAGCGCATTTTAGTTGAAATACCGAGCGGCGCGCCCACAACTGTTTTGGCTGAATGCCGAGATGCCCTGCGACCCGCATGGATATTGGGTGCTGGCGCGATAGTTTTTTGTATTCTAAGGGTGTGCGCTTGACTTTTTGGTTCGCAAATAAAGTCGCCCCAAGCGGTTTATTACCTAGCCGGCCAAGCTTATTCCATGCGCCTCTCAGCGCATTTTTAGGTAGCACGCTATGTGCAAAAACAACGGGCTGATGATTACCCAACAGCAACACATCGCGAATCAGCGCATGTTGATATGGCTTAAGCTTTAATAAACTTGCCTCGCCCTTCGAAGGCTTGGCGTATGTTAAACGCACTTTTTTCACCGAAAAGTCCGTATAACGCTGCTGCAAGCGCGCGGTTAGCGACCCATTATCAATCAGCCAAGGCCAATATTGCTGGCTAAACATCGGCTTTTTTAGCCATTGTTGGCGAGACTGAGAGCCATTTTGTTCAATTTTCACGGGTGAATTATCGCACAAACTATGCGTTGACTAGCAGGCGAAGTCATCACTACAATTGGGAATGAACATACCAACGAAGTTTCACATTTACGGTGATGAGAGCATAACAGGTGATACTGTTGTATATGCTCTTGTGATCGTTCCTGTTGAGGTACTAGAATTTGCTGAGGATACTTTAGCAAAAGTAAAAGAGTCATTTAAAGCTTCTCGCTCAGCACGTTTTCACTGTCGAGAAATTTTCCATACAGATGCGAGGAGAAAAAGTGAATGGTCGCATCTAACTAACAAGCAAGCTCTAGATTTAGCTATAAAAATTACTGCTAGTTTAGCTGGAATCGGCATTGGCACAATAGTTGGTCATGTTGATAGCAAAGATTTTAAAGATGAAATTTCAGGAGCTGGAGAACTCCCCCATATGCCTCTCCAAGACCTAAAACAGTTAATTCCATTTGCCTATCAGGCAGCCACTGCGCCATTATGCTTTGATGTAAATTATGTAAACCTTTGTAAATTTTGGGCTGACCCTGACAGTAGCTTAATCCAGTGGTATGGTTCAAGAAAACAGGCCAGCAGACTGTTGAAAACAAATATAGTTGATATTAACGCTAAGACTATTACTGCAATGTTAATTCCAGAAAACTTACATACAAAAGTAAAACCTGTACTTCTTGAGTTAGCAGACCTCCTTGCATACTGTTCATGTAGAGTTCTCTCAAATTCTGGAATATTTAAAAATCGTGAAAGCGACCGTGTCTTAGAGGCTATATATAAGTCCATGAGCCCTGCAGTGCATAGATTTAGGCTATTTGATCCAAGTCAACAGCAAGAAGGTACATTCATAGACTACACTTTTAATTAAGTCTAAACCGAGATAAGTATAGATTTATTAGTTTAAACTTTTACCAGCTCTGCGCCATGGCTCAACCAACGCGCTAAATGTGCATTGACTGACTGCGGGTGTGTTTTAAGCAAGCTATCCGCCTTATTCCGCGCGGCCTCCAGCAAATCTGCATCGCGCTCCAAATCGGCAATTTTAAGCATAGGCACGCCGCTTTGACGCGTACCCAAATACTCACCTGGGCCGCGAATATTCAAATCTGCTTGTGCGATTGCGAAGCCATCGTTACTTTCGTAAATCACTTTTAACCTTGCACGCGCGGCTTCAGAAAACTGTTTTTTAGAATACATTAAAATGCAGGTGCTTTTTGCTGCGCCGCGCCCGACGCGGCCGCGCAGTTGGTGCAGCTGGCTCAAGCCCATGCGTTCTGCGTGCTCGATAATCATCAAGCTGGCATTTGGCACATCGACGCCCACTTCAATCACCGTGGTTGCGACTAAAAGTTGAATTTCGCCACTGCTAAACTGCTGCATCACCGCTTGTTTTTCCGCGGGTTTCATACGCCCATGTACCAAGCCAACACGCAAATCGGCGAAATTTTGTTTTAAATTCTCAAACGTTTCGGTCGCTGTTTGCAGCTGCAAAGCTTCGCTTTCCTCAATCAGCGGGCACACCCAATAGGCTTGGCTGCCCGCCATACAAGCCTCGCGTACACGTTGTAAAATCTCATCGCGTCGTTCATCTGAAACCAGTTTTGTCACAATCGGCGTGCGGCCAGGCGGTAACTCGTCAATGACCGAAACATCTAAATCCGCAAAGTAACTCATGGAAAGCGTGCGCGGGATAGGCGTGGCAGACATCATGAGTTGATGCGGCTCAGGCTCGCCTTTTTTGCGCAAGGCTAAGCGCTGCTGCACGCCAAAGCGATGTTGCTCGTCGATAATCGCAAGGCCAAGTTTAGCAAATTGCACCGCATCTTGAAACAGTGCATGCGTGCCAACGGCAAGCTGGGCACGGCCGCTGGCGATGTCACCCAACGCAACTTCACGTTCTTTTTTGCTTTGGCTGCCTGTAAGCCAAGCGATTTTTATATTGAGCGGCGCAAGCCAAGTTTCAAATTTTTTGTAATGCTGTTCCGCCAAAATTTCCGTGGGCGCCATCAACGCGACTTGCCAGCCCGACTCAATCGCCTGCAAGGCTGCCATGCAGGCAACAATGGTTTTGCCGCTACCCACATCGCCTTGCAACAAGCGTTGCATGGGGTGGGGGCGGGTTAAATCGTGGCCAATTTCTAGCGCGACTTTTTGCTGCGCTTGCGTCAGTGCAAACGGCAAAGACTTTAATAATTGTGAAATAAGTGTTTTTGAAGATGCCATGGCAGGCGCATGGATATTGGCTCGCAGGGCATAGTGCTTACGCATGGAAAGTTGCTGCGCCAGCAGTTCATCGAATGCCAAGCGTCGCCATTCAGGCGTGGCGCGGTTTTCCAACGCGCTTAAATTGGCATCGGGCGCAGGATGATGCAAAGCGCGAATGCTCTGAGAAAAAGTGGGTAAATTCAGATTTGCGTACACCGCCGCTGGCAGCGTTTCCGCCAAATCGCCCATTTTAAGCGCTTGCTCAATCGCCTTGCTCAGCGCGCCTTGCGTTAACCCAGCGGTGGTTGGGTAAACCGGCGTCAGTTCTTCACGCACCGCAGTATTTTCCGTCGCTGCTTTCACTTGCGGATGCACCATCTCGTAACCAAAAAAACCATGGCGAATTTCGCCATACACGCGCAATTTGTTGCCAACTTTGAGTTGATTAATTTGACTGGGATAAAAATGCAAAAAGCGCAAAGTAAGCTGTCCACTGGCGTCTTCCAACCTTGCTATCAGGGCTTTGCGTGGCTTGTACGTCACCTCTGCATGCACAATTTCGCCCTGCACTTGCGCAGCATCGCCCAGCCGCAAATCGCGCACGGCGGTAATGCGTGTTTCGTCGATATAACGCAGCGGTAAATGTAGGATTAAATCTTGTAGATTGCGCACGCCAAGCTTGGCAAGATTGGCGATAAGCGGTTTGGAAAACGCTTTGATTGAGGCTAATTGCAATTTTTACTGGATTCTTCGTTTCACTCAGAATGACAACTAATCTTTTACCATGATTGCGTCAGCTTCTACCAGTGCACCGCGCGGCAATGAAGCCACGCCCACTGCGGCACGCGCAGGATATGGCGCGCTAAAATATTCTGCCATAATCGTGTTTACCAGCGCGAAATTGGCTAAATCAATCAAAAAAACATTCAGTTTTACGATGTCGTTCATGCTGCCACCAGCCGCTTCTGTGACCGCTTTTAAATTATCAAACACGCGGCGCACTTGCGGCTCTACGCCTTCTACAAGCTGCATGGTTGCAGGATCTAGCCCAATTTGCCCAGATAAATACACCGTATTGCCCACTTTAACCGCTTGCGAGTAAGTGCCGATGGCGGCGGGCGCTCCGTTAGCCTGAATAATCTCTTTTATCATTGCTATTGGCCTATGTTTTGTCTAGCACGTTCTTTTTGAATTTCTAACCATCTGTTAACATCCGACTCGTTTTTAAAGTCAAAACCTTCGCGTAATTTTGAAATACTGTTGCAATTCCTCAAAAATACAAAATATTTTTTTAAATTTATAAACTCATAAGGGCTCATTTTTTTGCCTTTGCTTAATTTTTACTGAATTTTTTGTTCCGCATAATTGCCTTTCACACGGCCAATGCGCACTACATCGGGTATTTTACGCATATTTCGAATTAAATCGGCTAAATGCACACGATTGCGCACTTGCACAGTAAAATTAATATTCGAATATTGACTGCCATCGGGCTCTTCTATGGTCACGCTATCAATGTTTGAGTCTGCCTCGGCAATACTCGTGGCAATTTTCGCCAGCATGCCGGGTGCATCCACCACCACAATGCGCAAATTGACTTTAAACAGGCGTTTATTGTCGGTATCCCAATCCACATCCAGCCATTTATCTGGATCCAGCTTAAATTTGCGAATGGCTGGACAATCATGCGTGTGAATGACCAAACCTTTATCTTTATTGATGAAGCCCAAAATCGGATCGCCCGGAATGGGTCGGCAGCATTGTGCAAACTGCACCGCCATGCCCTCGGAGCCGCGAATGGTAATGGTATCCAGCGGTTTACTGGTTTTGGATTTATCCGCATCCAAGGTGGCTTGGCCGCTCGCGAGTAGCTGATGCGCCACCATTAAGCTAACACGTTTGCCCATGCCGATGTCCGACAGAATTTCCAATTTATCTTGTGCGCCGTAATCGCCCATGACTTTTTTCCATTGCTTATCGGTCACATCCGCGGGCTCCACATGCAAAGCGCGCAGCGCAATATTTAAAATACGCTCGCCCATGTGCGCAGATTCTGTGACTTGTATGGTTTTTAGATAATGGCGAATGTGCGAACGCGCCTTGCCGCTGACGACATAATTAAGCCAAGCTGGGTTTGGCTTGGCGAGCGATGACGTAATAATTTCGACTTGATCGCCGTTGTGCATTTCGGTACGCAGCGGCGCTTGCTCGTGGTTGATTTTAACGGCGACGCAGCTATTGCCCACATCGGTATGTACCGCATAAGCAAAATCTACCGCTGTTGCACCCTTGGGAAGGGCTAAAATAGCACCTTTTGGCGTAAACACATAGACTTCATCAGGGAATAAATCCACCTTAAAATGCTCTAAAAATTCGGTGCTGTCGTCGCTCTCAGTTTGAATTTCCACCAGCCGCTGCAACCATTGATGCGTTTGCTGCTGCAATTTAGTGAGATGCGCATCGGTGGTTTTATAGAGCCAATGCGCCGCCACGCCCGCCTCGGCGATTTTATGCATCTCGGCACTGCGAATCTGCACTTCTATCGGCGTGCCGAAAGGCCCAAACAAGGTGGTATGCAAAGATTGATAGCCGTTGGCCTTAGAAATCGCAATATAGTCTTTAAATTGGCCAGGAATCGGCTTATAAAGTGCATGCAAGCTGCCCAAAGTTACATAACAGGTTGACGTATCCTTTACCAGCACGCGAAAACCATAAATGTCGTTAACTTGCGATAGCTTTACTGTTTTACTAGCCATCTTACGGTAAATACTGTAAAGATGCTTTTCTCTGCCTTCTACCGTCACCTCAATTTTGGCTTCTTTTAATTGCGCTTTAATCGCATCCAAAATCTTGCTAATCACTTCTTTACGATTGCCGCGCGCGGTTTTAATCGCTTTCGCAATCACCTTGTATCTGTTTGGGTAAAGATACTTAAAGCTTAAATCTTCCAGCTCTTGAAAGATGGGATTAAGCCCTAAACGATTAGCAATCGGCGCATAAATATCCAAGGTTTCGTGTGCGATGCGTTTTTGCTTGTCCGCTTTCATCACATCAAGCGTTTGCATGTTGTGCAAACGATCTGCTAGCTTCACCAGAATCACGCGCACATCTTGACTCATCGCCAACAACATTTTGCGAAAATTCTCGGCCTGTGCTTGGGCAGCGGTTTGTAGCTCGATTTTATCTAACTTAGTTAAGCCATCTACTAGTTCGGCCACTTGCTTGCCAAATTTCTCGCCAATATCTGTCGCGGCAATGCTCGTGTCTTCCACCACATCGTGCAGCAACGCGGCTAGCAGTGTTGGCACATCCAAATGCAACTTGGCTAGAATGCACGCCACCGCCACCGGATGCGTAATATATGGCTCGCCAGAGTGCCGCGTTTGCCCAGCATGCGCAAAAGCAGCATAACGATACGCCGCCCACACCTGATCGATATCGGCAGGCGACAAATATTCTTTAAGCAGCAGGGTGAGTTGCGAGGTTTCGCTATCTGCTGGCAGCATGAACGGCTCAGCAGCTTGATATGGCACTGATTGATGAGGCTTTACGGCTTGTATGGCCGCTGATGATTTAATCGCGGATTTGATCATCATCTTTACATCAAAAAAATGAATTATGAATGATTACGTTTTAAAAGCTCAATACCCACTTTGCCCGCGGCAATTTCGCGCAAAGCAATCACAGTAGGCTTGTCACGCAGGCCGTGCATACTCACTAGCGGGTCAGAACCATTGGCAATTTGGCGCGCGCGGTAAGCTGCAACCAAAGTTAAATGAAAACGGTTGGGAATATTTGCTAAGCAATCATCTACTGTAATACGTGCCATGGTGAACCACCTTTTGAGTAATGCGTTATGTTAATTTTTGAATGAGCGCCGCGTAGCGCTGCGCTTGTATGTTGATTTTGAGCCGTTGCGTGCGAATAATCGCAGCCAAATCCTGCAGCGCCTCATCAAAGTTATCATTGATTGTAACATAATCGAACTCGACCAAATGCCTCATCTCATCACGCGCAGCATTTAGCCGCATCGCAATCACATCCACGCTATCTTGCCCGCGATTATTTAAACGCTCCGCCAAGGTTTCTATCGAAGGCGGCAAAATAAAAATATTCGTCGCTTGCGGATAAATGTTGCGCACTTGCGTGGCGCCCTGCCAATCGATCTCTAAAATCACATCAATACCAGCCTGCAAGGCAGTATCCACGCCGCTCTGAGAGGTGCCATATTTTGCGCCATGTACATCTGCGCTCTCTAAAAAGCCACCTGTATTAAGAATTTCTAAAAACTGTGGCTCGGTCACAAAGTGATAATCCACCCCGTTTTTTTCACCTACGCGCGGCGCGCGCGTAGTGTGCGAAACGGATTTTTTGAGGTGCACATCTTTTGCCAGCAGCGCATTCACCAAACTGGTTTTGCCCGCGCCTGAGGCGGCAGTGATAATAAATAAGTTGCCAGAGATTGTAGATAAGCCCATCGCAGTATTTTAGACGATTTTGGGGGGATTTCGGCATCAGGTTAAGTTAAATTTGTCATTGCGAGCATAGCGAAGCAATTTAGATTGCCACGTCACCCTTAAAAAACTATGGACTCCTCGCGATGACTGCTCTGGAATGCGCATGGATATTGCCTCGCAGAGCATCACATATTGATATTTTCACTGCGAATTATTCAATATTCTGTATCTGCTCGCGCATTTGCTCAATCAGCACTTTAAGCGCCATGGAAATTTGTGTGGTTTCAATCGCCACCGATTTTGAGCCCAGCGTATTCGCCTCGCGATTCATTTCCTGCATCAAAAAATCCAAACGTTTACCAACTAAACCAGCCGCGCTTAAAATGCGTTTAACTTCGCTTATATGCGCATCCAAACGAGATAATTCTTCATCCACATCGATGCGTTGCGCGTAAAGCACAATCTCTTGACGAATACGTTCATCGTCGTTGGTTTGATGCGCTTCGTTGAGCTTTGCCAGCAATTTATCTTGATAAGTTTTGGTTAAAACTGGCAGCATGGGTTTCACTTTTGCCACCAGCTTTTCAATCTCGGCCAAACGCTCCAAAATCATGGCTTTTAGCTTGGCGCCTTCGCGTGCGCGTGCGGCGATTAAATCGTCAATCGTGTTAATCAGCACGCTTTTTAAATCCGCTTCTAATGCTTCAGCATTCAGTGCGTTGCTGGCCACTACGCCAGGCATACGTAGCACATCTAACATGTTTACAGCTTGCGCATTAGGGAAGTATTGCGCGGCAGCTTTGACGGATTCTGCGATTTGCTGCAAAACATTGTGATTAAGCGTTTGTACAGCGCTGGCAGCAATATCCTGCGCCAAATTGATGCGGCAATCGACCTTGCCACGGCCTAATTTGGCGTTAAGCAGCTCGCGCGCTTGTGCTTCAAATGGGCGACAATTATCATCCAGCTTGAGTTGTAGCTCGAGATAACGATGGTTAACCGCGCGCAGCTCCACCTGCAAAACGCCATTGCTGGTGTTGCGCTCTTGCGCGGCATAGCCTGTCATGCTTAGCGTGCTTTGCTTGGCACTTGTTTGTTCGCTCATGTGGTTTTTCTCATAAAATTAATTAAACTCTTAAAGTAATTGCTGATAATTGTAGCAAATGTCTATGATTTAAAGCGGATTTTATGCGAGAATGCTTATAATCTATTATTTTTCTGCGCTTTATAATTAGAAATTTTATAAGCACAAACTTTTTACATGGCTAATTCTAAAAATCAATCTTTGCCCATTGGCTACATGCTGCAAGATTACATTATTACGCAAGTGCTTAGCACGGGCGGTTTTAGTTTTGTCTATTTAGCGCAAGATATCAACAAGAACGTTGTGGCGATTAAAGAATACATGCCCACTGGACTGGCGCTGCGCGAAGACGGCGCAACAGTGATGCTGGACTCGGAAGACGATAACGCCACATTTAAGCACGGCCTAAAATGCTTTTTTGAAGAAGGCTTGGCGCTGGCAAGAATTGATCATAAAAACATTGTGCGTGTGACCAATTTCTTCCGCGAAAACAACACGGTTTACATGGTGATGCAGTACGAGCGCGGTAAATCGCTGCAAGATTACATTCTTGCGCAGCCAGAACCCGTGGGTGAAAAGTTTGTGCGCCGCGTATTTGGCGAGCTGCTCAATGGCTTGCGCGAAGTGCATACACAAAAAATGCTGCATTTGGACATTAAACCCGCCAATATTTACATTCGGCTAGATGGCTCGCCCGTGTTGCTGGATTTTGGCTCTGCACGACAAACTTTAACTTCGGTACAATCTAAATTAGCGCCCAGCTACACGCCAGGTTTTGCGCCGCCAGAGCAATATTTTGAGCGGCAGAAACTTGGTCCGTGGAGCGATATTTACAGCGTGGGCGCCAGCATGTATTCTTGTTTGGCACGTAGCGCGCCCATTGCGGCAAACCAACGCATTAAAAAAGATTTTTTATCGCCAGCGGTTAAGGTGGGCAAGGGCATTTATAGCGAAGAATTGCTGACTATTATCGATAATTGTTTAAAATTAGATTATATGGAGCGGCCGCAAAGCGTGTTCTCGCTGCAAAAAACTTTGCTGGAAAACGCCACGCCAATGATTGAAAATAAACCGAGTTTGGCCAAAAAAATTAAAGCCGCGCTTAATAAACCGATACGCATTCAGTAAACCATTAGCATTCAGTAAAAACAGATAAAATGAAATTTACGATTTATCAAAATAGTCGCCAAGGCCCAAGGCAGTACAACCAAGATCGCTTGGCATATTCATACAGCAAAGATTCGCTCTTGCTGGTACTGGCGGACGGCATGGGCGGCCATCGCCATGGCGAAGTGGCGGCGCAACTTGCGGTAAAAACGCTTACCGATGCCTTTCAGCGCTTGGCCTTGCCAGTGCTGAACAGCCCAGCAAAATTTTTGACCGATCATATTCAGCAAGTGCACGATATGATTGAAAACGTGACGCAACGCGACGAACTGATTGAATCGCCGCGCACCACTGTCGTTGCAGCCATTATTCAGCGTGGTTATTTGTATTGTGCCCATGTTGGCGATTCGCGCTTGTACCATTTCCGTGGCGGGCATTTGCTTTTCAGAACCGAAGACCATTCCATTGTGCAATCGCTGTACAAAAAAGGCATGATTAGCAAAGAGGAAATGGCAACGCATCCCTACAAAAATAAAATTTACAATTGCGTGGGCGGCGAGCAAGCGCCACAAATCGATCTTGCCAATAGAATCGAACTCGTCGAGGGCGATACCATTATGCTGTGCACTGACGGCGTGTGGGGGTTTGTGACTGATCAGCAAATTAAAGATATTTTGCAAGAAAATAACGACATTGCTGAAGGCACCATTAAATTGCTGGATAGCGCCGAATTTGCATGCGATGAAAGAGGCGATAATATGAGCGCAATTGGCGTGCAATGGGGCGATCGCCAATCGAGCCATGATGCGGTTTCTACGCAACTCATGCCGCTGGGCGAAACTACTACCATCATCAACGTCGTGACCCATCAAATCACAGACGGCGAGCCGCTGGGGCTTTCTGATGATGATATTGAAAACACAATTGCAGAAATTCAAGCCGCGCTCATCAAAACACAGCAAAAAATCAACATTTAGCAGCGCAACTTTTTAGCTTATAATTGGCTTTTTTCAAAAGCCATCGCCATGTCCACAAGACCAAGTAACCGCGTCAATAACCAACTTCGCACCGTCGAAATCATCCGCAACTACACCAAACATGCGGAAGGCGCGGTGTTGATTAAATTTGGCGATACGCACGTACTGTGCACCGCTAGCGTGGAAGAAAAAGTCCCAGGATTTTTAAAAGGCAAAGGCCAAGGCTGGGTGACGGCGGAATACGGTATGTTGCCGCGCAGCACCGGCAGCCGCATGGATAGAGAAGCCGCAAAAGGCAAACAAAGCGGCCGCACACAAGAGATTCAGCGTTTAATTGGCCGTAGTTTGCGTGCAACTATCGATTTAAACAAACTTGGCGAGCGCACCATTATGATCGATTGCGACGTGATTCAGGCCGATGGTGGCACGCGTACGGCGAGCATTACTGGCGCTTATGTGGCGCTGCACGATGCAGTTTCCACGCTGCTAAAAAGTGCAAAAATTAAAGAATCGCCGCTCAAACAAGCCGTTGCCGCCATTTCTGTGGGCGTATATAAAGGCGCGCCAGTGCTGGATTTGGACTACATTGAAGATTCCGATTGCGACACCGATATGAACGTGGTGATGACCGCGGATGGCGGCTTTGTGGAGATTCAAGGCACGGCCGAAGGCGAGCCTTTTACGCGCGAAGCTATGAACCAGATGTTGGATTTAGCGGAAGCGGGTATTAATGAATTGCTTGCTAAGCAAATAGTAGCATTAAACCCAAATTAACCGCCGATAAACGCTGATGCACGCTGGTATGATATTTAATTTTCACTGTTTTGTTTCCACATTTTGAGATGATTTTTATTATAAACCTCCTTAAACTAAGCTCGACTTGGTTTTATCCGCGCTTATCTGTGTTTATCGGCGGTTAAAATAAAAATGTTTAAAAAACTCGTTATCGCCAGCAACAATGCGGGTAAACTGCGTGAAATTCAGCAACTTTTAGCACCGCTCAATATCGACGTGATTACACAGTCTTCACTGAACATTTCTGAGGCAAAAGAACCACACTGCACGTTTATCGAAAACGCACTGGCCAAAGCGCGCCATGCAAGTTTGCACAGCGGGTTGCCTGCGCTGGCGGATGATTCTGGCATTTGTTTAGAGGCGCTAGATGGCGCGCCAGGCGTGCAATCTGCCTATTTTGCGGGTACGCCAAGCAATGATGAAAACAACAATGCGCACATGCTAAAAGTGTTGAAGCAACATAGCAACCGCTTTGCCTATTATTATTGTTGCGCGGTGCTGGTGCGCCGCCATGACGACCCGCAGCCGCTGATTGCCGAGGGCATTTGGCAAGGCGCGATTTTAAAAAAACCGCGCGGCGAAAACGGTTTTGGCTACGACCCACTGTTTATGGACAACATGACTGGAAAATCTGGCGCAGAATTAGCGCCAGAAATTAAAAATAAAATCAGCCACCGCGGGCAAGCCATGCGTAAAATGTTGCTTTTAATCGAGAACCTACCTTGAATCCTTGGCCTAACGACTAAACTTATGAAACAACTACCTGTTTGGGTGCGCGACGATAGCAGCATTGTCGCATGCACCGAAAAAATCAAAGTGATGAAAGAAAACTTTGCCGAAATTCAACAAATCGCACAAGACGCGTTTGAAGACGGCATCCTCATGGAAGTTTCTGAGCAACAAATGCGCGAAACGCTACACGCTTTGGTGGAGGAATTGATGAATCCCTATATAAAAAATCATGCGCCAAAAAAACCTGCACAAAAGTAATAAGCTTTATTTAAAAAGTTTCGTTTGAAAAAAATTATACCCATCACGCCAGAAGGCAATATCCATGCGGCTTCTAGGGCAATTACTTCTGAGCCGATTAATACTTCAGCGCCTTTAACTGGCGACGTAACCATTTCTGGCTTAAAAAATCCACCGCCGCTCTCGCTGTATATTCACATTCCGTGGTGCGTCAAAAAATGTCCATATTGCGATTTTAACTCGCATGAATCTCGCGCGGAAATTCCCGAAAAACGTTATGTTGCCGCGCTAATTGCGGATTTAGAGCAATCTGTACCGCGCGTGTACGGCCGTAAAATCCGCAGCGTGTTTTTTGGCGGCGGCACGCCGAGTTTGTTTTCGCCCGAATCCATCAACGAAATTTTAAGCGCAGTAAATATGCTCACACCACTGGAATATGGCGCAGAAATCACGCTGGAAGCCAATCCTGGCACGCTGGGTGCAAACATACAGGATACGGCGCATTTTGTGGGTTACAAAGCCGCAGGCGTGAATCGTGTTTCACTCGGCATTCAAAGTTTTAATGCAGATTATTTACGTGCTTTAGGCCGCATTCATGACGACAAACAAGCGATTTTTGCAGCGGAACTTGCGCTAAAAACCTTTGAGCGCGTGAATTTTGATGTGATGTACGCGTTGCCGAATCAAACGCTTGAACACGCTTTAAATGATGCGAAACAAGCTGTAGATTTAAGCCCAGATCATCTCTCGTTTTACCATTTAACTTTAGAGCCGAATACGCCGTTTTACCGCACGCCGCCTAGCTTGCCGAGCGACGACTTGAGCGCGGACATGCAAGAAAAAATCGAAGCATTTTTAGCCAAAAATGGTTACGAACATTACGAAACTTCGGCTTTTTGCAAACCCAAAAGTAATGCACACCACAACTTAAATTATTGGCAGTTTGGCGATTATTTGGGCATTGGAGCGGGCGCACACAGCAAATTAAGTTACCACGATAAAATCACCCGCGAAACGCGGCACAAACACCCAAAAGCCTATATGGAAGCCTCTGAGAGCGGTAATGCAGTAGACAATACTTGGCAAATTGAACGCGCCGATTTGGGCTTTGAATTTATGATGAACGCGCTGCGTTTAATTGACGGTTTTGATATGGGTTTGTTTCAACAGAGAACTGGTATGCCTTGTGAGGCACCTGAGTTTAATAATATGGCCATGCGGCTTGCAGAGGCATCGAAAAAAGGTTTAATTGTGCAAACACAAAATTTGATTAAACCAACGCTGTTAGGCCAGCGCTATTTAAACGATTTATTAGCGCTATTTTTAGATTAATTAACGTCGCTACGCGACTCTAGCACGGCAATGAGCAACAAAATTTCATCCAGCACCGCTTTGCCAAAACCAGCGCGCTCGCCATTGCGGTTATCGGCAATCAAGCTGCGTAAATAAGCACGTGCCTCCTCGCCAGGCCATACGCCAGTGAGTCTTTCCAAAATATGTGGAAACTCTTCTACCGTTTGCGCAACCACAATGGCTACTGCTTTTTCCTCCCAAACTGGCGTCATTACGTTAAACGTTTGGTGCATGGCTTTGGCGTAATTCTCAAATTCTTCTTTTAAATTTTCTTTCCTAAAAAGATCCAATAAATACAGCCAAAGATTGATCGCCGCTTTGGGTTGCGCGCGAATCGCCCATTTAATGTGCTCAATCGCCTCATTTATCTGATTTTTGCTGACAAAAAATTTCGCCTCATCCAAAATCGAGTGCTCGTTCATGTCATCCACTTGCGTTTCCAAATTCAGCGGAAGATTGGTTTTTGCCTCTGCGCCAAATTCTATCGCCTCCCCACCATTGGTAAAACTTGGCACCAGCGATTCTCGCTCGGTCTGAATAATGAATTTTTTATACCTATACTCACGATATTTTTTCAATACGAAAGCAATGAGCCCTGCTGTCAAAAGCAATCCCAAGGCGACCCACAGTAAATCCATATTGATTGAATCAACAACATTGCTGATAATCGAGGGTTCGGAAATAGCTGAAGTTTTTTTGTTCGCTTTTGCACTTTCCGCATCTAGATTTTTTAATACTTTCTTTTTCGGCACGCTTAGCGTTTTATCAAAAATCAATTTAAGATGATTGAATTTGCTTTGCAAAAACACCAATTTCTCGTTTAACTTCGCCAGCTCTTCTTTTAAGAAAGTGTTTCGTATAATCAAATTTTCATATTCAATCAGCAAGCCTTTGGGCACGCTTTCCAGCGCAGATTTAATGTTGTAGCTTAACTGCAAGCCTTTTCCAGCTGATTTTTTATGCGGTGATTGGTATGACAGTGATTTTAATGTGGGAATGACGACCGCAGTGGGTACCAAAAAATCTAGATCCGCATCTAATTTTGGCATCGTCTCTACGTTTAGACGCAAGGTTTTTGCCGTAAAATGCCGCTGCATCACTTTATTGTTGGGGTAAAACTTGGCCGCCAGCGCATTCAAGCTTTCGCCTGGCAACATCGGCCAAGTCATACTATTTTTATTTTCTACACCATCATCCAAAATCAACACGTCGTCTGCACGAGCGCTTGCCATGGCAAGGCTTGCAAGCACAATTAAGAATACTAAAATCGAATTTAGCTTCAATTTATTTTAACGCTATTGAATGTGCAGGCGCGCGCGCGCAATGGCTTGCTTAACTTGATTTGGCGCAGTGCCACCAATATGATTGCGACTTGCGAGCGAGCCTTCTAGTGTGAGCACAGAAAATACACCAACCGTAATCGTGTTGCTAAATTTTTGCAGTTCTAGCAATGGCAATTCGGCTAAGTCGCAGCCTTTTTGCACGGCGTGCTTGACCGCCAGCGCCACTGCTTCGTGCGCATCTCTAAATGGCATGCCTTTTTTGACTAAATAATCGGCCAAATCAGTCGCCGTGGCATACCCTTCCAGCGCGGCTTGGCGCATATTCGTTTTGTTCACCGTAATGCCGCGTAGCATGTCCGCATAAATTTCCAGCGTCATCAGCAAGGTATCGGCCGTGTCAAAAAGTGGTTCTTTATCTTCTTGATTATCTTTGTTGTACGCCAGCGGCTGGCCTTTCATGAGCGTGAGCAAAGCCACCAAATTACCGTTCACGCGGCCAGTTTTACCGCGCACCAGCTCTGGCACATCGGGGTTTTTCTTTTGCGGCATAATGCTGGAACCCGTACAAAAACGGTCGGCGATATCCACAAAAGCGAATCTTGGGCTAGACCACAAAATAAGCTCTTCAGAGAAACGCGATAAATGCGTCATCAACAGCGCGCCTGTGGCAGCAAACTCAATGGCAAAATCACGATCTGAAACCGCATCCAAAGAATTCTCACAAACGCCATCAAAACCTAGTGTTTTTGCGACCATCTCTCGGTCAATTGGATAGCTGGTGCCAGCCAGCGCAGCGGCGCCTAGCGGCAATTGGTTAAGGCGTTTTCTGCCATCTGCAAAGCGTGTAGCATCACGTTTGAGCATTTCAAAATAAGCCAGTAGATGATGGCCAAACGTGACAGGTTGCGCCACTTGCAGGTGCGTAAAGCCAGGCATAATCGTATCGAAATGGGCGTCGGCCAAATCTAAAATGCTGAGTTGCAGATGTTTGATTGCGGCCAAAATATCATCGCTCGTGGCACGTAACCACAAGCGCACATCGGTTGCGACTTGGTCGTTACGGCTGCGGCCAGTGTGCAAGCGCTTACCCGCGTCGCCAATTTTATCAGTGAGGCGTTTTTCGATATTTAAATGCACATCTTCTAAATCGAGCAGCCATTCAAACGTGCCAGCTTGAATCTCACGCAAAATTTCACCCAAGCCTTTTTCGATTGCAGCTAAGTCTGCCTTGGCAATGATGCCCTGCACAGCCAGCATCTGTGCGTGTGCCAGCGAGCCTTGAATGTCAAATTCCGCGAGTCGCTTATCAAAATTAACCGAGGCGGTATAACGTTTCACCAGCTCGGCCACTGGCTCGTTAAAGCGCCCCGACCACGCTTCGTTTTTTGCGTTAAGTGATGACTTTTTATCTTTTGAATGATCTTGCACTTTTATATTGGCTTTTAGAATTAAGGTTATGATGAAAATTTGTTTAATAATAATACACTTAGATGTAATATTCATACATATTTCAGTATTTTAGGCGTATTGTAAATAATAATTGTCTCTTTTTAATCAAAGATTTAATCAAATAACTTAATTAAGAACCTAACTGTGCGCAAAAATAGCCGCTTACCCAATCTACATAATCTTGGCATTCATCTACGCATTTTACTGATTGTGAACGTGCTCGCCGTGCTCGCGGCCATGTTATTAAGCAAGCAATTCAGCGATTTTTTGCCCAAGCTTGCAGAGTTATCAGCCGTGATTCAGCCCATTATTTTAATCAGCATGCTGAGTTTATATGTGCTTTATCCGCTTTTGTGTAAACTCAAATATTGGCAAGGCATGCTGGCTATTTTGTTGCTGGAAATGGCTATTTCTGCTGCTGTTGTGGTTTTTCTTACACGTTATTTTGCGTTCGATAATATTTCCAGCGCTTATCGTGCTAGTGCATTAGCTGGAGCTGTCACAGCCATTGTGCTGTATTACTTTTATCTGCAAGCGCGTGCTTATTCACCCGCCATAGCCGAGGCGCGGTTGCAAGCCCTGCAAGCACGCATACGCCCGCATTTTTTGTTTAACAGCATCAACGCCGTGCTCTCGCTTATCCGCAGCCAGCCCATGCGCGCGGAAAGCGCGTTGGAAGACATGGCCGATTTATTTCGCGTGCTGATGGCGGAAAATCGTGATTTAGTGCCAATTTCGCAGGAAATTTCGCTGTGTCGCCAATATTTGAATATAGAAAGCCTGCGCTTAGAGAATCGCTTAAAAATCACATGGCACATTGACGACATGCCGCCAGAAGCGCTAATTCCGCCGCTGATTTTGCAGCCCTTACTGGAAAACGCGGTGTATCACGGCATAGAGCCAATGCCAGAAGGCGGCGAAATTGTAGTTTCTATCACGCCAAAAAATAAAGAGTTGCACATCAATATCAGCAACCCTTATTCGCCCGAAAACGATCACCACAGCGGCAATAAAATGGCACTGAAAAATATTCGCGAACGCTTAAAATTGCACTTTGATTTAGAGGCTTCACTAAAAAGTGAAGCGAAGAATAATCGTTATAACGTGAGTATTCGCCTGCCTTATGAGGCCAAATAGATGGCTGAATTATTAAAAATATTGATTGCAGATGACGAAGCGCCTGCGCGCAATCGGTTACGAGATTTGCTTGGCGATATTGGCAATGTCAGCATTGTTGCCGAAGCGAAAAATGGCAAAGAAGCGCTGGAATTAGCGGCCGAAACTAAGCCAGATTTGCTGTTGCTAGATATTCGCATGCCGCTGATGGACGGGCTGGAAGCGGCGCAACATGCGCAAAAACTTGAGCCAAAACCACATATTATTTTTACCACCGCTTACGATACTTACGCGATTAAAGCGTTTGATTTAAACGCGGTGGATTACTTGCTAAAACCGATTCGTTTAGCGCGTTTACAAGCAGCGATTGATAAAGCATATGCCCTGCGAGGCAATATTGGCGAGGCTCTCAAGGCATTGCACAAAATGCGTGGCCACTTGAGCATATACGAACGTGGTCGCGTGATTTTGGTGCCCATTAACGAGATTGTGTATTTGCGCGCCGAGCTTAAATATGTAACGGTGCGCACAGTGGAACGCGAATATTTGCTAGAAGAATCGCTGACCAATTTAGAAGCTGAATTTGGCGCGCAATTTGTGCGCCTGCACCGCAATTGCTTGGTGGCCAGCGTGTTTATTGCGGGTTACGAAAAACGTGCCGACGACGCTGGCGATTCACAATGGCACGCGCTGTTAAAAGGCGTGCCAGAAACCGTCGCCATTAGCCGCCGTCAGCAGCATCTGGTAAAACAAACTTACTAAATATTTGGCTTAATAGCCGTTCTTATTTTTTTGCAAATCCTCAATCACTTTGGCTGCCCAATCTTTGCCGCCCAAGCCAAAGGCAATTGCCAGTGCCAAAAATACCGCGCCAAATACAATCACAAATAGCGAATAAATAAGCTGCATACCAATGCCCAGTTGCTCTAGCGCCACAAATACCGCCAACAATTGAATGCCATATTCTGCAGATGTGCTCACGACCAGCGCATGTTCAAATTTAATACCGTGCAACCAGGCAAACACCAATCGGTTCACAAATCTCGCTAGGAGCGTACCAAAAACCACCACTAAAATCGCCACAATGATGTGCGGTAAATATCCAGCAAGTTGCTGTAACAAATTAGCCACCGCGCTTAATTCAAGCGCATTTGCGCCAGTTATGACAAACAAAATAATCACCAGCCAATACACCACTTGGCTAATAACACCGCTTAGCGTCAATCTCACATTGCCACTGTTCATAAAGGCTTCTAGCCCAGATTTTTGCGCAAATTGATCAAAATGCGTCAGCACCAAAAGGCGCTTAACGGCGCTTCTAGCCAATTTGGCAATGAGCCAGCCAAAAAATAAAATAACGATGACTGCCAATAATTTAGGCACAAAATTGACGAGTTGTAACCAAAACTGGTTAAGCGAATTGATGAAAATATCCAACTGATATTGCATAGAAACCTCCTAAAATCTGTCTCAAACCAATAGCTTAAGACATCGTTAATCAACCCCTGATTAAATTTTTAGTGCTAGCAAAACGTAAGCTTAACCTAAAAATTGAGTTCGTATAAGACTTTGTAAACTTAGTGCTGTGCTAAAATTGTGGAATGAATACACATTTCTCACCTAAAAAACTTGTAATCGCCTCGCGTGAGAGCGCGCTTGCCATGTGGCAAGCCAAGTTTATTCAAGCCACATTACAAGCGTTGTATCCTGCGTGCGATGTGCAAATTCTGGGCATGACAACCACTGGCGACCAAATTTTGGATTCTCCGCTGTCGCGCATTGGCGGCAAAGGTTTATTTGTAAAGGAATTAGAAACCGCGCTGGAAAACGGTAGCGCCGATTTGGCCGTGCACAGCATGAAAGACGTGCCGATGAACTTGCCAGCAGGCTTTATGCTAGTGGCGACGGGCGAGCGCGAAGATGCGCGCGATGCGTTTATTTCGAACGATTTTAATTCACTGGCGGATTTACCGCATGGCAGCATCGTTGGTACTTCTAGCTTGCGCCGCCAAAGCCAGCTCATGGCACGCTTTCCGCATTTGAAAATCGAATCGCTCCGTGGCAATTTACAAACGCGCTTACGCAAACTAGACGAAGGCCAATATGCGGCAATTATTCTTGCTGCAGCCGGTTTAATTCGTCTAGGTTTAAGTGCACGCATTAAAACAACTATTTCGCCACAGGACAGCATCCCCGCGGTTGGCCAAGGCGCGCTCGGTATTGAAATTAATACAAATCGCAAAGATTTATTGACCATTTTAGCGCCCTTAAACCATTTAGACTCACAGCAATGCGTAGCGGCCGAGCGTGCATTTAGCCGCGCGCTGGCGGGTAGCTGCACTGTGCCTTTGGGCGCTTATGCAACCATCGTGAACAAAGAAATTGTGATGACGGGTTTTGTGGCGAGCGTGGACGGCAAGCAAATGTTGTGCGAAAGCACTACTGGCTCCACAGCCAATCCAGATGCGCTTGGCAGAGCATTGGCCGACAAACTCATTGCACGCGGTGCAGATAAAATATTGGCCGATTTAGACCATATTAAATAAATGAACACACTTTTGGCAGGCAAGCACATCGCCATTACCCGCCCAGTTGAACAAGCCAAAAAACTTGCCGAGTTAATTAAAAATGCGGGCGGCACCCCCATTTTATTTCCGCTGATTGAAATCACGCCACTTGCCGACTACGCCTTATTTGATGCGGCGCTCAGCCAAATTGAAACTTATGATTGGGCGATTTTTATCAGCAGTAACGCGGTACAAAGCGGCATGCCGCGATTGATTAAAAAAGGCATTCCAGCCAATTTAAAATTCGCTGCAATTGGTCCAGCTACGGCAAAGGAATTGGAAAGTTTTGGCGTAAAGCAAGTGCTTACGCCGCACGAACGTTTTGATTCGGAAAGCTTGCTAGCTTTGCCAGAAATGTTTACAACCAAAAATGTGATGATTTTTCGCGGGCTTGGCGGCCGAGAAATATTAGCAGAAAGCCTTAAACAACGCGGCGCAACAGTCACTTTTGCTGAGTGCTACCAACGAACAAATCCACAAAAAAATTGCGATTTATTAAAAACAACAAAACTGTATGGTATTGTCGTGACTAGCTCTGAAGCGATGCGCCATTTAATAGATTTAGCTGAAAATGCAGAATGGCTGAAAAATACACCAATTTTTGTGAATCATGCCCGCGTTGCGGAAGAGGCGCTAAAACAAAATTTGCAAGTGCATGTGGCCGAAACGGGCGGCGATGAAGCGATGTTTGAAAAGCTTTCTACTAGACTTTTGCTGTAGGATTCGCACCAGGATTGGCGTATGTAAACGCATCCGAGAAGAACTCTTCTGCGTTTAGCCCTTGTTCAACAAAAGCTTTATGCGCCACATCTACCATCACTGGTGCGCCGCACACATAGGCCTGATAGCCGCTTAGATGCTGGATGTCCGCCAGTACGGCTTGATGCACGAATCCCGTTCTACCCTGCCAGTTATCTTCAGGTTTTGGCTCGGAAAGCACGGGAATGTAGGTGATATTCGGCAGGTGCTCCGCCCAGCGCTGGCACAAATTATCCATATATAAATCTTCCAAACTGCGCACACCGCGGTAGAGCAAGATTTGGCGCGGGTTTTGCGAATGAATCATGTGCTCAATAATGCCTTTAATCGGTGCGAAACCCGTACCGCCTGCGACAAAAATAATCGGTTTTTCTGATTCTTCACGCAAGTAAAACGTACCAAAAGGCGCTTCAATGCGCAAAATCGCTTTTTCTGGCATTTCGTTAAACACGTATTCGGTAAATTGGCCGTGCGCGATTAAACGTAAATGGAGCTCTAGCGCGCCTTCTTCATGTGGCGCATTGGCGATCGAAAATGCGCGGCGTTTGCCATCTTTAAGAATAAACTCGATGTATTGCCCTGCCATAAATTGTAGGCGCTCACTTGCTGGCAATTTCAGGTATAGCGCCATCACATCGTGCGAAAGCTTCTCTTTTTTAAGCACACGCGCTGGCAAAATGCGTGGCTTGATGCCGTGAATGCCTTCAATTTCGCGACATTCAATGACCAAATCTTCTAGTGGACGCGCGCAGCAAAAAAGCGAATTGCCCGCGGCCAATTCTTCCTCTGTCATTGCGCTGCGCTGATAATCGTCGTGCATGACTTTGCCCGAAATAATTTTGCCTTTACACGAGCCACACGCGCCGTTGCGACAGCCGTAAGGCAGATTGACACCCGCATCAATAGCCGCTTGTAGCACGGTTTGGCTGGGTTTAACTTCGAACTGATGTCCGCTAGATTGAATAGTAACTTTGGTCATTAATTTCTCTTAATTTCAATTTATTCTTCTTTAATTTCAGTAAATTCGCCCTCAATCACATCGTCGTTAGCGGCTGGTTTATTGCTTTTTTTATATGTACTTTCATAGTTGGTCTGCGTGCCTCCAGCGGCACTTACATTTACTTCGGCATTTACTTCGACATTTACTTTCGGCTGCTGAATCGGAATCAGCAGCAAAATTGCCGCAATCACATCACTCATCACGCCCGGGATAAGCAACAACACGCCAGCGACCATATTGCGTGCGCTTCCTAGCATGGCTTTAAGTGGGTTTCCACCAGCACTCAGGCTTTGCATCATTTTAGCGGAGATTAATTGCTTTTCGCCACGAATTAATTGTAAGCCAAGATAACTCATCACGACCAAGTATAATAACAGCCACCAGCCATAACGGTGGGCAAGTTCGACAAGCAAAAGTATCTCGACGATAGGAAAAGCGAGTAAAATTAGGCCAACTAAAAAACGCATATTGCGAACTTCCTGAAAGAATTAATCTCAATCTACATGGTGGTTTGCCGCACTAATTACAAGTGCACAATGATTAGGATAACAATGTTGAAACGTTTTTCATATTTAATATTTTGTTTAAGCAGCTTTTTATTGCTGCTCGGCCAGCCCGCATCTGCAGAAAATATATTCGCAGAAAACACGCAGGAGGATTTTTTACCACCAGACCAAGCCTTCAAACTCAATGTGGAAGCGGTTTCTGGCGATGTTTTACAAGCGCAATTTACTATTGTGCCTGGTTATTATTTATACAATCAGCGTATAAAATTTGCCATTAAAGATGCCAACCAAGGCAAAATAAACGCTGTAGATTTGCCCAAAGGCGAGATTAAAGAAGACCCGAACTTTGGCAAAACGGAAGTGTATCACCACGATTTTGTCGCCAAAATTCATGTAGCGGACGCAGCAAAGGCGTTGGTTTTAGACGCGACGTATCAAGGCTGTAGCGAAAAAGGCTTGTGCTACGCACCGCAACACAAAACGTTTAATTTAAATACAAATGGCCTGCAAGCCAATAACGGTGCGGCTTCTGGCGCGACTATTGACTCATCGTCCAATGACGACCAAGCCACCACTTTGCTAAAAGGTGGAAAGATTTGGCTCATTGTCGCAGGCTTTTTTGGCTTTGGCTTGCTGCTCGCGCTTACGCCATGCGTGCTGCCGATGATTCCAATTCTTTCTGGCATTATCGTCGGCGACAAAAAAGTGCACCATCACGCTACCAGCCGTTTGCATGCCTTTAATTTATCGTTGGCTTATGTCATGGGCATGGCGCTCAGCTACACACTCGCTGGCATTGCCGCGGGACTCTCTGGACAATTGCTTAGCAATGCCCTGCAAAGCCCGTGGATATTGGCGTTCACGGCATGCATATTTGTATTTTTAGCATTTTCGATGTTCGGTTTTTACGAATTACGTTTGCCACAAAACATCGAGAATCGTATGGTGAACACAGCCAACAAACTTAAAGGCGGGCAATTTTTAGGCGTTTTTAGCATGGGTGCAATTTCGGCTTTAATCGTCAGCCCTTGCGTGGCCGCGCCGCTGGCGGGTGCGCTTATTTACATTGGCCAAACGCACGATGTCGTGCTTGGCGGCGTTGCGCTATTCGCGCTTTCCATCGGCATGGGCGTACCTTTGCTGCTCATTGGCGCATCTGCAGGCCATGTGCTGCCCAAAGCAGGGCTTTGGATGAACGCAGTACGCAACTTTTTTGGTGTGCTCATGCTCGCCATGGCGGCGTATATTGTGTGGCCAGTATTGCCGCACAATATAACGCAGCCCATCAACAATATACTGGGCTTAAACACAAAGCATTTGCCATTTACGCGTATTAAAAGCGTGGCCGATTTGGACAAAGCGATTAAAAATGCCAAAGGCAAAACTGTAATGCTAGATTTTTACGCAGATTGGTGCACAAGCTGCAAAGAAATGGAAAAACTCACTTTTAGCGAAAATACCATTCAAACGGCGCTAAAAGATACGGTGTTATTGCAGGCTGACGTAACCGCCAACAATGACGATGACCTAGCTTTACTGCAGCGCTTTGGCTTGTTCGGCCCGCCAGGCATCATCTTTTTTAATCGCTCTGGGCAAGAAATTAAACCATTTAAAATCATTGGCTACCAAAACTCCGCTGAATTTCTGAAAGTGGTAAATCGCGTGAATGCGCTTAAACCCAATGAATGTAACCCACAAATTGTTTGTTAAAAAAGTCACAATAAATGTCCAATAAAAAACTCGCCATTATCGGCTATTTCATCCTCGCACTGTGTTTTGGGCTTATTATTCGCACGACTTTTTTTGGCGAAAAAAGTGCGCAAGCGAGTAACGCTATCACTACCCAAGCTTTATTTGCTGCTAGCTTTCCCGATGAAAATGGTAAACCACAGGCGCTTAAGCAATGGCAAGGCAAAGTAATTGTGCTTAATTTTTGGGCAACATGGTGCCCACCTTGCCGTGAAGAAATGCCTGAACTTTCAGCGCTCAACACAAAATATCAAAACAAAAATGTCATTATTTTAGGCATTGCCACGGACAATATTGGCTTAGTTAAAGAATTCACTAAAACCACCAAGGTGAGCTATCCTTTATTGGCGGCCGATATGGCAGGCAACGATTTGGCCTTTAGTCTTGGCAATAGCCAAGATGTGCTGCCTTATACCATCATTATTAAAGCTGACGGAACGGTGGCAAAAACCTATTTTGGGCGACTTTCTATGCCGCAAGTGGAAGAAACTTTAAATAAATTAATTTAAAAAGTTTTTAGCTTTTTATTCAAGCACTTAACTCTAGGGCACGCCTTAACTTCTCTTAATTTCTGCGAATTAGCTAGACAAAATTGCTTAACTTCGGCAAACTTGCAATTATGAAAGACTGCAAAAAACTACCGAGAAGCTAAGCAATGGCAACACATTCCATTCTGGTAATCCATGGCCCAAACTTAAATCTGCTTGGCACACGCGAGCCAGAGCACTACGGCAAACTGACGCTGGCAGATATAGACCAAAACCTTAGCGTGCTAGCAAAAACGCATGGCGTTCATTTGGAAACTTTTCAAAGTAATGCAGAAGCGGAAATTGTCGCCAAAATACAATCATTAGCGGTGAATAAAGTTGATTTTATTATTATCAACCCCGCCGCTTTTACACATACTTCCATCGTCATTCGCGACACAATTTCGGCAGTAAAAATTCCTTTCGTCGAAGTACATCTTTCTAACGTTTTTGCACGCGAAAGTTTTAGGCATCACTCATATTTTAGCGATATTGCGATTGGCGTTATTAGTGGTTTGGGCGCGGAAGGCTATAATGCCGCGCTTCGCTATGCAATTGCCAACCTAGCAATCAATCATCTAAAAAACTAGCTGTCATTATTATTAAGTAACACAGGGGTTATTATGGATTTACGCAAACTTAAAACATTGATTGATTTGGTCGAGGCTTCTGGCATTACCGAGCTGGAACTTACCGAAGGGGAAGAAAAAGTGCGCATTAGTCGCGCGCTTATGCAAAGCGCACCGCAAGCAACGCATTACACATCTGCGCCGCAACACCAACATTTGCTGGCACAAGCGGCAGCGCCAATTGAAGCGGCACCCGTGCCAACTGCCATACAAGGCCATGTGGTGAAATCTCCCATGGTGGGCACATTCTACCGTTCATCTTCACCAGAGGCCGCGGCTTTTGTAGAAGTGGGTGCTACCGTTGCGGTGGGCGATACGCTATGTATTATTGAAGCCATGAAATTACTGAATGAAATCGAATGTGATTACGCGGGTGTGATTAAGAAAATCCTTGTTGAGAATGGCCAGCCTGTCGAATACGGCGAACCTTTATTTGTGATTGGTTAATTAAGTATGTTTGAAAAAATCTTAATCGCAAACAGGGGTGAGATTGCCCTACGCGTGCAACGCGCCTGCCGCGAGCTTGGCATTAAAACCGTAGCGGTGCACTCTGAGGCCGATAAGGAAGCAAAATACGTCAAGCTTGCCGACGAATCTGTCTGCATTGGCCCTGCGGCTTCTAATTTAAGTTATTTAAGCATTCCCGCAGTCATTAGCGCGGCCGAAGTGACTGACGCGCAAGCGATTCACCCGGGTTATGGATTTTTATCTGAAAATGCAGATTTTGCGGAACGGGTTGAACAAAGCGGCTTTGTGTTTATTGGCCCGCGCGCAGAAACGATTCGCTTAATGGGTGATAAAGTATCCGCTAAAGATGCGATGAAAAAGGCTGGTGTACCTTGCGTGCCTGGCTCTGACGGCGCCCTGCCAGATGACCCTGCAGAAATTATTAGAACCGCCAAACGTGTAGGTTACCCCGTCATCATCAAGGCGGCAGGCGGCGGTGGTGGACGCGGCATGCGCGTAGTGCATACTGAGGCTGCGCTGATTAACGCGGTGAGCATGACCAAAGCCGAGGCACAGGCTGCTTTTGGTAACCCTGTGGTTTATATGGAAAAATTCCTAGAAAATCCACGCCATATTGAAATTCAAATTTTAGCCGACCAACATGGAAACGCCGTATTTTTGGGCGATCGTGATTGCTCTATGCAGCGCCGCCACCAAAAAATTATTGAAGAGGCGCCATCGCCTTTGTTGCCAGCCAAACTACGCGATAAAATAGGCGAGCGTTGTGCAGAAGCTTGCCGCAAAATTAAATATCGCGGTGCAGGTACCTTTGAATTTTTATATGAAAATGGCGAATTTTTCTTTATCGAAATGAACACGCGCCTGCAAGTGGAGCACACCGTGACTGAGATGATTACAGGCTTGGACTTGGTGCAACAGCAAATTTTTGTGGCGGCTGGCGAAAAATTGAAATTCCGCCAAAAAGATATTGAACTGCGTGGTCACGCCATTGAATGTCGTATCAATGCGGAAGACCCGTACAATTTCGTACCTTCGCCAGGCAAAATCAGCACCTTCCACATGCCTGGAGGCCCTGGCGTTCGCATCGATACGCATGCTTACGCGGGCTATACTGTGCCATCGAATTACGATTCGATGATTGGCAAGCTGATTACTTACGGCGCTACGCGCGACCAAGCGATTGCGCGCATGCGTATTGCATTATCTGAGATGATGATTGACGGCATTAAAACCAATGTACCACTACATATCGATTTGATGGCAGATGCTGCATTTCACTTGGGTGGCACCAGCATCCACTATCTCGAACAAAAACTCGGCATACAAAGTAAGTAATGGGCAAGTAGTGGCTTGGCTGTTACTTAAAATTCAAGCGAATGATAGCAATGCTGATGCGATTAGCGATGCACTAATGGCGTTGGGCGCGCTTTCTGCATGCATTGAGGATGCGCATGCTGAAACGCCGGCCGAACAAGCCATTTTTGGCGAGCCGAGTAGTGCCGATATTCAGTATCCGCCACCTGGCATTTGGCAGCAAAACATCGTGACTGCAATGTTGGATGAAACTGCTGATATCAACCAACTTTTGCACAATCTAAAGCTTGCAACACGCATTCAACAGTTCAGCTATTCAACCGAAGCCATTGCCGATCAAGACTGGGTGCGAGCCACTCAGGCACAATTTGACCCAATTAAAATTACCGATAGCTTTTACATTGTGCCCACTTGGCATGAGGCGCCGAGTCAAGACGCCATTAATATCGTACTCGATCCAGGTTTGGCTTTTGGCACGGGTAGTCATCCAACGACGCATTTGTGTTTAGAATGGCTGACACAACAAAAACTTGGCAGCGTTTTAGATTACGGTTGTGGCTCTGGCATTTTAGCGATTGCTGCAAAGAAACTAGGCGCTGGCGCTGTAGTGGGCGTGGATATTGACGCGCAGGCCATTATTGCCAGCTATAACAACGCCGAGCAAAATCAGGTTAAAATTGATTTTTACGATGCAAATACCTTCTCGCAGCAAACATTTGATGTTGTTGTCGCTAATATTTTATCCGGCGCGCTGATGGTCCTTGCGCCAGCGCTTGCTAAATATTGTAAAACTGGCGGCAAAGTGGCATTGTCGGGTATATTAGAGGCACAGAGCGAAGCGCTCATTACGTGCTACAGCGAATGGTTTGAGATGAACCCACCCAAACAAATGGATGCATGGATATTGCTTACTGGCACTAAAATATGAATTACATCACATCTTGTCCTGAGTGTGAAACTCAGTTTCTACTCAATAACGTGCATCTCAAAGCGCATCGCGGCAAGGTGCAATGCGGGCATTGCAGCCATGTTTTTAACGCTAAAAATCGACTGACAGAAATTTCGGATGACATTACCAGCGCGGCGGAATATCAAGCGAGCCTCGTAAACGAAAATCCAAAGAATGCTGATGACGATGTTGCTGGCCAAGAAACTGTCAAAATCGATGTAGATCAAGAGCTGCAAGCTATTGATGGCGAAATAACAGATAGCCCGACTTACATTGGCCAATTTGGCGCTGCTTCTGGGGCAGAGACAAGTAGCAGTGATGCGCTCGACACGCCGATTGTGATTGAAGATTTAACGACGAATCCGAAATTTTCACGAAAAAAAAACAAGCTCAACCTTTGGTATTGCTTGTTAAGTCTCTTACTACTTGTTTTGGCGGCATTGCAAACCACTTACTTTATGCGCATCAAACTCGCAGCCGAATATCCACAATTTAAGCCATTGCTAGTGCAGGGCTGTGCTTATCTAAACTGTACAATTGCATTACCAAGCAATTTAGATTTATTGGCGATTGACGACTCGGACATGCAAGAGGACGAGCATTATCAAGGTGTGATTAATTTCTCTAGCTCGCTGATTAACAAAGCAAACTACACGCAAACTTACCCCAACATCGAGCTAACTCTCACCAATATTGACGACCAGCCAGTTTTAAGGCGCTTAATCAAGCCTGTTGAATACCTAAGCCCAGGAGCCAAGCTGGATGCGGGTCTTGGCGCACATGAAGAAATTCGCATTAAATTACCTATCCATGCCAGCGATTTACCCGTGGCTGGCTATCGCGTTTTACTTGTTTATTAATTTTAATGTAATCTCATCTAATGATTTTCATTAGCTGTTTTTCATTACATCACATACGCTTGCCACACAACAAATCTGTAATATGATGAATCATAGTATTGCATATCAACCAAACAGGAGAATTATTATGTGGACAACACCAGCTGCTACTGAAATGCGTTTCGGTTTCGAAGTCACAATGTACGTAATGAATAAATAATTAGTTTCGACTAATTAAAAAGGGCGCTTAATGCGCCCTTTTTTGTGCGCGCAAATTATTGCTAGCGCACCATTTGCGTGGTTTAAATCATTTTCATATATGCAGAATTGATTGATTTAATTGATTCCGCAATTTTTTCTAACGCCTCCATCCGTACAAAACTTTTACGCCAAGCAATGGCGATACGCCGCGTGGGCACTGGTTTTGCAAATGGAACCACCTTAATTAACGGACTATTATAACGATTAGCCGTAGCCGAACTGGGCAGCACGGTAATGCCTAAATTAGAAGCGACCATATTGCGAATGGTTTCCAGCGAGTTCCCTTGCAAAATCTCGCCCTTGCGCGAAAGTTTTGGGCAAGCTTGCGTCACTTGGTTACTAAAACAGTGGCCGCTATTGAGTAGCAAAACTTTTTCTTCCGATAACTCCTCTGCATGGATATGCTTTCTGTGCGCCCAATGATGGCTGCTGGGTACTACCACAGCAAATTCCTCGTCGTATAAGGCTTTCACCTGTACGCCTGGCACATCAAATGGCAAGGCGATTACTGCCGCGTCTATCACGCCATTACGCAGCTGCACTTCCAAATTGGCGGTGAGTGTTTCCTCAATTTCCAGTGGCATTTTCGGCGCGATTTTGCGCAAAATAGGAATAATTTCTGGTAATAAATAGGGTCCCACCGAATGAATCATGCCTAGTTTAAACAAGCCATCCAGCTGATTTGCGCCATGCGCGGCCATTTCTTTTAAGCGCGCCGCTTGCTCTAGCACTAAATTGGCTTGCTCGACAATTTGCGCGCCCACTTCTGTCACTGTCACCTCGGTACGGCTGCGTTCAAAAATCATTACGCCCAGCTCTTCTTCAAGCTTTTTTATACCTAAACTCAAGGCGGGCTGGGTGACAAAACACTTTTCTGCCGCGCGCCTAAAGTTATGCTCTTGTGCCACAGCGACTACAAATTTTAATTCGATAAGTGTCATTACTTGCTCGATACATTAATAATTTTAATCATACATTGATTAATTAAATTTATCAACGACATCAAAATATACAATTATGCAAATGAATTCTTGCGCTCTACAATGCATTTCATTGAACAGAGATGGGGAGAATACAATGTTAAATCAAACTTTAAAAAATATTGATGGAAATACAAGCCAGCTCATCATAGATTTACTGGCTTTATATGCAGCAGCGCACTAACTTTTTTATATGTAAGCCGTTTTATATTTTAGGAGATAGAAATGACAACTGAAGCAAAATGCCCCTTTGCGGGCAATGTGACCAAAAATACTGTGGCTGGAAGCCAAAACAATGCCAACTGGTGGCCAGAACAATTAAATCTGAAAATTTTACATCAGCACTCACCTTTATCTGACCCAATGGATGAAAAATTTGACTATGCTGAGGAATTTAAAAGCTTAGATTTGCATGCAGTAGTGAAAGACCTGACCGCTCTTATGACCGACTCACAAGATTGGTGGCCTGCCGATTATGGCCATTACGGCCCATTTTTTATCCGCATGTCGTGGCATGCCGCAGGCACTTACCGTATTTATGACGGCCGTGGCGGTGCTGGCACAGGTTCTCAGCGCTTTGCACCAACCAACAGCTGGCCAGATAACGGTAACTTAGATAAAGCACGCCGTTTGCTTTGGCCAATTAAACAAAAATATGGCCGAAAAATATCATGGGCCGATTTGATTGTATTAACAGGTACTGTCGCGTTAGATTCGATGGGTTTTAAAACGTTTGGTTTTGCGGGCGGCCGTGTAGATATTTGGGAGCCAGAAGATGATATTTATTGGGGTCCAGAAACCACTTGGCTTGGCAATGCACGTTACAAAGGCGACCGCCAGCTAGATCAGCCATTGGGCGCAGTGCAAATGGGGCTTATTTATGTGAACCCACAAGGCCCAGATGGCAACCCTGACCCGCTTGCATCGGCGCGTGATATTCGCGAGACTTTCTCGCG
>JAYVSZ010000037.1:0-29756 GCA_043774925.1 Methylophilaceae bacterium | reverse complement strand
AGATATAAATTTTTAATCGTTGGATGTGCGGCAATAGTCGGCAGGTTATCTGGCGTGCCTGGCCGCAAGCCGCTCCAGTGCTTGATGACAGCGGCATGCTTTAAACTTGGCATAATAGCTTCTGCCTTGGTTTGCAACGCCAATTTCACGGCTTCTGTGGTGCCAGTATCAAAACCGACATCCTCCAGCGTGCTGCCCGCCAACAAGTAACCATCGCGGCGTTGCACCAAATAAAAGCCATCTTGATACACAATATTTGGCAGCGAATTCACTGGCAATTGATAGAGCAAAATTTGCCCACGCATGGGTTTGATGTCGAGTTTTAATGAGGTTTCTTTAAGCAAATCAAAACTCCACGCACCCGAAGTGACAACAAAAGCATCTGCCCTGAGAGCCGCGCCAGTACTTGGTCTCCAGACATCGATACTTTCACATGCTGGCAGCGGCTCAAGTTGTGTTTGCTCGACTAAAGTAACGCCGCGCTTAAGCAAACAGGCTTTAAGCGCTTGCAGCAAATGCGGTGGTTTTACTTGCGCGACCGTAGGTAAAAATAAGTTCGGCAGTAGCAAATCGTCGCTTTTTATTGCAAATTCCACCCCATTTTTTGCGCACCAACTTTGCGCTAAAGTCGCGTCGAATGGCGGTTTTATCAACATACCGCTTTGACTATATTCTGCGTCGATGCCAGTTTCTGCCAGCAAAAACTTACAAATGGCTGGGTAAAGTGCCGCGCCCGCTAAGCTTAGCGCATTCACTTCATCTTTATAAAACCAAGGCAATAGCGGAAACAAAATGCCTGCGCCCGCCCATGACGCTTCGCCCGAGGTTTGTGCGGCAATGCTATTGCGCTCGACAATGGTGACCTGAAATCCGCGCTGAACGAGCTCTAGTGCGGTCATGCAGCCAACAATGCCGCCGCCAACAACGATAATTTTTAAACTCACGATTTGCCTGAAATGAGGTAAATCTCGATTGCAATCAGGCTTTCCGTGCTGCCCAACAGCACCACCACATCGCCATCGGCCAGTGTAATGTCGTCGCGCGCAGAAATCGGCTCTGGCATATTCGGTCGACGCAACATTTGCACCTCCACTTCAAAACGCGAAAAGTCAATTTCATCGATGCGCATGCCGTGTACAAACGAATTTGGGTTAATTTCCACAGAATGCAGCATGACCTGCTTTGCGTTGTCGTCGTCGTTGGCATCGGTCACGCCGCGGAAATACCCCTTAAACATGCTGTAGCGCTCCTCACGGAACGAACGGATGCGTTTAACCACGCGATTGAGTGGCACGCCAAGCAGAACCAACGCGTGCGAAGCGAGCATCAGGCTGCCTTCTAGCACCTCCGGCACCACTTCGGTCGCGCCGGCATCGCGAAATTCGTCCATATGCGTTTCATCGTAAGTGCGCACGATGACGGGCAAATCGGGATAACTTTCCTGCGCCACATGCAACACCTTCATGGAGGCACGCATATCAGAATAACTCACAATCAGCGCCTTGGCGCGTGCGCCGCCTGCGGCCTCCAGCACCACGCGGCGACCCGCATCGCCATACATCACATGCTCGCCCGCGGCGGCGGCATCGTGTACACGTGTCGGATCAATATCTAGTGCAATAAACGGGATACGCTCTTCTTTCAAAAAACGGCCTAGATATTGGCCGCTACGGCCATAGCCACATATAATCACATGGTCTTTTAGGTCTTTCCCTACAAGATCAACCGCATCTACCTTTTGGTCGCTATTCATCATGTAACTTTTAATCAATTTGCGTGCGATTTTTCCATTTTTTTGAATGAGGAATGGTGCAATCACCATGGAAAGTAGCGATGCTGCCAGCACCAATTGCAGCGCGTTGCCGCCAATCAATTTTTGCTCCAAGCCTAGCGCCAAAATTACAAAGCTAAACTCGCCCGCTTGCGCGAGAATAACGCCCGCACGAATGCCAACGCCTGCTTCGAAGCCATACATGCGAATGAGTACGGCAATGACGACCGCTTTAAATAGTACGAAAGCCAGCAACAGCGCCACAACTAAGCCGACGTGCGAAATAAGATAATGAAAATCTAACAGCATGCCGACGCTGATGAAAAACAAGCCAAGCAAAATATCGCGAAAGGAAGCAATGTCGGATTCCACTTGGTAGCGGTAGCGCGTTTCAGAAATCAACATGCCGGCGATAAACGCGCCAAGCGCGTAGGATAAGCCTGCCAGCTTGGTTGCAGTTGCTAGCAGCAGCGTGACCATGAGCACGTTCATGACAAATAACTCGCGCGAGCGTTGCGCCGCCACGAGGCCAAACCAATAGTTGAAGGCAGCTTTGCCAAACTTGAACAGCACAAATAGCAGCACGGCGGATTTGATGAGCGATAAGCCAAGCGTGGCGCTCAAATTGGCCGAGTGTGCGCCTAAGGTGGGGATGAGCACCAAAATCGGAATGACGGCTAAATCTTGAAACAGCAAAATACCAATGCTAAGGCGACCGTGGCGCGAGTTCAAATCGACGCGTTCCATAAGGATTTTGGACACAATTGCCGTGGACGACATGGTGAGCGCACCACCAATCATAAACGCCGTTGGCAAACTAAGCCCTGCGAGCGAACCCAATAGCAAGGCGGCTCCCAGCGTGATAAGCACTTGCGCGCCACCCAAGCCAAACAAGGTTTTGCGCATGGCGTAAAGCTTGGGTAAGCTAAACTCCAGCCCGATACTAAACATTAAAAACACGATACCAAACTCAGCCAAATGACGGCCAGATTCGGTATTTGGCAACAAATTGAGGGCGTAAGGTCCAAATAAAATGCCCACTGCAAAATAGGCCAACATGGCAGGCAAGCGCAACACGCGGAACAACGCGACGGCGAGTACCGAGCTGGTGAGTAGGAGCAAAACGCTGGTGAGTGAATCAAACATGAGTGTTATTTTCTTGGTTTATGATTGTTGTAAGTTTAAAAATCGGCAACTTTAGGCAAAAAATGTGCCTACTTTTGCCATTTTACTAAAAATCTGGCTGTTTTTGCTTTATTCATCGCGCGTTCCCTTTTATACTGAGTAACTATGACACCAACTTTACTACAAACTGAACTCGCGCACGCACCAAGTACATTGGAACTAGCGCGCAAAGTGCTAAAGATTGAGGCGCAGGAAATTGAAGCGCTTGCCAAACGGCTTGACACAAACTTCGATCAGGCCGTTCAGCTTATTTTACATTGCCAAGGTCGTGTGGTGGTAAGCGGTATGGGAAAATCTGGCCATATTGGCCGAAAAATCGCTGCAACGCTTGCCAGCACTGGCACACCAGCGTTTTTTATGCACCCAGCCGAGGCCAGCCATGGCGATTTGGGCATGATTACCGAAGGCGATGTGGTGATTGCGCTCTCGAATTCTGGTGAGAGCGACGAGATTTTGAATATCTTGCCCACCATCAAAAGATTGGGCGCAAAAATCATTAGCATCACGGGCAAAGCAACCTCTACTTTGGCCAAAGAATCGCATGTACATTTAAGCGCAGAAGTGTCGCAAGAGGCTTGCCCATTGGGTTTGTCGCCAACGGCCAGCACCACGGCGGCACTTGCTTTGGGCGATGCGCTGGCGGTTTGCGTGCTAGATAGCCGCGATTTTTCTGCCGAAGATTTTGCGCGCTCGCACCCAGGCGGCAACATTGGCAGGCGCTTGCTCACGCGCGTGAAAGATATTATGCGCACTGGCGATGCCGTGCCAAAAGTAGCCGAAAACGTACTATTAGGCGATGCTTTATTAGAAATCACGAAAAAAGGTATGGGCCTGACAGCCATTGTGGATGCGGCTGACAGGCCGATTGGTATTTTTACTGACGGTGACTTGCGCCGTACATTTGCCAATGGCGTGGAGGCGAAAACCGCCAAAATCGCGGAGGTGATGCACGCAAATCCGCGAACGATACAAGCGAATCAACTAGCGGTTGAAGCGCTTGAATTGATGGAAATTAAAAAAATTAATGGCTTGCTAGTGACCGATGAAATGGGCAAGCTGGTGGGCGCATTCAATATGCATGATTTACTGAAAGCGAAAGTCGTCTAATGGCTATTTCTAATGACGTGCTGGCGCGCGCAAAAAAAATAAAATGCGTGATTTTTGACGTGGATGGCGTGATGACGGATGGCGGATTAACCATTGGCGACGACGGCTTGGAATATAAAACCTTTAACACGCAAGACGGCTTGGGCATGAAATTACTACGGCAGAGCGGCGTGCAAATGGCCATTATCACGGGTCGCACCAGCAAAGTGGTGACGCAGCGCGCCGAGAGCACGGGCGTGATGCATTTTTACCAAGGCGTGGATGACAAACTGGTAGCGTTTAACGATTTGCTGAAAAAAATGAATATTCAAGCCGATGAAGCCGCTTTTATGGGCGACGACGTAGTGGATATGCCGCCGATGCTACGCTGCGGCTTGGCGATTAGTGTGCCAGCCGCACCAGATTCGGTGAGGCAGCGCGCGCACTATGTCACGCAAAAGCAGGGAGGATACGGCGCAGTGCGCGAAGCGTGCGAGCTGATTATGCAAGCGCAAGGCACGCTGGAGGCGCAATTAGCGCCGTTTTTTAAATAAAGTTTGATGCGCAATGTTGACCCGCTCAGCCATATTTTTTCCGCTCGTGATGGCCGCTTTATTGGCATTAACCACTTATTGGATTAGCCAAACTGTGGAGCAGCAAAGCGCAAAAATTGATGGTAGTAGCCGACATGATCCTGATTACAGCATGACGAATTTTGTGACCACGCAAACCGATGCGGCGGGAAAATTGCGCTACGTGATGGCAGCGGCAGAGATGATGCATTTTCCCGATGACGACAGCACAACGCTGCAGCGCCCGCGTTTTACACAATACACCGTGGATAAACCATACACGCGGATTGAAGGTTTGCGCGGCTACATTTCGAACAATGGAGAAGAAATTCAAGTAGTAGATAATGTAAAGGTAACGCGCGAGGCGTTTGAAGGCAAAGGTGAAATGCAGGTGTTGACAGAAAAATTGTTTATTTTACCTGGCCAAGATTTGGTAAAAACCGATAGCCCAGTCACCATTAAGCAAGCGCCTAATACGGTGATTCACGCCACCGGCATGGTGTATAGCAAAAAAGATCGAACTGTTAAGCTTAACAAACGCGTTAAAGTGCATTATGAAAGACCAACAGGCGCTAGGCCAATAAAACCAGCTAAAACAACGCCTGCTAAAATTGTGAGCGCAAAACCAGCAATAGCGCCACCTGCCAAGCAGTTTATCGCAAAACCTAAGGCACTAGCGCCCCAAACCAAGCAAAAAAATAGCAAACAACGACAAGTCATTACCAAGAAATTGCGGAGTAAAAAATGAATTACCTTATTCGATTAAGCATTGCTTGCATGGGCTTATGTATTAGCCTGAACGCCTTTGCCGAAGCGGCTGACCGCGACAAACCCATTGAGTTGGAGGCCGACACGGTGACCGTGAATGATGCCAAAAAAATTAGCACCTACAGCGGCACGGTAATTTTAACGCAAGGCACTTTGGTGATTCACGCCGACAAATTGATTGTGCATGAGGATTCCGAGGGCTTTCAACACAGCACATCCACTGGCAACCCAACCACATTTAAGCAAAAGCGCGAGGGCAAAAACGAATACATGGAAGGCAGTGCGCAACGCATAGAATACGATGGCCGCATGGACAAAGTGCAGCTGTACACCAAAGCATGGGTTAAGCGTGGCGAAGACATTGTGTATGGCGATTACATTAGCTACGACGCAAACGCCGAGTATGCAGAAGTGATTGGCGGCGTAAAATCTACCACTGGCGGCACTAGTAGTGGCCGGGTCAAAGCGATTATTCAGCCAAAAAATAAAGCTACGCCTGCTGCTCCAGCAGCCGTTGCGCCCAAGGCAGAAGCGCCTCCCAGCGTGACTCGCACACTTAGATTTAGCAATCAACTTAATGCACAATAAGTAAAACCATGAGCGAGCTTACAGTATGAGTGAATTGGTTGTAGAACATCTACGGAAATCTTACAAAACCCGCACCGTGGTGCAGGATATTTCGCTGCAAATTATGAGTGGCGAAGTAGTTGGTTTGCTTGGCCCTAATGGTGCTGGCAAAACCACCAGTTTTTATATGATTGTTGGCTTAGTGCCGTTGGATTCTGGGCGCATCTTGCTCGACAACAAAGATTTAAGCCGCATGCCGATTCATTTACGCGCGCGCTTGGGCTTGGCTTATTTGCCGCAAGAGCCTTCTGTTTTTCGCAAACTCACTGTTGCCGAAAATATTATGGCGGTGCTGGAGCTGCAAGACTTAAGCGAAGAAGCGCGGCATGCGCAGCTAGAGTCGTTATTGCAAGAGCTACATATTGTGCATATTCGCAACAATATGGCGGTCAGCTTGTCTGGCGGTGAGCGGCGCCGCGTAGAAATTGCGCGCTGCTTGGCCACCAGCCCTAGCTTTATTCTGCTCGATGAACCTTTTGCTGGCATCGACCCAATTGCAGTATTGGATATTCAAAAAATTATCCGTTTTTTGGCATCGCGCAACATTGGCGTGCTGATTACCGACCACAATGTGCGCGAAACGCTAGGCATTTGCGACCGCGCCTATATCGTTAATGACGGCACTGTATTTGCTTCTGGGCATCCGTTCGAAATTGTGAATAACGAAGCGGTACGCGAAGTTTATCTAGGTAAAGACTTCAAGTTATAACCATGAAGCAAAATCTACAGTTAAGAATCTCGCAAAACCTAGCGCTCACACCGCAGTTACAACAATCTATCAAGTTGCTGCAATTGTCGTCGCTGGAGCTCAATCAAGAACTTGAACTCATTTTGCAAGAAAACCCGCTGCTTGAGCTGGTGGACGACGATTCGCCAGATACTGAAATTGCAGATGCTGATGACGCATTGCCCGAGCAAGCGCTGGCGAATGATGGCGCTGATGAACCTGATATTGACGATGTAGACGAAAGTTATAGCCCGCTAGACTACCAAGAAACCAGCACTAGCACTACCCAAGAAACTCCCGAAAACACCGCACCTACAAGTGACGAATTTGGTGGTGGCGATTTTGACGAAGAGAACGCCGAGTATGGTAGCGCGAGCAATTGGGATGAAGCAAGCAAGCAAAATGACAGTGGCGATGATGATGGCGATTTTACGCGACAGGAAATTGTTACCGAAGACTTGCGCGAGCACCTGCTAAGCCAACTCAAGTTGCTGCCGCTTTCTGAGCGCGACCAAAATTTAATCTTGTTACTCATCGATAGCATCAACGAAGACGGCTATTTAGAAGAGTCGTTGGAAGACATGGTAGAATCACTGCCGCTAGAACTTGAAGTAGAGTTGTTGGAGCTGCAAACCGCGCTCAAACACATTCAAAACTTAGATCCACCGGGTATTGGTGCCACCAATTTACAAGCATGTATTTTGTTGCAGCTAAACATGCTGCCAATTGACACGCCCGATTTAGACACCGCTAAAACGATTGTTGATCAACATTTGGCGGTATTGGCAAATAAAGATTTTGTTAAATTACGCAAGTTGCTTAATTGCAACGAAGCCGCGCTAAAAAACGCGCAATGCCTCATCAAGCAAACAAATCCGCGCCCTGGCGCCAGTTTTGCGCAATTTAGCTCTGACCATTTTATTCAACACGAAGTCATCGTAAAAAAAGTCAAAGGCATTTGGATTGCCACGCTAAATGACGGCGTAATGCCCAAGCTACGCATTAACCAACTGTATGCGGATATTTTAAAACGCAACCGTGAGAATTCCAGCCAATATTTGCAAAGTCAAATGCAAGAAGCGCGCTGGATGATTAAAAATATTCAACAACGCTTTTCCACCATTTTGCGCGTGTCACAAGCGATTGTAGACAGACAGCGTAACTTTTTTGAACACGGCGAAATTGCCATGCGTCCACTGGTGTTGCGTGAAATTGCAGATGAACTTGAATTACATGAATCGACCATTTCACGCGTCACAACGCATAAGTACATGCTCACTCCGCGTGGCGTGTTTGAGCTAAAATATTTCTTTGGCAGCCATGTGGCAACGGATGCAGGTGGCGCATGCTCTGCCACGGCGATTCGCGCACTGATTAAACAAATGGTGGGTGAAGAGAATCCCAAAAAACCATTTTCAGATAATCAAATTAGCGACACATTAGCCAAACAAGGCATTGTCGTGGCTAGACGCACCATTGCTAAATATCGTGAATCGCTGAACATTCCACCTGCGAATTTACGAAAAACAATGTAAAAATATTGATAAATTTACTCAAACTGGCTCGCAAAAAAAATTCAAAGGTGTACACTAAAATTGTTCTAATAGTTAAGCCTAGGCGATTTTGTTAAGGTAAAAACTTTAGAGCAATTTATTAAGGAGCAAGTTATGAATTTGCAATTAACTGGGCATCACTTAGAAATCACTCCTGCATTACGCGATTACGTGCAAAGCAAATTAACAAGAATCAGCAATCACTTTGATCATGTGATTGACGTGAAAGTCACCCTGCGTGTAGAGAAGCTCGCCCAAAAGGTTGAGGCCACGCTACATGTGCCCGGCAACGATTTACATGCCGAGTGCAGCGACGAAAATATGTATAGCGCGATTGACATGCTAACGGACAAATTAGACCGCCAAGTATTGAAACACAAAGAAAATCGTAAAGATCATCATAAAACCGAAGGTGGCATTAAGCACCAAACTGCAGTTAACTAAAGTTTTGAACCTATGGCTCAAATTAACGTAAGCGAGCTATTCAAGCAAACCCGCCTCAAGCTCAAACTCAACTGGATTGCTGGGCTTGAAGGCGGCACCAACCAACTCAACTCCCAAGCCGTTACTAAGCCATCTCTGGCTTTAATTGGTCATCTAAATTTTGTTCACCCTAACCGCGTACAAGTGCTGGGCTGCGCGGAGATGGACTACTTACGCTCTTTAAGCATCATCGCTATGCAGCAGGCGATTACTAATTTATATTCTACCGATTTAGCCGCAGTCGTCGTTGCCAACGGCGAAAAACCGCCCAAAGAATTAATGCTCGCAGCAAACTCACAACACACACCATTGTTCACCACGCCTATGCAAAGCCCGCAGCTTATGGACTTATTGAGCCATTATTTGAAGCAAGCCATGGCGGAATCTACCAGCATGCATGGCGTATTTATTGAGGTGCAGGGCTTTGGCGTGCTGATAAAAGGCAACCCCGCTATTGGTAAAAGTGAGTTAGCGCTTGAGCTGATTACGCGCGGTCACCGTTTGATTGCCGATGATATTGTGGATTTTTATCGCATCTCGCCCGAGCGCTTGGAAGGCCGTTGCCCAGAGTTGCTACAAGATTTTTTAGAGGTGCGTGGGCTAGGCATATTGAATATCCGCGCGCTGTTTGGCGATAATTCCGTCAAACCAACCAAGCCGCTGGATTTGATCATTCAATTAGAATTGGCAGATATGCTCTCGCCGCTGGAGCTCGATCGCCTCAATGTTAAAATGCAGCATGAGCGCGTGCTGGAGGTGAACATCACCAAAGTGGTCATCCCGATTGCGGCAGGTAGAAATATTGCTGTTTTAGTTGAAGTTGCCGTTCGCAACCACATCTTATTAATGCGCGGCGTGAACGCCACGCAGCAATTTACCAAACGGCAAAAACAATTGATGCAAAAAGAGAGTAAGAAGCAATAACCATGCGGATAATCATTCTCACGGGGCTATCGGGTTCTGGTAAAAGCATTGCCTTGCGCGCGCTGGAAGATAGCGAATTTTATTGCATCGACAACTTGCCCGCCACCTTGTTGCCACAAATTTCGCATCATTTGGAAGCCAGCCTGCAGACAAAAGTCGCTATCAGCATTGATAGCCGCAGCGCCGCTCTAGAAGCCCTTCCCAGCGCGATTGAACATTTAAAAAATAGTGGCAATCTTGTCGATGTTTTATTCCTAGAATCGAATATTGAGACACTAGTAAAGCGTTTTTCCGAAACGCGCCGCAAACATCCTTTAAGTAATAACGATACGACATTAGCCGAAAGCATTGCGCACGAACGCGAGCTTTTATCTGGACTGGCAGAGCTCGGTCACCATATAGATACCAGTAACTTGAGCGCCAATACGCTACGCAATTACATCCGAGAAATCATCGCGCAGCCCGATAACAGCCTTGTCTTATTATTTGCCTCTTTTGGCTTTAAAAATGGCATTCCGCTCGATGCGGATTTTGTGTTTGACGTGCGCTGCCTACCCAATCCGCATTACGATTCAGCACTGAAGCCCTTGACTGGCAAAGATTCGGCAGTGATCAATTTCTTGGAAAACACGCCCGCTACCATTGAAATGCTGGCCGACATCCAGCATTATATTGCTAAGTGGTTGCCAAGTTTTGAGCAAGATAACCGCAGCTATTTAACGGTTGCGATTGGCTGTACAGGCGGGCAACATCGCTCAGTTTATTTTGTCGAACAACTAAGCAAGCACTTTAAAAATCAACAACAAAAAGTGATTATTCGGCACCGTGAGCTTGATTAGATGGCGAAGTTGATTAAATATTTTTAGAGAGAATTGCATGATTGGAATTTTAATTATTGCGCACGGTAGCTTGGGCGAAAGCCTGATTGATTGCGTGAGCCATGTGTTAGGCAAAACGCCACCTCAAGTAAGCAGCTTGGCAGTTGGCACACATGATGATCCATCCGAATTACTACCAGAAGCACAGCAATTAGTTAAAACGCTAGATACTGGCCAAGGCGTCATTGTATTATCGGATATGTATGGCGCGACGCCATGTAATATGGTGCTTAAGCTGCTCGCGCCTGAGCATGTTGAAGGCGTGGCGGGCGTCAATTTACCCATGCTGGTGCGTGTGCTTAACTACCGCGAAACAACTTTGAAAAAATGCTTGGAAAGAGCCATTAGCGGCGGCCGTGATGGCGTGGTGCATTTCACAAAACTCGGCTGCGAACATCATGATTCCAAACCCAATTAATACAAACCAAAATTACAAATAGAAATTATTTAAAATGATGAAAGCAGAAATTGAAATTATCAACATTCTTGGCCTGCACGCACGCGCCAGCACCAAATTTACGCAAACTGCCAGCCAGTTTTCCAGCGAGATTTGGGTGACGCGCAATGGCCGCCGCGTTAACGCCAAAAGCATTATGGGCGTAATGATGCTGGCCGCTGCCAAAGGCTCTGTGATTGAGCTGGAAGCTAGCGGCGCGGATGAACAAGCCGCCATTGATGCTTTGAAAGCGCTGATTGACGACTACTTTGGAGAGGGCGAATAGTGTCCAGCTTCAGCATCCACGGGGTCGGCGTTTCTAGCGGTATTGCCATTGGCAAGGCGCATTTAATCTCCAACGCGCTGCTCGAGGTCGTGCATTATCAGCTTCCCAAACACTTAATTGAGGATGAAATTAAGCGCTTTGGGGATGCTGTTACTACCGTCAAGCACGATTTAGAAATCATCCGCGGCCAATTACCTAAAAACTCACCAGCTGAACTCGCCTCGTTTATCAGCACGCATTTGGTCATGCTTGCCGACAAGTCTTTATCCGAAGTGCCAAAAGACCTTATTCGAAACGAGCAATGCAACGCTGAGTGGGCGATTAAGCAGCAGATGGATGACATTGTCGAACAGTTCGATGCGATTGAAGACGAGTACCTGCGCGAGCGCAAGCACGATGTGATTCAAGTGGTGGAGCGTGTGATTAAAGTGCTGCTCGGCCATCCAAATCAATCTTTTGGCCAAGCGCAACAGTCCAACAAACAAAAAGAAAACGCGACCATATTGGTGGCACATGATATTTCGCCAGCCGATGCGATTCAGTTTAAGCAACACCAGTTTGCAGCGTTTATCACCGATGTTGGTGGCGTCACCTCGCACACCGCCATTTTAGCGCGCAGCCTAAATATCCCATCTATTGTCGCTTTACAGCGTGCGCGCGATTTAATTGACGATGGTGAGTGGATTATTGTCGATGGCGGTCAAGGCGTCGTCATTGTTAATCCCAGCAAAGAAATTTTGGCAGAGTATGAGTTGCGCCAAGAGCAATGGCAAATTGAGCAACAAAAACTCAAGCGCATCAAAACCACTAAATCGGTCACGATGGATGGCACAGTGATTGAGCTTTTTGCTAACATTGAAGTGCCTGAAGACGTGACCGCAGTAAAAACTTCTAGCGCGACAGGTATTGGCTTGTATCGTACCGAATTTTTGTTTATGAATCGGCGTGAAATGCCCGATGAAGAAGAACAGTTCTTAGCTTACAAAAAAGTCGTCGAGGCCATGCCTGGCTTGCCTGTGACGATTCGCACGCTGGATTTAGGTGCAGATAAACAAATGAACCCCGACATGGAAAGCGATTGTGCGAATCCAGCCTTGGGCTTGCGCGCGGTAAGGCTTTGCTTGGCCGAACCGCAGATTTTTAACACACAAATGCGTGCGTTGTTGCGTGCCTCGCACTACGGCAACATTAAAATTCTGATTCCAATGCTATCGACTTTGTCCGAGCTGCGCCAAACCAGATTGATACTAGAGCGCGCAAAATTATCGTTGCGTAAACAAAACACTCCCTTCAATGAAAATATTGAACTTGGCGGCATGATAGAAGTGCCCGCTGCCGCCATTAACGCCAACGCGTTTGCACGTGAGCTGGATTTTCTGTCCATTGGCACCAATGATTTGATTCAATACACGCTGGCCATTGACCGCACTGATGACGCCGTTGCGCACCTGTATAATCCGCTGCATCCTGCGGTGCTGCGACTAATCGCGATTACCTTAGAAGCGGGTGCCAAGTTAGGCAAGCCTGTGTCAATATGTGGCGAAATGGCAGGCGATGCTAAACTCACCAAATTGTTGCTGGGCATGGGTTTGCGCCAATTCTCTATGCACCCTAGCAACGTGTTGAGCGTGAAGCAACAAGTGCTGCAAAGCAATTCAGCTAAACTAAGCAGCGCGGCGCGCAAAATTATGAATAATGACGAAATTGAAAAAATTGAACTACTTGTAAGCAAAATCAATCTTTAGGAGAATGGTATGGCAAATGATATAACAACACCGAGTAACGACGACAAAAACATCGCCACAGTAACGCATTTGGGCGGCACCGTGTTCTCATTCATTCCCGCGCTTCTGGTATGGATACTAAAAAAAGACGACAATGCATACATTGGCGACCAGGCAAAAGAAGCGCTTAATTTTCAAATCACTGTGCTCATCGCTCAGTTTATTGCAGGCGTACTGGCCATTATTTTGATTGGCTTTTTGTTTATGGGCATTATTTGGTTGGTTAATGTTGTTTTTTGCATTATCGCCGCCATCTCTACCAGCAAGGGTGAGTCTTATCGCTATCCGTTTTGTTTAAGACTCATCAACTAAGTGCATGCGATTATTTAAGTGCATGCGATTAATTAACTAAGGAATTCTGTGTCAGACTTTACTACTAACCCGCTACTTCATTTTTCTGGCCTACCAAGATTTAACGAGATTAAGCCAGCGCACATCGGCCCTGCAATGGATTATTTGTTGGCAGAAAGCAGAGCCTTGGTAGAAACGTTGGCGACGAGCAAGGAAACGCCCACTTGGCGTAATTTTGTTTTAGCGCTAGAAAATTTAGATGAGAAAATTTCGCGCGCTTGGAGCCAAGTTGGGCACATGAATGCAGTGGTGAATAGCCCAGAACTGCGCGAAGCTTATAACGACAATTTAACGAAGTTAACTGACTTTTATAGCGACTTAGCGCAAGATGAGAGACTTTACGCGAAATATCACGCATTAAAAAATGGCGTATATTTTGCCAAGCTGAGCACAACGCAACAAAAAATCATCAATAACGAAGTGCGCGATTTCAAATTAGGCGGTGCAGAGTTGCCAGCTGATAAAAAAGCACGCTTTAAAGCGATTAGCGAAGAACTTTCCAAACTTTCTGCCAAGTTTGAAGAGAACGTGTTGGACACCACCAACGAGTACGCGCTTTATGAAACTGACAAATCCAAGCTTAGTGGCATTCCAGATGATGTGCTGCAAGCCGCACTGGATGCGGCTACTGGCGAGGATAAGGCAGGCTATAAATTTACCCTGCACTTCCCCAGCTACATACCTGTATTGCAATACGCCGATAATCGCGGCTTACGTGAAACCTTGTACCGTGCTTACGCCACGCGCGCCAGCGAATTTGGCAAAGCCGATGAAAATGGAAATATAAAGTTTGATAACACGCCCATCATTACCCAATTGCTGAAATTAAAACAAGAAGAAGCGCAACTTTTAGATTTTAACAATTTTGCAGAATTATCGCTGGCGACCAAAATGGCAGAGTCGCCCGCTCAAGTCATTGAATTTTTAGAAACCCTAGCGAAGCGCGCCAAACCTTATGCCGCGCAAGATTTAGACGAACTGGTGGCATACGCCAAAAAGCTTGGCATTGATGACATGCAGGCTTGGGATGTGGCTTATGTGAGCGAAAAATTGCGCGAAGATAAATACGCGTTTTCTGACCAAGAAGTGAAGCAATACTTCCCTGAAGAAAAAGTGTTAGCTGGGCTTTTTAAAGTCGTCGAAACTATTTTTGGCGTATTTGTTAAGAAATCTGACGCGCCAACTTGGCATGCAGACGCCCATTTTTACGCTATTACCCGTCATAACGGCAGCCTAGTAGGCCAATTTTACTTAGATTTGTATGCGCGCACCAACAAACGCGGCGGCGCATGGATGGACGAAGCCATTACGCGCCGCGTCGTTGGCGACAAGCTCACTACGCCGGTGGCCTATTTAACCTGCAACTTCTCTGCGCCCCTAAAAAGTGAAGGTGGGCTCGGCAAACCTGCATTATTCACGCACGATGAAGTGATTACCATGTTTCACGAATTTGGTCACGGCCTGCACCACATGCTAACCGAGGTAGATGATTACAGCGTTTCGGGCATCAAAGGTGTGGAATGGGATGCGGTGGAGCTACCAAGCCAGTTTATGGAAAACTTCTGCTGGGAATGGGATGTGTTGCGCCACATGACTCAGCATGTGGATACTGGCGCACAATTGCCACGTGAACTGTTTGATAAAATGGTGGCGGCAAAGAATTTTCAAGCTGGTATGCAAACCGTGCGCCAAATCGAATTTTCGCTTTTCGACATCAAGCTTCATAGCGAATTTGACCCAAATGGCAGCAAAACGCCACTGGATTTAATCGAAGAAGTGCGAGATCAAGTCGCTGTCGTACGTCCACCGAAGTGGAATCGCTTCCCGAACAATTTCTCACATATTTTTGCGGGCGGCTACGCAGCGGGCTATTACAGCTACAAATGGGCAGAAGTGTTAAGCGCCGATGCTTACAGCTTATTCGAGGAAAATGGCGTGCTAAGTGCGGAAACTGGCCAAAGATTCTGGAATGAAGTGCTGGCAAAAGGCGGATCACGTACCGCGATGGAATCGTTCGTTGCTTTCCGCGGCCGCGAGCCCAGTATTGATGCGCTTCTGCGACATAATGGCATGACCAATTAACTCGCTTATTGACTTTCATATATAACAAAGTTACTATAGTTTAGTATTTTTTAATAACCTTTACTAACTTTACTATATATGGATCCAAGAGAAAACCCTTATGCCCCTGGCGCAGGCACACAGCCGCCTGAACTGGCTGGGAGAGATGACATTATTGAAAAAGCTTCGATTGCGCTAGATCGCTTTCGTAAAGGGTTGTCAGCTAGAAGCCTGCTGCTCATTGGATTGCGAGGGGTTGGAAAGACTGTGTTATTAAATCGCATCGCACAAGACACTGAAGCAAGGGGCTTTGTTATAGTACACATAGAAGCTCCTGAGAAACGCTCATTGCCAGCTTTATTAATTCCATCACTGCGTACTGCTTTAATCAAGCTGGATAGAATTGCAGCCGCTGGGGAGCTAGCAAAGAAAGCTTTGCGAGCGCTAGGGGGGTTTGTAAGTGCGATGAAAGTTAAGTATGAAGATATCGAGTTTGGTGTAGATCTTGGTAACGAGCCTGGGCTAGCGGATTCTGGCGATTTAGAGAGGGATTTAATAGACCTGTTTGTAGAGGTAGGTAAAGCAGCTAAAGAAAAAAGTACGGCTTTAGTTTTTTTTATTGATGAATTGCAGTACGTGCAAGAGGAACAATTCGCATCGCTCATTACAGCTTTGCATAAGTGCGCACAAGAACAACTACCCGTTGCACTAATTGGTGCAGGCTTACCTCAACTAGTAGCTCAAGCTGGCCGTGCAAAATCATATGCAGAAAGATTATTTGAATATCCAGAGATTGGACAACTAAATCCTGAAGATGCTAAGAAGGCGCTCGTTCTTCCAGCAGAAGAGCGAGGTGTCAAATTTGAAGATAGCGCATTGAAGGGAATTCTTCAGCAAACCCAGTCTTATCCGTATTTCCTGCAAGAGTGGGGTAAGCACAGTTGGCAGTCCGCTACCACAAGCCCTATTACTTTGAGAGATGTTAAGGCTGCAACAGAATTGGCAATATCCGAACTAGATGCCAGTTTTTTTCGAGTAAGATTTGATAGGTTAACTCCGTCAGAAAAAAGATATTTGCGCGCTATGGCTGAGTTAGGCTCTGGGCCGCATCGGTCAGGAGACATTGCTCATCTGTTAAAAAAAGAAGTGCAAACCGTAGCACCTACGAGAGCTACGCTAATCAATAAGGGTATGGTATACAGTCCAGCTCATGGGGATAATAGTTTTACTGTACCCCTATTCGACGAGTACATGAAAAGAGTAATGCCAGTATGGAGTCAATAGAATTTCTCGCCCTCAGTATTATATTCCAAAGTGTACCCCTGAATAGCTAACTACATTAATCTCAAAATGAAGCTTGCGACTTGGAATGTAAACTCCCTAAACGTGCGCTTGCCGCACGTGTTAGATTGGCTGAAAGAAAATCCAATTGACGTGCTTTGCCTGCAAGAAACCAAGCAGGAAGACCATAAATTTCCTTTTGCCGAACTGACTGAGGTGGGTTATCACGCAGTGCATAGCGGTCAAAAAACCTATAATGGTGTGGCGATTTTAAGCAAACATGCGCTTGAAGATGTGAGTGTTGGCATTGCTGATTTTGAGGACGAGCAAAAGCGCGTGATCAGTGCGACCGTAAATGGCGTGCGCGTGGTTTGCGTGTACATTCCGAATGGTCAAGCGGTAGATTCTGAAAAATACGAATACAAACTACGCTGGCTAGAGGCGCTTAGAATATGGCTCGCAGGGCAGTTAATACAATATCCGAATCTTATACTTTTGGGCGATTACAACATCGCACCAGAAGATCGCGATTGCCATGACCCCGCCGCGTGGGTTGGGCAAGTGTTGGTTTCGGATAAAGAACGCGCAGCTTTTCAAAAGCTTGAAAATTTAGGCTTGCATGATAGCTTTAGGCTTTTTGAACAAGCTGAAAAAAGTTTTAGCTGGTGGGATTACCGCATGATGGGCTTTAGGCGCAATTTTGGCATGCGCATTGATCACATTTTGGTAAGCAACGCGCTAAAAAGCGCTTGCAAAACCTGTGTGATAGACAAAGCGCCGCGCAAATTAGAGCGGCCGAGTGACCATACCCCCGTGATTTTAGAATTAAGTCTTTAGAACTAGCGAGTTAAGAGAAAGCGCACATGTCATTAAACGAAAAATCCATCCACGCCATCAATGAATATTTTGCAGAGCTAGCGCAAAGCGCGGTGAATATTGCCTATGGCGAGAGCGACGAAGACACCACTTTTGAAGAGTTTATGGAACAACTCACACATTATGTGCATCTTTTATCATCCGAGCACGTGGCTAGCGAGGTGTTAGCCATGTCTTCTTCTAAAATTCAGAATTACAACGGTGGCAGCGGCATGATGGTTGAAGATATTCAAGCGCTGATTGAGCAAAAAGAAGACGGCGAGATGGATGAAGAAAACGAAATAGATTATGACGACTAACTGGAAAAAGCCCGATTAGCCTTCCTGATTAACCCTTAATATTAATCCCCAACTGCTTGAGTTTGCGATACAGATGTGTGCGCTCTAGACCAGAAATTTCGGCCAGTTTGCTCATGTTGTTATTCACCAATTTCATGTGATGCTGAAAATAATAGCGCTCAAACTCATCGCGCGCCTCACGTAGCGGCTGCACCAAATCAATCGGTAGCGCCGCTTGCTGCGCACCTTGATTACTGGGCACGTCGCTAAATTGTTCCAAGACACGCGCCACATCCTCCAGCGTAATTTTTTCGCCCAAACTAGACAGCATTAAATTTTGCACCACGGCTTCCAGTTGAGACAAATCGCCCGGCCATTCGGCATTGCGCATAGCGTTTAACGCCGCCACATCAAAGCTTTTATAGCTTATTCCAGCGGTTTCTGTGAGCAAACTCGCCATTGAAATGGCCAAATCTGGCACATCTTCGCGGTGATCATTTAAGGCAGGCACTTTTAAAGTGGTGCTGCAAAGCCCTTGCAATAAGGCTTGTTCGAATTGAGTGTTTTCTGCCAGTTGCGGCATGCTGAGTGCGGTGGCACAGACCACGCGCACTTCGTACTTCTCCGCTTTGGAAAGCAGCAAACTCAGTCCTTTTTGCTCGGTTTTATTGAGCTCAGTGACTTCATCAATGTAAACAACGCCCTCACGCGCCTGCTCTAAAATGCCTAGCGGTGCGGTGGCCAGCTTTTCGTATTCAGTCAAGCCTACCCAAGGCGTGTTAGGTGTATGTAAAAAGCGCGCGCATAGCTCTACACTGCCGCCTTTTTTGCCCATTAACAACAGTGAATTTTTAGTGCGTGAAATTTGCTCTAAGCGCTGTTTGAGCTCATTTATGACCAAGCTTTTGCCAAAGCTGGCTAAATTCATTTCAGTTTTGGGTAAATTTTCCGCATGCTTCAGTGCGGCACTCACCGTTTTGAGTAATTTTTGCAGCGCGATTGGTTTCTCTAAAAAATCGAAAGCACCAATGCGCGTGGCTTCTACTGCGGTATCAATCGTGCCGTGACCAGACATCATTACCACTGGCATGGTCAGCAGCCCCGCGTTGCCCCATTCTTTAAGCAAGCTAATACCGTCGCAATCTGGCATCCAAATATCCAAAAGTACCAAATCTGGACGCTGCGCCAAGCGCATTTCGCGCGCAATTTGCGCGTTTTCTGCAACCGTGATGTGATGCCCTTCGTCTTGCAGAATATCGCTCAGCAACTCGCGTATGCCAATTTCGTCGTCCACCACTAAAATATGCCGAGACGCCATGTTTATACGACCTTTTTCACTTTGTTATTTTTCCCCACTCGCACGGCTGGTTGTGCCTTACTTTTTTCAACTGTTGGACTAGTTTCGCGCGCTTTATCTTTTTCAATTGTTTTTTCGAGCGGCAGCACAATAGTAATACAGGCACCGTCGCTTTGGTTATTTTTAGGTGGATTATTTTCTATTTTAATCTGTCCTAAATGTTCTTCAACCATTTTTTTCACAATGGCCAAACCCAAGCCTGTGCCATGCGTTTTTGTGGTGACATAAGGCTCGAAAGCGCTTGCCAACAAGCTCGCCGGGAAGCCTTGACCATTGTCTCGCACGGTCAATTTCACGGCGCTGTCATCGAACGTAGTTTTAACATTTACCTCAGGTTGGGGCACGTCTTTAAGCGCATCTTGCGCGTTTTGCAACAGATTATGCAGCACTTGGCGCAACATGGTCGCATCGCCCTTTATATCTGGCATGTTGGGCGCTAAATCAAAGTTTATTTTAATCTGCGCGCTATCGTAAAGCGCGGAAATATCTTTTATCAATTTATTGAGATTAATTTTAAGCAAGTTAGCCGACGGCGCGCGCGCGTATTCGCTAAATTCATTCACCATCGTTTTCATCGCACCGACTTGATTCACAATCGTATCCGTCGCGCGTTTTAGCACATTGGCGTCATCTTCGTTAAGTTTAGCCGCTAACTTGTGCTGCAAACGCTCGGCAGAAAGCTGAATCGGTGTCAGTGGATTTTTAATTTCGTGCGCAAGCCGCCTTGCCACCTCGCCCCAAGCCGCATCGCGCTGCGCTTGCGCCATGGTAGTCACGTCATCAAACACCACCACAAAGCCGCTATCTGCACTTCTAGGCAATCGCGTCGCGCGCAACAAAAGTAATTGCTTGCCTTCTGGCCGCGCTATTTCAAGTTGTTGACTTAGCTCACTGTCTGCATGTTCTTTGCTTTGCGTGAGCTCAAAATGCGTCTGCACCGTCTCTACAAACTGCGCTAAAAACACGTGATCATTGGCTATTTTAATAAATTTCTGGCTCTCAAACGGCGCCAAATTTAAGCCTAGAATATCACTGGCGGCCAAATTGTGCGTGCGCAGTTCGCCATTGCGATTAATCGCCAACACGCCAGAAGACAAATGCGCCAAAATCGTTTCCAAATAGCCGCGCGCCGCCTCTAGCCTGGCGCGGTTGCGCTCGGTAGCCTTAGTGGCATCGTCCAATTGGCGCGTCATACTATTAAACGATTTCACCAGCACGCCCAATTCGTCTTTGCCATGCTCGGGCAACATCGTGTTGTAATCGCCCGCAGCGATGGCGCGCGTGCCTTCTGCCAGTACAGTGAGTGGTTGCGACAGCCTGCGGCTGAGCACAAAGGCAATCGCCAATGCGGTGAGCATCGCCAACATCAGTACCAACGTCAGCGTGAGCTTGAACACATCTTTAAGCGAGTTGCGACTATACGACAGCTCTTGATAATCGCGATACACGTCTTGCACCGCTTCCGCCGTGTTTGACAGCGTCTTTGGCACAGGTTGCAGCAGTTGCAAAATCAAGGTTTCGCCCGCTAAATCTTGCGTGCTTACGGGCGCTAAAATGCGCAGATACAAGCCTTTATTTGGAATCGGCTCAATTTTTCCATACACCCGATTCCTCGCTTGGCGAAGCTGTGGAATGCTTGGTAATTCGGGCAAAAAACTGGTGGGATCGCCGCTAGAAACCGACATAATGCGCCCTTGCAGAGAAAGCAATGCGGCATCTTGTACGCCTGATTTTTCGCGCAAATCATTAAGTAGGCTGTATTGTGAGCGCACTGGCTGCAACGCTAGGCTGGTCGCCATATTCTCGGCCTTCACTTTCATATCCGCCAGCATAATATCCAGCGCACGCTGCCCCAAGCTTAGTCCGCCATCTAGCGCAGATTCCACCTTGACGTTGAACCAAGACTCGATTGACCGTGACAGAAAATTCACTGAAACCAAATACACAATCAGGCCAGGAATAATCGCCATGAGTGCAAACGCTGTGACTAAACGCAGATTAAGCTGGCTGCCAACCACTTTGTTTTTGGTTTTTTTGTATAAATGCCACAGCTGAATGCCAATAAGCACGATTAAAACGGAGGCGATGCCGATATTGAGGTACAACAGAATTTTGTAATATTCGCCAGAAATGGCGGTATTGGCGCTTGCTAGCGACAGCAAGTAGAGCAACACCAATCCTAGCGCAGTGCTCATCAATACGATATATCTCATGCTTTTTTGCTCATGCTTACTTGTTTAACTCTTTGAGTTGCCACTCGAATTTTTGCGAAACCAAATTCCAATTTTCCGAGCCTATCGCCTCTACCTGCAAGGCTTTTGGCAATTTGCTCTGGTCTAGCCGCACTAGCAAAACAGCCTTATAAACTGCATTTTTCTCCACTAGCGATTTTTCTAGCACTTTCCAATCATCAATTTGCTCAATTTCCAACTTGGCTTCGCTCAAAGTTTCGTAAGAATTTTGATGTCCGTTATGACTGACCAAATATTGTCGGCTAAGTGCATGATAACTCAAAGTAAAATCAGTATTTTTTGTTGAAATCTCGTCGTCAAACCAGTACTTACGCGGGCTGACCACTTGAAACTCCACCACAAAATTGAGCGGCACACCTTTATTAATCGCCTCTTCGATGCTCTCATCAAAACTCAGGTCAGAGTCGGCGCTCAGTACATAAGCATCGCCCACCAACTTTAAATCTACATTTTTAATCACGATACTGCTAGCCGCAGCAAATACACCAAACGTAGTCGAAACAAGGGCGCAAGCCAACAACAGCGTAAAAAATACGCTAGTTTTTTTGCAAAAGCGCATAAAAGAAGCCGTCGTGATGACTGGTAGGAATAAGTTGACCATGGTGAATGTTTATATTTTTAGCTAAATCATTAGTCAACAAAATAGGGTGTTGAGTTGCATCAGCATTTTCTCGCAAAAAATGGTCGATTTGTAGTTGATTTTCTTCATTAAAAATCGAGCAAGTGACATAGAGTAATTTACCGCCTTTTGACAATAAATGCCACAAACTGCGCAAAATTGCCGCTTGTTGTTGCGAAAATGAGACAATATCTGCCTCACGACGCAACCATTTAATGTCCACATGGCGCCGCACAATGCCACTGGCCGAACACGGCACATCGGCCAAAATGCGGTCGAATAGTTTGCCTGACTTCCATGTTGCAGCATCGCCCACTTGCAAATCCGCGCTTAATTTCAAGCGCGTCAAGTTACTTTCCACACGGCTTAAACGCGCAGCATCGTTATCCAGCGCGGTTAAATCCACATTGGCAAGCTCCAAAATATGCCCCGTTTTTCCGCCAGGCGCTGCGCAGGCATCTAGCACTGATGCGCCTTGCAGAGCACCTTTTTGAGGTACATCGAGCAAATGCGCCGCAAGCTGCGCACCGTAATCCTGCACCGAAACCACGCCGTCGGCAAAACCTGGTACTTGCTCTACGGGCACGGGTTGCGTCAGCAGCACCGCATCCGCCCCCAAATACGTCGCGGCAATATCCTGCCGCGCCAATAATTGCAAATAATCTTCTGTACTAATTTGCTGGCGATTCACTCGCAAGGTCATTGGCGGATGCATATTGCCTGTTTCTAATATGCTCTGCCAGCCGCTTGGATATTGGCTCTTGAGCTTATCTACCCACCATTGCGGATAAGAATAAAGCACACTTTCGTTCGTTTTAAGCTTTTCTGCCAGCGCCTCTTTTTGCCGTAAAAAATTACGCAACACGCCATTTACCAAACCTTTTGCCCAACGCGGCTTGGCGTAACTTGCCGCGGTAACCGCTTGATTTACCACGGTAAAAGGCTCAGCTTTATCGTGCAAAAGCTGATAAATAGCCACTTGGAGTAGATTTGTAATAATTTCAGAAGACAGCGGCTTTTCTAGCAATTGCTGCAAGTAAGCATTCACCTCGCCGTAAAATCTAAGCGTACCGTAGCTTAAATCCGCCGCCGCACCGCGCTGTTGCGGCGTTGCCTTCGGGTGCAGCTTCATCGCCTCGGGCAACGCCAAGGTTAAATTGCGGCCAGACATCACAAGATTTACAGCAGTTGCAGCAATTTGTTGGGAAATGTACAAGATGACTTTCTGGTAATTATTGCTAAAGCGCTGATTTTACTTGATTGCTGGCCATGTGGGGGCTTTCCTCATACGCCGTCATTCTGAGCGTACTGTCTGCGTTTCGTCTCCTCACATCTCCCTGAGTAGTTTTGTAGGTTGGGTTAGCGCAGCGTAACCCAACAATCGCGGTAAACGTTGGGCTTCATTCTTCAGCCCAACCTACCGAGCTGTGCGCTCAGTTATTTTTTCTCCATGATTTTTCTGATTTTCTCTAGCTCTTCTACTAAAGGGTCATGATTACCTTCGCTACCTAAGTAGCCACGCAAATCAATGTTATGACGTTCTTCAGTTTGCTTACCTGAGAACTCATAGTTTGCAGTAATAGTGAACTGAGCAGGGCAAACATCTGGCTTACCATTTCCTTCAAAAAGTACCCAACCTTGAGCTAGTGCAAATATTAGCTCCTGGTTTGGGGGAAAGCTGTCTATCGGTGTGGTAAATGCGCTTTTATTTTTAAGATTTTTATCATTCTGAGCTTGCCCAAACTGATAAAAATCTCTATCAATTGACAGTCTGAGATTATTTGCAGCATTTCGACCGGTATTTGTTATGCGGAGGTAGAGTAAAGTTGTGTGAGGACGAACAAAGGGCGAAACAATTACGTAGGGTCGCATCATTGCTTCAGATTGTAGTTGCATTTCTTTAACTGATTCTTTGCTCGTTTTTGCCATTTGATGCGTAAGCCAAGCATAAATTGCTGTAACAAATACAAGGATTGCTGTTAGGTATTCTATTACCATAATCTATGCTTTAGGCGGCACATACCCACTCGCGGTATCTGCACCTTCACCAAAAAAGTATTTCTCAGTTTGTTCTTTTAAATATTGGCGTGCACTCGGGTCGGCGAGGCTGAGGCGATTCTCGTTCACCAGCATGGTTTGTTGTTTTAACCATGCTGCCCACGCTTCTTTAGAAACGCTCGTATAAATGCGTTTGCCTAGCTCGCCTGGATATGGCGGAAAGTCCATGCCTTCTGCTTCTTTACCTAATTTAACGCAATTGACTGTACGTGCCATGTTGCTTACTCATTTCTATTAAAAACAGTATGATAACGCATCTTGATTAATTAAAAACAATTCGCAGCACGGCCGTCGTTCTGAGCCGACGCTTTTCTTTGGGCGAAGAATCCAGCTTTTGGGCGGTACACAAATGGATTCTTCGGTACGCTCAGAATGACGGAATTGAAACCAAAATGTTATTTTAGAAGGCAATGATGGAAAGTCCATACAAAGGTAAAACTGGTTTAGTGCGTTTGATGAACGCGTTTGGATATTCGTACGCGGGATTTAAGGCAGCGTTTAAGCACGAGGATGCGTTTCGGCAAGAAGTGTTTTTGTCTATCATGTTGATTCCACTCGCTTTTTACTTGGGCCATAGCGCGTTTGCGCGCGTGTTGATGATTGGCAGCGTGTTGCTGGTGATGATTGTAGAGTTGCTTAACTCCTCAATTGAGGCGACGGTTGACCACACGTCAATTGAGCATCATCCGCTGGCCAAACGCGCGAAGGATATTGGCAGCGCAGCGGTGTTTTTGGCATTGCTCAATGTGTTTGTAGTGTGGGGTTTGATTATTTTTGCCTAAGTTTTTTCTTGGGCTTACTTTTTCTTAGCCTTACTTTTTCTTGGGCTTATTTTTTCTTGGCTCGCGGGTGTGCTTGGTCGTAAACCTTGGTTAAATGTTGATAATCCAAATGCGTGTAAACCTGCGTGGTGCTGATATTGGCGTGGCCGAGCATCTCTTGCACGGCACGCAAATCTTGGCTGCTTTGTAACACGTGGCTGGCAAAACTGTGGCGCAGCATGTGTGGATGCACAGATGAGTTGATGCCTTGCTTAATCGACCATTCTTTCATGCGATATTGAATGTTTCTGGCAGAAATGCGCCTGCCCTGCAAGCCAATAAACACGCCCTTCTCAGCGGGGTTGTTAATGAGTAAATCGGCACGTTTTTTTAGCCAAGTTTGAATCGCCTCCATGGCGTGGCTGCCCAACGGCACGATGCGCGTTTTGTTGCCTTTACCTGTCACTGTCACCGTACCATCGCTAAAATCTAGCGCGTCGATATTCAAATTGACCAATTCGCTTAGCCGCAAACCAGACGAATAAAACAGCTCCAAAATTGCATGGTCGCGCACGCTCAACACCGCGCCATCGCTAATATCCACCAGCTTTACAGCTTGCTCGATAGAAAGCGCTTGCGGCAAAGTTTTGGGTGATTTTGGCGCGCGCAAACCGATGACAGGGTTATTGGTAAAACCTTGACGTTGCACAAGATAATCGAAAAAGCCACGCCAACTGGAAAGCATGCGGGCGATACTTTTACCGCCTAGGCCTTTAGAATGCAGCGTGGCGATAAAGCGGCGAATATGGATATTTTGTAGTTTGTTTAGCGCGGTTTCGCCGCTTAATTCGACGAGCCGATTGATGTCTCGGGCGTAACTCTCTCGCGTGAGCGGACTTAGGCCTCGCTCGAAGTTTAAAAAACTAAGATATTCAGCTAAAAATTCCACATTGCTAATTTATTCTACAAGGCGAGGCGTTATTCATTGGTCTGTACATGACGTGACCATTCTAATGAGTTTGCACATGACGTGACAATGCCGCACTAATATGGTCGCCCAATTTTTGCAAAAAGTCGGTGCCCATGCCCACGTAAAAGCGCTCTGCTTGCTCGCTAGAAAGCGCTAAAAAGCCATACACACGCTCGCCTCGCAACGGCAACACAGCGACGGAGGCCGCGGGCTCTATAAACCAATCATCCACATTGACACTGGTGGGCGTGGCGCCACAATATACATTGTGAATATTTTTTACCCAATCTTGCGTAGGCTCGGGTAATTTGCTAAACACGAGATTGCCAATGTTGGTCAAATCGAGCGGTGCTGACCAAATGCGCAGGCTAGTCTCGGCAATATTGAAATCTTCTGGCAAATGGTGGCTAATGAGCTGCTCGATGGCGTCAAAGCTTTTTGCTTGCTGCAACAGCAAGGTAAATCGATGGATTTTGTTAGCAATTGCATCGTTATCTTCCGCGTTTAACACCAGCTCAGCAAAGCGCTCTTCAAGCGCATTAATTTTATCGCGCTGCGCCAATTGTTGGCGCTCAGCCAGCGAAATCGTGCCATCGCCATGCGGGCTGGGCAAGTGAATATCGGCAAGTAGGCTCGCATTTTCTTCAAAAAATTGCGGGTTGTTTTGTAAATAAGCTTTAATATCGTCTTCTTGCATGTTTATCCCTTGTTAAATTTCTATTTGACCTTCAAACACCATTTCCGCAGGGCCAGTCATCATCACGGGCTTGATTATATTGTTTACTTGGCCCTGCCAATCAATGTTGAGTTGCCCACCGCGTGTGTTCACTAGCACAGGCGACTTCAACAAACCAAGCTGGATGCCGCTAACAACCGCTGCGCATGCGCCTGTGCCGCAGGCAAGCGTTTCGCCGCTGCCGCGCTCATACACACGCAATTTAATTTCGTGCGCGTTCACAATTTGCATAAAACCTGCATTCACGCGTTGCGGAAAGCTGGCGTGCGCTTCAATCTGCGGGCCAAGCACAGCGACGTTTGCAGTATCAATATTATCCACCAAAGTCACCGCGTGCGGGTTGCCCATAGAAACGGCAGAAATACTCATGGTTTCGCCAGCAAGTTTTAGCGCATATTGATTTTGTTTGGTATCGACCAAAAATGGAATTTGCGCCGGCTCAAAACGCGGCGCACCCATGTTCACCGTCACTTGATTGTCGTTTTGCAGTTTAAGAGAAATCACGCCGCTGGCGGTTTCTACGGTGATTTCGCGCTTTTGCGTTAAATTTTTATCCACCACAAAACGCACAAAACAGCGCGCGCCATTACCGCATTGTTCAACCTCACCACCATCTGCGTTAAAAATGCGATAACGAAAATCTACATTGGACGTTTCTGTTTTTTCTACCAGCAAAAGTTGGTCGCAACCCACGCCAAAAAAGCGATTTGCGATGTGTTTAATTTGGCTGGATGTGAGTGAAATGGGCGATGAAAAAGCATCTATCACCACAAAATCGTTGCCTGCGCCCTGCATTTTTGTAAAGTTTAGTTTCATGTTGTATTTATAGCATTAATTCAAGCGTTTCAATGCGCTAGTGCTGAAAATATTGCAGAATAGTCACATTTCAGTTACAAAAACTAGGTACAATACGCACTCTTTCATTGTCCTGACGTGCTTGCTTCAGCCTTTAGTCGGCGCGTCATTTCAAATTTTTAAACTTTCTTTTCAAGGCGCATATGAACGATTATTTATTTACTTCTGAATCCGTTTCAGAAGGGCATCCAGACAAGCTCGCAGACCAAGTTTCCGATAGTATTTTAGACGCTATTTTAGCGCAAGATCCAACCGCTCGTGTGGCCGCAGAAACGCTCGCCAACACAGGTTTGGTGGTTTTGGCGGGCGAAATTACCACCACCGCAAATGTGGACTACATTAAAGTGGCACGCGAAACCATTAAACGCATTGGTTACGACAACACCGATTACGGCATCGATTATCGCGGTTGCGCGGTGCTTGTCGCGTACGACAAACAATCGCCCGACATCGCCCAAGGCGTTGATGGCGCGCATGACGACCCGCTAGACCAAGGTGCGGGCGACCAAGGCTTGATGTTTGGCTATGCAGTGAACGAAACGCCGCAATTGATGCCCTTGCCGATTTGGCTTAGCCACCGCTTAATGGAGCGGCAAGCTGCATTGCGTAAAGATGGCCGTTTGCCATGGCTGCGCCCAGACGCCAAAAGCCAAGTCACGGTAAAATATGTGAATGGCAAACCCGATTCCATCGACACCGTGGTGGTCTCAACGCAACACGCGCCAGAGATGGATTTAAAAGACATTCGCGAAGCAGTGATTGAAGAAATTATCAAGCCGATGTTGCCAAAAGAGCTGATTAAAGGTGAGATTAAATATTTGGTGAACCCAACTGGCCGCTTTGTAGTAGGCGGCCCGCAAGGCGATTGCGGTTTAACTGGCCGTAAAATTATTGTCGATACTTATGGCGGCGCAGCGCCACATGGCGGCGGCGCTTTTTCAGGTAAAGACCCATCAAAAGTAGACCGCAGCGCGGCTTATGCGGCACGCTATGTGGCCAAAAATATAGTGGCAGCTGGCTTGGCCGATAAATGTATGGTGCAAATTAGCTACGCTATTGGCGTGGCACGACCGACTTCTGTCATGCTAGAAACTTACGGCACAGGCAAAATTTCTGACGAAAGACTGACGCAGATAGTGAATGAGCATTTTGACTTACGCCCAAAAGGCATTGTTAAGATGCTCGATTTATTGCGCCCGATTTACACTAAAACAGCGGCTTATGGCCATTTTGGCCGCGATGAACCTGAGTTTACTTGGGAAGCGACTGATAGAGCGGCTGCGTTGAAAGCGGCGGCTAAGTAAATAAATTGTTTATGTAATTATAACAACGCCCTGCGAGCCGCATGGATATTGGCTTGCAGGGCGTTGTTTTTACACGCATCAATCAGTTTATTTTATATGTGCAATTTTGACAATCTGAACGATTTCGCTATAATGCGGTCATTAAAGCAGTAAAAATTAACTGAGGAACGTTGCAAAGCCATTCAATTTGGCTCTAGGCTCGGTTAGGGAGATTAAAATCTTTCAAACGGCGTTCACCTATTATTTAACCGTGCCAGACACGGGAAATGGGTGAACAAAACGCCAAATCTAAATTGCGCTTTTGTCAAAAATTCCATTCCCTGCTGGTTACAAACTTTCATGATTTTTAAGGATTTAAAAATGAATGCTGTGACCGATACCAAAGTAAAAACCAAAGACTATGTAATTGCCGACATTGGTTTGGCGGCTTTTGGCCGTAAAGAAATCGCCATTGCCGAAACAGAAATGCCAGGCTTAATGATGATTCGTGAAGAGTTTGCCATTACGCAGCCGTTAAAAGGCGCGCGCATTACAGGCAGCCTGCATATGACGATTCAAACTGCCGTGTTGATTGAAACGCTTAAAGATTTGGGCGCAGACGTGCGTTGGGCATCGTGCAATATTTACTCTACGCAAGACCATGCAGCGGCGGCGATTGCGGCTGGCGGTACGCCCGTGTTCGCGATTAAAGGCGAAACGCTAACCGAATATTGGGATTATACACACCGCATTTTTGAGTGGGCGGATGGTTGCTATACGAACATGATCCTCGACGATGGCGGCGATGCGACTTTATTATTGCATCTTGGTACGCGAGCTGAAAAAGATTTGAGCGTGATTGCAAAACCAACATCAGAAGAAGAAATTTGTTTGTTTGATTCAATTAAAGCCAAATTAAAAACCGACCCAACTTGGTA
>JAYVSZ010000036.1:0-25313 GCA_043774925.1 Methylophilaceae bacterium | reverse complement strand
TTGTTAAGTTGCTCATATTTTTCACCTTTAAAGTGTGTACTTTTATGTGTGTATACTATGCTTAATTTTTATGTTTTACAACATTTATCGTGGGCTGCGCATATCTACTAATAAGATTAATCAAACTTCATAAGCAAAGCCACGATAAGACGTTACAGTGAGTATGAGGAATTTTTTCGCTAGTACCAGTTTAGTCGGTTGGAATTATCTAGTCGGGCTTACTTTTTGCCCGCGACGTTGCCTGACATATTGCTCTGTCATGGCCATAGAGCTATGACCTAATTGCAATTGAGCATCTCGCATCGTTTCACTTTCTGCTTTATCACTTGCGGCTTTGGCTCTTAAATCTCTAAACTGAAAATGCTTAACATCCTTTGCTATTGCGGGGGTTTGTTTAATGGCTTTATCTCGTGCTTTATCGAATCTAAGTCATAATGCATTTTGACTAATCGGCCTGCCTGTTTCGGTGCATATCAATTGCGAAGTACGAACTTTGTGAGTTTGTTTGTTTTTCAGTATGCGTTCTAGTAGCGATTTCAATTCTCCAGTAATGCTAATGCGTAGTTTGGTATTGGGTTTACCCTGCTGAACGAGCAGAACATTATCTTGGATGTCTGATTCACTCATTGCGATAACGTCAGCAGGCCGCTGACCAGTCAAATAAGCGAGATCCAGCGCATCTTTGAGTGGCTGGGTTGCCACTTGGTAAATTGCATCGTAAATATTATCTTCGACGTACACATCTCGACCTTCTTCGGTGTACCCCTTGATGCCTTGACATGGATTAACCGTATCGAGCGCACCCCAGTCGCGTGCAATATTAAATAGGTGAGAAAGCAAAGATTTCTCGCGGTTGGCACGCACCGTACTTTTTTTACCGTTATCTGTACGCCAATTCAGATATTGCCTGATATGTATCGGCTTAATTTCTGCGATTGGTGCAGGTGGGTTGTTAAAAAATACAATTAAATTTTGCATTTCGCGTACGTTGTCGATTTGTGTGCGTGCTGCTTTAGTGGGTGCAATTTCGAGTATATAGCGATCTGTAATGTGTGTATTTTAAGCTTAATTTTATGCTTTACAATATTTATCTTGGGCTACAAATATCTTCTAGTAAGATTAAATCAACCTTGATGAGCACCGCCCACCAGGATAAAGCGCTACAGTCACACCTCGGTAATATACGATGGGGGATACGTTTCATTAAACTTCCTTTCAAGTTGATAAAATAGCATCAACTTGCCCGTCCTCAAAACTAGACCTAACTCAATCTTCTCAGCGCGTGCCATCGGTAATACCGTCTTTTGGCCAGCCTTTTTCTTCTTCATAAACTAGTCCGCAAACAATACACATCCACGTTTCCATTTTTGTAAACCTTATTCTGCTATTAACGTTAGTCTATTATTTTGGTTTTAGCGCGTATATGTGAAGAGACCAAAAATAAGCTTGCTTATATGCGCTTGTTGTGTTAAAGGTGAAACTAAGCAGTAAAGCGCACAAAAGTTTGTAAAATAAAGTGAGAATGTTAGTTAATAGTTGACTTTAAATAACTGATTATTATATATTGTATTCTTTTAATAATTAATTTTATTAACATATAAAATGTTTGTCCGCTTGTTTTTGGTAATTGATTCAGGCAGGGCGAAAAAAAAGAATTTCGCGTTACACATTTTATTGAAGTGAAGTAACAAAAAAACAAAATGATGAGATAAGGAATAAATGTTGAAAATGACACTACAAAATATGACGCGAACCTTGGCTGCACTTGCTTTAGTGCTGCTCAGCGTATCGGCGTTTGCCGATAATGAAAATGCGAATCAGGTGGAAGCCAAGCTTTCTGCCTCCACGGTGCGTTTGGTGGGCAACAAAGAGGTGCTAGAGCTGGCTGATAAAGCCAAGCCTGGCGATATTATTGAATATAGCGTGATTTACCGTAATCCAGGTAAGCCAGTGCAGGGCGTGCTGGCAACACTACCCGTTCCGCAGGGTCTAGAATATTTGCCCAATAGCGCACTACCAAAAACAGCAATGGCCAGTTTAGATGGCGCGGAGTTTTTGGCTATCCCGCTTAAGCGCCAAGTGAAATTAGCAGATGGCAAAACTGCAGAGCGTTTAGTGCCATATAGTGAATACCGATTTTTGCAGTGGAAGTTAGGTGATATGTCGCATAACGCCAGCGCTAAGGTGCGCGCCCGTATGCAAGTGAGTGCAGCCCCTGCTAACGAACAAGCCAAATAAAGGGTGAATATGACGACGAATCCACAAGCGCCCTGAACTAATCAATAACAAAACAACTTGAATTTAGCAACACAATTAATTAAACAATCATCCCTAGGGAGAAATAAAGTGAGTACCAATAAAAAACCTATGTTCTGGAGCGGCCATTCTGCCGCACTAGTACAAGCAATAACAGGAGCGCTGATGTTTGCATTAGTGCTGCTGCTACAACCTGTGGCTTTTGCAGCAACGCCTGCAGCAGGCACAGCTATTAGCAACCAAGCTTCAGCGAGCTATACTGACGCATCCAATATCTCGCGCACGGTTACCTCCAACGTAGTCACGGCGATTGTGCAACAAGTCGCCGCGCTAACGTTAACTGCGCCGCTTAATAAAACGGTCACAGCGGGCAGCCAAGTGACTTATCCATTTACCTTAACCAACACAGGTAATGGTACCGATACCTATAATCTGACAGATGCTTTTGCTGGTCCGACCTTTACATTTACTTCGGTAACCTTGTATGCAGATGCGGACGGTAACGGCATTGCAGATAACACCACGCCAATTACTAGCACCACAGCTTTGGCGGCGGGCGAAATCTTCCGTTTTGTAGCGGTGGGTAACGTGCCAACAACGGCGATTTCTGGCAATATCAATAACTTGGTAATGACAGCTACCAGCACGTTTAATGGCACAATTACAGCTTCGGTGACAGATATTACGACAATCACTACAAATGCGGTGTTAAACGTGACTAAATCCATGAGTGCGGTTTCAGGCAACCCTGGTACCACGCCTTACACTATCACTTTAACCTACAGCAACACTGGCAACACAGCGGCAACGGCCGTCAATTTGGTGGATGTAATTCCGGCTGGTATGCTCTATAACGTTGGTTCAGGTAGATGGAGCGCAACTGCTACGCCATTAACTGATGCCACTGGTGACATTATCGGCACAAGCCCGACGATTGATTATAGCGTTACTGGTACAACAATGACTGCTATTATTAGCAGCGTAGCGCCTGGTCAATCTGGCACAGTGTCATTTACGGTGAATCTACCTGCTGCCGATGTTGCTGGCCCAATCAACAATACGGCTACTTATGCGTATAACGATGGCGCGGCGGCAATTCCAGCAGTCAACACTAACACTTTTACGTTTACAGTAAATAAAGTGATTTCGTTAACTTTTGCAGGCCAAACGGTAGCAAGTGCAACGCAAGGCAGCACCGTACCATTTACCAATCTCTTAACTAACACCAGCAACACGGCTGATAGCTTTGATATCACTGTGGGCACAAGCACTTATCCAGTTGGTACAACCTTTAACTTGTTCCAAGCGGATGGCGTTACGCCATTGTTGGATACTAACGGAAACGGCATTCCTGATACGGGTTTGGTGGCTGTTGGTGGCACTTATAACGTGGTGTTAAAAGCAGTTTTACCAGCGGGTGCAACGGGTGGTTCATTTAGCGTAAGCAAAACAGCAACTTCTAAAACCAATCCTGCCGTATTTACTTCTGCAACGGATACGCTGACTGTGATTACTGCAAACACGGTGGACTTAACCAATACTAGCGCGCTACCTGGTGCGCCAGGCGCTGGTGCTGGTCCAGAGGCGCTTGCAGTAACGACGCTTTCTACCAACCCAGGTGTGCTTGCTAGTTTTAGTTTGTTTGTCAATAACACAAGTACAACAGGCGATACATTCAACTTAGCGGCAAGTACAGATTCAACCTTTGCTACCATTGCATTACCAGCAGGTTGGACAGTTGTGTTCCGCGATGCAGTAACCAACGCGGTGATTACCAATACAGGTATCATTGCTGGCGGTGCAAGCAAGCAGGTATTTGCAGATGTCACACCACCTGCAAATCAGGCAGCTATCCCAGCACCTGGTCAAAATATCTTCTTCCGCGTGCTTTCACCTTCGTCAGGTGCTTCAGATCGTAAACATGACGCTCTAACTATCAATACTGTACGTAGTGTGAAATTGGTAGCTAATAATATTGGGCAAGTGTTCCCAGGTGGTTCTGTGGTGTATTCACACACCATTACCAATGCGGGTAACGTGGCAGAAAACACAGGTACTAGTGTTGTTACCTTAGCCTTAGCTAATAGCAACGCCAACTTTACGACAATCGTGTACCTTGATGTTAACAACAACGGTTTGATTGATGCTGGCGATACTATTATTAATACAGCAGCCAACTTGGGCACCTTGAACGTAGGTGCAAGCTTGCCATTGTTGGTGAAAGTGACAGCATTATCTGGCGCAGGCTTGGGCGTGATTGATACCACCACGCTTAGTGCTACTGTCACTGGCCTAGTTAATGCTGTAGCCGCGCCTAGCGTTTTACCTGCAACCGATACAACAACGGTTATTTCAGGCAACCTTGTCTTGCTAAAACAACAAGCGCTTGACGCAGCATGTGATGGCACGCCAGATACAGCCTTTGGTGTGGCTAATATCACGACAGGTGCTTTGCCAAATGCATGTATTGTTTATCGTATTACCGCCACCAACAACGGCACTGCCAATGTTGTAGGCTTAACGATTAGCGATGCAACCCCTGCAAGTACAACGTTCCAGTCGAACGTAGCTTCTGTTCCAGCAAGCTACGTGGTAACTGCACCAGCGGTAGGTTTTGCTGGTACGGTTAGCGCAACGGCTGGCCCAGCTGCGGTGCTGATTCCTAGTGCATCAGTCATTATTCAGTTTGTAGTAAGAATTAATCCTTAGTCCGCTTAAGGTTGGGGAGGGTTCGCCCTCCCTTTTCTGTTGAGTCTTTATATGCCCTTTGGTACTGAGGGCTCAATAGAAAACTTTAACATCTAGTTGAGTAATACCGCTAGAAAAACCTTAAGACCAAAGCTAAGAGTTTAATGAGTAAGCATTTCAACAGTATTGTCAGCAATAAAATAAGCCTAAAAGCGCTATGGATGCTGTATCGCGCTTTTTTGTCTATTTTGCTCATTTCTGTCTCGTCCATGGCGTTTGCTGCACCCCTAGCCGGCACCAATCTCGATAATCAAGCTAGAGCAACTTATTTCGACACCGATAACGGCTTTAATTCCATCGTATTTTCTAACTTGGTTCGTGTGGTTGTGCAGCCCTTAGAGGCGTTAACACTGACTGCTAATCAAACCGTGCTGCGCCCCGCTGGCGGTGGGGTGGTGTTGCCGCACAGGCTTACTAATACAGGCAATGTGGCCAGCACCTATACGTTAACTTATGCAAATTTAGCTGCGGATAACTATGATGTGGGCAGCCTTGGCTTAACCGTGGATGCAAACGGCAATGGTATCGCTGATCCAGGAGAAGTGAGTATAGCGAATGGCGCAAGCTTTAATTTAGCGCCTGGAGCAGGCGTTAATCTTGTGCTAAGCGGCACTATTCCCACTTTGGTATCTGTTGGCAATAATGCGCAAGTATTGTTCACCGCTACCACAGCATTGCAAGGTTTGGTTGCCAGCAATACCGACACCATTCAAATTGCCAATGGCGCGCAATTTCAATTATCTAAAACCGCCAGCAATTTGACCCCACTACCTGGTGGCGCGGTGAGTTTCACATTAAGTGCCAGCAATACTGGCAACGCCAATGCTACGGGCATTCCAACTGTGGTCAATGGTGTAAATCAAACATTAGTGTTGCTGCGCGATGTGATTCCCGCCAACACCACTTTTGCCAACTTGGTGAATGCTCCAAGCTCTACTGCGCTTTATCACTTGGCGGGCAATCCAACACACACATACAGCACCGCGCCACCCGCAGTGTTAAGCCAAGTAGATGCTATCGCGTTTGGGTTTGCGTCGATTAGTGCAGGGCAATCAATTGCACGTAATTTTACCGTAACCGTGAATGCAAACGCGAGTGGATCGCTGCAAAATACGGGTCAACTTATTTTTAACGATGGCATCAATCCAGCAGCAACCACAGTTAACTCTAACACTGTGCAAATGAGCGTGCCTAGCGCCCCACCTACCATCAAGTATTATTTGGATAGTAGTTACAACACACAAATTCGTTCAGCCACAACGGGGCAAAGTTTTTTTGTGCAGGCAAATGCGTCACAATGTAATGCTGACCCTTTGGTAGTAGAAACCAAACAAATCATTATCAGATCTGCGCTAACGGGTGATATAGAGACCTTTATTGCCACAGAGACAGGTATAAATACGGGCTTGTTCCGTATTTTGCCCGACGTGCCAACGACAGGCAATGCACCAACACAGGGCGATGGCGTGATGAGTGTGAAAAAAAACGACAGTCTTACTGCCTCATTGCAGGGCTGCGGGGCTGGGCAGATTGACGTGATATTGTTAATTGACCCATTTGGGGTGGTGTTTGATAGTAAAACCAATGCGCCTGTGGCGGGTGCAACGGTGACCTTAATTGATATTACTGGCGCAGGTAATGGCGGCAACCCTGGCGGATTAGCCAGAGTGTTTTTAGCGGATGGCGTGACACCTGCGCCTAGCACCGTGGTGACGGCTGCAGATGGGCGATATGAGTTTCCAACCGTTAATCCTAGCCAATATCGCTTAGTTATTACGCCACCAAGCGGTTTTGCTTTCCCTTCTACTTTAGCGCCTAGTTTGTTACCTGCTGGACGTGTCATTGATCTTAGCGGCTCTTATGGCGGGCCATTTAATGTATCCGTTTTTACTGGACCCGTTAATATTGATATTCCGCTGGATTCGAGCGAGCTTTCTGGCCTGTTTGTAGAAAAAACGGTTGCGCGCAAAGCCGTAGAAATTGGCGAATTTCTTGATTACACCATCAAAATTAAAAATACCTCGGGCCAACTATTAGGCCGAATTAAGATCGCAGACAATCTGCCCGCTGGTTTTACTTATCAGCCAAATACTGCCCGACTAAACGGCGGCAAACTCCGCCTAGATGGCTCGCAACTGCCTGAACCCGAGGGCGATATAGGCCCGCAGTTGGTGTTTAATATTGGCTCTATTGCCGATCAAACCGTGATTACGCTGACTTACCGTGTACGTGTAGGAGTGGGCGCGCTACAAGGTGACGGCATTAACCGCGCGCAGGCCACAAGCGCAGCGCCACTTATTAAAATAAGTAATATTGCCATCGCTAGCGTACAGGTGTTGCTGGGCGTTTTCAGCGATCGTGGCTATTTAATTGGCAAGGTATATGCCGATTGCAATCAAAACCAAGTGCAAGATACAGACGAACCTGGTTTGCCTGGCGTGGTTTTATTTTTAGAAGATGGCACATCAGTACAGACTGACGGCTTGGGCAAGTACAGCTTGTATGGTCTGCGTCCAGTCACGCACGTACTCAAAGTTGATGCAACCTCTCTGCCAGCTGGCGCGCACTTAGAGGTGCTTTCCAACCGCAATGCAAATGATGCAGGCAGCCGTTTTGTCGATATGAAAAACAGCGAATTGCATAAGGCCGACTTTGCTATTGATAGCTGTAGCGTAGATTTGCTTATGGAAATCAAACATCGTGATAAACAGCTAAATAGTTCGGAAGCCGCCACTGCATTAAATGCACAATTTAACGCAAATGCCACGCCAGTCGCGATTGGTGATGCTAAAGCATTGCCAGCCAGCGGCATAATTGGCGCTACAACAAGTACTGCAACTAGCTCAACAACCAGTCCAAGCCCCGCAACTGTAGGTGTAAATAATCAGCAGGCTGATGCTAACGAAGCCGTAAAAACAGCACTTGACACTGAGGCCAAGCCTTTGCCAACAAAGTCTGGTTTAGACTTGGACACTTTATTACCAGAACTGGATAATGCATTGGCAATATTGTCGCCCAAAGATAAAGCGGTGTTGCCGGTTGCTCAAACCAATATAGTCGTTAAAGGCTTGCTGGGCGCTAAATTTTCCCTCAAAATCAATGGTGAAGAAATCGCCGAAAGGCGCGTAGGTAAGCGCAGCACGCTAGAAGGCAAAAAATCTGAAGCTTGGGAATACGTCGGTATCAATCTTAAGCCAGGCAATAATCTAATTGAGGTCACGCAGTTGGATACGTTTAACAATGCGCGCGGTACTAGCAGCATTAACATTACTGCGCCGGGCAATGCGGCCAAACTCAAATTACTAACCTCTAACAAAGACATGCCTGCTGATGGAAAAAGCATGGTTAAAGTGACGTTGGAAGTGACCGACGCTGAAGGCGCGCCAGTGACGGTGCGCACGCCTGTGACGGTAGAAGCGGCGAATGGTTTATGGCAAACCGTGGATTTGAACCCGAACGAGCCTGGTCTGCAGTTATTTGTAGAAAATGGTAGTGCAGAATTGATGCTGCAATCGCCACGCGATCCTGGCGATGTTGAAGTGCGGGCAAGTTCGGGCAATATTAAAACTTCAGAAAAATTGAGGTTTGTGCCTGAATTACGGCCGATGATTGTGGCTGGTATTATCGAAGGTGCTATTAATTTCCACAAACTTAATACTAAATCCCTATTCGCGGCGCGTGAGCAAGATGGCTTTGAGCAAGAACTTAAAAACTTCTCACGTAGTAGTGGCGATGGCAAGACCACAGGTGCAGCGCGCGCGGCTATGTTCCTAAAAGGCAAAGTGAAAGGCGAGTACTTGCTTACCTTGGGTTACGATTCTGATAAAGAGAAAAAAGAGCGCTTATTCCGCGATATTCAGCCCGATCAGTTTTATCCGATTTATGGCGATTCATCGCTCAAAAGCTTTGACGCGCAATCAACTGGCAAGCTTTATGTACGCGTCGATCACGGCAAATCATTTACTTTATATGGCGATTACACCACGCAGCAGCAAACGGACGAGGCCAGAAAACTGGGCCAATATAATCGCAGCTTAAATGGCATCAGGAGCCATTATGAAGAGGGGAATGTGCGGGGCAACGTCTTCGCCAGCCGCGATAGCTCGCGCCAAGTCGTTAAGGAAATTCCCGCACGCGGCATTTCTGGCCCTTATGAATTTAACACCACACTCTTTATTGAGAACAGCGAGAAGGTGGAAATCTTGCTGCGCGACCGCGATCAACCAAGCGTGATTTTAAGCGCCACACCGCAAGCACGTTTTTCTGATTACGAAATCGAAACTTTAACTGGCCGCATTTTGTTTAAAGCGCCAATCCCAAGCGTGGATGCGAATTTAAACCCAATTTCTATCCGCGTGACTTATGAGGTAGATCAAGGCGGCGCGCAGTTCTGGGTGGCGGGTGTCGATGGACAAGTAAAACTTAACGATAAGGTTGAAGTGGGCGGTTCTTATGTTAAAGATAACAATCCGCAAGATAATCAAGATTTAACCAGCGCAAATGTGACTTATAAATTGAATCTAGAAACCAAAGTGATTGCCGAAGTGGCGCACCTTAACAAAGACAGCACAGGCTCGGGCAATGGCAAACGCGTTGAATTGAAACACGAAAGCAAGCAGCTGCAAGCCAATGTGTTTGCGGGAAAAACCGATGTGGGCTTTGATAACGCGGCTTCCATTCTCAACAAAGGCCGCAGTGAGGCAGGCGCAAAAGTTGCCTATAAAATTACTGATAAAGACACGTTTAAAGGCGAATATATTCGCAGCGAAGATACGGCGACTAATGGTAACCGCGAAGGCGTGCAAGTGGCTGAGGTGCATCAATTTGATAACAATGTACGGATTGAGCTTGGTGTACGCAGTGTGGGTGAAACAAGAACGTCCGCCGATGCCAGCACCACGGGCGTGACTCCGCTGCAAACCACCAGTGCGCGCATTAAGCTTTCTGGTCCCGTGCCACAGTTTGAGCAAGCGACCGTTTACGGCGAATACGAGCAAGATGTGAGCGATAGCGAGCGCAAAATTGCCGCCTTGGGCGGCGAGTATGCCTTTAAAAATGGCGGCCATTTATATGCGCGGCACGAGTTTATTTCTAGCCTAGGCAATCGCTACAGCTTAAACGACACGCAGCAAAACAACTCTACCGTGGTTGGCCTAGATATGGATTATATGAAAGACGGCCATGTGTTTAGTGAATATCGCATCAACAACGCCTTAAGCGCGCGCGATGCGCAAGCCGCGCTTGGTCTGCGCAATATGTGGAGCTTGAGCGACGGCCTAAAATTACATGCTGGTTTTGAGCGCACACACAGCTTTAGCGGCACTAATACTAGCGAGAGTTTAGCGCTTACCAGCGCGATTGAATACACCAACAATCCACTGTGGAAGGGCTCTGCGCGCTTGGAGTATCGCAATAGTTCTAGCAGCGATACGATTTTTAGCTCGCTAGGCGCAGCTTATAAATTAAACGATGAATGGACATTCTTGGGCAAAAACGCGCTTGAATTTACCATGAACAAAGACGCGCCAGACACGTTGCGCGACAGAATACAATTGGGCTTGGCTTATCGCGATGCGGCTACCAACGTATGGAATGGCCTGATGCGCGTAGAGCAACGCATAGAAACTGAAGATAAGCCGCTTGTTGGCTTTGCGACCAATCGCTACGTTACCATTGTTTCTGGCCATGTTAATTATCAGCCCAGCAAGCAGCTCATTTACAGCGGGCACTATGCGGGCAAATGGGTAAGCGACCAAAGCAATGACCTTGATAGCCAAAGTAATTTGCATTTGCTCAGCGGTCGCGTCACTTATGATCTCTCGAAAAAATGGGATGTTAGCGCGAATGCAAGCGCATTGTTTAGTGGCAATTTGCGCAGTTATCAACAAGGCTTGGGCTTTGAGCTTGGTTATTTGCTAAAAGAAAATTTATGGCTTTCTGGCGGTTATAATATCTTTGGCTTTACCGATAAAGATTTAGCGGGCCAAGACTATACCAATCCTGGCGTATATGCGCGTATTCGCTTTAAGTTTGATGAAAACTCATTTTAAGTGAATATGAACAATATTAAACAACCAGCAATCATGGGCAAAAGTTAATGCTAAAAAATATTGTTACCAAGCTTTTTTCTAGGCTAGCAGCAGCGCGCCTGCTAGCGTTGCCCACACTTTTATTGTACGTGATGGGCTTAAGTACGGCTTATGCACACAACACCATTACTGGCAGCGTGAGTCCGCAAGTGGTCGCGCCAGGTGGCACAGTAACCTATAGTTTTGTTTCTGATGCGGCTGGCACTAGTGCTGACATTATTGGCTTGCAGATTACCCACGTGTTACCTACTGGCTTTACCTATGTTTCAGGCTCTTGCTCGCAGCTTAATACGCACTCTACGCGCACGGCTATTTTGAATCCCGCGCCTGGCGCAACGTCGCCCGTGTTTGGCACTTGGACACAGACTGCCGCAGGCTTAGGCGTGCCAGCGGGCGTGTCTAGCTGTACCTATGTGGTGCAAGTGCCGCCAGCAGCGTCCTCCTCATGCACACCTTTAACCAGTAATATTACTAAAACCAGCGGCAGCGTACATACCGATACTAATGTTGTGGCTGGCGTAGGTGTTATTGTTAGTGCTGGCGGCTCGCCCGTGCTTGGGGTTAGCAAAACTACCTCCACGCCGCTGTCTTCTGCTGGCGGCACGGCAACCTATACCATTGTATTTAATAATACTGGGCCAGGTGGTTCATGCCCAGCTACCAATGTGGTTGTAAAAGATACCTTGCCGACGGGCTTTACTTTTGCCAGCACAGGTGCCGTTGTATTGGCTGGTGGCGCCACGCGACCCACTATCACCAACCCTGTGGCGGGTGCTACCGCGCCAGCTTGGGGCAGCTTTACATTACCTGCTGGCGCAAGCGTTAGCCTGACTTTTACCGCTAATATTGCGGCTTCAGATGCGCCTAGTTTTTACCAAAACAACGTCAGCTTGACTTCTGATGCGGGTAGCGCAACATCTGGCCCCACAGCGGCAGTGGCGGTAACTGGTAAGCCTGCCATTACAAAATCGTTTACACCTGCTTTCATCGCTACCAATGCTACCAGCAATATGCGGTTTACACTCTCTAACGCTAGCCCCAATATCAGCGCGGTGAGTGGCTTGGCCTTTACCGATACACTGCCTGCAGGTGTAACGGCGGCAAATGGCACAAGCTCGGTTTGTGGCGGCTCGCTCAGCATCACTGGCGGCAATGCTTTAAGCTTTAGCGGCGGCACGCTGGCCGCTGGCTTTTCTTGCAACATTGATGTGACGGTGACGGGTACCACGCCTGGAGTAAAACCTAACACGACCAGTGTTTTAAGTTCAAATCTTGGCGCTGGTTTTGCCAGCAATACCGCCACGCTAACGGTGTCTAATACGCCCACCATTGCCAAAGCATTTGCGCCCACCAGCATCGCCAGTGGCGGCACTAGCGCGCTTACTTTTACTATTGGCAACACCAACACTACAGCGCTTAATAATGTGACGTTTACCGATACACTGATTAACATGGAAATTGCTTCTACCGCCATTACTGGTAGTTGCGCGGTGGTGAGCAATTCGCCCGCACTAACGGTTGGCGCTACTGCGTTAAATATTTTAATTCCAGGTGTTCCAGCAGGCGGTTGCACGGTTACCGTGCAAGTGACCAGCACTGTAACAGGCACCAACCCAAATACCGCCAGTGGCGTAACCAGCACGCAAACGCCAGTGGCCAGCGCGGCGTCTAATACCGCAAACTTAACGGTGAGCGCCGCGCCGCCGCCAGCGCCTAGCGTCACCAAATACTTTACGCCAAGTGTGGTACAGCGCAATAATGGCAGCAGTACTTCTGTGTTGAGTATTGCGATAACCAACCCCTTAAGCACAGCGATTAGCGGGGTGGCGTTTACAGATACTTACCCAACCACGCCAAATACCGGACTGATTAATGCTAACACCACTACAACCATATCGCCTACGGGCTGTACTGGCAGCTTAACTGCTGTTAATAATGGCACCAATTTGGTGCTTACTGGGGGCTTTGTACCCGCCTTAACTACTTGTATTTACACGGCCAACATTAAAACTAAGAGTACTAAAGCTAACTCAGTAGGTACTTATACCAACAGCACTGGCGTAATTAGCTACAATGATGGTGCTGCGAAAACTTTAGCGGCGACAAGCGCCACTTTTCAGGTGGTATCAGGTAATGGGGTGTCCATAGGCAAGGCGTTCTCACCTTCCACCATTCCTGCAGGCAGCACCTCACAACTTACCATTACCTTAAGTGCAAGAGGTTTCAACGCAACGGCTGCTGCTTTTACTGATACGCTGCCAGCAGGTGTGACAGTTGCCGCCGCGCCGACCAATGGCTGTGGCGGCACAGCAACGGCTGTGGCTGGCAGTAATGTGGTGTCACTAACAGGTGGTGCTATTGCAGCCGACACTTCATGTAATATTGTGGTGAGCGTTTTTGCGCCAAGTGTGGGAAGTTACATCAACACCTTACCAATCGGCGCGCTTTCTGTGCTAAATGGCACTACTGTAGTCAAAAGTACAGTCGCCGCATCCGCTACTTTAACAGTGGTTGCGCCAGTTCTCACTATCGCCAAATCTACCAGCACGCCATCGGTCATTAATACCGCCGGTACTACAGCCACTTATACTATCACAGTCAACAATCTAAGCGGCTCAGCCACTTTTACTGGCGTCTCGATTAATGATGTATTGCCTACAGGTTTTACTTTTGCCTCAAACAGCTCGCCAGTGCTTGTTGGCACAGCAACGCGCACTGCTATCGTTGATCCCACAGTAGGTGCAACTTCACCCACATGGGGCACATTTAGTATTCCGCCTGCCAGTAGTGTGGCCATTACTTTTGTGGCTAATGTCGCCAGCTCGGTACCTTCGGGTACTTATAGCAACAGCGCCACCGTAACCAGCACAGGCACAACTGCCACCACCAATAGCTTTATCGGCGCAAATAATATAAGCGACGATGTGAGTGTAACGACGCCGACCAGAATATTGAATGTGAATAAAACCACCAGCACGCCAAGTTTGGTCAATACCAGCGCTGGCACAGTGGCAACTTATACTGTCACAGTCAACAACTCTGGCAATAGCACCGCAACTGGCGTGGCAATTAACGATGTGCTGCCAGTTGGCTTTACTTATGCCTCTAACACTGCGCCAGTACTGGCGGGCGGCGCAACGCGTACTGGCATTGTTAATCCTGCCGTGGGCGCAACTGCGCCCACTTGGGGCACATTTAGCATTCCTGCTGGTGACAGTGTGGCCATTACTTTTAATGCCAATGTGGCCAGTACAGTTACCGCAGGCGTTTACGATAACAGCGCTAGCATTGCTGCGGGCAGCAACGCTAGCACAATCAATAATTATGATGGCACACTAAGCACTAACACGGCGGAAGATGTTTCTATTTCCACCGCCTTGTTGGTGGTGAGCAAAGTATCCAATACGCCAGTGGTGAATTTGGTGGCTGGCGCGGGCACTGCCAACTACACCATTACGGTAAAAAATAACGGCAGCGCGGCTGCTACTGGCGTGATTGTGACGGATACTTTGCCAAGTACTGCGCCCAATGTGTTTTCTTATAGTGCAACTAGTAGCGTGACTTTAGGCGGCTCACCTGTGACGTTTACCGCCGCAGGCAGCGCAAGCGCGCCAACATGGGATAGTGCACCCACGGGCGGCTTTACTATTGCGCCAGGTGCGTCTTTGGTGATTAGTTTTTCTGCCACATTGCCCACAACGGTGGCCGATGGCACTTATAACAACAGCGCCAGCGCTATTGGCGCTGCTGCCAGCATTAGCAATTTTAACGGCGCAGCCAGCACTTTAGATGACGTGATAGTGACACATGCCACATTGACGGTGGATAAAACTACTAGCACGCCCGTTATCACCAATACGCCCGCTGGCACTACGGCGACCTATACCATTACCGTAAAAAATAGTGGTAGCGGTCCGACTTCTGCCATGACTGTAACCGATACATTGCCTGCAGGCTTTACTTTTGCCAGTACTAGTAGCTTGACGCTTAACGGCTCAGCGGTGGCATTTACCGCGCCTACTGCGGCTGCAACGGCGCCAGTATGGAATTCGTCACCTACTGGCGGCTTTATTATTGCTGCGGGACAAAGTTTGGTGATTACTTTCGTCGCCAATGTGGCCAGTACAGTAGTGGACGGCACGTATGATAATAGCGCCAGCACCAGCATAGGTACCTCGTTTAATTATAACGGCGCGACGCAAAATGGCGAAAATGTAACGGTAAACAGCGCAACGCTAGAAGTGAGCAAAGTTGCCGACACGCCGATTATTGCCAATACTTTAGCTGGCACCACCGCCACTTATAGTATCACCGTCAGCAACACAGGCGGCGGCACAGCGACAAACGTGTCAATCAATGATGCGCTAACAGTAGCTGGCGTTGGCTTTACTTATGCCTCAACTTCCGCAATTGTCTATTCTGGTGGTGCAACTGGCGTGGTCACCAACCCAACGGCAGGCGCAACCACGCCCGCCTGGGGCACGTTTACTATTCCACCGCTAGGCAGCGTGACCATTACTTTTGTGGCCAATGTAGCCAGCAGTGTGGTAAATGGCACATATAACAATAGCGCCAACGCCCTTAGTGCAAGTGTTAAAACTGCTAATATCACCAATTTTAATGGTAGCGCACCTGGCACGACGGTGGATGATGTCACAGTCACCAGCGCTATACTTACGGTGAGCAAAACCACCAGCACACCAACGGTGACTAAGGGCGGCACTGGCGCAGTTGCCACTTATATCATCACTATTGCCAACACAGGCAATGGCGCGGCTACTGGCATTACCATTACAGACACATTGCCAGCAGGCTTTACCTATGGCAGCACGGGCAGCATTGTGGTTGGCGGTGTCCCTGTGACCGCATTTACTGTTGGCGGTACTGCCGCAATACCAATCTGGGATAGCAACCCCGCGGGCGGCTTTACAATTGAAGATGGTCAATCGCTAGTATTAACCTTCGACGCCGCCATTGCTGGCACGGTAGTCGATGGCACATATCAAAACAGCGCCAGCGCAGCGGGCGGTGCAAAAGCGATTACTAATTATGCCGCCGCCAGTAGCACCGCCGAGGACGTGGTGATTACTAACGTGCCTGAATTCACGCTCACAAAAACGCACGTTGATCCGTTTCCGATTGGCGTGCCTGGTGTATATACCTTTACCGTGAAAAATATTGGTGTTGGTGCAACAGCTTCTAGCACGGGGGTGATTACGGTGACTGACACCTTACCAGCAGGCTTGACGTATGTCTCTAACACCGCTGGCGCAAACATTTGGGCTTGCGTTTCAACGCCGCCAGTGGTGACTTGCACGTCAGCCTCTTTTACACTGGCGGCTGGCGCTACTAGCACATTTACCATGACAGTGGCTGTAGCTGGTCCTGCGGCAAATGTTGTTAATACCGCTGATGTTACAACTAGCTCTTTGACTACGCTATTACCAGCCGCATCCACTCTAGACCCTACCACCATAGGCGCGCTGCCAGGTGTGAATGTGTCGGGCTTTGTCTATAGCGACGCTAACCATAACATCCAAATTGACAGTGGCGAAGCGGGAACAGGCCTCACACTATTTGCCAAACTGGTGCCTAGCGCAACGCCTGCAGGCCCAGCTTTGCAGGCGGTAACTGTTAATACTGCCACGGGCGCTTACACCTTTCCAACGGTAGCGCCTGGCACTTATATTATTGTGATTGACGATAACAATACACTGGCAGATGTGACACCAACTATTGCCGCAACTTGGCTGGGCACAGAGATGCCAACTCAAACGCGTAACAATGTGGCTGTTGCCGCCACCGATTTAGTCAATCTTAATTTTGGCTTGTTTAACGGCAACACGCTCACAGGCCGCGTGTTTGTTGATAACGGCATTGGCGTGGGCGGCGTAGCCAATGATGGCCTGCTAAACGGCACAGAAATTGGTTTGGCGGCTACGGTCGTTAAACTTACTAACGCTGCGGGCATCACCACTTTTGACAGCACAGTCACTGATGCAAGCGGCAATTACACGCTGTGGATTCCGAACGCGCAAGCGACGGCCAGCTTAAAAGTGGTTGAAACCAATCTTGGTGGTTACATCAGCACGGGCGGCAGCGTGGGTAATACGGCAGGCGTTTATGCGCGCGCAACTGACACCACCACATTTACATTTGCCGCGGGTACCAATTACACGCTGGTGAACTTTGCCGATGTGCCTGTGAATACTTTAGTGGCGAATGGCCAACAAAGCGCGTTGCCAGGTAACGTTGTGTTTTATACGCACACCTTCACAGCGGGCAGCGGTGGCAGCGTCACTTTCAGTAGCACCAGCCCTGCAGGCTGGCCGCAAGCGCTGTATCTTGATACCAATTGTAATGGTGTGATTAATACGGGCGAAGTCATTATTACTGTCACCTTCGCAGTCACGGCGGGCAGTAAAACATGCGTGATACTGAAAGAGACCATTCCCAATGGCACGGCGCTCAATGCGCAAGATTCGGCCACCGTGGTTGCCAATTTTACTTATACCAATGCAGCGCCTGCGCTTACGGCCAGCTTATTTAACACCGATTTAACTACGCTTGGCAGCGCTGGGCTAGTGCTGTCAAAAAGCCAAAGCACCGCCACCCCGTTGCCTGGCAGCAACATCATTTATACCATTAGCTACACCAATAGCAGCAATGCGCCTTTAAGCACTATTATCATCAACGACGCGACTTTGTCTTTCACCACCTTCGTCAGTGCAAGTTGCGTTTTGCCGCTGCCAGCCGCTATTAGTGCTTGCAGCGTCACTACCCAACCTGCGGTTGGCGCTACAGGGTCGATTAAATGGACTCTGACAGGCAGTCTGCAACCTGCTGCAACAGGGCAAGTGCAATTTACAATTAAGGTGGATTAGTAAAATAAATTGATTAGCGAGGTGAATGCAGAGCAGGCAGCGCTTGACACGCAAGCTGAGTATTCTAGAATGCAATTACAGTGTATGCCCGCCGGGCATCCTATGTAATGGGAAAATAAATGGCCACCCAACAAGATATTCAAGCGCATTACGATTTAGATAACGACTTTTTCGCGCTGTTTTTGGATCGCGATTACCGCGTATATAGTTGTGGTGTGTGGCAGGATGCAACCACTTTGGAAGAGGCGCAAAAAAATAAACTGGCGCGTCTAAGCCAGTTTGCGCACCTTGCAGATGGCCAAAAAGTGTTGGATGTGGGTTGCGGCTGGGGCGGACTGATGCGCTACATAACAAGCCAATATGCGAGCAGCCAAGCGCACGGATTAACACTGAGCAGCGCGCAATATGCGTATGTTCAATCTGTGCCTAAAGCGAACATTGCAGTGGAATTGCGTGCTTGGCAGGACTTTGCTGTGCCGGAAAAGAAATTCGACGCAATTATTTCCATTGGTGCGTTTGAGCATTTCGCCTCAGTGGAAGACCATGTTGCGTCGCGACATCGCCAAGTTTATGCCAATTTTTTCGATTGGTGCAGGCAAGTTTCCACCAACGAGGCCTGTGTTGGTTTGCAAACGATTGTGATTAATCGCGCCCCTATTAATATTGGCGAGGTGCGAGATTCTCGCTATTTGCTTGATAAGGTGTTTCCAGGCTCGGCGCTGCCTGCGGTGAGTGATATTCAAGCGGCGCTGGTGGATAAATATGAAATTGTCGAGTTACGCTTGATAGGCCAAGACTATGCGCGTACTCTGACAGAGTGGAATAATCGGTTAATTGCGAATAGTGAAAAAATCATTGCGCACTACGGCGCGCCAGTGTTTGAGCATTACCGCACCTATTTTGACGCGGCAAGGCATAGTTTTGAATCGGGCTTTGTTGATTTGTTGCAGGTTTCGCTACGCCGTCCCAAAACCATTAAAATTCACACCTCTAAATAAACCATGAAAAAGCTAAAACACGAAGCAGAGTTGTATAAAGAAGCGTTTGCCGCAGGCGTTAAATACGCCGAAGGACGCGGTGTGGTGGAGTTTGAGCCGACCGATTCTGCCAGTGAGCGGCTTTTGTATATTTATCGGCTATTAGTACACGACAAAGTCATGCAGCCCTTGCCAGAAGAGCAGGTCGCCGAAAAAGCTTTGCGGCATAAACTTACCATGTGGTACGCGCACCAATTGCCAAAAGATCACCCGCTACTAAAATAGCGCTGCTACAGCCATTTTGTAATAAGTAGTGCTGGCACGCGCAATTCGCTACAATCACACTATCGTCAGGGTTCGAGACCGCTATGTATCAAAATTATTTTGGGATGATTGAAGCGCCATTTACCATCGCGCCCAACCCCCGTTATCTTTACATGAGTTTAAGGCATCAGGAAGCGCTGGCGACTTTGCTTTATGGCCTAAGCTGCGACGGCGGCTTTGTGTTGCTGACGGGCGAAGTAGGCGCGGGTAAAACCACGGTTTGTCGCTGCTTGCTAGAGCAAGTGCCAGAAAATTGTGATGTTGCCTACATTTTCAACCCTAAACTAACCGTGGTAGAGCTGCTCTCCAATGTGTGTGACGAGTTTCACATTAAGTACCCTAAAAAAACCACCAGTATTAAGCAATTTGTTGATTTAATTAATAATTATTTGTTGAAATCACATGCCGAAGGCAGAAAAGCCGTGCTGATTATCGATGAAGCGCAGAACCTTTCAGCCGAAGTATTAGAGCAAATGCGGCTTTTGACGAACTTGGAAACGAATGAACGTAAATTGCTACAAATTTTGCTGGTTGGTCAACCCGAGCTGGTGGAAATGCTGGCGCAGCCAGAGTTGCGGCAACTATCGCAGCGCATTGTGGCGCGTTACCATTTAAAGCCTTTGAACAAAATTGAGGTAAGGGCGTATGTGAAGTTTCGCTTGGAAATGGCGGGCGTACAGCGCTCGTTGTTTTCCGATGCGGTGTTGAACAAGCTTTATCGCTTAAGTGGCGGTGTGCCGCGCCTAATTAACTTGTTGTGCGACAGGGCGTTGCTCGGCACTTTTGTACAAGGCAAGGATCGTGTAGACAAGGCCACGTTGACGCAAGCGGCGCGCGAGATGCTCAATCCACATGCAGCCACACAGCCAATGGATACAAAATTATTGTTGGTAGGCGTGGCCTTGCTTTTGGCGAGCGTGTTTGCAGCTAATTATTATCGCCAACATCAGCCGACCGCTAAAATGGCGGAAACAAAAAAACTAAGTACAGCGATTAAACCCAATATCGTGCAGCCAAGCGCACTGGCAACGAGCCAAGCTGCTTTGCCAACGACTTTAACTTTGCCTTCTGAAATGCCCAATTCGCAGAGCAAAGAAGCCGCTTACACGGCCTTGTTTCGCGCTTGGGGCATGCCTTACAGCGAAAACGGACAATTTTGTACTCAGGCGAAAACACAAGGTTTGCGCTGCTGGACAATGCGCGGCGGCTTGGACGAGCTGCGGCAACTCAATGTGCCTGTTGTATTGGAAATGTTGGGTGGCCAAGGTCAGAAATTTTATGTCACTTTAATCAACTTAGACAATCAATCGGCCACTTTCGATTTTGGCGCAAAGACTGAAGCTGTGAGCCTTGGCGCGCTGGCGTTTCAATGGACTGGTAATTACGAGCTGGTGTCGCGCGTGCCAGCCGATGTGCATGAAAACCTTAAAAATGGTGAGCGCGGCACTTCGGTTGAATGGTTGAGCAACCAGCTTGCAAGCGTGCAGGGTTGGGCAACACAAGCGAATGAAACCGTGGTGTTTGATGATGCGCTGAGGCGTCGCGTTAAAGAGTTTCAACTTTCTCAGGGGCTAATTCCCTATGGCTTTGCAGGCCCAAGAACGTTTCTATTTCTGAGTTCGGCCACAGACCAGTCAGCGCCTCGCTTGTCACAAGGTAAGAATTAAGCATGTCTTATATTCTTGACGCACTCAGAAAATCTGAACAACAGCGCCAGCGCGGCAAAGCGCCCTCGCTGGATGCGCAGCTGATTGTGCCCTATGCTGAAAAATCGAGCTCGCTTCTACTATATGTCTTGCTAATTGCCGCCTTAATTGCAATAGGATTGATTGTTTTTTTTAAACCTTGGCAACAAGATAAAACGCATGAAGTCGTAGCAGCCAATGTAGATGCGCCCGTACAATCACAGTCACAAACAAAAATCACTTACTTGCCGCCAGTTTCACACGATAAAGCACCCACGAATAAACTTGAACAGTCAACGGTGAGAAAGCCTGTGGCGACAGCAGAAAATAAGCCAAAAGAAAAAATCAAACCGCAAGAAAATATCAAACCGCAAGTTGAGCCCGCGCCTGCAAAAACTGAAGCACCTGCACTTATTGCCGCGCATACAGACAAAGATTTGCCTCAAGAACCAGTGGTGAATAAGCCAGTTTCGCAAGTGGCCGAAAGGGAAGCGCCACCAGTAGCGGTGGCGCCTGAAGTCATTCAGCCCAACGAAAATACGCATGCGCATAAAATATTTGAGCTATCTGACTTGCCTGCAAACATTCAGCAAGAAATTCCAAAAATGGCTATTGCAGGTTACGCCTATTCAAACATTTCCAAAGAAAGTTCGGTCGGCATCAACGACCACCTTCTGCAAGAGGGAGACTATTTGATGCCAGGACTAAGGCTGGAGCACATCAACCCAGATGGACTGGTGTTTGCTTACAAAAGTTACCATTTTCGGCAAGGCTTGTAGTGCAATGGTTTATTTTCTACTGCTTTCTAAACTTAGATCACTTAGCAGAGGCTACGGTGCGTTTCCAAAAACAGTTAAATTGACACGTACATCAAAACTTGATTGGCAGCATGCCTCAAGCTGTCATTTAAACTAAGCAAAAATACAATATGCGCATAGCTTGATTAAGTGATGTCGCCTTGATTTATATCAAATTGGGGTATTCATAAGCGCTTTACACTTCCACTATGCAAGTGACAGAGCCATTATTTCAATTTTCAAAAATGAGTGAACAAGACCCGCCACGGCTTGCGGATGTACCTAGCGCAACATTTTTTCTTTTGGTGCATTTATCTACCATCTTGCCCCGTATTAGTGCGTACCCTTTATAAAATTTCAAGTTAAACTTCCCATAAATAATTTTTTATTTAATAATCATGCACTTAAGTAGTTGGCACTTTTTTTGCTAAATAATATTCATGCGGGAGGGTGACCTACATATCGCCGCAAGCTATGCAAATGGATAACTAGGGTTCCGACTTCAATGTGACAGAGGTGCTGGTCCGAGAGTTTCCGGCCTTACAGTCTATTAACAACACTGCATAAGGCTCCACGGAGGGATAAAAGCCCGGGAGGACGCGAGATTTATTCGCCCTCTCATTATTTACCTCACGCTTAGGAGCTTGCCATGCAATTGCACACTTTAATTCGCCGTACCAGTATTGCCTTTATTGGCTTTTCAGCCGTCACCATGTTTTCATCGGCGCAAGCGGCATCTACGCTTACTGTTGGCGCACCCACATGGATTGGCTGCGCACCGTATTATGTGGCTTCCGCGCTAGATATTTATAAAAAATATGATTTAAAAGTGGTTTGGAAAACTTTTACTGACCCAGCAGCAATGCCAGCAGCATTGTCTGGCGGTTCTTTAGATGCTGCGCTAGTGACCTACGATCAAGTGATTGGTGCTGCTGGCCAAGGTCAAAAGTTCAAGGTAGTGCTGCCAGTAGATTATTCAAATGGCGGCGATGCGATTCTTGCAGCCAAGCCAATTGCAAAAATAACAGAACTCAAAGGTAAAAAAGTGGCTTTTGGGCCGCTTTCACCATCTGATTTTTTACTCGCGTATGCGCTTAAAATTAATGGATTAACGCCAAAAGATATTAGCCCAGTGAATATGGCGCCAGAAGCGGTACCAGCGGCAATGGCATCAGGTGCGGTGCAAGTAGGCGTCACTTACGAGCCTAGTATTTCGCAAATTATGGCGTCGGGTAAAGATAAATTTCAAGTGATTTATTCCTCTAAAGATGCGCCAGGCTTGATTGCTGACGTAATTGCAGTAGATGCAAAAAAAATAGATAAAAATAGCAAGGCAATCACTGCTTTAGCAGCATCTTACGCGGAGGCTTTGGCTTATATGAAGGCAAGCCCAGCAGAATCTGCTAAGTTAATTGGTAAAGCGATGGGCATTACCGATAAAGAGGCCATGGAGCAGCTCACTGGCGTTTATAATATTCCACCCAGTGAAATGGCCAAATCGTTTGCTAGAGCTAAAGAGACCACTTCTTACTACGCCAGCGGCGCGATTATTAACGATATTTTGGTTAAAAATAAGCAAATTAAAAAACCAGTAGATATTGCCAGCACATTAGACGACCGCTTTGTAAAATCGATGGCTAAATAATGCTTAAAACGGCGCTAATTGTGATTGATATGCAACGTTATTTTTTAGACGCAGGCGGTTATGCCGCTTCTGCAGGGCTAAATATTACGTTGTTACGCAAAGCGATTGCGCCGATTTCTAGCTTGTTAAATGTTGCAAGGCAGCAAAGTATGTTGGTGATTCACACGCGAGAAGGTCACAAGCCAGATTTAAGTGATTGCCCGCATGTTAAGCGAGAGCGTAGCCGTATTGGTGGCGCAGAAATTGGTAGTCAAGGCTCACTTGGCAGGCTATTGGTGCGCGGTGAATATGGCCATGACTTTATTGATGAGTTGCAACCCGCGCAAGGTGACGTTGTGATTGATAAGCCAGGCTACAGCGCATTTGCAAGCACTGATTTAGATTTAATTTTGCAAAATCATGGTATTGAACAACTCATTTTTACAGGCGTGACTACCGAAGTTTGTGTACATTCTAGCCTGCGTGATGCGGTGGATAGGGGTTACAGTTGTGTGTTGGTGAGCGATGCTTGTGCTTCAGCCTATCAACATTTGCACGAGGCCGCGCGTGAAATGGTGAGCGTTGAAGGAGGCATACTTGGCCGCGTAATTGATAGCGCAAGCTTACTTAAAACGGAGATTTTTGCTTGAGTTCGATCAACTACTGGGCGATTCGCCGCCCTTTGAAAAATAAAGAAGGGCTAGTCCTCTCTATTTTAGGCTTGCTAATCCCGCTCGTCATTTGGTGGCTTGTGTCACACTTTGTCATGACAGATAGCATTTTTATGCCAACGCCAGAACAAGTGCTAATACGCATGAAAACATGGTTGCTGGAAGATGCGTTAATTGGTGATATTTTAATTAGTGTAGCGCGAGTGACTGGTGGCTTTCTACTTTCCGCTGTTCCAGCATTGCCGCTTGCCATTTTAATTGGCACATTTAAACCTATGCAGGCGTTTTTTGAGCCACTCACCGATTTTATTCGCTACATGCCAGCGGTGGCGTTTATTCCGCTAGTGATGGTGTGGGTCGGTATTGATGAGAGCTCTAAAATAGCGATTATTTTCATTGGCACTTTTTTTCAAATGGTACTCATGATGGCAGAGGATATTCGCCGTGTACCAATGGAACAAGTTGAGGCCGCGCAAACCATGGGCGCAAGCACGTCAGAAATCATTAAGTTTGTGATTTTAAAATCGGCCAAACCCGCATTAGTAGATACGTTGCGCATTACCATGGGCTGGGCTTGGACATATTTAGTGGTGGCAGAGCTGGTGGCAGCAAACTCAGGTTTAGGTTATTCCATTTTAAAAGCGCAGCGCTATTTGCAAACCGATAAAATTTTTGCCGGCATCATTTTAATTGGTATTTTTGGCTTGCTGACTGACCAAGCGTTTCGCTTGATTCACCGCAAAAGCTTCCCTTGGCTATATTTTAAAAGATAAGGCTTAAAAATCATGATAACTAATAATAACCCAAGCAAAATTGTTATTGAGCAAGCAAACAAACGTTTTGACGTGAACGGCAAAGCCATTATTGCGCTGCAAGATATTAACCTAGAAATTCGCGCGAATGAATTTGTGACGCTGGTGGGCGCTTCTGGCTGCGGAAAATCCACCTTGCTGCGCAGCATTGGCGGGCTAGAGCAATTGACAACAGGTAAAATTAAAGTAGATGACAAGCTGGTTGATGGCCCAGGTGCAGCGCGCGCAATGGTGTTTCAACATTACAGTTTGTACCCATGGTTAAGCGTGCGAGAAAATATTCGCTTTTGCAGAAACTTAAAAAGTAAACGCGACAATTTAAGCTCTAGTGAGGTGGAAATGGCCTCTGTAATGGTCTAGTTTTCTGCGACACTTAGTTAGAGGCATTTGTTACGTTTTGTTGTTTAGCTTCATATTCTACAGGCGAAATATTGCCTAATGTTGAA
>JAYVSZ010000035.1:0-11718 GCA_043774925.1 Methylophilaceae bacterium | reverse complement strand
ACAGATCGTAAAGCACTTGCAGCCGGTATCGGCGGCGAAGTGTTGTGCGTAGTGGCTTAAGGAGAAGCAAATGTCACGTGTTGCTAAAAATCCAGTCGCCATTCCTGAAAAAGTCCAAGTTGCTTTAAGTGCTGCCAGCATTGAGGTAAGCGGCCCATTAGGTAAATTGTCTCATCCATTGACTAACGCCGTTAATTTGGCGCGCGAAGGCGAAACAATCACGTTTACTGCCACTAGCGATAGTCAGCACTCACGCGCAATGTCAGGTACATTGCGCGCGCTAGTTGCCAATATGGTACAGGGCGTATCGCAAGGTTTTACACGTAAATTGACCTTGGTTGGTGTTGGTTATAAGGCCAATGCACAAGGGGCGATGTTGAATTTGGAATTGGGCTATTCACACCCAATTAACCACAAAATGCCTGTTGGTATAACTGTGCAAACACCTACACAAACAGAGGTAATTCTTACTGGTGTAGATAAGCAAGTGGTTGGGCAAGTGGCTGCGCAGATTCGTGCTTATCGTTCGCCAGAGCCATACAAGGGCAAGGGCGTGCGTTATTCTGACGAAGTGGTTCAAATTAAAGAAACCAAGAAAAAATAGTTAACTCCATAAGAAATAATTAGGAAATAGGGCTAAAACATGACTACCGTAAATAATCGCTTGCGCCGTGCACGTAAAACCCGTGCCAATATTGCCAAGCAACAAGTGACGCGCCTAAGCGTGCACCGTACCAATTTGCATATTTATGCACAAATTATTGCTGCATCTGGCGATAAAGTGTTGGCGAGCGCCTCAACGGTTGAAGCTGAAGTGCGCAAAAAAGTTAAAAATGGTGGCAATGTAGAAGCGGCCGCAGTGATTGGTAAGCGTATTGCTGAAATTGCGAAAAAAGCGGGTATTACTAAAGTCGCTTTCGATCGTTCAGGCTATAAATATCACGGTCGCATACAGGCGTTGGCAGATGCTGCGCGTGAAAACGGCCTGTCATTTTAATAAGCGAGTATAAATAACATGGCTAAAGATTTCGAACAGCAAGCACAGCAAACTGATGGTTTGCGTGAAAAAATGATTACTGTAAATCGCGTAAGTAAAACGGTTAAAGGTGGTCGTATTATGAGTTTTGCAGCACTTACTGTTGTAGGTGATGGCGATGGCGCAGTTGGCATGGGCAAAGGCAAGGCGCGTGAAGTGCCGGTTGCCGTGCAAAAAGCCATGGACGAAGCGCGCCGCGGCATGCTTAAAATTAATTTGAATAATGGTACTTTGCACCATGCTGTTACAGGCACATTTGGTGCGGCTAAAGTGTTTATTCAGCCAGCTTCTGAAGGTACTGGCATTATTGCTGGTGGTGCAATGCGCGCAATTTTCGAAGTGATGGGTGTAACAAATGTATTGGCAAAATGTATTGGCTCAACCAATCCTTACAACGTGGTTCGCGCTACTTTGAACGGTTTGGAAGCAATGAACACACCTTCTGAAATCGCTGCTAAACGCGGTAAATCAGTTGAAGAAATTAGAGGCTAGTCATGGTTAAAGCTAAAAAAGAAGCAGGTGCTACTGTAAAAGTCACTTTAGTTAAAAGTGTCATTGGTAGAATTCAGTCGCATCGTGCGACAGTGATTGGTTTGGGTTTGCGTCGTATGCACCATACAGTTGAGTTGCAAGACACACCTGAAGTGCGCGGCATGATTAATAAAATCAACTATCTATTAAAGGTAGAAGGATAATGCAATTAAATACAATTAAACCTGCAGAGGGTGCAAAAAAAGAGGCGCGTCGCGTAGGTCGCGGCATTGGATCTGGTTTTGGTAAAACTGCTGGTCGTGGCCACAAAGGTCAAAAATCACGCGCAGGCGGCTTCCACAAAGTAGGTTTTGAAGGTGGTCAAATGCCTTTGCAGCGTCGATTGCCAAAGCGCGGCTTTAAATCAATGACTAAAGCTGATACAGCGCGTATTCGCACGAGCGAGTTGTTAGAGTTAGATGCAAAAATAATTGATATGCTTGCTTTAAAAGAAGCGAAATTGGTTTCTGGCTCAGTTAAAGCGGTGAAAGTTTACCTTTCTGGCGAGTTGACTAAAAAAGTGCAAGTACAAGGTTTGCTTTTGACCAAAGGCGCGCGCGCTGCGATTGAAGCAGCAGGCGGCAAAGTAGTAGAAGCCTAAAGAGACCGAAAATAAGAGAAGCAGCCTTGGCACAAGACAGTTTATTAAAATCTTTTGGAAAAATGAGTGAGCTTAAAGGTCGCTTGTGGTTTGTGTTGGGCGCGCTGGTGGTTTATCGTTTGGGTGCCCACATTCCAGTGCCTGGCATCGATCCAAATGTATTGGGTAAGTTATTTGATGCGCAAAGTGGTGGCATTCTGGGCATGTTCAACATGTTCTCAGGCGGGGCGCTAAAACGCTTTACCGTATTTGCGTTGGGTATTATGCCTTACATTTCTGCATCCATTATTATGCAGTTGATGTCGGTAGTTTCTCCAAAAATGGAGGCGCTTAAAAAAGAAGGCGAAGCTGGTAGACGCACAATTACCAAATACACGCGCTACGGCACAGTGATATTGGCGACATTTCAGGCGCTTGGCATTGCGATTGCGTTTGAAAGTCAAGCGGGTTTGGTGTTAGACCCAGGGTTGGCGTTTAGATTAACGACTGTGGTGACTTTGGTTTGTGGCACGATGTTTTTGATGTGGTTAGGCGAGCAAATTACGGAGCGCGGTATTGGTAACGGTATTTCGATTATCATCTTCGCGGGTATTGTTGCGGGATTGCCACATGCGGTTGGTAGCACATTGGAATTGGCTCGAACAGGCGCTTTCTCCATCCCTTTAGTAGTATTTTTGTTTGCTGCCATATTGATGGTAACAGCACTGGTAGTGTTTGTAGAGCGCGGCCAACGTAAGATTACGGTGAATTATGCGAAGCGCCAAGTGGGTAATAAGCTGATGGGCGGTCAAACCACACATTTGCCACTCAAGCTGAATATGGCGGGTGTGATTCCACCAATCTTCGCTTCCAGTATTATTTTGTTCCCAGCGACTTTGGCTGGTTGGTTTGGTAGCAGCGAGAGAATGTATTGGCTGAAGGATATTGCTAGCGTGTTGTCGCCAGGTCAGCCGATATACATTTTGTTTTTTGCAGCAGCGATTATATTCTTCTGTTTCTTTTACACGGCGTTGGTATTTAACCCAAAAGAAACGGCTGAAAATTTGAAGAAAAGTGGCGCGTTTGTACCAGGGATTCGTCCAGGCGAGCAAACCGCTAAATATATTGATAAGATTATGGGTCGCTTAACACTTATAGGTGCTTTTTACATTACCTTAGTTTGTTTGTTGCCAGAGTTTTTGATTCTGAAATTTAATACGCCGTTCTATTTTGGTGGTACATCATTGTTGATTATTGTGGTCGTAACGATGGATTTTATGGCGCAAGTGCAATCACACTTAATGTCGCATCAATACGAAGGTTTGCTCAAAAAAGCAAATTTTAAAGGTAAGTAATCCGCTGCATTATTGAGTAGGCAAGTTTAAGTTGTTTTATATAGAGGTTTAATTATGAGAGTTCGTGCATCAGTAAAAGCATTATGCCGTAACTGTAAAGTAGTGCGTCGTCGCGGCGTGGTTCGTATTATTTGTACAGATCCACGTCATAAACAACGTCAAGGTTAATTCATTAATCTTGCTAAGTAGTTTTGGTGGGTTGTTTTGGTTTGATAAACAAAACGCAAGCTGTTAAAATGCAAGGCTTTTTTTATTTGGTCGCAGACTTAACTAATATAAGTAGCGATTAATTTTGGAGTTAAAAGTATGGCTCGTATAGCTGGGGTAAATATCCCGAATCATAAACATGCAGAAATCGCATTGACTGCGATTTTTGGTATTGGTAGAAATACAGCGCAAAAAATCTGTGCAGCTGCGGGCGTGCTTGCCACGGCTAAAGTGAAAGATTTGAACGATGCTGAAGTTGAAAAGCTGCGTGACGAGGTTGCCAAGGTCAAAGTAGAGGGTGATTTACGTCGTGAAGTTTCAATGAACATCAAGCGTTTGATGGATTTGAACTGTTACCGTGGTATTCGCCACCGTCGTGGTTTGCCAGTGCGCGGACAACGTACAAAAACCAATGCGCGCACGCGTAAAGGCCCAGTTAAAGCAATTAAACAAGCTAAATAGTAGTTTTTAGAAAATTATAGGTAAGGACTGTACAACATGGCAAAAGCTAATGTACGCGTAAGAAAAAAAGTTAAAAAGAATATTGCAGAGGGCATCGCTCACGTGCACGCTTCTTTTAACAACACGATTATTACGATCACCGACCGTCAGGGCAATGCCTTGTCATGGGCGACTTCTGGCGGCCAAGGCTTCAAAGGCTCACGTAAAAGTACGCCATTTGCAGCGCAAGTTGCAGCAGAGGTTGCTGGTAAATCAGCGCAAGAGTCTGGTGTAAAAAATCTTGAAGTGCGTATTAAAGGTCCAGGCCCAGGCCGTGAATCAGCCGTGCGCGCACTTAATGCAGCTGGTTTTAAAATTACTAGCATTACTGATGTGACGCCAGTGCCGCATAACGGCTGCCGTCCACCTAAAAAACGCAGAATTTAATTTTACTGCTTAAGCGAAAAAAGATTACTGGAGAAATATCTTGGCTAGAAACTTAGATCCTAAATGTCGTCAATGTCGTCGTGAAGGCGAAAAACTGTTCTTGAAAGCAGAAAAATGCTTTACAGACAAATGCGCAATCGAAAAACGTAATTTCCCACCTGGTCAACATGGCCAACGTCGTAACTCACGTTTGTCTGATTACGGTGTGCAATTACGTGAAAAACAAAAGGTACGTCGTATTTATGGCGTATTAGAAGCGCAGTTCCGCGGTTACTATTTTGAAGCGGATCGCAAAAAAGGCATCACGGGCGAAAACTTATTACAACTATTGGAATGCCGTTTAGACAACGTTGCTTTCCGTATGGGTTTGGGTGGTTCACGCACAGAAGCGCGTCAAATCGTGCGTCACAACAGTATTTTGGTCAATGGTAAGCGTGTCAATATTCCTTCTTACCAAGTTAAAGCTGGTGATGTAGTTTCTGTTGCAGAAGCTTCAAAAGCGCAATTACGCATTAAAGCTGCATTAGCAGCGGCAGAGCAACGTGGCTTCCCTGAATGGCTCGAAGTGGATGTGAAAGCATTTACTGGTACATTTAAATCTAAACCACAACGTGATGATTTGCCTTCAACGATTAACGAATCATTGGTAGTCGAGTTGTATTCTAAATAATATTTAGGAATACACTTTTTCTCAACCAATTACGTCAAGGAATTTTATGCAAAGTAATCCAACAGAATATTTAAAACCACGCGTAGTAGATGTGGAAGTTATTACGCCATTGCGCGCGCGCGTGACTTTGGAGCCAATGGAACGTGGGTTTGGCTACACACTAGGTAATGCATTGCGTCGCGTATTGTTGTCATCTATTCCAGGTTTTGCCATTACAGAAGTTAAAATTGATGGTGTTGTGCATGAGTATTCAACAATTGATGGCGTGCAGGAAGATGTTGTTGATATTTTGCTCAACCTTAAAGGTGTGGCACTTAAACTCAACACAAAATCAGAAACAATTCTTACCCTGAGCAAATCAGGTGAAGGTGTAGTGACTGCTGCTGATTTTGATACTGGTCATGATGCAGAGATAGTAAATCCTAGCCATGTGATTGCGCATTTAACCAAAGGTGGCAAACTGAATTTAGAAGTTAAAGTTGCCATGGGTCGCGGTTATCAGCCAGTGCCAGCACGTCAAAAAGTGAATCAAGAAGATCGCGCTTTAGGGTTTATCATGGTTGACGCTTCATTCAGCCCGATTAACAAAGTGAGCTATCAAGTTGAAAGCGCACGTGTTGAGCAGCGTACTGACTTAGACAAGCTGATTATGGATGTTGAAACTAATGGCATCATCGAACCTGAGCAAGCGATTCGCGATGCGGCACGCATTTTAATTGGCCAACTTTCAGTGTTTGCTAACTTAGAAGGTGCGCCAAGTGAAATCGAAGTGAAATCAGCACCACAAGTGGATCCAATACTTTTACGTCCAGTAGATGATTTAGAGCTGACAGTACGTTCTGCGAACTGCTTAAAAGCTGAAAATATTTTCTACATTGGTGATTTGATTCAACGCAGTGAAAATGAATTATTGAAAGCGCCTAATTTGGGTCGTAAATCATTGAACGAGATTAAAGACGTGCTAGCTTCAAAAGGCCTAACATTGGGCATGAAGTTAGAAAATTGGCCGCCAGTTGGTCTCGAAAAAGCTTAAAAGCTAAATTTTAAAAGTTTAAGGAAGTTACTATGCGTCACGGTAATCAAAATCGGAAGTTAAATCGCACCAGCAGTCATCGTGCAGCCATGTTTCGTAATATGTCTGTGTCATTGTTGCGTCATGAAGTCATTAGAACAACTTTACCAAAAGCTAAAGAGCTGCGCAAATTTGCAGAGCCTTTGATTACCCTAGGTAAAACCGCCACATTGGCCAATCGCCGTATTGCTTTTAGTCGCTTGCGTGATCGTGATATCGTGGGTAAATTATTTGGTGAATTAGGCCCACGCTATAATGCGCGTAACGGCGGATATTTACGTATTCTTAAATGTGGTTTCCGTAATGGTGACAACGCACCAATGGCATTGGTCGAGTTGGTAGATCGTCCAGATACAGGTGCAGAAATTGTTTCAGCTGAATAAGCAATGACATTTAAAAAAAGCCAGCTTTTTAGCTGGCTTTTTTGTTTTATGGCTTTAAGAAATGTTGAAGGTCATTTTCGTTAAATGGCCAACCTAATTCAGCCAATGTATCAGTGCGTTGCAGTACTGGAATACGCGTTCCATACTTGCTCAGCAAGTTTTCATTATCTGCAATTTCAACCAGCGCAATCGCACATGCCTTGCAGTGCAGCAATACTAACTCAAGTGCCAGCTCACACAAATGACAATGTGAAGTGGTGTAGAGTTTAAGCGTTAACCTTGCATTCATCATTATTTGCAGTATTTTAGGCGCAATTTTTTCAGTAAATCGTAAAAACCCATCATAATAACGTTTTGTAGCATAGATGCGTTAATTGGGTTTTTCATGGCTGATATTCAGGAATCTAAAGACAGTTTAAGCGAAAATCTACAGCAGGTGATTTCTTTATTGGAGAAGCACAAGCTGGTGGAAGGGCTCGTCCATCGCCAAGAAATGCCAAAACATGATCTTGTTGAATCGCTCGTCCACAAACAGAATATAAGTGAGCTACAAAAAAAATTAGACAATCTGCATACCGCTGACGTCGCGCATATTTTAGAAGCGTTGCCGCTCGAAAATCGCCTTGAAGTCTGGGACTTGGTCAAAGTTGAACGAGATGGCGACATCCTGCTCGAGGTTTCCGACGCAGTTAGGCAAACGCTTATTGCCGATATGGATGCGCAAGAGTTGCTGGCCGCTGCGGAGCAGCTGGATACGGATGAACTTGCCGATTTAGCGCCAGACTTACCAAAAGACGTATTGCAAGATTTGATGGAAAGTCTAGATTCGCAGCGCCGCGAGCGCTTACAATCGACGCTTTCATACCCTGAAGAAACCGTTGGCGCCCTCATGGATTTTGATATTGTCACGATTCGAGAGGATATTACGCTTGAAGTCGCACTACGCTATTTGCGGCGACTTGGTGGTTTACCAGACCATACCGATAAATTATTTGTAGTGGATCGCAATGACATTTTGCGCGGTGTGTTGCCACTTAAACGCATGGTGGTGCATGATTTAGATGCAGGCGTGGAAGCGGTGATGGCGGCCGACGCAGTGATGTTTCACCCTGAGGACACCGCAGATGACGCAGCAAAAGCGTTTGAACGCTATGACTTAGTGACTGCGCCTGTCGTAGATAAAAATAATAAGCTGGTAGGCCGTATTACTGTGGACGAGGTCATGGATTACTTGCGTGACGAGGCGGAGTCCGACATGCTTTCTATGGCCGGTTTGCGCGAAGACGAAGACTTTTTCTCGACCATTTGGAAATCCGTACAAAACCGTTGGGCTTGGCTAGCAATTAATTTGGTCACAGCATTTGTCGCCTCACGCGTCATTGGGGTGTTTGAAGGCTCTATTCAAAAAATAGTGGCTTTGGCTGCGCTCATGCCCATTGTGGCGGGTATAGGCGGCAACTCGGGCAACCAAACCACCACCATGATTGTGCGTGGTCTGGCATTAGGGCAAATATCTGGCACCAATATGAGTGCGCTGATTAAAAAAGAACTTGGCGTATCGTTACTTAATGGCTTGTTGTGGGGCAGCGTGCTTGGCTTGCTCGCTTATGCGCTTTATGGCAATTATCAGCTCGGCTTGGTGATGACAGCGGCTATGACGCTCAATCTGCTGCTGGCCGCTGTAATGGGTGTGATGATTCCGCACATGATGACAAAATTTGGGCGCGATCCAGCGGTAGGTTCTAGCGTACTCATCACAGCGGTGACCGATAGTGGCGGGTTCTTTATCTTTTTAGGCCTAGCGACCCTCTTTTTATTGTAAGTATGAATCCTGAAATTCAAACCATTTGGCAAGAAGTTGTAGGTGATATTTCTACGCCGGCGGCGCTTTGGCAAATCGCCATTATTGCAATAGCCGCAATCACGGCTTGGATGATTAATGGCGCGCTAAAAAATTACGTCGTCAAAAGAGTGCAGGAGAATCGCACGCAAGAAGACGTGAAGCTGGCGATTGGCAGCATCAATCGTGCCTTATTTCCGCTTTCAATGTTATTTCTCGTATGGATTGCCAAGCTAATACTGACCGATTGGCAGCACGTCGGCATGCTAGCGCTAACTTGCCGGCTGCTACTGGCAATGGCAGCCATACGGCTGATTGTGTACGCGATTCGCTACATCTTCCCCGCGGGTGGTTGGCTAAAAACCTTAGAAAGCCTGATTTCATGGGGTATTTGGGCACTGCTAGCGCTGTATTTTTCTGGCTATTTGCCTCGCCTCACCCAAGCTTTGGAAGACGTTCAATTTAACATTGGCAAAAACCCAGTCAATTTATTAATTGTGTTGCAGGGCTTATTTACCGTGCTTATCACCTTATTTGTCGCGCTGTGGTTAAGCCGCATGTTTGAAAACAAACTCATGCGCACCGAGCAAGTCAGCGTCAACATGCGCGTGGTGATGGTTAAGCTCATTCGTATTTTCTTTATGTTTGTTGCGGTACTCATTGCATTGTCAGCCGTTGGCTTGGATATTACCTTGCTATCTGTGTTTGGGGGCGCGCTTGGCGTAGGCTTAGGGCTAGGTTTACAAAAAATCGCCAGCAATTATGTGAGTGGTTTTATTATCTTGCTCGACAAGTCGATGAATATTGGCGATATTATTTCCGTGGATAAGCATTACGGCGTTATTCAAGACATGCGCTCACGTTACATGGTGCTGCGCAAGCTGGATGGCACTAGCGTGATTATCCCGAATGAAACACTCATTACCACAGCCGTGGTGAATCACTCGCTTACAGAGCACATGGCGCGCACTCAAATTACATTAGCGATTAGCTTTGATAGCGCTTTGGAAAATGCGATGCAGCTTATGCGTGAAGTTGCCTTAAAACAAGCCCGCGTGCTGCAAACACCAGCGCCAGATGTGCAAGTGAAGGGCTTTAGCGAAAATGGCGTGGAGCTGGCGCTCATTGTGTGGGTGGCGGACCCTGAAAATGGCACTGGATTACTGCAATCTGCGCTCTATATGGAAATTTGGAAAGCGTTTAAACAGCACAAAATAGCATTTTGCAAATTGGAGCATAAAACAGACTAGTTAAAACACCTGCTCTGAAAGCCAATATCCATGCGGCTCTCAGGGCACGTGTATAGGCCCTGGCAATAAAAAACCCGCAATTGCGGGTCTTTTACGACTTAAAATAGCTTAAATCTAAGTTTATTTAAGTCTGAATTATTTTAACTTAGTTTCTTTGTACATCACGTGTTTACGTGCCACTGGATCAAATTTTTTGATTTCCATTTTTTCTGGCATGGTACGTTTGTTTTTAGTAGTGGTATAAAAATGACCTGTACCAGCACTTGACTCTAATTTGATTTTTTCACGCATGATGTTCTACCTTAATTGATTGCGTTAAGCTTGTTAACGTTAAATCTTCTGACCAGCAGCACGCATACCAGCAAGCACGGCATCAATACCGTTTTTGTCGATAGTACGTAGCGCATTGTTAGTAATACGCATGCTTACCCAGCGGTTCTCGCTCTCAACCCAAAATTTACGGTTTTGTAAATTAGGTAAAGAACGACGTTTTGTTTTGTTTTGTGCGTGAGAAACATTGTTACCCACCATTGGCTTTTTGCCAGTTACCATACATACACGTGCCATGGTTATCCCCAAATACTTTGCTTTTTTAGAAAGACAGCAATTATAGTATGAAATCGCGACGATTTTCAAGCTATAAATCACTATTTATTGTATATAAATTTAATGCCTTAGATTAATCATCACTAAACGTGCTTAATGCTTGCCTGTGCTACCAAATCCGCCATCACCTCTATCGCTTTGTGTAAATTCATCCACGATATGAAACTCGGCCTGCACCACAGGCACAATGACTAATTGCGCAATGCGCTCCATTGGGTTCAAAATAAACGATTCTTTGCTGCGATTCCAGCAAGACACTAGCAATTGGCCTTGATAATCGGAATCGATTAAGCCAACTAAATTGCCCAACACGATGCCATGTTTATGGCCTAAGCCTGAACGTGGCAGAATGAGCGCTGCGTAGTAGGTATTATCAATATGAATCGCCATGCCGGTAGGAATCATCACCGTTTCGCCGGGTTGAATGGTTTGCGTATGCTCAACACAAGCGCGCAAATCTAGCCCCGCTGAGCCTGCCGTGGCATAGCTAGGCATCATGTGATGCAAGCGGTTATCTAAAATTTTTAAATCGACTGAGATAGACATATTGGGTGCTTTGGTAAGTTTAAAATCAAAGCGTTATTAAACACTAATTAGTGCTTAAAATCACTAGGCAATAAAAAAGGCCAGTTTAACGTCACTGGCCTTTTTATTAACTCTAGAATTTATAAGAAGCGCTAAGCCCAACTAAATAGTTTCTGTCTGCGGCAGGTTCAAAAAAGCGAAGATTAGCATCGTTAACTCGTACAGAGCCGATGTAGTCTTTATCAAACATATTTTCAACGCGTAAATATTCGCTAAATCGCCAGTTGGCTAAATTCTGCTCAAAACCAGCGCGAATATTAAAAATGGTATAAGAAGGCGCCGTATCTGTATTGGTATCGTTTACGTAAGATTTGCTATTGTGGCGGCCTTCTAGCGCAGTACTAAAGCCAAGCGGTTGATATTTCCACGCGATTTCGCCATAAATTTGGCTGCGATAAGTGCCGGGGATTTTATTACCTGATTGCACCAACTGAGGGATGCCCGAAGAAGGGGTGAATGCAAAATCAGAATCAAACTTGGCGTTTAATAACGAATATGAAAAATAGGTAGAAACGTTATTCTCAAACTGCGAATCGATTGAAAGCTCAGCACCTGTACGTTTGGTTTTACCGGCATTGCCAAATACGCTTCGGTTTGCCGCGTTGGTTTCTCTTAATACAATTTCATCGTCTGTATTAATTGCAAATAAATTAAGATTTGCTTGCGTATTACTGCTAATAAACGCTTTCGCACCTAGCTCAAAATTTCGGCTTTC
>JAYVSZ010000034.1:0-18827 GCA_043774925.1 Methylophilaceae bacterium | reverse complement strand
AAATATTCGAGTAGCTTTAACTGCTTCTTTCTTAATAGCTTACAATGACTTAAGCGCATTTAATTAGCATAGCATTTATGCTAATCTACTACAGCCCCTTATTTAAAATAAGTGTTATATAGCTTATGACTAAAAAATCACTGCCTAGCATACTAGGCATTGCAAGGATTTTATACTCTGTTAGCGAACTTGCAGTTTGTAAGGCAGGTAATATAAATTGTCATTTTTGCATGGCTTTTTCGCAACTAATCTCGAGCAATTTAATCCTAATAAGCACTAGTTACTATCGAGTAGCTAATTTTTAAAAGGTGATAAAAGATGATTAAAAATAAACTAAGTAATAAGTTGAGTCTAGTTGTATTAAGCGCTTTAATTAGTGGACTTCACCCGTTTTTGTAGACGTTTTTCAATTTCCCTTTGTCTGCCCTGCAAGCCAATCACCATGCGGCTGTTGAGGCATGTGCTCAAGCTGTGTTGGATGCGCGCGCTGCGCATCCAAACGCCAGCCTTGCAGATTTGTACGACACGCTGACCATGCCCGCCAATTTGCACAAAGCGCACCAAGCGCTGGATAAAGCCGTGGATGCGGCTTATGGCTACAAAGGCGCGGCGATAGATGCCGCGCGCGTGGCATTTTTATTCGAGCGTTACCAACAATTAACCAGCTTGCTACCAGTAGAAAAAGCCAAGAAAGCGCGCTTTAAAAAAGTTTAACTTTAATACAGCCATGGCGCTGTAGATTGATTAAGCTTAAAATACCGCTTATGAAAAAACTATTTTATATTGATTATGCGCAAGAACACATAGAAGGCCAAGCGCATGCTTACCGCTGCGCGTTTTGCAAGGTGATCACCACCACGATTAACGGCAATTTGAATGGACATTTGTCCACTTGTGAGTACCGCATTAAGTTAGAAAAAGCGGGGTTTGAAACAACAGAATGCAGTCAAGCGCCCGCCTCTTCCACCACGGATGAAGTAGATTAGCTAGAATTTTGCTCAACTAAGGCCACGCTTAAGCTGTGGCTTTTTATCTCCCAACATTTTAAAATAAACGTTTGCTTGTAAGGCTGCCGTAAGTATTGCGGCCTAATATAGCGTCAAGTAACAGCCACTGTGCTGCGAAACAAACGTTTTTATTTACATTAAAGGATTTAAAATGAACAAGTTAAACGCAATTTTATTGGCTGGTGTTTTGTCAGCTGTTTCTGTTTCTGCTTTTGCTTTAGACGCTGCAACAGCAACTAAAGCGGTTAAAGAAGCTGCTGTTAAAGCGGTAACTCCAGCACCAGCTGCTACACCAGCGCCAGTCGCTGCTCCAGTTGCAACACCAGCACCAGCTGCTACAACGGTGGAAACACCAGCGCCAGCTGCTACAACTGAAGCTGCTCCTGCTAAAAAAATGAAAAAACATGCGCGTAAGCATCACCATAAAGCGGCTGCAGTAGTTGCTCCAGCTGCAGAAGCTACTCCTGCTAAGTAAGCAGGGTTAGTTGGCTAGTAAAAAAGCGCCTTTGGGCGCTTTTTTATTGCGCTTTGCTTGCCTAATATTTAAAAAATAATGTTACACTGTTGGTACAATTTGTAGTCGAAATAATTTCACACGCGTTAAGGAATATTAGGCTAGTTTAACCAAAAGTTAAATCCTAATTTTTTATAATTTTAAGGAGATTAAAAGTGAATAAAAAACTATTAGCGGTTGCACTAACTGCAGTGTTGGCGAGCGCTAGCGGACTTGCCTTAGCAAAACAAGATAAACAAGACCGTGGTGATAGAGGCAGCGCAAACAGCCAAAGAGAAGCAAACAGCAATGGCCGTGATGCTGCAGACCGCGATAAAGGTCAAGAGCGTGCGGAAGATCGTCGTAGCGAAAATGGTGCAGGGCATGAACAAGAAGGCGCTGAACACCATGACGGCGACAAGAATAAGCATGAAGATGAAATGAAAAAGCACGACGACGGCATGGACAAACATGATGATTCCGCTGAGAAACACGACAAGGGCCAAGACGGTGCGCAAGCAGCAGATGGCGGCGGCGAGAAGAAAATGAAAAAAGACCGTAAGGGACGCAAAGACCGCAAAGACAGAAAACAGCAAGCAAACTAGTCGCGTCTGTTCATTAAAAGCCACGTCTGCGGATGTGGTTTTTTTATTTTTAAGGTAGTCAACGACATGCTATGCGAGTAGCATTATTAAAAACCTAGGAGACGAACATGAGCTACACCGTTTTAATTACTGGCGCTAACCGCGGCATTGGCCTAGAGTTTGCCACGCAATATCTAGACGCAGGCTGGAATGTACTGGCCTGCTGCCGTGAGCCACAATCTGCTAAGGTACTGAATAGTTTAGAAAATACACGCAGCAACCTTAAAGTTTATACACTTAATGTGGCTGATTTTAAACAAATTGATGCGCTGGCGTTACAGTTAAAAGACACGCCCATTGACGTGCTGATTAACAATGCTGGCGTGTTTCCAAGTAGTCGTTTTGGTGATGCAAATGAGGCCGCTTGGGTAGAGGCATTTAAAATTAATGTGATGGCGCCACAAAAAATGGCGGAAGCATTTGCGCCGCATTTGGCTAACAGCCAGCTTAAAAAATTAGCCACGCTTAGCAGCAAAATGGGTAGCATTGACGATAATACCAGTGGCGGTAGCGTGGCCTACCGCAGCACTAAATGCGCGGTGAATATGGTGATGAAAAGCCTTAGTATCGATCTAAAACCGCAAGGTATTAGCGCTGTGACACTGCACCCAGGTTGGGTACAAACCGATATGGGCGGCAGTAATGCGCTGATTAATACGCAAACCAGCGTGGCAGGTTTGCGCAAGGTCATCGACCATTTGAGCTTAGCGAATACAGGGAAATTTATTGCATTTGATGGCAAAGACATTGCTTGGTGACATTCTCTGGAAGCCGCATGGATATTGGCTCCTAGGCCGCCTTTAAAAACTTCAAGTACAGGTGTTATGTGTGTTTAAACGGTGCGCGCGCTTCTAGTTCATTCGTGTAAGCGGCAATTCCTGCGGATTCGCGCCGCAAAAAATCTTGAATCGCGGCTTCAAAATCTGGCTGCGCAATTTTGTGGTACGAGTACGTTGGACGCGGCTCGAAGCCACGCGCTAATTTGTGCTCGCCTTGCGCGCCGCCTTCAAAAAATTTGATATTTTCTGCAATACAAAATAGCTGCGCTTGGTAATAACATAGCTCAAAATGCAAACCAGAAACAAACTGCGTAGCGCCCCAATAGCGGCCATACAGCGTGGTTTTGTTATAAATATTGAGTGTGCTGGCAATGGGATTTCCGCCGATTTCTGCCACAATTAACACGATATTCTGCGGCATGCTTTTACCAATTTCGCTAAAAAAAGTGCGCGTTAAATACGGCGTGGAATGATGCTCTTGATAGGTGTTGCAATAACATTGGTAGAAAAAATCCCAGTCGCTTTCAGTCGCATCAGCGCCCTTCACGACTTTGCACACCACGCCAGCAGCCGCTATTTTCTTACGTTCTTGATGAATTTTTTTGCGTTTATCGTGACTTAAAGTTTGTAAAAAATCTTCGAAATTTTGGTAATTTTTGTTTTGCCAGCGGAACTGCACGCCAACGCGCCTTAACCAACCAGCGGCTTCAAACTGTGTCGCATCCGCATCGTCAGGAAAAAGCACATGTGCGCTGGAAAGCCCATGCTGCTGCATGGTAGCTTCTAACGCGGCAATCATCATGCGCTTAGTTTCGGCATCGCGCGCCAACAAACGCGCGCTGGTAATGGGCGAAAACGGTATCGCAGATAAAAGTTTTGGATAATAATCCATGCCGCTTCTGGAGTATGCGTCAGCCCATGCCCAATCGAACACGTATTCGCCATAAGAATGGCTTTTGAGAAAAAGCGGCATGGCGCCAAGCAGTTGTTCGCCTTGCGTCACAATCAGCGGGTGCGGCTGCCAGCCAGTGCCGCGGCCGACCGAACCCGAATGCTCTAGCGCGCTAAAAAACGCATGGCTGAGCAAGGGTGTGTCATCTGCTAGCGCATCCCATGCTGCAGGCGCAATATCATTAAAAGTGGTAATGAGTTGGACGGTAACTTTTGCTGCTTGGGGCATGCAAACACTTTCAGCCTAAGTGATTAAAAAATCAAGGGATAAAACGAGGGACTAACTAAATTAACTTGGATGTTTACGTGCGCTGAGAGCTTGCTTATTGATTTTTACTTTACCTTTGTTTTTAATTTCTGCTTCGGTTTCTAGAATCCGCTGCGCTTCTATTTTGGCCTCTACCGCTTTTTGGCGCTCCTCCATTTTGGCCTGCGCCAGCTCTAACTCTTCTAGAGTAATCACGTTATCTTCGTCCACATCCACAAAGCTAAAATGTCGCGCAATTTGCGGTAAACATGCGGTGGCTTCTACGCGGTCAATGGAGTCATCATTATCTTTATCGCATTCACTAAAGCGCGCTTCCACATTGTCACGCATGGCCTTGCGTCTTAGCTCGATTTGATTGTGTTCTGGGTCGGTATTTTTGGAGTAATCTGACAGCGCTTTGCGCAAACGCGCGCGATCTTCTGGGCTAAAGTTATATTCGATGGTTTGTTCTAGGCCAGCCTCATCGCTTTCCTCAGCCAGCGGCTTGATTTCAGAAGATTTTGATTCTGCCATTAATGAGCTCTTGCCGCCTGCGTAAATAGGCAATGATAATGTGACTCCCACTAATATTATTAGTGGTGTTCGCAAAGAAAAAAAACCCCTTATTGATAACAGCATCAAATTATCTTTATCCATTGGAATTGGTCGCTAGAAGTGTATTGAGTGTCGCCAAATCAATTTCTAGAAGGCGTATCATGAATTAATTATGTAAACACTTTGTTTCACAATTCCCATTAATTGTAAGCAATTGTAACGGCTAGTTCAAATTGCTTTGATATCGCAACTTCACAAAAGTTTTTACAATTCTAGATTTATTAAGCCTAAGAATTTATACTTAGGTGACAGATAGTAATCTATTATGCAATATTACAACAATAACAATCCTATTGACCCTAAAAGGCAAAACCTATGGCTGAAAATAGCAAGAAAATATTGATGGTGGATGACGACTTGCGCATGCGCGAGTTGTTGCAACGCTATCTCACCGAGCAAGGGTTTGATATTAAAACCGTCTCTGACGCAAAAGAGATGGACGCCGTACTGGCGGGCGAAAGCTTTGATTTACTGGTGCTCGATTTGATGCTGCCCGGTGAAGATGGCTTGGGCATTTGCCGCCGACTACGTGCAAACAATGTTGTTACGCCCATTATCATGCTCACCGCGCGCGGTGACGAAGTGGATAGAATTATCGGCTTGGAAATGGGCGCAGATGATTACTTACCAAAACCGTTTAATCCACGGGAGTTATTAGCGCGTATTAACGCCGTCATGCGCCGCCACGAACATAGCCCAGAGGGTGAAAAGTCGGGCAAGCAAGAAGTATTCAATTTTGGTGAGTTTGCGTTCGATTCAGCCAACCGCAGCCTAAGCCGCAGCGGCGCGCCGATTACCATTACCAGCGGCGAATTTTCCCTGCTTAAAGTGTTTACCGAGCATCCGCGTCAACCGCTTTCACGCGACCGCTTGATGCAACTTGCGCGCGGCCGTGAGCTGGATGTATTCGACCGCAGCATTGACGTGCAAGTATCGCGCTTGCGCCGCTTGATAGAGCCAGATCCAGCGCACCCGCGCTATCTTCAAACCATGTGGGGCTTTGGCTACGTATTCATCCCAGATGGTGAATCTAGCTAACATTTAACTCAATTGAGCTTACTCCCCCGCAAACTACTTTCGCGCTTATTGCTGCTGATTGCGCTACTTTTAGCAATCAGCATTTACACATCGCTGAAGATTTTCGATTATTTTGATCGCGAACCGCGCGCCACCATGGCGGCGCTACAAGCCGTTACCATTGTCAATTACACACGCGCCTCGCTCATCGCAGCGCATGAGGATCGCCGCCTTGCTTTGCTTTCCGCACTGACTGGAAGTGAAGGCGTGCGTGTTTATGCAGCCGACTTTATGGAAGACATCGCGCCGCTACCAAACGACCCTTTTATCCAAATGGTGGCACAAAAAATTCGCGAGCGCTTGGGCGAAGAAACTATTATCACCGTCAATCACTACGGCATTGCTGGTTTGTGGATTAGCTTTAATGTGGAGCTAGACGACTTTTGGGTGGTGATTCCTAGAATTCAAGTAGATAGACCTTTCCCTTGGCATTGGCTGTGGTGGGGCGCGCTAATTGGCTTGCTCTCATTATTTGGCGCGTACATCATCGCCGCGCGCATTAACCGCCCGCTAAATTTACTGGTCTACGCGGCAGAGAAACTGCGTAATGGCGAGCCTGCGCCAAGGTTGCCAGAAGACAGCGTGGATGAGCTGGGCGAAGTCAGCCGCACTTTTAACGAGATGGCAGACGCATTGGTGCGGCTAGATAACGAGCGTACGCTCTTGCTCGCAGGTGTTTCGCACGATATTCGCACGCCGCTTGCGCGCTTGCGCATTGCGGTGGAATTGCTGCCAGAAAAAGAATGCGAGCAAATGAAAGAAGGCATGATTGAAGATATTGCCGACATGGATAATATCATTCATCAGTTTTTAGATTTTGTGCGCGGTGTTGAGGGAGAGTCCACCAAAATGATGGATATTAACGCGCTATTACAAGCGCTTGCCGACCGCCAAGCACGTGCTGGGCGCGATTTAAAACTCAAATTGAGCTCGACCTATTTCATCCCATTACGCCCGCTTGCCATGCAACGCTTACTGGATAATTTGGTCGGCAATGCTTATGCGTACTCCAAAGGCAAGGTGGAGGTTGAAAGCAAAATTACTGCGGAAAATATTGTGATTAGCGTGTTAGATCGTGGGCCAGGCATTCCACCAGAACACGCAGAGCGCCTACTACGCCCTTTTGAAAGGCTAGACAGCGCGCGCAATAAAAATGCAGGCGGCAGCGGCCTAGGCTTGGCGATTTGTAACCGCATCGCTAAGTTGCATCGCGGTAGTTTAGAACTGATTAACCGTGAAGGCGGCGGGCTGGAAGCAAGACTGAGCTTACCGATTCAACACTAAAACTAGGTGGAAAACTTGCCGTAGACTTGGTTTCTACCAGCGCGCTTGGCCATATATAAGTTTTTATCGGCCTTCGCAATCATCTCATCCAAGCTTGTGCCCACCTCGTTGCACACGCCCACGCTACAGGTGTATTGCAGTGTATTCTTTTTAACTTTTATTTTCTGCTCTGCCACGCTTAAACGAAACGCTTCGATACCCTGTGCGCTGGTTTTATATTGTGGCGATTTGCTTAACACCACAAACTCCTCGCCACCAATACGCGCGACAATGTCGTCTGGAAAATGCGCTTTAAGCACATCGGCAATATTTTTTATCACCTCATCACCAGCTTCGTGTCCGTACAAATCGTTCACTTTTTTGAAAAAATCGATGTCTATCATCATCACGCTAAGTGATTCGCGCTTACCTAGACTATTGAGCATTTTATTACCATGCTCAAAAAAGTAGCGACGATTGTGCAAGCCGCTTAAATCGTCTTTGTACGAAATATCTTTTGCCAAATCCACCGCGTCCAACATATCCAAATTTTGATTGATACGGCACAGTAAAATCTCATAGTTAAACGGTTTAGCGATAAAGTCGTTGGCGCCCGCTTTAAGAAATTTCACGCTCAATCTAGGGTCGATAGAAGTCGATAAGCCGATGATCAGCAATTGGTCTTTGGCGTATATTTCGCGCGCCTTTTCAACGAATGTGGTGCCGTCGATAATTGGCATTTGCTGATCGACCAACACCATTTTAATATCAGGCTGCGCTTGCAGAATATCCAACGCTTCTTGCCCATTTTTGGCATGAATCACTTGGAACTTTTGCAGCGCTAACTCACGCGCAATCACAAAGCGCGAAACGACAGAATCATCCGCCACCAGCACTTTAATTTTGCTGTTTTTGTAAATACGCCAGATTAAATCGCAAATGTAGCTATCATCAAAATTATTGCCTTTTACTACATAATCAATCACATGGCGCTTAATCAGCTGGTCGCGCATTTCATCTTCGTAATCGTTGACGATAGCAATGACCGACAGATTAAATTTGCCCAACATGTCAATTTTCTTGAACGCGGATGCGTCCATATCCAATACACTGGTGAGGCCAATAAAAAATTGATTAGCATCGGCTTGCAGCATTTTTTTTGCTTCTGCATCGGTATGCGCAATCGTCACAGCCACGCGTAAACGCGCCTCTATCACATGCTTGAGCGAAAGCGCGTAGGCAACATCATCCTCCACCAGCAACACATTAAATAGCGCCTCTTGGCCTGGTGTTCGTACTGATTTTCTGAGCAGCTTGTGAGGCAAAGCAATCCTTTAGTTAGGCTGGTTTAAACCAGTTTAATTTTTTGCGCAACTGCACAACTTCGCCAATAATCGTCAAACATGGCGGCTTCATGTCAGCCATACTAACCTTTTCTGCTAAGTCTGCCAATGTTGCCGTTACCACGCGTTGCCGCTGTGTTGTGCCCTGTTGCACCACCGCAGCAGGCATCGTTGGCGCTACACCGTGCTCAATCAACTTCTCGCAGATTTGTTTTAGCCCAACTAAACCCATATAAATCACCACGGTTTGGCGTGGACGTGACATCGCCACCCAATCTAAATCTAACGTTAATTCTTTGTTTTCATTGGCTTTTAAATGCCCCGTGATAAACAAACAGGCTTGCGCATAATCGCGATGTGTTAATGGAATCCCCGCGTAGCTAGAAACGCCATTCGCCGCGGTGATACCCGGCACCACCTGAAAAGGCACGCCGTGCTGCATGAGCGTTTCAATTTCTTCGCCGCCGCGCCCAAAAATAAACGGGTCGCCGCCTTTTAGTCGCAATACGCGCTTACCTTGTAACGCCAATTTTGCCAAAAGCTCGTTAATTTCTTCTTGCGGCATGGTGTGTTGATCGCGCGATTTACCTACAAAAATCAGCTCCGCATCGCGCCGCACCAGTTCCATTACCTCGGGCGAAACTAACTTATCGTAAACGCATACATCGCATTGCTGCATTAAGCGCAGCGCGCGAAAAGTCAGTAAATCGGGGTCGCCCGGCCCGCCGCCCACCAAATAAACCTCGCCTTTGTTCGCGGCTGCATCTGCGTCATTTAAAATATTTGCTAATAATTCACGTGCAGCTTGCTCCTGCCCTGCCAACACCCGCTCCACTATTGGGCCTTGCAGCACACCTTCCCAAAAAATTCTGCGCGCTTGAGTGGTGGCGAACTTAGCTTTGACTTGCTCGCGGAACTCTCCTGCAATTGCAGCGATTCTGCCATAACCTGCAGGCAACATCGTCTCAATTTTAGTGCGAATATAGCGCGCCAGCACAGGCGCGTTGCCCTCGGATGAAATGGCGATGACGACTGGGCTGCGGTCGATAATACTGCCCATGGTAAACGTGCAAAGCTCGGGTGCATCCACCACGTTTACGGGAATATTTTGCGCTTTTGCAGCCTGTGAAACAGCCATATTAACCGCCTCATCATCAGTCGCAGCAACCACCAAGCATGCACCTTCCAGCTGTGTTGGTTTAAAATTTTCTTGCAGAAATTTTATTGTTTTGTCATCTACCAGCGCTTTTAATTCAACACAGATTTCCTGTGAAACCAGCGTAATCGCCGCATCTGCTTTTAGCAACATAGTCACTTTACGCGTTGCTACGTCACCGCCGCCAATCACCACACACGGGCGATTTTTAATATTAAAAAAAATGGGTAAAGCTTGCATGCACGGCTCTTCAATTGAAAACAGCCTATTTTACCCTGCAACTGCCAAATACGCTAAAATGTCGCTTTTCAAGTTTAAGTTAAGCCATTGAGCGAAATCATTAAAACTCTGCAGAAAAAAGTCTTTATCAAAACTTTCGGCTGCCAAATGAACGAGTACGATTCGTCGAGAATGGCGGATTTATTGGCTTCGAGCGAAGGCATGGTGGAAACTAACACGCCTGACGATGCCGATGTCATACTGCTTAACACGTGTAGCGTGCGCGAAAAAGCCGAAGAAAAAGTGTTTAGTCACCTTGGCCGATTTATTCCATTAAAGGAAAAAAATCCCAATTTAATCATCGGTGTAGGTGGTTGTGTGGCCAGCCAAGAAGGTGAAAATATACTGAAACGCGCGCCTTATGTGGATGTGGTGTTTGGCCCGCAAACTTTGCACCGCTTGCCCGATTTAATTGCTGCCAAACAATCAAGCGGCAAGGCGCAAGTAGATATTAGCTTCCCAGAGATTGAAAAATTTGACCATTTGCCGCCACCGCGCGTGGAAGGCGCCAGCGCGTTTTTAAGCATTATGGAAGGTTGCAGCAAATATTGCAGCTTTTGCGTGGTGCCTTATACGCGGGGCGAGGAAGTTTCGCGCCCATTTGAAGCCATTTTGACTGAAGCGATTCAACTTGCCGAGCAAGGCGTGAAAGAGCTGACTTTGCTTGGGCAAAACGTCAATGCGTATCGCCATGAATATAAAGGCGCAGAGGCGGATTTAGCGTATCTGATTGAAAATATTGCAGAAATTCCGCAAATCGAGCGCATCCGCTTTACCACCAGCCACCCAAATGAAATGAGCGAAAGTTTGATTAATTGTTTTGCCAATGTGCCAAAACTGGCCGCGCAGTTGCACTTGCCCGTGCAAGCGGGTAGCGACCGCATTTTGATGGCGATGAAGCGCAATTACACTGCGCTGCAATACAAAAGCATCATTCGCAAACTGAAAGCGGCAAACCCTAATTTGACTTTTACTTCCGATTTTATTATTGGTTTTCCTGGGGAAACCGAGGCCGATTTTGAAGCCACGGTTAAGCTGATGACCGACGTAGGCTTTGATGCCAGTTTTAGCTTTTTGTATAGCCCGCGCCCTGGCACGCCAGCGGCGTTTATGAAAGACGATACGCCGGAAGCCACTAAATTAGCGCGTCTTGACCGTTTACAAAAAATTAACGAAGCACAAAGCAAAGCACTTTCCGAGGCCATGCTCGGCACAACTCAACGCGTGTTGATTGAGGGAAAGTCATGGAAAGATGAGAGTTTGCTCGCGGGTAAAACCGACAATAACCGTGTGGTGGATATTTCAGGTGATGCGAATTTGATTCACCAATTTGTGAATGTAAAAATTACAGATGTTTCGAACCCAAGACGATTAATAGGCCAAATAATTTAAATGGAAATCACTTTACAGCCCGAAGATAACGCCCGCCTTGCCAACCTGTGTGGCGCGTTGGATGAAAATATTAAACAAATTGAAACCGCGCTTGAGGTAAATGTTAATCGCCGTGGCAGCACGTTTAATATTAGTGGAGGCCTAACAAATACGCGGCTTGCAGCGCAAATGTTAGAAAGTTTTTACGCGCGCGCCAAAAAACCAATTGAGCTAGAAGCGATTCAACTTGGGCTAGTAGAGTTAAGTAAACTTGAGCCAGAAGAAGTAACCGCTGGCGCAATGCCAGTGCTGATGACGAAGCGTGGTGATTTGCATGGTCGCACGCCGCGCCAAGTGGCGTATTTGCAGCAAATTCAAGATCACGACATTACTTTTGGCATTGGCCCAGCCGGCACGGGAAAAACCTATTTAGCCGTTGCTAGCGCAGTAGATGCGATGACGCGCGACCGCGTTAAAAAAATTGTATTAGTGCGCCCCGCGGTAGAAGCTGGCGAGCGCTTGGGCTTTTTGCCAGGTGATTTAAACCAAAAAGTGGACCCGTATTTACGGCCTTTGTACGATGCGCTTTATGACTTGGCAGGCTACGACGCGGTGAATAAAATGTTTGAGCGCGGCGCGATTGAAGTCGCACCTTTGGCTTATATGCGTGGCCGCACGCTCAACCAAAGCTTTATTATTCTGGACGAAGCGCAAAACACCACGCCCGAGCAAATGAAAATGTTTTTAACGCGTATTGGCTTTGGCACCAAGGCCGTCATTACGGGCGATGTGACGCAGATAGATTTGCAACGTCATCAAAAAAGCGGTTTGGTAGAAGCGCAAAAAATCCTGAAAGATATTAAAGGCATCGCCATGACACACTTTTTAAGCCAAGATGTGGTGCGTCACCCGCTGGTGCAAAAGATTGTGAATGCGTATGAAGCTTATGAGAAAAAACAAGAACATAAACAACCCTAGGAGCAAAGTATGAAACGAATATTTTTAAGCTTTTTGGTGGAAGATAGGCAAACTGTTAACGGAATTCGTCTGCTTGCATCAAACCCTAGGCATCCCATAGAATTCTACGATGAATCAGTATCCACACCTTATAACAGCACTAATGCGGACTACATCAAAAGTCAGATACGAGAAAAAATAAATAGAACTTCCATAACCGTTTGTATTATTAGCAGAAACACTCACACAAGTCAGTGGGTCAATTGGGAGCTAGAAACATCAATAAATAAGGGTAATACAATTATACTTATGGCAATTCAAGGACTAACGCAGGTTACCCTACCTACATCTGTGGTAGGACGCACTTGCTGGACGTGGGACATGGCTTATCTCACAAGACTAATTGAGGAGGCATAATGATTTTTTGCAAACCAACAGATAACGAACCTGATAGCGGCTATAGTCGCTTAGAAAGCCAAATTCAATACTACGACACTCGTTGCGTAAGTGCACAGCGCTGTTACAAAATTACAAAGTTTATCGAAATTCTTTGCGCAGCAGGCATCCCTGTTTCCGCACACTTTATGCCAACTTTAACTAGCATTCTTGGTGCCTCAATTCTCGTACTTGAAGCGATTCAGCATCTTAACCAGTGGCAACATAATTGGGTGACTTATAGGTCTACGTGCGAAGCTCTTCGACACGAAAAATACACCTTTATTGGCCTCGCAGGGCCATATGACGGTCTTAATGATGATGAGGCAAAAAAACAATTAGTTGACCGCGTTGAATCACTAATTTCTACGGAGCATTCGAAATGGATTTCAGGACGTGATGATGCGGCAAAACAACTTAAACATATTTAAAATATGTGGCTAAACTTCAATTTTTAGCTGCACTTCCACCACATTATCCACAAGAATTTTCTCTTTTTTCCGCACGACCGCTTTAATGGGCAAAATATAAGCGTTGTTGGATGCAGACGGAAATATCGAGGTTTCCCATGTGGTTTCGCCAATCGTCGCCTGCACACGCACTGCGCCCCAGCCACGTCTTTTTGCGCTATGGTTTTCGCTGAAGAATTTTATTTCTTCCGATTTTTCTTCTGGCAAGGTGATAAAGTACCAAGCGGTGGCAGTGCTCTGCCAGCGCCAGCATTCGCCACTAAAGCTAAAACTCAAATCTATCATGGTTTAATTATATAATAAGGCAATGCCTAATATTCAATTAAGCGTGCAAAACGCCAGCGCTGCCACGCAAACCCCAACCAAAACCCAATTTAAAAAGTGGGCGAAAGCCGCGTTGCGCGTGGATACCGAGGTGACGATTCGCATTGTGGATGAGGATGAAGGCCGCGCTTTGAATAAAGCGTATCGCGGCAAAGATTACGCGACGAATGTGCTGACTTTTCCGCTAAGCGAAGAGCCGCATTTGATGGGCGATATTGTGTTGTGCGCGCCTATTATAGCGGCTGAGGCGGCAGCGCAAAACAAATCGCCAGTTGCACATTACGCACATTTAACCGTGCATGGCGTGTTGCATTTGCATGGATACGACCACGAAATTGAAGTGCAAGCAGAGCTGATGGAAGGCCTTGAGATAACAATCTTAGTCAAATTAGGGTATGCTAACCCCTACATTGTTACCGAGGGCGCCACTTAATGGCCTCTGATTCACCCAGTCCTAAACCGTCGCTTTTAGAGCGACTGAGCAATTTTTTACTCCGCGAACCTGAAGATCGCGAGCAGCTAGTAGCCCTTTTGCACGGCGCTTACGAAAACCATTTAATGGATTCTGACTCGCTGGCGATGATTGAAGGCGTGTTGCAGGTAAGCGAGATGCAAGTGCGCGACATCATGATTCCGCGCTCGCAAATGGATGTCATCGACATCACTGATTCCCCCGAAACCTTTATCCCGCACGTCATCGAGACCGCGCATAGCCGCTTTCCTGTGATTGAAGACGACAAAAACGATGTGATTGGCATTTTGCTGGCGAAGGACTTATTAAGGTACTACGCGGGCGAGGAGTTTGAAGTGCGCGACATGTTGCGCCCTGCGGTGTTCATCCCCGAATCTAAACGCTTGAATGTATTGCTAAAAGAGTTTCGCAGCAACCGCAACCACATTGCCATTGTGGTGGATGAATATGGCGGTGTGGCGGGCATGGTGACGATTGAGGACGTGCTGGAACAAATCGTCGGCGATATTGAAGATGAATACGATTACGACGAAGACGAAGATAATATTATTCAGCAGGAAGCTGGTAAATATCGCGTGAAAGCATTGACGGAAATTGCCGATTTTAACGCCGTTTTAGGCACAGATTTTAGCGATGAAGAATTTTCGACCATCGGCGGTTTAGTGGTCAATAAGTTCGGCCACTTGCCCAAGCGCAATGACCATACGACCATTGAAAACCTCAGTATTACCGTGGTGCGCGCTGATAGCAGGCGCTTACATTCCATCTTGGTTGAAATTCTTCCAGAAGAGCAATTTCCGATTGAAGGTATTTAGAAACGGAACTATTTAGCAGGTATATCGCTCTTATTTTCATCTTTCGGGGAAATTTGATGAAAACCACTATTAAATCTACGTCAATCGCTGTTTTATTCGCACTTAATGCGCTCACGACCTTTGCGGACGAGGCTGAAGTGCATCCACTTCTTGCTGGCGCTGTCTCGGCTGAGCTACCAACGACTGAGAAAGCCTTTGTGGATGCGATTAATAAATTTGATAAAAAAAAGATAATCGAACAACTGGGCGAACCCGCAGCGGCCGATGATGTGAAGCTAAAAGGATCGGATAAAGTGGTCGCCTCGATTTGGCAATATCACAACATTAACACGGCTGAAGACGGCACGTATTACCCCACTACCGAGCTGGATTTTATTGATGACAAAGTGGTGCAAGTGGTGTTTTTGAATAATGATGGCACTGAGGCCGAAGTTAAAGGCCAAACTTACGAAATACCCCAAAGCGATCCCGATAAAGAGCCTGGCGATGGTGTGCCACTAATAGAATATAAATAACAAATTGAAAAAGGGCTTTTTAAGCCCTTTTTTATTTATAGCACTTAATTAGCGTAGTGATTACTTTTTCAAAGAATCGCGAATTTCACGCAATAACACAATGTCGTCTGGTGTTGGTGCTGGTGCTGCTGGCGGTGCCTCTTTTTTCATTTTATTGACTTGTTTTACCATCATAAAAATGATGAAAGCCAAAATAACAAAGTTAACTACAATAGTAATAAAGTTGCCGTAAGCCAATACTGCGCCTGCTTTTTTTGCCTCAACCAATGCCAAATCTGCCGCTTGACCATTCAGCGGAATATACATATTGCTAAAATCCACACCGCCCGTAATTTTACCCACGATAGGCATAATAATATCGTTTACTAATGAATCTACAATCTTACCAAAAGCCGCGCCAATGATGACACCTACTGCTAGGTCCATCACATTGCCCCGCATAATAAAGTCTTTAAATTCACTCATGCTGTCATCTCCTAATGGTTATGCTACAAATTATTGTGGTTAAAAACGTTTAAAGCCTATAAGCCTTAAAACGAGCCTCAATATAGTCGCCTACTAAAGGTTTTGTCAACCTTTAGTAGGCAAGCTTTGGCGAAAATAATGTAAATAATGATAAATTACACGCTACAATCACCTGACTTTTTATTTAACTGCAACGCAATGATTTTAACTGCCAAATTTCAAAAAATTTTGTTCGCCCTTGCGCTAGGCGCTTTGTCTGTATTGGGTTTTGCGCCTTTTTATATTTTCCCCATCCCAATTTTTGCCATTGCTGGTTTATGCTATTTTTGGGCAAAAACAGATACGCCGGCAGGCGCATGGATATTGGGTTTCAGCTATGGCCTCGGTTTATATAGCGTTGGCATTTATTGGATTTACATCGCGCTGCACACTTTTGGTGGCATGCCGTGGTGGTTCGCGGGCTTTTGCACTTTTTGCCTGTGCGCATTTATGGCGCTATTTGTGGGTTTAGTGGGCTATTTAAGCAAGCGATTTGGCTTTTTGTTAATCAGCATTCCCGTGTTATGGGGTTTAAGCGACTGGCTTCGCAGCTGGATTTTTACCGGATTTCCGTGGCTTACACTTGGTTATAGCCAAGTGCCGCACAGCCCACTGACTGGCTATATGCCAATTGTAGGCGTGTATGGTGTATCGGTGATTACCGTTTTTGTGGCAGCTTTAATTGCATTTCGATTTGCAAATACGCAGCTAAAACTGGAACAAAAACGCGACAATACCGACATTTTAGTTGGCATCTTAGTGCTTGGGCTCATCATAAAACCGATTGAATGGACCACGCCAATCGGCACACCTATCAACGTAGCTTTACTACAAGGCAATATCGCGCAAGATACGAAATGGTCGCCCGAAAAAGCACAAAGCACTATTGACCAATATTTAAGCATGGCAAAAGCTAGCAAAGCGCCACTGATTATTTTGCCAGAAACCGCGCTGCCAGTGATTGCTAGCCAATTAGACGAAGGCATAAAAAGCGCGCTTGCCGCGCACGCCAAGCAAAATAAGGGCGATATTATTGTTGGTATGGTGGAATATAACGAAAGCACGCAAGAATATTTTAATAGCGCGCTCAGCTTTGGCACAGCGCCGACGCAAACCTATCGCAAAAATCATTTAGTGCCATTTGGTGAGTTTATTCCGCTCAAAAAAGTGTTCGGCTGGATTTACCGCGATTGGCTGAATATTCCCTTGAGCGACCTAAGCCGAGGCGGCCAGCAACAAGCACCAATGTCTTTTAACATCGTGCGGCCTGCAGGGCAGCCAGATTTTAATTTAAAAGTTGCAGTGAATATTTGCTACGAAGATGTATTTGGCGAAGAAATCATCCATAATGCCGCCAACGCTACACTGCTCGTCAATACTAGCAACGACGCTTGGTACGGCCATTCCATCGCGGCATATCAACATATGCAATTTTCGCAAGCGCGTGCGCTAGAGACAGGGCGTTATATGCTGCGTGCCACCAATACCGGCGCTACAGCGGCGATTGACCAACACGGCTATGTGCTCGCCCACGCCCCGCACGACACCAAAACTACGCTAAATGTGACCGCGCAAAGCTACATTGGCAGCACGCCTTACGTGCGTTGGGGCAATTGGCCGTTTATCATCTTTTGCTTTAGCGCAATTGCCTTTGTTTGGCGACGCAAAGCCGTGTAAAATCGAGCTTTTCGCAAACACCAAAATTACAAATGTTGACCTTTCAGCAAATTACTCTAAATTTACAAAGTTACTGGGACGCGCAAGGTTGCGCGCTATTGCAACCTTACGACATGGAAGTTGGCGCAGGCACTTCACATACCGCTACATTCCTCCGCGCGCTAGGTCCAGAGCCATGGAAAGCTGCGTATGTGCAGCCGAGCCGCCGCCCAAAAGATGGTCGTTATGGTGAAAACCCAAACCGCTTGCAACATTACTACCAGTTTCAAGTAGTGTTAAAGCCAGCGCCAGCAGACATTTTGGAGCTTTATTTAGGCTCGCTCGAAGCGCTGGGTTTTGATTTAAAAAAGAACGATATTCGCTTTGTTGAAGATGACTGGGAAAACCCAACGCTAGGCGCTTGGGGTTTGGGTTGGGAAGTTTGGCTTAACGGTATGGAAGTCACACAATTTACCTACTTCCAACAAGTAGGCGGACTCGATTGCAAACCTATCTTAGGCGAAATAACCTACGGTATCGAGCGTCTGGCAATGTATCTGCAAGGCGTAGAAAATGTCTACGACTTAGTTTGGACCGAACGTGAAGAAAACGGTCGCACCGTGCGCCTCTCCTACGGCGACGTATTCCATCAAAATGAGGTTGAACAATCGACCTTTAATTTTGAATATTCGAACACGGATTTCTTGTTTTCGCTGTTTGCCAATTACGAAGCCGAAGCAAAACGCCTGCTCGATGTTGAAGAAAAATCTTTGGCCCTACCAGCGTACGAAATGATTTTAAAAGCTGGGCACACCTTCAATTTACTTGATGCTCGCGGTGCTATTTCGGTTACTGAACGCGCGGCCTACATCGGCCGGATCCGCAATTTATCGCGTGCAGTTGCTGCTGCCTATTATGCCTCGCGTGAGAAATTGGGTTTTCCTATGTGTGCGGCGGATGACCAACATAAACTCGATTATCTCGACAAAAAAAAGAACGAACAAAAAGCAGCTTAAAGGCAGCGTAAATGCAGCGCAATCGCAGCGTTTAATCATCAGCGCCGCTAGTCTCTATTCCGGAACAAAGAAATGAACCAAACACTATTAGTCGAACTACTTACAGAAGAATTACCACCAAAAGCGCTCGCCAAATTGGGAGAGGCTTTTGCAGCTGGCATTCTCAATGGACTTAAATCACGTGATTTTTTGGAGGCCGATTCCATAGCGACTAGCTACGCCTCACCGCGCCGTCTGGCGATCAGCATCACGCAGGTTCGTGCTACCTCGCCGGATAAATTATTACGCGAAAAAATTCTGCCAGTCTCGGTCGCATTAGATGCTTCCGGTAACGCTAGCGCACCACTAATGAAAAAATTGGCGGCACTAGGTGTTCCCGATTTGCAAGTGAGCGACCTGGAACGCGGAGTTGATGGAAAAGCAGAAAGCTTCTTTTAC
>JAYVSZ010000033.1:0-66888 GCA_043774925.1 Methylophilaceae bacterium | reverse complement strand
AACAAAATGCTCTAACAGTTTGCTTTGTTTGGCTGAACTTAATCTGCTCTTTCTCATGCCGTCCTTATAACATTTTATGTGTTATCTAGGACAGCCCCTTATTCTATTTGACCTGCTGCGGTGATGTTCATGCCGCCGTCAACGTACGTAATCTCGCCAGTAATGCCTGAGGCTAGGTCGCTGCATAAAAACGCAGCAGCGTTGCCTACTTCATCAATCGTCACATTGCGGCGCAATGCGGTGTGCTTTTCGTTAAAGCTAATCATTTTGTCGAAATCTGCTATGCCAGATGCGGCAAGCGTGCGAATTGGCCCTGCAGAGACGGCATTTACGCGGATGCCGCGCGGTCCAAGGCTTTGTGCCAAGTAGCGCACATTAGCTTCTAAACTGGCTTTGGCAACACCCATCACGTTGTAGTTAGGCATGGTGCGTTCTGCGCCCAAATAACTTAGCGTTAACAGCGCACCGTTGCGACCTTGCATCATCGGGTAAGCCGCTTTCGCCATTGCCGAGAAGCTATAAGAGCTGATGTCGTGCGCGATGCGAAAATATTCACGATTGACAGCGTCCAAATAATCGCCCTCTAGCGCGACTTTTGGCACAAATGCCAGCGAATGCACCAGCACATCTAGGCCATCCCAATGTTTCGCCAGCGCGGGGAAAAGCGCGTCAATTTGCGCATCTTCTGCCACGTCACACGGCAAAATAATTGTTGAACCGAAATCAGCGGCTAAATCCGCCACGCGTTGCGCATGCTTTTCCATTTGATAAGTAAATGCAAGCTCAGCACCTTCGCGCTTCATGGCGCTGGCGATGCCGTAGGCAATGGAGCGGTTACTTAATAAACCTGCGATTAGTACTTTTTTACCTGCTAAAAATCCCATAAAATTCCTTATTTATTTGTTAGACCTGTTTCGCGGTGCTTTACTATTTGTTAGACCCACTTCGCGGATCTAAGGCATCTCGCAAACCCTCACCAAGCAAATTATACCCTAACACGGTAATTAAAATAGCCATGCCGGGGAATAGCGATAACCACCACGCGAATTGAATATATTCTTTGCCATCGGTAAGAATGTTGCCCCACGAGGCTTGTGGGGCTTGCACGCCAAGGCCGAGGAAGCTTAAGCCAGACTCTAGCAACACCGCACTGGCCACGCCCAACACCGAGCTGACGATGATGGGCGTTAGGCTGTTTGGTAGTAAGTGTTTGAAAATGAGCCGTGCATTTTTCGCGCCAAGCGTGCGTGATGCCATAACAAATTCGCGATCTGCTAAGCTTAAAAATTCTGCGCGCACCAAGCGCGTCACGCCCATCCAAGAGGTGAGACCAATCACAATCATGATGTTGATGATGGACGGCGTGAGGAAGGCAATGACGGCGAGAATCAAGAAAAAGCTGGGGATGGAGAGCATGACGTCCACCAAACGCATGATGACGGTATCCACCCAGCCGCGATAATAGCCTGCGATAGCGCCTAAAATAATGCCAATGGCGGTGGAAATGCCAACAGCGACCAAGCCTACCAGCAAGGAAATACGCGCCCCGTAGAGCATGCGGCTAAGCACATCACGCCCTAAACCGTCTGTGCCCATCCAGTGTGTGGCGGAGGGCGAAAGTAAGATTTCTTTAACGTTAAAGAAATCGGGGTCGTATGGCGAGATAAGTGGCGCCAGCATGGCCAATACGAACGCGCTAATAATAATAACAAAGCCAACAAGTGCAAGTGGGTTTGATAAGGCTTTGATCAAGATGTTTTTGTTCATGCTAATTCTTCACCACGCCGCGTCGTACACGTGGATCGGCCCAAGCGTAGGCTAAATCAGCCACTAAATTACCGATTAAAGTCAGCGCAGAGCCAATGGTTAAAATGCCCATGACTACAGGAAAGTCGCGGCTGGTGACAGCGTCGAAAAATAATTTGCCCATGCCGGGAATGGCGAATATCGTTTCTGCAATCACCGAGCCGCCGATTAAGCCGGGAATGGAAAGGCCAATAATCGTAATAAGCGGCAATAGTGCATTGCGTAGCGCATGGGTATAAACCACCTTATGCTCGCTAAGGCCTTTAGCGCGCGCAGTGGTAATGTAATCTTGATGTAGCACATCGAGCATCCCGTTTTTGACAAACAACGTAATGCCCGCCAAGCCAGTCACCGAAGGAATAACAACGGGCATGAACAAGTGGCTGAGTAAGTCTTTCATTTTGCCAAATGTGCTTAAAGTTTCGTAATTAAGGCTGTGAATGCCAGAAATCGGCAGCCAATTATTGGCGACACCAAGCCAATACATCAAAAGCAGCGATAGCCAAAATCCCGGGATGGAAAAACCAATAAAATTGAACAAGGTAATCGACTTGTCTTGCCACCCAGTGTATTTGTTGGCCGCAACAATTCCCAGTGGAATGGCTAGTGCAAGTGTGATAATAAGCCCTAATATATTGATTAATAAAGTAATTGGTAACGCTTCTTGAATCATACCTTTGGTGACGTTGCCATCCTTATCTGTCGTTTGCCAAAACACGGGTTTGTGATGCGAGGCGAACGAAGTGCCGAAATCGAGCGTCACCATACGCTTCATCCATAAACCATATTGCACGATGACGGGTTTATCCAAATTGTAAAGCTCGCGTAGTTTTTGCCGCGATTCTTCACTGGCTTTTGGGTTAAAACTGGCTTCGTTATTAGTGATGTCACCAGGCGCTAAGTGCATGATAAAAAATGAGATTAAGCTGATACCTATCAACAAAGGAATCATCCACAACACACGTTTAGCAATATAACTTAACATTTAATTTGCGCTTATTTCGTTACGACTTATGTATTCACGCCGGAGCGATTCTGGAATATACCAAGTTTCGGAATTATAGCCAATGCCCGCGGGCGGCGCGGGCGTCTCGATGCCTTTCACGCGCTTGTGAATCGCGGTGAGGCCGTAACCTGCGGATAAAAACACGATTGGACTGTCTTCTAACAACACTTTTGAAAATTCATGGTAAATCTTCATGCGCCTATCTGGGTTAAGCTCCAAGCGCCCTTGTTCAAGTAGTTTGTCCGCGACGGGGTTGTTGTAACCAATAAAATTAAATTGCCCTGGCGCTTGCTGGCTACTATGCCAAATATTGTATTGGTCTGGATCAAGTCCCAAACTCCAGCCGAGCACGACGACATCGAAATCACCAGTTTTGATAAAGCGGCTAATAAAACTTGCCCACTCAATAGCGCGAATTTGCACGTCAATACCCACTTCTTTTAGCCTGCGCTGAATCAGCACCGCGGATTTTTCACGCTCTTTGTTTTGGTTGGTGATCATTTCGAAACTAAACGGTTTGCCATCGCGCTCTAAAATACCGTCGCCATTGCTATCCGCAAAGCCAGCTTCTTTAAGTAAGGCGCGCGCTTTGGCGGGGTCGTACGGGTAGGGCTTCAAATTCGGGCTGCTCCAACGCGTGCCAGGTTTGTAGGGCGAAGCAATATTAATGCCTAAGCCAAGATAAACGCCGTCAATAATCTCTTGTTTATCAATGGCATAGTTAATGGCAAGGCGTACCCGTTTGTCGTCAAAAGGCTTGTGTTTGAGGTTAAAACCTAAATAGGTGTAGCTGTTGCCCAGCTCTTTATACAGCGCCAGCGTTTTTTGTAGTTCGGGTCGGGCTGGGATAATACGTGAATATTTGATTGGATCTAAGGCCATAGAATCAATATTGCCCGCCATCAACTCCAAAAATTGCGCCGAGTTATCGGGAATGATGCGCGTCACCAGTTTGTCGATTTTTGCTTGCCCCAATACAGCGCTTGAGTTACGTGATAGCTTGAGATTTTCGCCATGCGACCAACTATCAAGCTTGTAATAATGGCTGCCCACAGGGTTGCGCGCGAAGGCGGTGGTGTGTAAATCTTGGCCTTCTAGCAAATGTTTAGGCAAAATTTGCAGGCCTGCCCAACTATCCAACGCTGGTGCGTAGGCTTGGTCGTAGGTAATGTTAAAAGTGAGTGGATCTGGCGCATCAGCTTTTTTCACCAGTTGATAATCAGAAGCGTAAGGACTACCTGTTTTTTCGTCAATCACCGCATGCCATGTCCACAGCACGTCCGCACTTGTCAGTGGCTTGCCATCTGCCCATTTCAGGTTGGGCTTGAGCTTGAAAGTAATGGTTTTTTGGTCGCTCGAAACCTGCCAACTTTCTGCCAGCTCACCTTCTAAATCTAAATTTTTGTCGTATTTTAAGAGCTTGTTGAAAATGTTTGCAGTGATGGCGGAAGACGCAGATTCGCCAGCAATCATGGAAATCAAACCGCTCGGCTCACCAGTCATCGCATCTATCAGCGTGCCACCTTCTTGGCTGGGGTAGTGTTTGTTGTAATCTGTTGAATCAAAAGAGTTTTTTCCACAACCGTTTAGCGCAAGCGAAAGTGCGAAAGTGAGTGAAAATAGGAGGTGGGTTTTAGAAGGCATTTCGTTGCAATGAAAGGGCGGAAATGCCAAATTTTACCTTAAAACACTTTTAATTGAGCGCTTAGCTGAGTCGAGTGCGCGAACGCGCTTGAATGCGGCGTGATGATGACTTTGCGATTTTAACTTTGTGGCTTGCGTGTGATTTTCCATTTTCAGCAACTGCTCTGTGAGTCGCATATTTGCTTGATGTAGCGTTAAGCTTAATGACTTGCCCAGATTTTATTTTGCTAGATTTAAGATGGTTTAGTTGCATCAAAATTTTGCTGTCAGTATCGTATTTATCGGCCAAGGCCTCTAAAGTTTCACCTTTTTTAACTTTGTGCGAAACGGCTTTAGAAGCGGCTTGATTTGATTTGGGCGCATCATCCTTAACTGCCGCGGCGCTGCTTTCTATGTTGGCAACATCAACACTATCATCAATGGGGTGTGCGCGCGTTGAGAACGACGCGGGTACAAGCACAGCTTGCGATGTGCGGAATTTTCTTGAGTCGGAGAGGCTATTGACATTGCGAAATTGGCTCACATTGATACCAAATTTTTTAGCGATATTATCCATGCGCTCACCACGTTTGACGCTGTAGGTTTGCCAATTTGAAAGCGGTTTGTTGTAATTTTCAAGATTATTGGTAAAGCGTTCTGCCGCCCAAGTTGGCAATAAAAACTGGTGTAACTCATTGTTATTGCTTCCATTTGAGGTAATTACAGGGCGGTTGTAGCTAGGATTAAGCGAGCTAAATTCTTCTGGTGAGATTTCAGCCAGTTGTGCTACCAATTTGGCGTCAATTTGTTTGGGCGCTTTAACGCGCGCAAAATAAGGCTGATTAGGAATAGAGTTGATTTTTAAGCCATACTTTTCAGGGTCGCTTACAATATTTTTAATAGCCTGCAATTTTGGCACATAGTTTTTGGTTTCAATCGGCAAGTCCAAATTTTCATAATCTGTCGGCAAACCTGCATTGCGGTTGCGTTCAATCGCGCGTTGCACTGTGCCTTCGCCCGCATTGTAGGCGGCTAGCGCGAGTTCCCAAGTGCCAAACATGCCATGTAGTTTCTGTAAGTAAGTCAGCGCTGCACTGGTGGCGGCCGTGACGTCGCGTCGATTATCTACCCACCAGTTTTGTTTTAAGCCAAAATCTTTACCTGTGGCAGGCACAAATTGCCAAATGCCCGAAGCGCTGCTGTGGGAATAAGCTTGTGGGTTAAATGCGCTTTCCACCATTGGCAATAGCGCAATTTCTGTTGGCATGCCACGTTTTTGTACTTCTTCAACCACGTGATACAGGTATTTTTGGCTACGTTCCACCATGCGCTTCATGTAATCAGGGCGCGCAGCGTACCAAGCTTCGTGATTTGTTGTGTATTGAGACTCTACATTTGGCATGGCGTAGCCATCTTTAATGCGCGCCCACAGGTCGTTATGAGGAGCGGCATCAACATCGCCAATGAATGTTTGCATCGGATCACCAGTCAGGTCGCTGTTGACATCTTCTGAGATGACTTCGATTTCAACGCCAACGGTATTGGTTTCAGCAAGCGCATGCCCTGCAAACAATGCGCCAAGCAATAATAAGCCAGAAACAGCTAGCAAAAGTTTAGTTTGCTGAAGCTTAGCTTGCTCCAGCGTGATGTTTTTTGAGGCTAACATGGATGCATTTCCTGCAAAACTAGACCTGAATATTAACCATGCAAAAAGCGTGAGTCAAGTAAAAGTTTTACTTTATAATAATTAAGTATATTAATGATTAATAATGATTTCTTAAAGTTCTAATCGCTGTAAAAACAGCAAGTTCATTTACGTTTTCTGCCTGCGAATTTTTAAAAATATACGCTTGATTGCAACGCAAAAACGGATTCGTTTTAAGTTCTAAACCAATCGTGCTTGGCAAGCTGGGCAGATTATTCGCGCGCATTGTATGCACTGCCTCTTTTCTGGCAATTAAATCTTGGTTTTCAGGCTCTAGCGTCAGCGCAAAAGCAATATTTTTAGCAGTATATTCGTGCGTACAATAGACTTTTGTGTTTGCATTAAGTTCTTTAAGTCGGTTTAAAGAGCGCAACATTTGTGCTGGTGTGCCTTCGAATAATCTTCCACAACCCGCGCCAAATAAGGTGTCGCCACAAAACAAATGGGCGTCATTCACATACGCAATATGGCCAAGCGTGTGCCCTGGCAGCCACATCACTTTAAATGTTTGACCAATCTCAGCCAGTTCAATCACATCGCAGTCCGCCAATGCGTGGTGTTTAAAGGTATATTGCTCGTACTGCGGCGCAAATACGCGCGCTGGATAGCGCTCAAGTAGCGCCGCAACACCGCCAATATGGTCTGCGTGATGGTGCGTGATGAGTATCGTTTTTAAATCAAGCTGCAGTTTTTTTAGTGCGCGCAGCACGGGCGCGGCGTCGCCAGGATCAACCACAACAGCATCGCGACCATTGTGCAAAAGCCATATATAATTGTCGTCAAACGCAGGGATTGGGATGATATGCAACATTTGGGTGCTTTTATGAGTTCAAGCCTGTGATTTTAAGCCTTATTTTTGGTTTTATTGGGATTTTATTAATCATTAAATGATGAAAATAGCGCAAGACACCTGGCTGGAAACCACACTTGGGCAATATTTGTTGCGACACGAGCAGCCGTTCTATGATGCGACAGTGGGCGATATTTTTGGTTTTAATGCGGTGCAAATTGGCTTGCCGCAAACTAACCTACTCAAAAATTCGCGCATTCCACATACATTGCAAGCGGATACGCGCGCGGGTGAATTGCGATGCGAGAGCGATTATTTGCCTTTTGCAGAAAGCTGCATTGATTTATTGTGTTTACCGCATGCTTTAGAATTTAGTGAGAATCCGCATCAAACCTTGCGCGAAGCCGCGCGGGTGCTTGTTCCAGATGGGTATTTATTGCTCACGGGTTTTAATCCTGTGAGTGCGTGGGGCATTAAAAACCTGTTAAGTCGTGATGATGCTTATCCTTGGCATGGGCAATTTTTTACCCTGTCGCGTATTAAAGATTGGCTGGCATTATTAGGTTTGGAGTTTGTGGAAGCGCAATTTTGTTGTTATGAGCCGCCAATTAACGACGAAAAATGGCTTAAACGCTTTGCATTTGCAGATAAAATGGGCAGCAAGTGGTGGCCGATGATGGGCGGGCTTTATTTTATTGTGGCGAAAAAACGTGTGGTGAGTATGACTTTATTGAAACCCAATTGGAAACAAAATTCGTTAAAATCACGGCTAGTGGTCAATAGTCAGAAAAAAACTAAACCTTCACAGAAAAATTAAAAAAATGAATGAATTTGTAGAGATTTATGCGGATGGCGCTTGCAAGGGAAACCCCGGCCCAGGCGGATGGGGTGCTTGGTTAAAGTATAACGGTAACGAAAAATCTATTTGCGGGGGTGAGGCGAATTCGACGAATAATCGCATGGAACTGACTGCAGTCATCCGTGCTTTGGAATCATTAAAACGTCCAAGTAGGGTGAAAATTTATACGGACTCATCCTACGTGCAAAAAGGCATGTCAGAATGGATTGCCGGTTGGAAAGCAAGGAATTGGCGCACAGCGGATAAAAAATCGGTCAAAAATGAGGATTTGTGGAAAGTGCTGGATGTGCTCGCGCAAGCGCATCAAATCGAGTGGATTTGGGTGCGCGGACATAACGGCAATGATGGCAACGAGCGCGCCGATGCGCTTGCTAATCAAGGTGTAGCGCAGTTTTTGAACGGAGAAAGTGTGTGACAAGGCAAATATTTTTAGACACGGAAACCACGGGGCTTTACCCCGATCACGGGCATCGCATCATTGAAATCGCCGCGATTGAGATGTTTAATCGTCGCCCGACCAATAATCACTTTCATGTGTATTTAAACCCTGAGCGCGAAATTGACCACGTTGCGCAAGAAGTGCACGGCATAACGCTAGAGTTTTTGCAGGACAAGCCTTTATTTAATGCGGTTGCCGAGGACTTTATTGCCTTTATCAAAGACGCCGAACTGATTATTCACAACGCGCCGTTCGACGTGGGTTTTTTGAATATGGAGCTTGGTCGCGTAAGCAAGCAACCAATGACAGAGTTGTGCAATAAAATTACCGATACGCTGAAAATGGCGAAGGACGCGCGGCCAGGCCAGCGCAACAATTTGGATGCCTTATGCCGTCATTTTGGTATTGATAATTCACGTCGCACCTTGCACGGTGCCTTGCTGGATGCGGAGTTGCTGGCAGAAGTATATATGGCAATGACGCGTGGCCAAGAAAGCTTGATGATGGATTTAGCGCATCAAAGTATTGTGGTAAATCATCTAGTTAAAGCAGAAAATCAAGCGCCACTCAAAGTGCTGATGGCCGACGAAGCAGAGTTAAAAACACACGAAACTTATTTGCAAGGTTTAACAAAAACTGGTGTATTACCTTGGTAGAAGACTAAAAACACCTTAAGAGCATAGAAAAACATATGAATAATTGCATTGTGGTAACAGGTGGCGCAGGCTTTATCGGCAGTAATTTTGTCAATGCTTGGGTCAAAATGGGCTTGGGTAAGGTCGTCAACCTAGATAAATTGACCTATGCTGGTAATTTGGAAAATTTAGCAGAAATTTACGCGCATCACGCGCATGTTTTTGTGCATGCGGATATTGGTGACAGCGAAACGGTGCGTAACTTGCTTAAGACGCATCAACCCTGCGCTGTGGTTAATTTTGCGGCAGAGAGCCATGTCGATCGCTCTATCCATGCGCCTGGTGAGTTTATTCAGACCAATATTGTTGGCACATTTAGCTTGCTTGAAGAAGTGCGTGCTTATTGGGGCGCGCTTGATGTTGCACACAAGCCAAATTTTAGATTTTTGCATGTTTCAACAGATGAGGTTTATGGCTCTCTTAGTGCCGCCGAGCCAGCCTTTACTGAAACACATACTTATCAGCCCAATAGCCCGTATTCAGCTTCCAAAGCGGCTTCTGACCATTTGGTGCGCGCTTATCATCATACTTATGGATTGCCGACGCTTACGACCAATTGTTCGAATAATTACGGGCCGTATCATTTCCCCGAAAAGCTCATTCCTTTGGTGATTCACAACGCGCTTAATGGCAAGCCGCTGCCGATTTACGGCAACGGCAGCAATGTGCGCGATTGGTTGTATGTTGAAGACCACTGTAGTGCAATACGTCGGGTATTAGAGGCAGGAAAAGTGGGCGAAACCTACAATATTGGCGGCTGGAACGAAAAAACCAATTTGGAAGTGGTGCATACGTTGTGTGATATTTTAGATGCGCAAAAGCCAAAAGAAAAAGGCAGCTATCGCGACCAAATCACTTATGTGCAAGATCGGCCTGGGCATGATGCGCGTTACGCCATTGATGCGACCAAAATTGAGCGCGAGCTAGGCTGGAAGCCAGCGGAAACGTTTGAAACAGGCATCCAAAAAACCGTGATGTGGTATTTGCAAAACCAAACTTGGGTGGAAAACGTGACCAGCGGCGGATATAAAAACTGGATGAATAAAAACTATGCCGAGCGTGGCGAGGAGATGGCGTAATGAGTATGAAGGGGATTGTATTAGCAGGCGGCTCTGGCACGCGCTTGTATCCTGTCACGCAGGTGGTTTCTAAGCAGCTTTTGCCTGTTTACGATAAGCCGATGATTTATTATCCGTTGTCTGCGCTGATGCTGGCGGGCATTCGCGAGGTGTTGATTATCTCTACGCCGCAAGATACGCCGCGATTTAAAGAGCTGCTGGGCGATGGCAATCAGTGGGGTATGCAGATTAGCTACGCGGTACAACCTTCACCCGATGGCTTGGCGCAAGCCTTTATTATTGGCGAGGAATTTATCGGCAATGACGCTTGTGCTTTGGTGTTGGGCGATAATATTTTTTACGGGAACGAATTGGGTGGAAAGGCGTTAAAAGCTGCTCAACGTACCTCTGGCGCTACCGTATTTGCTTACCCGGTGCACGATCCTGAGCGTTATGGCGTAGTGGAATTTAACGCCGAAGGTCATGCGATTAGCTTGGAAGAAAAACCCGCCAAACCTAAATCGCGCTATGCGGTGACAGGCTTATATTTTTACGATAATCGTGTGGTTGAAATTGCCAAAAAACTCAAACCATCGCCGCGCGGCGAGCTGGAAATTACCGATTTAAATCGTGTGTATTTAGAAGCAGGAGATTTACAGGTAGAAGTAATGGGGCGCGGCATGGCCTGGCTGGATACTGGTACGCACGATTCGTTGATAGAGGCAGCTTCGTTCATTCAAACCATCGAAAAGCGTCAAGGTTTAAAAATTGCTTGTCCGGAGGAAATCGCCTACCGCATGGGCTTTATCGACGTAGCGCAGCTAGAGATTTTAGCAAACAAATACGCCAAAAATGGTTACGGTGAATATCTTAAACAAGTCCTCACAGAGCAAGTATTTTAATGAATTTAATAAAAACAGATATTCCAGATGTGCTAATTTTTGAGCCCAAAGTATTTGGTGATGATAGGGGCTTTTTTTTCGAGAGTTTTAATGCCAAAGTGTTTGAGGAGGCGACAGGTTTTTTGCCGCGTTTTGTGCAGGACAATCACTCGAAATCGGCTAAAAACGTGCTGCACGGCCTGCATTATCAAATAGCGCAAGCGCAAGGTAAATTAGTGCGTGTGAGTGCGGGCGAGGTGTTTGATGTGGCGGTGGATATTCGCGCGTCTTCGCCCACTTTCGGGCAATGGGCGGGTGCGCATTTATCGGCCGAAAACAAGCGTCAAATGTGGATTCCGCCAGGGTTTGCGCATGGTTTTTTGGTGCTGGCGGATAATACCGAATTTTTGTACAAAACCACCGATTTTTATGCGCCGCAGCACGAATGTTGTATTAAATGGGATGATGCCAGCATCGGCATAGAATGGTCTTTGCAGGGCGATCCGCTGTTATCTGCCAAAGATAAAGTGGGATTGAGTTTGCAAGACGCACCAAAATTTAAGTAAGCATGAAGCCGCAAAAAATCTTACTCACAGGCGTGCATGGACAGTTGGGGCATGCGCTGCAATCTAAACTTGGCGCGAACGCGCTGATTGCAGTTTCGCGAGAACAGCTCGACCTGACTGATGTTGATGCAATGCGCCGCGTGCTGCGTGAAATTAAACCCGATTTAATTATTAACCCAGCGGCTTATACGGCGGTAGATAAAGCCGAAAGCGAGGCTGGGCTTGCGTTTGCAGTGAATGTCGATGCACCACGTGTACTGGCCGAGGAGGCCGCTAGGCTTGGCGCTGCGCTGATTCATTTTTCTACCGATTATGTCTATGACGGCGCAAAAACAAGCCCGTATGTGGAAATGGATGCAACGAATCCGATGGGCGTTTATGCAAAAAGCAAGCTGGCGGGCGAGGAGGCGATTCGCGCGGTGAGTGATATTACGGACTTGCCGCATCTGATTTTGCGCACCAGTTGGGTGTATGGCGCGTATGGCAAAAATTTTTTGAACACAATATTGCGCTTGGCGGGCGAGCGTGACAGTTTGCGTATTGTGTCCGATCAAATTGGCGCACCGACCAGCAGCCAATGTATTGCCGATGCGGTGGTTGCTTTGGTTGAAAAATGGCAGCCGCAGCAAGAAAATCAAACGGGAATCTATCATCTTACGAATGCTGGTTATACATCATGGCATGATTTTTCATGTGAAATTGTGAATGAATACAACAGATTAGGGTTTGAGCCCACTTTAAAAACCAACTTGGAAAATATTGCAGCCATCACCACAGCAGATTACCCCACCCCAGCCGCACGTCCTGCCAACTCTAGGCTAGATAATAGCAAATTGAAACAAATTTTTGCTATTGAATTGCCGACTTGGCAGCAAGGTTTACAGCAAACTTTGCGGGGCTTAAAAGTCTGATTTTTGAAATGAACGATTTGAAACGGATGTGCTGAGAGCCAATATCCATGCGCCTTTCAGCGCATATATTATTTCAGCTGCTTGCGTCAGCCCAGCTGTTAGGCGTCTCGTAAAGGCGTACGCGGTCTAGTTTTAAATGGTTGCCGTAGATGTCCTGATACTGACTTTTGAGAATTTTGAATGCTTCAGCTGCCATATTTTCTGCGGTTGGCACGCTGGGAAAAATCACGGTTTTGTGATTTGGCAGCGTGTTTAAAAAATTCAGCACTTCAGCATCTTTTTCATAGACTAAAAAAGCGTGATCCCACACATCCACCACGCTTTCGCGCGCGATGCGCTTGACATCAGAAAAATCCATCACCATGCCATTTTCGGAGATTTCTTGCGTGATAACATCGCCAGAAAGCGTGATTTCAAGGGCGTAGCGATGCCCGTGCAGGTTGCGACACTGGCTTTTGTGATTGGGAATGCGATGCCCAGCATCGAACTCTAAACGGGTGGTAATTTGCATGCCGCCATTATACTACAGGCGTAATAGTGCGGCGATTAATGCGCTTTTGCCCATTCAATAAACTGTTCAAAAGGCATCGGTCTGGCGAAAAAATAGCCTTGGCATTTGTCAATTTCCAGTTTTTTTATTTGCGCCAAGCACGCTTCATCTTCCACACCTTCGGCCAGCACTTCTTTGCCGAGGCTTTTTGCGAGCATAGCGATGGACTGCACGATTTCGTAATCGTCTTTTGAATTTGTAATGTCGCGCACAAAAGATTGGTCAATTTTGATTAAATCAATTGGCATGGTGCGCAGGCGCGATAAGGATGAGAAGCCCGTACCAAAATCATCCAATGCGAATTTAAAGCCATTTTCTGCCAATTGGCTAATGACGGAATTCGAGCTTTCGTTGTATTCAAGGATGCCGTTTTCGGTGATTTCTAAAATAATGTCTTTGGGATCTAGCTTCCACAAGGCGATTGCTTGTGTCAATAAATGTGGTAGCTCGGTATCGTATAAATCTTCGGCGCGTAAATTAATGGTCAAATAAATTTTGAGCTGGTGCTCAAAAATCAGCTCGCTAGCGTAACGGCAGGCCGAGTTGATGAGCCAGCGGGTGAATAATTTGCCTTTACCCACTTTATTCAAAATCTCGATGGTGAGGCTTGGGTAAACGTTGTAACCAAATCTCTCTGACCAGCGCAGCAGCAGCTCTGCGCCTGCACATTTACCATTTTTTAGGTTAACGATAGGCTGAAAAAACAAAGTGAGGTTGTCGCTGCCGAAAGCTTCTAACACTTTGGCCTCTACATTATTTTGTTCTAAAATTTTCTCTTGAAGCGCCTCACTATAAATCACAAAGTGTTGCTGTGTGCTAATGGCGCTCTCTAAAGCTATTTTAGAGTTGTTGTATAAATCCTGCGCCGATTTTTCGCTAGCCTGTGCAAACGCGCAGCCGATATAGGGCGTAACCAAAACGGATTGAAAGTTTAGGAAAAGCATTTCCTCAAATGCGCGGCTAATTTTAGCTGCAAGCAAATTAAGCTGGGCAATGCCTGTAACCTTTGGAATGATAATATCGAATTGCGAATCGCCAGCAAAGTGGAGCGAACAGTTAGCGGGTATATTTTGCTGCAATATGCTGGCAATTTGTTTGTTTAACTCTAATGCTACAAATTTAGAGAGTGCCAACTTATTTCTAACTGACTGAAAATTCAGAGAAAATAGGCTAATTAATTGACGATCACCTGCTTTTTTTGCTGCAATATTGATATTTGGAATAATTTGGTTGGTGTTGGCAAGTTTGGTATTCGCATCGAAGTTAACGACGTAATCCAGCGCAAGCTGTTGATGTTGATGCAAAGTATCGGCAAGCAAATCGAACAGAAACAAGTGTAGTTGCGGTGATTTGGAGGCGCCAAAACCAGATTTTAGCTCGAAGCATTTTAGTAGGCTGAGTATGGTTTGTGTGCTTGCGCCATCTTGAATTGCGTTAAGCCACAAAAAAATAAGTTGATTGATATGTGCCGTAAAGGATTCGGCATTATGTGCTTGAGGCCAGTGCTTAAGCGCCTCGCAGAGCTGCATAAAAAACAAATTAGCTTGTGCCCCCTCGATTTTTTCTACAGAATTGAGTGCACTTAAATCTAGGCGAGGCTTTGTGTAAGTTGTCTCTGGATTCAGGTCGTAGGATTTTAATTTTTCGGTGAGTGCTTGTGCCGAATAAGCAATTTCAACTTCATGCACAAGCTCGCCGGGTGTTAATTCATCCATAGTGGGCCATCATTAATTATAGGAAAAAATCACTAGGGTTTAGGCCATAACTATCAGGCGGCAAGCTTCTTTTAATACGATAGGGCTCGCCAGTGGGTGTGCTTGGGCTATTGATTAGGTTTAATGCAACAGGTGCTTGATAGCGTTTTTTTGTAGGATCCAGCAGCAACATTAAGCGTGGCAGCAGCCTGCGCACTTGGTTTTGTTGAATAACGACACCAACCTCACCAGTATTAAGTTCGACTAATGAACTGACAGGATACATGCCCATATATTGTACGAGCTGACCGACCAATTGCGCGCTAAATTGTTTGCCGCTCAAGTTGTGAATTTCATCCAGCGCTTGCTGATGAAAGACGCCTTTGGCGTAACTTTTGTGGCTTGTGATCGCGCAATAGGTGTCAATAAGGCCAGCGGCTTGCGATGGAATACTAATTTGGCTTTCGCTGAGTTGGTTTGGGTAGCCGCTACCATCTGCACGTTCATGATGTTGCGCCACCATTATCATCACATCGTTAGTAATATTCGGTGTGCTGACCAAGATTTTCAAGCTTTCATCGACATGTTTTTTGGCGTATTCGAACTCTTCGCGTGTGAGTGCGCCTTTTTTAAGTAAAATATCGGCAGAAATTTTTACTTTGCCAATGTCTTGTAACAAGCCTGCCAGTCCGAGATCTTTAATTTGTTTTTTCGAGAGCGCCAAAAAGTTGCCAAATGCCATGAGCGTGATAGAAACGTTCAGGGCATGGTTGTAGGCGTGATCGTCGGTTTGCTTGAGCTTAGACAGCCACATCAAGGCGTCTGGCGTGCGGCCAATACTATCCACCATGCTGTCTAATACCTCGCTTACGGCTGTGATGTCGATTTCTTGTGCGTTGGCAATGGCATCAAATATGTTTCTTGTTGCAATTTGCGATTGCTCGTAAACTGGGTAAATTGCGGCAATTTCATTTTCAACTGGCGGGTCTTCTTCGTAAATGGTCACTTTGTAACCATCTTCCTCATTGTTCTGTGCTGTTTTTTCGAATTTTGGCGCATCTTTTATCGAAGATTTTAACTTGTCGCGACCAAATAAACCACCCACAAAACCGCCGATATCGCCCATTAGCTGTTTTGTGATGGACTCTTGTGGCGCGCTAGATTTGGATTCGTAAGGTAAAGCGACTTGTACGGCCGAATCTGTCCCATATTTCACATTGAACATGGTGCCTTCATCGCTAGCAGTTTCAGTATTTTCAGGGTTTTTCTGGCGCTTTAAGTCTCGCATAATGTCCAAGAATGAGACTTTTTCGCCGCGCTGCGCTTTTTTAATGGCTGGCGGAAGCTGGGTAGTAGGCGCTTTTGCGCGCACAACTGCACCTTCGCGCTTAATAGCAACATCTTGCTTGGTAGGGGCGGAGAATTGGCTGCCGATCGATTTAGTTCTATCGATATAAACAAACTGGCAAAGTGCCATCATTTTGTCGATATCGGCTTGATCGTCCAATATAAAACCTTGCATCATGAAAGGCGAGTCAATCCATGGCCGGTCTAACTCAGACACAAACATGCCAAGTGAGAGACTGCGAACGTCAATTTTTTCTTTTTTTGGGTCAGTCATTTATGCTTAAAATATTTCACGAGCTAAAAGCGCGCATTTGTCCACAAACGCAGATAGTAATTGATAATTCGCCTGAAGTGAATAGTCAATTTGGGTACTCATTATTTTTAAACGCTACCACTACTAAGTTCTTGCGATAACTGCCGATAGAACGCCAGCCTAATGGCGCTAATTTTACCACTAGCCACCGCGTTAATCACTGCGCATTCAGGTTCGTGATCGTGTTTGCAATCGCTGTATTTGCAATGCCCCAAAAATGGCCTAAATTCTTTAAATGCCATTTCTATTGCTTCATTTGAAAGATGATGCAAACCAAATTCTTGCAAGCCAGGGGAGTCAATCAATGTACCATTGATACTTAGATTTGGTGTGTTGAGATGATACAAATGTGCCGCTGTTGTTGTGTGTTTGCCACTATCTAGTGCATTACTCATTTCCTGCGTGCGCACTTGTTGGTTTGGCAGCAGACTGTTGATGATGGTCGATTTTCCCATGCCAGATTGACCCACCAGCACACTTTGTTGACTTTCTAAATAAGGTAGAAGCGGCCTAATATCTTGCTTGGCGGACAGATGCACCACGTTGTAGCCTAAATCTTCATAAAGCTTGAGTTTGCTTTTAGCATCGTTTGCTTCGGGCAAATCGCATTTATTCAGTACAATAATCGGCTTGATATTCGCGGCTTCTGCAGCCACCAAACAGCGATTGAGCAAGGCCTCGTAAAAGCTGGGCTGCGTGGCCAACACAATCATGATTTGCGTGACGTTGGATGCAAGTACTTTGCTTTTAAACGCGTTGCTGCGATAGAGTAGGGAAGCGCGCGGCTCGCTTGATTCTACAACGCCTTCAGCCGTGTCGGTGAGTTTGATATTAACAATATCACCGCAAGCTAAATCGGTTTTTTTGCCGCGCGTGACACAGCTAATGCGTTTTTTGTCGGCTAGCTCAACTTCATAACGCTTGCCGTACGCGGCAACGACTAGGCCTTGCATTTAAAAGTCACGCATTATTTATCGAATTTGTAGTAAGTTTGGTTAAGGTAGGCGGCTGCGTTTAGCTCGTCGTCTTCAAACCAGCTTAAACCTAAGTTGGTGTTGCAGGCGCGCACCTGTGCAACTAGGCCACGCGAGGTTTTTACTTTGTTGTACTCGCGCGTGTAAATGGCGCTGCCATCGCCGCCGTAGCTGGAGGCGTGACAGCTAACACAATTTTTTTCGATCAAAGCTTTACCCGCCTTTACATCGGCTTTGGCGAAGAATTCATTTGCACTAGCGCCAAAACTCAAGAAACAAGTGAGTATAAATGCAATTTTTGTCATGATTAGGAAGTATACGCCGCTAATTTAGAAATGCGCATGCTGGCAGGCGGGTGCGAGTCGTAAAACGCCGAATGTAGCGGGTCTGGCGTGAGCGTAGAGGCGTTATCGCGATAAAGCTTTACCAACGCCTCAACCAAGTGCTTTGCGCTACTATTTTTGGCGGCGTAATCATCGGCCTCAAACTCATTTTTGCGCGAATAAAAAGCCATCAGCGGCCGCAGCAAAAACAAAAATACTGGCGAAACGAGCAAAAATAAAATGAGCGCCATGTAATTGCTTGGCGTTGAAACGCCGAGACCGTTGTAAAACCACGGCTGGTTGATGAGCCAGCCAAGCAAAGCCAAGCCCAAAAAACTTAATCCAAACAACATGATAATGCGCTTAATCACGTGATGATGCTTGAAGTGGCCAAGCTCGTGCGCCAGTACAGATTCTATTTCTTCCGTGTTTAAGCGGCTCAAAAGCGTATCGAAAAACACCACGCGTTTGCTACTGCCAAAACCCGTAAAATAGGCGTTGCCGTGACTGCTACGTGCGGAGCCATCCATCACAAATAAACCTTGCGATTTAAAGCCGCATTTGACTAAAAGCGCTTCGATGCGCGCTTTCAGGCTTTCGTCGGCCAGCGGCGTAAATTTGTTGAATAGCGGCGCGATAAATGTGGGGTAAACCGCAAGCATGGTGATGTTAAACACGCTCCAAACTACCCACAAATAAAACCACCAATATTGCCCTGCACCTTGCATTAGCCATAGCGCGGCGAACAGAATCGGCGCACCCAGCGCGATGCCGACCAAGCTATGTTTGAGCAAATCGCTCCAAAACATGGCGCGTGTCATTTTGTTAAAGCCAAACTTTTGGTCAATGGTGAAAGTTTTGTGGTAATCAAATGGCAAATCAATGGCGCTACTCACCAACATGGCGCTACAAATCACCAATGCGCCGCGAATAATATCGTGATTCGGTAAAAAATCGCGCCAAATATTATCCAGCCATTGCAAACCGCCACCCAGCGTGAGCGCCGCCAGCAATAAGGCTTGCAGGGCAAGCTCGAATAGCGCTAATTTGGTTTTTGCGCCAGTATAATCCGCTGCTTTTTGATGCGCTTCTAAGGAAATATTCTCCGCAAATGCGTTTGGCACAGCGGCGCGATTGGCTTGTACGTGCTTGATTTGGCGCGACCCGAGCCAAAGGCGGGTTGCCGTGGTTAAAACAAGCAATGCGATAAAAATAAGACTGAGTGTGGACGCCATGACTTTTCTAAATTAAGTTAATATAAGCATTGTGAAGCATTTGCGCGCGGTTGGTTCATTTGCGCCGCTTTAAAACCGCTATTTTAATGGAAATCATGATGGAAGCTCAAAGTAATAACACAAACAACGACAATTTAATCTGGCTAGACATGGAAATGAGCGGTTTGTTGCCAGATTCTGACCGTATTTTGGAGTTGGCCGCAGTCGTCACCGATGCCGAGTTGAACGTGCTCGGCGAATCGCCCGTGTTGGTAATTCACCAAAGTGACGCGGTGCTGGATGGCATGGATGCGTGGAATAAAGGCACGCACGGTAGAAGTGGCTTGATTGAAAAAGTGAAGGCTTCCACGCTGGATGAAGCAACTGCCACCATGCAGATGGTTGAATATTTAAAACAATTTGTACCGGCAGGAAAATCGCCGATGTGCGGCAATTCGATTTGTCAAGATAGACGCTTTATGGCGCGCTACATGCCTAATTTAGAAGCCTATTTTCATTATCGTAACTTGGATGTGAGCGTGTTTAAAGAGCTCGCCAGACGCTGGAAACCAGAAATATACTCAGGCTTTAAAAAAGCCAGCAAACATGAAGCGCTTGCTGATATTTACGAATCGATTGATGAGCTGAAGTATTATCGTGAGTACTTCATTGTTAAATAATAAATCGATTGTTTAAGCGAGCTACTGCGTTGAGCGGTGCTCGCAGCCTCAATGTACAACCGCGTACTATGTCGGCTACTGTGCGCCGCCCGCCTTGTATCTCATCTTAAACAATCAATTTAGCTAGACATAAAAAATAGGGCACCTAAAAAGACGTGCTTAGAAAAAAAGTAGGGCGTCTAAAAAGACGCCCTGAGGGAGGAGGAGTAAGCTTTGGAGAAGCTTAGTTATTAATAAGCATCATTCATGCCAACCGCTTTATCCCTTATTTTCTCAGTGTCTTTTCATACAAGTTAAAATACAATTGCGCGCTAGAAGCCCAATCCACGCGCTGTTTCATGCCGTTTCGTTGAATGCCGCGCCAAACCTTTTTGTTTTTCCAAGTTTCAATTGCGTGTTGAATAGTGACCAAAAGTGACGCGCTATTGACATTTTTCAACACGAAACCTGTTGCAGTTTTGTTTTTTAGCGTCAATTCTGTCGTGTCGCAAACTGAATCTGCCAAGCCGCCTGTGGCGGAAACAATGGGCGGCGTGCCATAAGCCAAGCCGTAAAGCTGGTTGAGCCCGCACGGTTCAAAACGCGACGGCATCACAAACATATCCGCGCCCGCCATGATGTTGTGCGAAAGGTGTTCGTGGTAGCCAATATTCACGCTCACTTGTGTGGGGTCTCGCTCCTCAAGCGCATTAAAGCTGGCTTCTAGCGCTTTGTCGCCGCTACCTAAAATGGCGAATTGGCAGCCATTTTTGATTAATTCTGGCATGATTTTTGGCAATAAATCCAAGCCTTTTTGCTGCGTCAATCGGCTCACCACGCCCAGCAATGGCGCATCAGCGTCGATTTTTAGCCCGAGTTGTTGTTGCAACGCATGTTTAACCGCTTTTTTGCCAGCAATGCGATTATTGCTGAAGTTTTTTGGCAAATGCACATCAATATTTGGATTCCATTCTTGCGTGTCGATACCGTTTAAAATGCCCGTTAAATCGCTATGGCGCGCTTGTAATAAGCCTTCCAAGCCAAAACCGAATGCAGCGGTTTGAATTTCTTGCGCATAAGTCTGGCTTACCGTGCTGAGTTGATCGGCATAAAAAATGCCTGCTTTTAAAAATGAAATCTGCTCAAAATATTCAAAACCGTTGATGCTGAAATGCGCGGCGGGCAGATCTAGTTTTGTTAACCAGCTTGCGTCAAAATTACCCTGAAACGCAATGTTGTGAATACTGATGATGGATTTTACGGGCGATTGATCAACGAGCTTCATGTAGGCGGGCGCCAGTCCTGTTTGCCAGTCGTTGCAATGTAGCAGGTCTGGTTGCCAATGGATGAGCGGTGAGTTTTCACTACACAACAAGCTGGCCACGCGTGATAACACGCCGAATCTAAGCGCGTTATCTAGCCAATCAACGCCATTCTCGTCGTTGTATGGGCCGCCAACGCGCTCGTAAAGCGCTGCATTTTGTATGGCAATAACCGCTAAGTCACTGTCTGGCATTTTGCCAGCCACCAAAGTGCACGCTTGGCCCAGCACTTCAATGCTGGCCAAGATTTGCGGCGATTTTAATTTGGCTAACACCGCGCTGTAGCCCGGTATGAGGATTTTAATGTCACCATCAAACCCATCAAGATTTTGCAGCGCTTTTGGCAACGCGCCGCTCACGTCGGCAAGGCCGCCCGTTTTAATCAGGGGAAAGGCTTCGGAAGTAGCGAATAAAACGTTCAAATGATTCTCACGATAGTTGATGAAAGTGGGTGGTTTTTCAGTATTATAGAGGTATTCGTTCGAAAAATTAAAACTGGAGTAAGGCAATGGTATTTGGACAGTGGCTTGCAGTGGGCGCGGGCGCGGCGCTGGGCGCTTGGATTCGCTGGGGCTTGGGGCTTGCGCTCAATGCCAGCACTCTTCCGCTTGGCACACTTGTCGCCAATTTGGGCGGCGGCTTGCTTATGGGCATTGCGCTGGCTTATTTTGTGGCAACGCCCACACAAAACGAATTGCGTCTATTTGTCATGACGGGCTTTTTAGGCGGCTTGACAACGTTTTCCGCATTCTCGGCAGAAGCGTTTAATTTGCTGCATAAACAACAATACGCATGGGCTACAACGCATATTTTAAGTCATGTGCTGGGTAGTTTATTGATGACAGCGCTTGGGTTTTGGTTGTTTAACGCATTGCGCAATTAAATGCTTAGTATTGCATATGCTCTGAGAGCCAATATCCATGCGGGTGTCAGAGTAGACGAATTTTTCAAATAAAAAAGCCCGACGCATCGGGCTTTTTTATTTTGTAGCGTTACTTCTGCGTTTCGACCATCACCAGAGGTGCCTCGGCTTTAGCAGCGTCATCGGTTTTTTTCCAATTTGGTGCTTTGCGCGGGGCTTTTGGTTTGGCTGGCGCCGGCGCAGCTACTTCCGTTTTTGCTTTGCTACTGGTTTCTACCAATTGCAAACCGCTCGCGGCTAAATCCACTGACTTAGCGGCTTTTGGCTTTTTAGCGGGCGCTTTTGGCTTTTCAGCTTTTTCAGCTTTCGGCGCTTTGCTCGCTTTTTCGGCTACTGCAGGTTTTTCAGCTGGAGTTGATGCAGCTGCAGTTGCCACAATTTCTACAGCAGCAGGTTTTCCTGCGCGCTCAGCTTTTGGCTTATGCGCAGGCGCTGGTTTAGCTTCTGCTGCACTTGCCACTACCGCTTCATTTGGCACAAATGCTGCCGCTTCAACATTACCATCTTTATTGACGTCGCGATTGGTATCGCGATTTTTGTTGCGGTTGCGACCACCGCGGCTACGGCGGCTACGTTCACGCGGTTGACCCGCTTCGCCCACAACTGCATTGCCTTGCGCAATCGCTGGAACAACGTTTTCGACCTTATCTACGCTTTGTTGCTGGTTTCGAGGTTCGTTGCGAGCTTGCTGCGCACTTTCAGGGCGTGGTGGACGTTCTTGACGCTCTGGGCGCGCTTGCTGCTGCGGCCTTTGTCCTTGAGCTGGTCTGTCGTTACGGTCACGGTTACCATTACGACCACGGTCACGATTGCCATTGCGGCCACGGTCACGATTATTGTCGCGCGGTTGGCTGCTTTCTTCCGTTTTAACTTCTTGCTTTACTTCGCCCGAGTTTGAGTCCGAACCCAGCCATTTTTTGATGCGACCTAAGAACGAAACTTTAGCTGGCACAACGGCTGCTGGCTTGTTTTCTACAATCGGTGCGGCTGTGGCCGCGCGAATACCTTTTACAATCGCTTCTGGTGCGCTTGGTTTGGCTTCTTCGTTTAGGCTGCGCTCGTAGGCGGTTTCTGGCGGAATTTCTACCATGTTGTAGCTTGCTTTAGCGGTGTCTTCGTTCACATCATCCGATTTAATACGCACAATGCTGTAATTTGGCGTTTCCATGTGAATATTAGGAATCAAAATCACTTCTACACCCATGCGTTGTTCGATTTTGTGAATATCCGCACGTTTTTCATTCAGCAAGAAAGTCGCAGCTTCTACCGGTAATTGCACCTGAATAATCGCGCTATTGTCTTTCATCGCTTCTTCTTGCGTAATGCGTAAAATGTGCAGCGCGGTCGATTCAATACCGCGAATATGGCCGGTGCCAGAGCAACGCGGGCAAGCGGCGTGATTGGTGTCGCCTAAACTTGGGCGCATGCGTTGGCGCGACAACTCTAACAAGCCAAAGCGTGATATTTTGCCAGTTTGTACGCGTGCGCGATCCGCGTGCAGCGCGTCGCGCAGCGTGTTTTCTACTTCGCGCTGATTTTTTTGACTTTCCATGTCGATAAAGTCGATGACCACTAAGCCGCCCAAGTCGCGCAAGCGTAGTTGACGCGCCACTTCTTCAGCCGCTTCCATATTGGTGTTAAAGGCCGTTTGTTCAATGTCCGCGCCTTTAATCGAGCGGCCAGAGTTGACGTCTACCGAAACCAAAGCTTCTGTATGGTCAATGACAATCGCGCCGCCAGAAGGCAGGCGTACTTCACGCGCAAACGCAGTTTCAATTTGATGCTCAATTTGAAAACGTGTAAACAGTGGAATTTCATCTTGATACAGCTTTACGCGCGCCACATTGCCCGGCATCACGTGGTTCATAAACTGTACGGCTTGCTCGTAAATATCTGGCGTGTCGATTAAAATTTCGCCGATGTCGGCACTGAAGTAATCGCGAATCGCGCGAATCACTAAGCTGCCTTCTTGGTAGATTAAAAACGCGCCTTTTTGAATGGTTGAAGCTTCTTCAATCGCCGTCCACAGTTGCACAAGGTAGTTTAAATCCCATTGCAATTCTTCTGCATTGCGGCCAATACCCGCAGTGCGCGCAATCATGCTCATGCCTTTCGGCACTTCTAACGCGGCCATGGTATCGCGCAATTCGTTACGCTCTTCGCCTTCTACACGGCGAGAAACACCGCCGCCACGTGGATTATTTGGCATTAACACTAAATATCGACCTGCCAGTGAAATGTAAGTGGTGAGCGCTGCGCCTTTGCTGCCGCGCTCGTCTTTGTCCACTTGCACAATCATTTCCATGCCTTCTTTAATCACGTCTTGAATGCGTGCGCGGCCAGCATCGACTTTATCGCTAAAGTATTGGCGTGAAATTTCTTTGAAGGGTAAAAAGCCGTGGCGCTCCATGCCATAATCGACAAAAGCGGCTTCCAGTGAGGGTTCGACGCGGGTAATCACGCCTTTGTAGATGTTGCTTTTGCGTTGTTCTTTACCAGCGTGTTCAATGTCTAAATCGACGAGTTTTTGCCCATCTACAATCGCAACGCGCAATTCTTCTTCTTGCGTTGCATTAAATAACATGCGTTTCATTGTGTGCTCCTGCGCTCTTGCAGGCAGATTTTTAAGGTGGAATTGAAGCCCTGAGAACCGCACCGTTATTGGCTCGCAAGCCTGTTGTAACGATGCGCATTTTGACCAAGTAACGGCAAGTATTAACGGCGCACAGTGCGTGCGTTACCAAGTGTTCGCACACCTTTTTGGTGTGCGCAAAACATGATAGTTAAAGGCGTTACTTAAAAATTTATGCCTGTTTGGGGCATAAATTCGTTAAAATTCTGTCTTCAGTAAACTTCAGTCGCGCTTAATGTTTTTATCTGCGGCGGCTAGAGCGTTATTATTTTTTATCGCTACTTATTGCATGGCGAGCGGTATTAACCAAAAATTCTTTATAGCCAGTGTTTATAAAATCCGTGTTGATGCGCATTTGCGCATAAATTCAACAACACGCGAAGTATAGACTTTATTACGTTTTTAAGCAATTTTACAATTTAAACCATATGACACAAGCAAACATTAGCGAGCACGCTGCTACACAAATTACGGTGGACGAAGCCAGCGAAGGGCAGCGCGTGGATAATTTTCTCGCCAAAACGCTTAAAGGCGTGCCAAAAAGCCATATTTATCGCATTTTGCGTAGTGGCGAAGTGCGTGTTAATAAAGGCCGTGTGGATGCCTCGCGCAAGCTGGAAATTGGTGATGTGGTGCGCGTGCCGCCGATTAGAACTGCCCTGCAAGCCGTTCCAGTGCTTGATCTACAAGGTGCTTCAAAATTTGAAAATGCAATTATTTTTGAAGATGACGCGCTGTTAGTGATTGATAAACCCGCTGGCTTTGCCGTGCATGGCGGCAGTGGTATTAGCCGTGGCGTGATTGAGCAGCTACGCATGGAGCGCCCCAAAGCCAAATTTTTAGAGCTGGTGCATCGGCTAGATCGCGAAACTTCGGGTGTGCTTTTGTTAGCCAAAAAACGCAGCGCATTGGTCGCTTTGCATGAAATGATTCGCAATAATCAAACCGATAAACGTTATTTGGTGATGGTTGCTGGCGAATGGGCAGAAAAGAAAAAGCGCGTGGTGTTGGACTTGCAAAAATACGTGTTGCCAAGTGGTGAGCGGCGTGTAAATGTAGTGACCGACAAAAGCAAAGATAAATACGACGAAGCGCAAATTTCGGAAACCAATTTTAGCTTAAAGCAAGCGTTTGAAGGCTTCACGCTGCTAGAGGCGCAACTGGTGACAGGTCGCACACATCAGCTTCGCGTGCAGTTGGCGCACCTGGGCTTTCCCATTGTGGGCGATGACAAATACGGTGATTTTGCCAATAATAAAGCCTTGGTTAAAAAAGGCTTAAAACGCATGTTTTTACATTCTGCTGAAACAAAATTGCGTCATCCTGTCACCAACGACAAATTGGTGCTAGTGGCGCCGTTGCCGCCTGAGCTAGATAAATTTATGAAGACCTTAATTAAAAAATGAATAAGAAACAGTTTGATTTAATTGTTTGGGATTGGGATGGCACGCTGGCCGATTCCACCGGTATGATTACCAAAGCGGTGGTGGATGCAGCTGCGCAAGTAGGCTTGCCAACGCTGGATCCAAAAGCCGCCACCAATATTATTGGCCTTGGTTTGCGCGAATCGATTCACGCGCTATTTGGCGATATTCCCGCCGAGCAGGCGCAAGCCTTGGCGCGGCAATACACGGCAAATTATTACGCGGGCGAGCACGAAATCCCACTTTTTACGGGTGCGCAAACGCTTATTGCCGAGCTGCATCGACGCGGCCATAAGCTAGCGGTGGCGACGGGCAAGGGCAGGCGCGGGCTTAATTTGGCGCTGGAACGTGCTGGCCTTGGTAAGTATTTTCACGAAACGCGCACGGTGGATGAGTGCCATTCTAAGCCGCATCCGCAAATGCTTGACGAGCTGATGGATGAACTGGTGGCGACACCAGAGCGCACTTTGATGATTGGCGATAGCAGCTACGATTTGCAAATGGCGAAAAATGCGGGCGTGCAGTCGCTGGCAGTCACATTTGGTGCGCAATCCGCCGACAAATTACTGGCGTATAATCCCAAAGGAATCTTTAACGAATTTAGTGAGCTAAGTGACTGGCTACTCAATAATGCATGACCGTACCATAAAATTAAACAGCCACGATTTAAAAGAAAAGGCCGAAGGCTTGCGCTTTAAATTGCCAGTGTTGGGCGAGTTCGCCAGTGGCTTTGTGATTCGCTACGAAGGCAAGGCGCATGCTTACGTCAACCAATGCGCGCACGTGCCAGTGGAGCTAGATTGGAACGAAGGTCAATTTTTTACCGTGAGCAAAGATTACCTAATTTGCGCCACACATGGCGCGCATTACGCACCAGAGTCGGGCTACTGCGTATTTGGCCCGTGCAAAGGTAAAAGTTTGCAAGCGCTGCCCGTGACAGAGATGAACCAACAGATTACTATTCACATTGAACATTTATACGTTTCAATACATAAATCAATTAAAACAAAAGCTTAGGAAAAAATATGGCAGAGCAAGACAACTGGCAGCAACAAACCATTGAGAAATTGGCGCTTTCTAGCTTAGAAGAGCAGAAAAAGACACGCAGATGGGGTATTTTGTTTAAATCGCTCACTTTTTTATATTTATTTTTTGTGCTTTTTATGGCGATGGGCTGGTTTGGCGGCAAATCCAGCACTGGTGCGCATACGGCGCTGATTGAGCTGAACGGTGTGATTGAGGCGGGCGGCGAAGTAAACGCAGATTCTGTGATGAGCAGCCTGAAAGATGCCTACGACAGCAGCGGCACCAAAGGGATTATTTTGCGCATCAACAGCCCAGGCGGTAGCCCAGTGCAAGCGGGCATTATTAACGACGAAATCCGTCGCCAAAAAGCCTTGCACCCAAAAATTCCTGTGTATGCGGTGGTGGATGATATATGTGCTTCTGGCGGCTATTATATTGCGGTAGCGGCGGATAAAATCTTTGTGAATAAGGCGAGCATTATTGGCTCTATCGGCGTGCTGATGGACGGTTACGGCTTTACCGAAGTGATGAAAAAAGTAGGTGTTGAGCGCCGCCTTTTAACGGCGGGCGAAAATAAGGCGATGTTAGACCCTTTTTCAGAAGTTAACCCAAAACACAAAGCGCTTGCGCAAACCATGTTGAACGAAGTGCACGAGCAATTTAAAGCTGTGGTGCGTCAAGGCCGCGGCGCGCGATTACACGAGACGCCAGAAGTGTTTAGCGGCTTGTTTTGGAGCGGCGAGCAAGGCATTAAACTTGGCCTTGCCGATGCGCTGGGCAGCGCCGATTACGTGGCGCGCGAAGTGATAAAACAAGAAGAAATTGTGGATTACACCTACCAAGAAACGGTTGTAGATCGCTTTGCTAAACGCCTAGGCGCTAGTATGGCGAAATCGATTGGGCTTGATGCTAAGTCGATTGTGCCAAAGTTACGTTAGTCTTTAAGGGGATGTATGAGCAACTTTCAAAAGCAGTTGATGCTGACAAGCGCCATCGTAGGCAATCTCATGGCGGCTACTGGGTTCTGGGTTGTGTATTGCTACTTCGGCAGTGGCGGATGGGGCGTAGCAATATTAAGTTTTCTTCTTCTTAGCTTTGTTTACAAGTTTGGCCCAGCACCATTATTTGCAATTTCCGCCAGCCTGTTGCACTTCAAGTTTGCGGTCGTTGGGTTCTGGCTGCCCGTAGTTTCATATGTCTTGGCAGGCTTTATGTTGGGTTTGCAGCTATATCTATCTAGCAAGCATAGGGCGGATTAGCTTGCGTAATTCGCCGTATGAAATATTACAACACCTAAAAACCTTCCTTCGGCGCAATGCGCTTCGCTATTGACGCCCTACAAACCGCATGGGTATTGGCTCGCAGGCCGATTGCTATTTCAGCTTTTTAGTATGATTAATCAATCCATTAGTAGAGCTGTCGTAATTACTAACCTCTTCATCGTTCGTCAGTTGTGGCAGAATTTGGCTGGCGATTTGTTTGCCGTATTCCACGCCCCATTGGTCGAAGCTGTTGATGTCCCAAATAATGCCTTGTACGAATATTTTGTGCTCGTACAGCGCAATCAGCTTGCCGAGCGTGTTTGGCGTGAGCGTATCAAACATAATAGAAGTGGTCGGGCGGTTGCCTTCAAACGTTTTGTGCGGCAAAAGCGCTTCTAGCGCATCGCCCGTCATGCCTTGTTTTACAAGCTCTGCGCGGGCTTCGTTTTTGGTTTTACCCAGCATGAGCGACTGCGTTTGCGCCAAGAAATTAGCCAGCAAAATTTTGTGGTGCGCGTAACCATGTTTGCCAATGGCGTAATGGCTATGCACTGGCATTAAAAAATCTGCAGGCACAATTTGCGTGCCTTGGTGAATAAGTTGGTAAAACGCATGCTGGCCGTTGGTGCCAGCCTCGCCCCAAATCACAGGGCCAGTTTTATATTGCACGCGGCTGCCATCGCGACAAATAAATTTGCCATTACTTTCCATATCCGCTTGTTGCAAGTAGGCTGGGAAGCGCGCCATTCCTTGATCGTAGGGCAGTATGGCATGCGTATCCACATGGAAGAAATTGTTGTACCAAATACCAATCATGGCCAAAATAACGGGCATATTTTGCTCAAGCGGCGCGGTTTTAAAATGGTTGTCCATTTCATGCGCGCCAGCTAATAGTGCTTCAAAATTATCCATGCCAACCCATAAGGCAATGGATAAGCCAATGGCCGACCACAGCGAGTAACGACCGCCGACCCAATCCCAAAACGCGAACATATTGGCGGTATCAATACCGAAATCTTGCACGGCGTTGGCGTTGGTAGAAAGTGCGACAAAGTGCTTGGCGACTTGTTTTTCGTCTTTTGCGTCAGCTAAAAACCAAGTGCGCGCGCTCATGGCGTTGGTCATGGTTTCTTGCGTGGTAAAAGTTTTAGAAGCAACGATAAATAGCGTGGTTTCTGGCTTACATTTGTTTAAAGCACGCATTAAGTGCGCGCCGTCGATGTTGGATACGAAGTGCATGGTTAACTCAGGATGGCCGTACGGCGTGAGCGCATCGCACACCATGACAGGGCCTAAATCCGAGCCGCCAATGCCGATGTTGACAATATCGGTGATGCGTTTGCCTGTGTAGCCAAGCCAAGTGCCGTTGCGTACTTTGTCGCTAAACTCGCGCATGTGACTAAGCACCGCGTTAATATCGGGCATGACATCTTTGCCATCCACAAATACAGGTGAATTACTGCGATTGCGCAGGGCAGTGTGCAACACGGCGCGATTTTCGGTGATGTTGATTTTTTCGCCCGAAAACATCTTGTCGCGCCAGCTTTCAATATCCGCCTCGCGCGCCATTTGCATCAGCAGTGGTAGTGTTTCGTCTGTGATGCGATGTTTGGAATAATCTAGTAGCAAATCCGCAAATTTTAGGCTGTATTTATCAAAGCGCTTTGGGTCATTTGCGAATAAATCTCGCATGTGAGTTTTGCCGATAGCTTGCTGGTGCGCACATAGCTTTTCCCACACTGGATATGAAATTAAATTTGACATTATTTTTTATGTTTTTAGCTTGAATTGTTTTGTTAATTTGTATTGTTTATTTGTAAAATTACACCGCTTAGTGGTGGAATTGTTATTAATATGGATTGCAATTGGTTCATCCAAGCTATATTTTCTGTATCTAATCCCAAACCATTGCCTTGATTGCTGCCGCCATAACATGCAGCGTCACTGTTAAATAGTTCGCGATAATGTCCCGCCTGCGGCACGCCAATGCGGTAACCTTCGCGCAACACAGGCGTAAAATTCAACACTATTATAGCAAAACTGCCGTCGCGGGCGCGCCTAATGTAGCTAATTATCGATTGGTCGTTGTCGTGGCAATCAACCCAGTCAAAACCGCCGCTTTCAAAATCCAAATCATATAGCGCAGGAATGTTGCGATAAAGCGCATTCAAATCTTGCGTGGCAAGCTGAACGCCTTGCTGCAAGCTATTCGCAAGCAAGTGCCAATCTAAGCTGTCGTTCACATTCCACTCGCGGCCTTGCGCAAACTCGTTGCCCATAAAGTTGATTTTTTTGCCAGGATGTGTCATCTGAAAAGTAAAAAGCAAGCGCAAATTGGCGAATTTTTGCCAAGCATCGCCAGGCATTTTGTCCAGTAGTGAATTTTTGCCGTGTACCACTTCATCGTGCGAAAACGGCAGCACAAAATTTTCGGTATAAGCGTAAAGCTGCCCAAAGGTCAGTTTGTCGTGGTGGTAACGGCGGTGAACGGGGTTGTTTTCCATATAAGCCAGCGTGTCGTTCATCCAGCCCATATTCCACTTCATGCTAAATCCTAGCCCACCAATATGCACTGGGCGTGACACCGCAGGCCACGCGGTTGATTCTTCGGCAATGGTGAGCGCGCCAGGAAAATCTTGATGCACAATTACGTTTAATTGTTTAATAAAATCAATGACTTCTAAATTTTCACGACCGCCAAATTTGTTCGGCAGCCATTCGCCATGTTTGCGTGAGTAATCCAGATAAAGCATAGAGGCGACTGCGTCCACGCGCAAGCCATCAATATGGAATTCTTTAAGCCAAAAATAGGCGTTAGAAATTAAAAAATTGCGCACCTCGTTGCGGCCGTAATTAAAAATATAGGTGCCCCAATCCTGATGCTCGCCCAAACGTGGGTCTTCGTGCTCATACAGCGCAGTGCCGTCAAAGCGCGCCAATGCCCAATCGTCTTTAGGAAAGTGTCCGGGCACCCAATCCAAAATCACGCCGATATTGGCTTGGTGGCAGGCATCGATGAAAAAGCGCAAATCGTCTGGCGCGCCAAATCTATTCGTCGCAGCAAAATAACCCGTGGTTTGGTAGCCCCAAGATTCGTTGAGCGGATGTTCTGTAATCGGCAGCAATTCAATATGTGTGTAGCCCATCTCGGTGACGTACGGCACAAGCTGCGCGGCCAGCTCACGGTAATTTAAAAACTCGCCTTGTGCGTTACGTTTCCAACTGCCCAAATGCACCTCGTAGCAGTTAAATGGCCTATGCTGCCAGTCATATTCCATGCGGCTTTCAAGCCAATCGTTATCTTGCCAAATATGCTGGTCGCTGTTCGATACCTTTGCTGCTTGGCCTGGGCGCAACTCGAATTCGCGCGCGTAAGGGTCGGCTTTCACCATAATCGCACCTGTATTACGGTTGCGAATTTCAAACTTATACAGCTCATTTGCTGTAAGGTTGGGAATAAAAAGCTCCCAAACGCCAGTGCCGCCGCGCACGCGCATGGGGTTAACGCGGCCATCCCATTGGTTAAAGTTGCCAATCACGCTCACACGCTCGGCATTGGGTGCCCACACTGCAAAACGTACGCCAGCCACGCCTTGGTGCGTCATCAACTGCGCGCCAAAGGTGTTATAAGCCTCATTCAAGCGGCCTTCGCCGAATAAATGCAGTTCGTCGTCGCTTAAGGTGGGCGTAAAGCTGTAAGTGTCAGCAACTTCGATAGTGTGATGCGCATACTCAGCCTTAAGCAAACATGGGCTTTGCGGCGCGGTTTTGCCGTGCCATTCAAATAAACCATCCGCATGTGTGCGGTCTAATTCAACCCATTTTGTTTTGGTTTTTAGGCTGACTTTTTGTGCGTTGGGCAAAAAGGTGCGAAACACAAATTGCTTATTGGCTTGGTGCAAACCTAAATACGCAAAGGGGTCATGATGTTTTGCGGCGAGGATTAAATGGAGGTCGTTTAGATTAGATTGCTTCAAGGTGATAAATTTTCAATAAAATAGTTGTTTAAGGATGGATTATAGCGCGTAATCAAGCCTATAATAGAAACGAATAAACACATAATTTTGCCCATTTATGTGCGTGTTCACTTTTAAGTAAAGGGCCAAGTGATGTCGCAAGATCCAAATTCATCTCGTTTCATTAGTGCAATTACCAAAAATACGGTGGCTTTAATCCTCGCGGGTGGCCGTGGCAGTAGGCTTAAAGACCTGACTAATCGCCGCGCTAAGCCAGCGGTGCCGTTTGGCGGCAAGTTCCGCATTATCGATTTCCCACTTTCTAATTGCATTAACTCGGGCATTCGCCGCGTTGGCGTGGTCACACAATACAAATCGCACAGCCTTATTCGTCACATTCAGCGCGGCTGGAGTTTTTTAAATGGTGAATTTAGCGAATACATCGAGGTTTTGCCAGCTTCACAGCAAAATGAGAAAGAGGAGTGGTATAAAGGCACGGCGGACGCAGTGTATCAAAATCTCGACATTTTAAAAGAGAGCGGCGCAGAGTATGTGGTAATTTTGGCCGGTGATCATATTTACAAAATGGATTACGGCCAAATGCTGGCCACACATGTGAAAAAGAATGCCGATATGACAGTAGCTTGCCTCAATGTGTCGTTAGAAGATGCAAAAAGCTTTGGTGTGTTAGCGGTGGATGATGACGATAGAATTATTGAGTTCGCAGAGAAGCCTGCAAACCCCAAACACATGCCTGGCGATAAATCACAGGCGTTTGCCAGCATGGGCATTTACGTGTTTAACGCGCAGTTTATGTACGAGCAGCTAGAGCGCGATGCAGCTGACCCTGCATCTGCCAACGATTTTGGTGGCAATATTATTCCGTATCTAATTTCGCGCGCGCGCGTATATGCGCATCGCTTTACTGAAAGTTGTGTCGGTGCGCGCAATGGCTTTTATTATTGGCGCGACGTAGGGACGATTGATGCCTATTGGGAAGCCAATATGGAGCTTACACGCGTCACGCCAGAGTTGAATATGTACGACAAACAATGGCCTATTTGGACCTATCAAGAGCAACTGCCGCCGGCAAAATTTGTGTTTCATGATAAAGACAGAACGGGCGAAGCGACTGATTCTATCGTCTCTGGCGGCTGCTTGATTAGCGGCTCTAGCGTAAACAGCTCGGTGCTATTTTCCAACGTGCGTGTACACAGCTATTGCAACATTGATGGCGCGGTGATTATGCCTAGTGTCGTGGTTAATCGACACGTTAAACTCAAAAATGTGGTGATTGATAAAAGTGTCAACATCCCTGAAGGCATGGAAATTGGCATTGATTTAAAAGCCGATAAAAAACGCTTTTATGTGACCGAAAAAGGCACGGTTTTGGTGACGCAAGACATGCTAAATAAGCTATAAATCAAATAGATATACATTAAAATTTAAATAAATAGATTCATTTCTAATGACACAACCCAAGCTTTTTATTTCCCTTTATTGGCACATGCACCAACCCGATTATCGCGACTCGCTCACGGGTGAATACGTGTTGCCATGGACGTATTTGCACGCAATTAAAGATTACACGGACATGGCATATCATCTGGAAGCCAACCCGCAAGCGCGTGTGAGCTTTAATTTTGTGCCCGTTTTATTAGATCAGCTGGAAGATTACAGCGCGCAATTTAAGTCAAAAAACATGCGTGACCCTTTGCTGGCTATGTTAGCTCACAAAGATTTAGCCAAGATTTCTGACGAACAATGCTGCTTAATCGTCGAGAGCTGCTTTAAAAGCCATCACGAAAAAATGCTTAGCCCGTTTCCGCAGTACCAAAAACTGCTGCATATTTATCAAGCAACGCAGTATCAAGCAACCGAGACTGCGCCAGCGGCCTTTGGCAACGAGCTGCTATATCTTTCTGCGCAATACAAGGCGGATTTGTTGGTGTGGTATCACTTAGCGTGGACGGGCGAAAGTGTGCGCCGCAACAACCTAGTAGTTAAGCGATTGATGGAAAAGGGCGCGCAATTTAACCTGCAAGATAGGCTGGATTTATTTAACTTAATTGGCGAGTTGATTGCCAATTTGATTCCGCGCTACAAAGCCTTGCAGAATGCGAATCGCATCGAAATTTCCACCACGCCGCATTACCACCCCATTTTGCCTTTATTACTCGATTTTAAATCGACTAAAGATGCGATGCCAGACGCGCCCTTGCCCGCTACGCGGCAATATCCAGGCGGAAAACTGCGTGCGCGTGCGCATGTCGAATCCGCGCTTAGCACGCACAAAACGCGCTTTGGCAGCGTGCCCAATGGCATGTGGCCAGCCGAAGGTGGCGTCTCGAAAGCCGCGCTGGGTCTAATGGCGGAGCACGGCGTAAAATGGGCGGCGACAGGGCAAGCGGTGCTGGCGAACAGTTTGACTAAGTCTGGCTTAAATGCGGCCGATAAGCGCGACTATTTGTATAAGCCTTATCGCGTGGCTGAAGGCGGGCACGAACTTTTATGTTTTTTTCGCGACGACCAACTTTCCGACAAGATTGGATTTGAATACGGCAAAGTGCATTCGCTAGAGGCGGTAAGCGATTTTGTGCGCACCTTGGAGCATATTCAACAATACAACACTTCAACCAACAGCCCAGTTATAAGCGTGATTTTGGATGGCGAAAACGCTTGGGAATACTATCCATATAACGGCTACTATTTCCTAGAAGAGCTTTATCGCGCCTTGGCCAATCATGCCGATATCGAGATGAAAACGTTTAGCGATGTTGTAGAGATGCAGCAAAAAAGCAAAGTTGTCGCGCCTATATTGCCAGAAATCGCTGCTGGTAGCTGGGTTTACGGCACGTTTAGCACGTGGATAGGCTCGGCCGATAAGAACGCGGCTTGGGATTTGTTGTGTGATGCCAAAAAAGTTTACGATAAAGCCATTCACAAGCTGGACGAGGCGCAACAAACCGTCTGCGAGCACCAATTGGCCGTGTGCGAGGGCTCAGATTGGTTTTGGTGGTTTGGCGATTACAACACGTCGGATAGCGTGAGCAGCTTTGATAAACTGTATCGCCGCAATTTAATTAATTTGTATAAATTGCTGCAAAAACCCGTGCCAGAAATTTTGCATATTCCCATTAGTGCGGGTGTTGGCGCCCCTGCCGCGGGTGGCACTATGCGCCGAGGCCAAGCTTGATTCGGCTGAGTTTAATGAGATGAAATTCGCAAACCAAAAGCGCCATGCTGGCGTTTTGCTGCACATCAGCTCGTTGCCTGCTGGCAATTTGGGGCAAGATGCGTACCGATTCGTGGATTTTTTACACGATGTTGGCGCAAAAGTTTGGCAAACTTTACCGCTCAATATGCCGCACGCCGATGGCTCGCCATACCAATGTTTAAGCGCGCATGCGGGTAATTCAGCATTTATTTGCCAACAGCATTTGGCGCACGAAAATTTACTGAGCTTGAATGACACGAACCGTCAAAACTTTCAAAGTTTTTGTAGAAAACACGCGCGTTGGCTGAATGATTTTGCGCTATTTTTGGTGTTGCGCAAGCAGTTTCAGTACGCAAGTTGGAACACTTGGCCAAAGCCTTATAAATTGCGCGATGCCAATTTGTTGAATCAAGCTAAAAAGCAACATGCAGAGGAAATTAGCGCGATTAAATTCGCCCAATTTCAGTTTTTTTCGCAGTGGGTGGCACTTAAAAAATATGCCAACCAAAAAGGCATTGCCATGTTTGGTGATATTCCTATTTTTGTGGCGTTTGACAGCGCTGATGTATGGGCGAACCCGACTTTATTCAAACTAGATAAACGTTGTAATATGAAAGTGGTAGCGGGCGTGCCGCCCGATTACTTCTCTGCGACAGGCCAGCGTTGGGGCAACCCGCACTACAATTGGCGCGCCATGAAAATGGATAACTTTAAATGGTGGTTGGCGCGTATGGTAACGCAAAATAGCTTGTTCGATATGGTGCGCATCGACCATTTTCGCGGCTTGCAAGCGGCTTGGGAAATTCCCGCACGCGAAGATACGGCCATCAACGGCACATGGAAGCGCGCGCCAGGTGCGGCCTTGCTTGCGGCGATTAAAGCGCGCTTTCCGCGCATGTGTTTGGTGGCGGAAGATTTGGGCATTATCACGCCGCAAGTCAATGCACTACGTGCCAAATTTAAACTGCCAGGCATGAAAATTTTGCAGTTTGCTTTTGGCGGCGGCGATGATAATTACTATCTGCCAGCCAATATCGAAGCCAATAGTGTGGTTTATACTGGTACGCATGATAATGACACTACGCTAGGCTGGTATAACACGCTAGAAGCACACGCTAAGCAACATTGCCACACTGTTTTGGCAAATGATGCGCCTAAAATGCCTGCCGATTTAGTGAAAATGGCGCTGAATACAAACGCCAACCTAGCGATTATTCCCATGCAGGATATTTTAGAGCTAGATGGAAAATCGCGCATGAATACGCCAGGCACCTCGGAAAACAACTGGTTTTGGCGCTTTGATTGGCTGCAACTCACGGCTGAGTTAAAAACACAATTTTCGCTAGCTGTGCAACAATCTGCGCGCATTCAAGTTAAAAAGTCAGCATGACCAAATCCATTGGTATTGACGTTGGCGGCACCAATTTGCGTTTGGGTGTGTTCGATGGGTTGAATTTGCTGGAAGAATCGCGCCATCAGGCGGATTTTTCGCAAATTTGCAAAGAAAACGCATCCAAAGAAGCTTTAGATAAGATTTTACATGTGCTCTGCAAGGCAATATCTATGCGCCTCGCAGAGCATCCAGATATACACGCCATCGGTATTGGCTTCCCTGGATTTATCAATCCACACACGCAAACGCTCGCGCAATCACCTAACTTACTCGGCTTAAAAGATGTGAATTTAGCCGCCGATTTAAGCAAGCTTATCGGTAAAAAAGTCATTGTAGAAAATGACGCGAATGCCGCCGCTTATGGTGAATATTGCCTGTTAAACAAACCTGAAACGGGTTTAATCTATTTTGGCCTTGGTACAGGCGTGGGTGGCGGACTCATCCATGCAGGCAAGCCATTTGTGGGCTTTCACGGCTGTGCGATGGAAGTCGGGCACATCATCGTCGAGCCAAATGGCAGGCTCTGCGGATGCGGCAACAAAGGCTGTATGGAGCAATATGCCTCTGCCAGCGGCATTTCAATTAGCTACAGTAAACAAAAAATCACAGCGCACGAAATCGCCGAACTTGCAAGAATCGGTGATAAAGAGGCGCAAGCCGCTTACAATAAGGCGGGCGAGGCGCTGGCAAAAGCCTTGGCGCATGTGCAAAAAGTGGTGGATGTACCGAATGTGGTCATCGGCGGCGGCATGAGTGGCGCTTGGGATTTAATGCAAAATGCTTTTAATGCAAGGTTAGAGGCCGATTTAATCCCCGTATTGCGCGGCAAAATTAAAGTGACTATTTCCACCAGTGGAGACCAAGCAGGCATGCTGGGCGCGGCTTTGCTGGCAAGTCATTTGGGTTTGTAGGGCGGATGAGCGCAGCGTTATCCGCCGTAGGTGATTTTTAGAAAGATTTCATGCGGCGGAAGGCGTTTTACTTTTCCGCCCTACGCTTGCTTGATGGATGGGTTAAGAGTTTTGTTGGCGCGCATGTTGCTCAAAACCTAAAATGCGACTGAACTCAAATAGCGTTAGGCCAAGCAAACCAAGGCCTTCAAGTATAGATAGATACAGACCGAATATAAAAAAGATTGGAGCACCGTTTGTATACTGTGAAGGTATTAAAAGCATTAATGGGCGCGAAATGAGGTTGAGTGCACCAAAGATAGCGCCAAGAAAAAGTAGAAAGATGCCAACCTTGCGGAGTGCTTTTCCAAAACCCGCTACTTTAGGCGCATCGAGAGTATCTGGCAACTTTGCAACAAGAAATATCCGGTACAACCCAAGGGCAAGCATGATGACAGGGCTTATAAGCGGTATACCTTGCGCTAGCGACGTGCTACCACCAGTTGCTAAAGCTACCCAGCCTGAACTTGCTAGACCTATAGGAAGTACGGCGCTAAGTATTACTAGGGCGTATGACCATTTCAATATTGAAGATGCGTTTTGATACATTGAAAAACTCCTAACGTAAAATAGTCATCCTATTCGACACTTTGTTTTACGTCAAGCACAGCTTTTTCATGTTGTTGCAATGCCCAAGCTACATGCTCACTCAGCAATTCGCTAGCATCGTTTTCTCGTGCTTTTAGCGCAGCAATAATTTTTGGCGTACTTGGTGCATTGCCTAAACCCACTGCAATATTACGCAGCCATTGTGTGTAGCCAATTCTATAAATCGCGCTACCCGCCATTTTTTGATTAAATTCGTCCTCGCTCCAGCTAAAACATTCAATCAGGCTAATATCATCCAAACCGCTACGCACATTGAAATCGGGCGTTTGCGTAATTTCAGCAAACTTATTCCACGGGCAAACTAATTGGCAATCATCGCAGCCATACACACGGTTACCAATCAGTGGGCGAAACTCAACGGGAATGCTAGTTTTTAGCTCAATGGTCAGGTAGGAGATGCAACGCCTTGCATCCACCTCATAAGGCGCCGTAATGGCGCGGGTAGGGCATATATCAATGCAGGAATTGCAGGTGCCGCAATGATTTGTGGCTTTTACGTCAACTGGCAAGGGAAGATTGGTGTAAATTTCACCCAAAAAGAACCATGAGCCACGGCCTTTGTTAATCAGCAAAGTATGCTTGCCGCGCCAACCCAAGCCAGCTTTTTCTGCAAGCGCTACCTCCAGCACTGGTGCGCTATCCGTAAACACGCGGTATTCGAACTCAGGCGCTTTATTTTCAACACATAGTTCTGTAATTCTATCGCAAAGTTTTTGCAGTTTTTGACGCATCACTTTGTGATAATCGCGGCCTAAAGCGTAGCGCGAAATAAACGCTTTTTCGCCATTTTGCATCACTTGCCAGCTATCTTTTGTTTTGGGTGGCAAATAATCCAGCCGCGCCGAAATCACGCGCACGGTATTTGGCACTAATTCGGCAGGGCGCGTGCGCTTGGTGCCATGTTTTGCCATATAATCCATGTCACCATGAAAACCTTTTTTAATCCATTCTTCATGTTCCAATTCCGCCTGAGTCAGATTGGTGTCGCTAATGCCAATTTCCGCAAAGCCAAGCGTGCGCCCAAGTTTTTTAATGTCGGCGGCAAGTTGGCTATATTCGTTAGAGATGCTCATGGCGAGTAATTTTACACGCGAATTGCCTGACGAAGCCGCCACAATTGAAGCGGGGCGTGAATTTGCTAAGAAACTTCACAATGGTATGACCATTTATTTGCATGGGGATTTAGGTGCAGGCAAAACCACGTTTGTGCGCGGCGTGCTACAAGGTTTGGGCTATGCAGGCAAGGTAAAAAGCCCAACTTATAGCTTGGTTGAGCCCTATGTTATCTCTGGATTCAACGTCTATCATTTTGATTTATATCGTTTTAATGATGAAGAGGAATGGGAAGCCGCAGGCTTTAGAGAATATTTTAATGCTGACTCAGTTTGTTTGGTGGAATGGCCAGAAAAAGCAGGAAATTTGTTACCAGAAGCAGATATTGACATTAATATGAGCCTATTAGGAAGTGGAAGAAAACTTGAGATTGCAACCCATTAAATTACAGCTCACTAAATTATTTTTAATATGCGCAGCGTTGTGCACAAGCGCATCTGCATTGGCTGCCAACGTGATTACTGCCGCGCGCGTATGGCCCGCGCAAGATTACACGCGCGTTACATTTGAGGCCAGTGCGCCATTTAAATATCAACTGCTTGTGCTTAAAAACCCTGACCGTTTGGTGTTAGATATTGAAGATGTGGAGCTGAACGCCGCGCTAAAGGCGCTGACTGACAAGATTTTGTCGAGTGACCCTTACATTAAACAAGTGCGTGCCGGCAAGTTTAAAGCCAATGTGGTGCGCGTGGTGGTGGATTTGAAAGGCGAAGTAAAATCCAATTTATTCGCGCTGCCGCCTGCAGGTGAATATAAAAATCGCTTGGTGCTGGATATTTATCCACTGCAAGATCCCTTAATGGCGATGTTGGACAATCGTGAAAATCTCAATAAAAACGACCAGAGTCAACAAATAAAACCAATCATCGAGCCGCTGCCAACCAATACTGGTGCGGCTGACGAGGCAATGGCTGAAATGCCGCCTGAATACAAAGCGCCAGAAAATAAAATCGAGCCTAAAGCTGAGCCTAAACCAGAAGCCAAGCCAGAGATTAAGGTCGAACCTACTCCGCCAGCGACAGAAAAACTTCCACCATTAGTCACAGATAAAACCTTGCCGAGCAAAGAGGGCGGTCGCATGATTACCATTGCCATCGACCCAGGCCATGGTGGTGAGGATCCAGGTGCGCATGGCGCAAATGGCAGCAATGAAAAGGATTTAACGCTGGCGATTGGCAAGAAACTGAAAGCGTTGATTGACGCAGAGCCGAATATGCGCGGTATTTTGACGCGTGATGCAGACTTTTTTGTGCCCTTGCATGGCCGTGTGGTTAAGGCGCGCAACATGAAGGCAGATTTGTTTGTGTCCATTCATGCCGACGCGTTTACTACTCAAGCAGCCAAAGGTTCCTCTGTGTTTGCACTCTCAGAACGTGGCGCCACCAGTGCCAGCGCGCGTTATTTGGCGAAGAAAGAGAACGAGTCCGATTTAATCGGCGGCGTGAGTTTGGATAATAAAGACCCTGTGCTGGCGCGCACGCTGCTGGATTTATCGCAGGCGGCAACCATTAGTGATAGTTTGAAGTTGGGCAAAGCGGTGCTTGGGCAAGTGGGGCAGGTGAACAGCTTGCATAAAGGCTCGGTTGAGCAGGCCGCATTTGCGGTACTAAAATCGCCTGATATTCCCTCTATTTTGGTCGAAACGGCGTTTATTAGCAACCCAGAAGAAGAGCGCAAACTCAATGATAGCGAGCATCAAGACAAGCTTGCCGCCTCCATTCTTACGGGTATAAAAAAATATTTCGCTACTAATCCCGCGCTCGCTAAAACAAAAATCGCCGATAAATAAAGCCAATTTAGGATAGCCTGCTTGGGTCAATCTGGATTGATAAAGTCACTGTATAATAGGTGCTTATGCAGCGTGCTGATACAAAAAATATGCAAGACGAAATTGATTTTGAGATGATGAATATCAATCTTCAACAGTCGCGTGTGGCTTCTTGCACCAATGTTATGCTGGCCATATTCGTTGCGCTCAGTTTTTATAATAGTGTTGCTACAAAAAACATCGTTATTTGGCTGTCAATAATCTTTGCTATTAATGCATACGGCTATTACACCTCCTTACATTTCACACCCAATTTGCCCATGTATCAAGTCGGATTTTTCAGGGATAGACGGTATTTGTTGTACGTGTTATCTGGCTTATCTTGGGGTTCAGTCTTTTATTTTCTTTTAGATAAAGGACATACTGAGGCTTTAGACTTTCGGCTGATTGCGGTGGTTGGTTGCGTTATCGCTTTTGCCGCTTCGGCCATTTCTGCGTCATATCGGGGCTTGGTTTACTTTGTTGGCGCCGCCAGCCTCATGTCAACTTGGCACTTTTTACAGCATATTGATTTTATTTTATGGTGGTTTTTTGCTTTGCTTGGCATCGTTAGCGCCAGTTTGTTTTATGGTAAAAAAGACTATGATTTTGTTTTAAGTCTAGTAGAAAATAGGCTTTTAAACGCAAGCTATATCGATGAGCTTCACCTACTTAACGACAAAATTGAAACGAATAATCAAGACTTTGTGAAGCGCAATGTTGAGCTGCAGCACATGCAGAAACGCCTGCAATTGCTGGCCTCGCACGACGAATTAACAGGCTTGCACAACCGCCGCTATGTGCTGGAGCGTATCGAAGAAAAACTGCCCGAAATTCGGCGTCACCAGCTCAATTTTTGCCTAACGATGATGGATGTGGACCATTTTAAAAGCGTGAATGACGAGTTTGGCCATGCCGCTGGCGATGATGTGTTGCGTGAAACATCGCAAATTTTAACGCGCGAGCTGCGGCAGGGTGATATTGTGGCGCGCTACGGTGGTGAAGAATTTTTGATGCTGCTACCGATGACCGAACTAAGTTCAGCAGAAATGCTAGTTGAGCGATTGCGCGGCGCTATTGAGAAAAAAACTTATACGTTTGAAGGCACTAAAATCTCCGTCACCGCGTCATTTGGCCTCACCCAATATGCACAAGATGATACCGCAGATAAAATGATAGACCGCGCCGATAAAGCGCTCTATCAGGCCAAGCTGGCGGGTCGTAACTGCGTTAAAGTAGTCGTTAAACCTGAGTAATTTTTATTGCCTCATCGCGTTTGCACACGCAGCCGTCAGGTAAAATAGCTAACATTACCATGGCGAAAATTCACTTACTTCCTGATCAGCTCATTAGCCAAATCGCCGCTGGTGAAGTGGTGGAGCGGCCAGCTTCTGCGCTTAAAGAGTTGCTAGAAAACAGCTTGGATGCGGATAGTAGTGATATTCAAGTGTCGCTGATACAAGGCGGCGTTAAGCAACTTAAAGTCACGGACAACGGCGCAGGTATTGCGCAAGAGGATTTGGCACTGGCCTTAACGCGTCATGCGACGAGCAAAATCGCCACATTAGAAGATTTGGAAGCAGTGGCCAGTTTGGGTTTTCGTGGCGAAGCGTTGGCAAGTATCGCATCGGTTTCGCGCACTAGTATTTCCAGTCGCGCAAATGAAACCAAACACGCTTGGCGCATTGCCTCAAACGGCAGTGAAATAGCGCCCATAGAGCCAGCCGCCTTGGATGCAGGCACGATTGTAGAAGTGAATGATTTGTATTTCAACACGCCCGCACGGCGCAAATTTTTAAAGCAAGAAGCGACAGAATTCGGGCATTGTGAAGCGGCTTTTACGCGCGCGGCGTTATCGCGATCTGATGTGGCATTTACGCTGCAACACAATGGCAGAGCGCTTAGCCGCTATGCCGTGAGCGAACCAAGCAAACGATTCAGCGAAGTTTTGGGCGATGAATTTTCAGCAGAATCTTTTAGTGTGGACGAAGAAGCCGCGGGCTTGCGCTTATGGGGTTTGGCGGCCAAACCGACATTTAATCGCAATAGCCGCGATACGCAATATGTGTATGTGAACGGGCGTTTTGTGCGCGACAAACTGATTGCGCACGCCATTCGTCAAGCCTATCAGGATGTGCTGCATCACGACCGCCACCCAGCTTTTGTGTTGTTTTTAGAGCTAGACCCAACTTTAGTCGACGTCAACGTGCACCCTGCCAAAACCGAGGTGCGCTTTCGCGATGGCCAAGGGATTCATCGCTTTATTTTTCACAGCCTGCACAAAGCACTAGCAACGCCGACAGGCGCTTCGAATGCCGCAACCGCCAGTCAAGCTGCATTCAATCCTTTTTCTAATCCTTATCCCACCTACCAATCGCAAATGCCTTTGGTTGCAAATCAGCCACAAAGCTTTTACCAAACGCTATTTGGCAGCGATGCCCTGCGAGCCAATATCCATGCGCCTGCTGGCGGCATTGATAATCGAGAGTTTGCCAGTCCGGTTTGTTATGCAGAAGAGTTCCAAAACGGGGAAGCACAAGATTTTCCCCTTGGCTTCGCCGTCGCGCAGATTCATGGCGTGTATGTGCTGGCGCAAAACGCGGCGGGTTTGGTCGTCGTCGATATGCACGCCGCGCATGAGCGCATCATGTACGAAAAGCTCAAAAACGCACTAGAAAACAAACAAGTGGCGATGCAGCCTTTGCTGCTGCCCGTGAGCTTTAATGCCGATAGGCTGGAAGTGGCGACCGTCAATGAAGAGCTGGCGAGCGGAGCAGGTAATTTGCAACAACTTGGCTTTGATATTGCCGTGCTTTCGCCCAACACGCTGGCCGTGCGCGCCGTGCCCACCATGCTGCAAAATGCCGATGCCGTAACCTTGGCGCGCGATGTGCTACGCGATTTGCGTGAATACGGCGCTAGTAGAGCGCTTACCGAGCGCCGTAACGAGCTGCTTGGCACAATGGCGTGCCATGCTGCCGTTCGCGCCAATCGTAGCCTCACCATTCCTGAAATGAACGCGCTGCTGCGCGATATGGAAGCGACTGAACGTTCGGGGCAATGCAATCACGGCCGCCCGACTTGGTTTCAGGTGAGTATGAGTGACTTAGACAAGATGTTTATGCGAGGTAAATGATTGATGAATCCAAAAAAAATCAGCATCAAAACGGAGAGGTTTTATTCTGCCCACCATGTATTGCTTAGAATAGCCAAACACAATCTTCTGGAAGCAGAAACCAAGAAGCCAGGATGGGCCGATTGTCAATTTTCAGCAATAACTCTTAGTTCATTAGCTATTGAAGCCTTTTGTAATGCGGTTGGTGAAAAGGTTATTCAAAATTGGAGTGATTTTGAAAGCTGTAATCCAATGGCAAAAACTAGGTTGATATGTGAGCACTTGAGTATTAATTATGACAATAGCAAAGCACCATGGGTCAGCGTGCTATGGCTCTCAAAGATGCGTAACAGAATTGCCCATCCTAAAGCCGAACCAATATTGCACGAAGCGTTGATATCAGAACAAGAGCATAGGACGCAAAAATTTAGGGATGCTCCGAAATCTAGATTGGAAAAAGAAGCTACTCTTGGTAACGCAAAAAAATCAATCGCAGCAGTGAATAAGATGATTGCTCTAATTTGTGAAAAACTAACACCTGAGCAAAACTTTGGTATTTCTGGAGATATGTGGAGCTCAAGCGCTACTCCGCATGAGAGTCGCGATTAGAATCGTGTCCTTAGTTGATTCTAAAGCAATCTTTCTCATGGGCCCCACCGCTAGCGGTAAGACTGGCGCGGCTGTTGCGCTTGTTTCACGGTTGCCAGTTGAACTAATCAGCGTGGATTCTGCGCTGGTGTTTCGCGATATGAATATTGGCACAGCCAAGCCAGACGCGGAAACTTTAGCCAAAGCGCCACATCATTTAATCGACGTTATCGACCCGACCAGCGCGTATTCCGCAGCACAATTTAGAGCGGATGCTTTACGTTTGATGGCAGAGATTACCGCGCGCGGCAAAGTGCCTGTGTTGGTGGGTGGCACCATGTTGTATTTTAAAGCGCTGGAAGGTGGTTTAAGCGGCTTGCCAGAGGCGAATCAGCAAGTGCGCGCAGCATTAGACCTAGAAGCCGCGCAAATCGGTTGGCCAGCCATGCATGCAAAATTAGCGAGTGTTGACCCGGAAACCGCTTCCAGATTGATGCCTAATGATATGCAGCGTATTCAACGGGCGTTAGAAGTGTATGCAATCACAGGCAAAACCATGTCACAACTTTTTTCCGAGCAAACAAATGAAGTTTTGCCTTACAAGATATTAAAAATCGCCTTAGTACCAAGTGATCGCAAAGTGCTGCATGAACGCATTGCAATGCGCTTTGATGCCATGTTAAAAGCTGGGTTCTTGGACGAGGTGAAAGCGCTAAAAGCAAAATATCCAAGCCTTACACCAGAGTCAACATCCATGCGCTGTGTGGGCTACCGACAAGCACTGGAGCACCTCGCAGGGCAATATGATTTAGTCGAATTGCGAGATAGAGGCATTTTTGCCACGCGGCAATTGGCAAAAAGGCAGCTCACTTGGCTGCGCGGCATGGACGACACGGTAGATCTGGATTGTTTGAATCCTGAGCTAAATAGCGTAGTATTTCAGAGAATTAAAATGTTTCTCTAGTTCATCATTCCGACGGAAGTCGGAATCTAGTGACTTTAAAGACGCTGGATTCCGGGTCAAGCCCGGAATGACGGTGTAAGTGAAAGGGTTTTATGAAAAACTGGTTAAAAGAAAACTTGGTGCTAGCGATTGGATTAACTCTGCCGCTGCTGTTAATCGTACTATTTTTTGTTGCATCGATATTGCCAAAATCGCTCGGTACGCCGCCGCAATACGAAATGTTATTTAGCACCATGAAGTATGAATACCAAAAATCTCCAGATTATGTACTTGATTTTAAAGTAAAAGATAGAAAAATAATGGTTTCTGCCAAAAAACTAGATGACAAAAATAATAATGGTAGTTCGACCAAGCTGATGGCTTATGATGGCAAAACTGAGACCGTGCGCGAGATTACAATCAATAATGCGGAAACTGGCGCGGCGGCCAGTAATGGTGAAGTTGTGCTCGAAGAAACTAAAGATTTGATGATTGATTCTAGCGCAGTTTCGCCCGATGGTTATACGCTTGAAGGTGCTAATTATGGCGATGGTGGGCTGGTGGGCGGTTTATTTGGCGGCGGGTATCGCAATAATGGTTACAGGGTAAAAAAGGGCGCGGTGGCTTACAAAATGCCGAATATGCAGCCCGATTATTATTACAGCAATGTGCAATTTTTGGGCTGGATTGTTAAAAAGTAGCTTGTGAAAAAATAAGGGATTAGCCATGTCGCAAAAAGAAGAAGCATTGCAAGACATCGTTTCGCTCGCAAGGCTTAATAAAATCACGCTAGATGAGATTTCCGCTGCATTAGCAATGCCTGCAGAACAAGCAAATAAGCCATCCTCAAGCGTATTGTCGAAATTGCTCGGCTACATCGGCGGCATTTTTGTGTTCGCTGGTATTGGCGTATTTATCTCTATGTATTGGGACGATTTTGGCTCGGCAGCACGTGTCATCGTGACGCTGGGCACTGGGCTGGTGGCGTTTTTCATGGGTTTGGCTTGCTTGCACGACAGCAAGTACGAAAAAGCCGCGACACCCCTGTTTTTAATCTCATCTTTTCTGCAGCCAACTGGCATTTTAGTGATGCTGCACGAGTATTCATCTGGCGGTGATGTACGTCACGGTATTCTATTTATGGCCAGTTATATGCTCATTCAACAGGGTGCGACGTTTTGGGCGAAAGGCCGCACTGTGCTTGCCTTTAGCGCCATTTTCTTCGGCATGATTTTCTTAGGCTATTTGTTTGATGTTTGGGATTTAAACGAAAAGCTGATTGGCTTGATTGTCGGCACTTCGTTACTGTGCATTGCTTACGCGCTCAATCGCTCCAAACACCTCGCCATTGCACCATTTTGGTACTTCGTAGGTGCGATATTATTGCTGTGGTCGGTGTTCGATGCAGTCAAAAATACGCCATTTGAGCTGCTTTATTTAGGCTTATCCGCGCTGATCATTTTCTTGAGCACTTATGTGCGAAGCCGCACTTTATTGCTAGTCGGCACGCTGTCGATGTTGGGCTATATCGGCTGGTTTACCGCCAAGCATTTTGCTAATACTGTTGGCTGGCCAATTGCCTTGGTGATTATCGGGATTGCTTTAATCGGCATGAGTGCGCTAGCAATTAGGCTGAATAACAAATATATGAAGCAATAATATATTCAACTAATAAAATTAAAAATCAATCAGTTAGAATATTAACTTAAACAAGTTTATTGATTCTATTTGCGGCTTCGATGCACTCTTCTAAGCTGGCTACTAGCGCTAAACGCACGAAATTTTTACCTGGGTTTACTCCATGTGCCTCACGCGCTAAATAGCTGCCTGGCAGCACGGTTACATTGAAGTCACGGTAAAGCTTTAGCGCAAAATTGGTGTCGCTTTCCTTAGTGCGCGCCCACAAATAAAACGCTGCATCGGGAAAAGCGACGTCCAGCTTGGTTTGCAGCAAAGGCGTGACAGTGCTAAATTTTTCTGCATAAAGCCTGCGGTTTTCTATCACATGCGCTTCGTCGTTCCACGCGGCAACGCTGGCCGCTTGCACCATGGGGCTCATGGCACAGCCATGATAAGTACGGTACAACGTGAACTTTTCAATGATTTTTTCATCGCCTGCAACAAAGCCAGAGCGCATGCCAGGTACATTGGAGCGCTTGGAAAGTGAGCCAAATACAATTAAATTAGTATGGCTGCGAGCCAATAGGGATGCGGCTTGCAGCGCACCTAGTGGTGGCGTATCAAAGTAGATTTCGGAATAACATTCATCTGCGGCAATCACAAAACCATATTTATCCGAAAGCGCAAACAGCGTTTTCCATTGTTCAAGATTCATCACCTTGCCAGATGGGTTGCCCGGGCTGCACACATAAACCAGCTGCGTGCGATTTAAAACATCTTCAGGGACGCTTTCAAAATCCATCGCGTGATCATTTTCAGGCGTGGTATTTAAAAAGTAGGGTGTTGCGCCCGCCAAAAAAGCTGCACCTTCGTATATTTGGTAGAAAGGGTTTGGCGAAATCACAATCTGATTCGGTTTACTGCCGTCAATTACCGCTTGCGCAAAAGCAAACAGCGCCTCGCGGCTGCCATTGACGGGCAAAATCGCGCGCTCTGGATTGGGTGCTGCGATGTTGTAACGCCGCGTAATCCAAGCAGAAATCGCTTCGCGTAGCGCCGCGCTGCCAATGGTTGTGGGATAATTGGCCAAACCTGCTAAATTATTCACCAGCGCGTCTTTAATAAGCTGTGGCGTGGCGTGTTTAGGCTCGCCAATCGACAGATTTATCGCAGAATAGGCGGGGTTGGGCGTGGTGCCAGCAAACAAGTCGCGCAGGCGTTGAAATGGGTAAGGTTGTAACAGGTCCAAATTTGGGTTCATAGAATTTGTATTCATAAGTGAGCATTATAGTGAGCAACAGCCATAATAAAAACACATTTGCGGTATTTGGCCTGCTTTTTGGCGCCTGTTTTTGGGGCGTAGTATGGTATCCGTATCGCTTGATGCAAGAAGCGGGCGTTTCTGGCGTTGCCTCAAGTTTTTACACTTATGCCATTGCTGCTGGCATTGCCTGCATACTGTTTGCCAAGCATTGGCGCGGCTTGCTGGCGCAACCAAAAAGTATTATTTGGCTTTCGTTGATTGCGGGTTGGACCAATTTGGCCTACGTGATTGCGGTGATAGATGGCCAAGTGATGCGCGTGATTTTATTATTTTATCTGTCACCGTTATGGACGCTGATTTTGGCACATTTTTGGCTTAAAGAGCGCACAAATGCAAAAGGACTGACAGCCATATTTTTAGCGCTTCTTGGCGCTTTTATCATGCTTTATGACGCTAAAAGTGGCAGCATTTTCCCCAGTAGTAAATCGGATTGGTTAGCGCTGTCTTCTGGCATTGGTTTTGCGCTTTCTAACGTGATTACACGTAAATCTGCGCATTTAACAATTGTTGCAAAATCGTTCGCCGTGTGGTTTGGCGTGATTATTATGGCGTTGATTTGCATGCCTTTTTTAGGCGACACATTTCCTGCACCAAGCTTTTTTAAGGCTAATCATTGGCTGATCATGATGCTGATTTCGCTCGTGCTGGTATTCGGTACATTGCTGGTGCAGTACGGCGTCACGCAAATGACGGCAACCGCCGCTTCGGTGATATTTTTGTTCGAGCTGATAGTGGCGGCCATCGCCTCGTATTATTTGGCGGGTGAGGTGATGGCGCTAAACGAGTGGATTGGTGGCGCGCTGATTGCGTCGGCTGCGTTTGCTGCAGCCACCAATGACACCACCAGCGGCACTGCTAGCTAGGCGAGTTAAAACCGCCTTTTTCACCTTCTGCGGTAAAACGCATTTTTAGCGATAAATCGTTGCGCGAATCGGCGTTGGCAAGCGCGTCTTCCTCGGTAATTTTGCCATTGGCAAACAGGCGGAACAGCGATTGGTCAAAAGTGTTCATTCCGACGTCGTTGCTGTCGGCCATAATATCCTTCATCTCGTTCAATTTTTGTTTTTGAATCAGCTCGGAAATGTAAGGCGTGTTAATCATCACCTCCACCGCAGCCACGCGTTTGAGCACTTTCCCAGGGATTAAACGTTGCGAAATAATGCCCACTAAGTTAAGTGCAACACCCAGTAGCAAGCCGTGTTTGGCCTCGGTAGGAAAAAACGAAAGTATGCGCTCCATGGCTTGATTGGCATTATTGGCGTGCAGCGTGGCTAAGCACAAATGGCCAGTCTCCGCGTAGGCCAATGCCTGTTTCATGCTTTCCATATCGCGAATTTCGCCAATTAAAATCACATTGGGTGCTTGGCGCATGGCATTTTTTAGCGCCATGTCGAATGATTGAGTGTCGATGCCCACTTCGCGCTGATCCACCACCGATTTTTTGTGGTTATAAACGAATTCAATTGGATCTTCGATGGTGATAATGTGACCCGTTGTATTTTCGTTGCGGTAATCAATCATCGAGGCGAGCGTTGTGGATTTCCCCGAACCAGTCGCGCCAACAACCAGCAGTAGCCCACGTTTGCGCATAATCAAATCGCGCATGCTCGTTGGCAAGCCTAGCGTTTCAAAGGTTGGAATTTCGGTTTTAATGTGACGAATCACCATGCCGACTTCACCGCGCTGGCGAAAAACATTAATACGGAAGCGACCAATATCGCGCTTGCCCATCGCAAAATTACACTCAAGCGAAGATTCGAACTCTTTAATTTGCGCTTCGCTCATGATGGCGTAGGCTATTTCCTTAATCATGCCCGGCGTCATTTTTTGGTCGTTAATCGGCACCGTGTCACCCTCGACGCTCATGTGAATGGACGTGCCTGTGCTAAAAAATAAGTCAGAACCACCTTTGTCGGTCATAAATTTCAGTACGGGGGTGATGTCGATTGCAGCCATAGCGTTTCCTAATTTTAATTTAGTTTACTTTATCACAAGCTCGCGCAAAAGTGCTTCTAACGCACGTGCAAATTTTTCGGGTTTAAATAAAGTTGAGTTTTCTTTTTGCGTGATTAATTGTTGCTTGATACGTGTTAATTCGGCAGGATTACTGGCCAAAAAAAGTGCTTTTTCTTCGTATTTCTGCAGATTTACACAAATAAGTTCAGATAAGTGCATGGTTTCTAGTAAGCTCGCGGCAACGCGTGAGGGGAAAGTCTCACCTATGCAAGTTAATACTGGCAACCCCATAAAAAGCGCGTCGCTGGCCGTTGTGTGGGCGTTGTAGGGCAGTGTATCTAGAAACAAATCGGCGTGTTTTTGGCGTTCGATATGCGCTTCATTGCTCACGCGCGGCGCAAAAATCAGGCGATTTTTATCAATGTCCGCATGTTCCGCCTCGCGCTGTAAATTGGTCTTCGCCCATGGGTTGCAATCCAGTAGCCAAAGCACGCTATTCGGCACTTTTTTTAGCAGCCGCATCCAAATGGTGAATATTTGAGGCGTGATTTTGAAAGTTTGGTTAAAACTGCAAAACACAAAATTTTCGTCCAAATTGTGTAAAGATTTTTGCGTGGCTTTACCTATTTCGCGCTGATTATTGGGTTGGTAACAAGGCAAATAAAGCAGATTTTCACTGAAATTTTCAAAATCAGGCGCAACCACTTTATCTGCCAGAAGCCAATCAAATAGCGGCTCTTGGAGGTGCTCACCCATCGTTCCAGGGTAACCCAGCCAGTTGATATTGATTGGCGCAGGTTTTAGCGCAACAATGCCCGTGCGGCTGCTTTGTGTAAAGCCAGTTAAATCAATCAGAATATCAATTTGGTCGGCATTAATTTTTTTTGCAGCTTCAATCTCGTTCAAATGGCGAATATCATGAAAATGATCAAAAGCCCGTTCCAAGCGCCTTCTGGCGGGGGATTTGTCATTAATGCCATAAGAATAAGCAAATGTTTCAAATTGCGTTTTGTCGTGATTTTCGATGAGTTCCGTGATTAAAAACGCCAGCGGATGTAGCCGAAAATCGGCAGATAAATAGCCAAGCCGAATTTTCTTATTTTTTGCATAAGTAAAATTAAGTGACTCGCGCATTTCGTAAAATTGTGCGTAGTTTTGCGTTACATAATTATTCGCACAAATCTTCTGCTCATCCGCCGTGGTGCTTGGCATGGCGAGAAATGCGAAAGGGGAGATTTTGATTGGAGAGTCTTGCGCTGCAGGCACGTTGTTCACCAAGTCGCGAATCGTCGCAATTTGCGCGTCTAATGTATTCCAATCGCAAATATGTTGTTTTTGATGCACCAAATGCACCAGCGCGTGATGCAGATTCGGATTGATTTTCAGTGCTTTTTCATAGCTGGCAATGGCCAAATTTAGTTGGCCAAGTTCGCGCTGAACGTTTCCTTGGTTATTAAAAAAGTCGGCATCGTTTGGGTTAAGCTGTATTGCTTTTTGAAAGCTCGCTAAGGCTTGCTGTGCTTGGTCAAGCTCACGTTGTGCGTTGCCCAAGTTGTACCAAAAAGCCGCGTTATTCGGCTGGTGCTGCAACGCCTCCTCAAAACTTGCGGCTGCCAGCGCAAAATTAGCTTGCGCGTGCGCCTCGTTGCCCAAACTTTGCAGAGAAAAACACAAAGCATTGCGCGCATCAGGATTTTTATTAAAAGCTAAAATACGACGAAAATACCCGGCCGCTTCCTCAAAAAGCTGTAATTGCACAGCAAGGTTGCCGCATTTGGCCTGCAAATTAAGCGCGTTAGGATGCTGTGAAAGCAATTGTCGATATGTCTGCAAAGCCGCATGGTTATTGCCTTGCAGCTCGGCTTGTTGTGCTTGTTTTAGCAGCTCGTTCGCGTTTTGCATGGCGTTATTTTAATCGAAATTTGTAGGAGCGATTTTTAAATCGCGAAAAATATAAATAAATTCGCGATTTCAAAATCGCTCCTACAAAAGGTTTAATAAAGCGAGTTCGCTAATAACTTTAAGCCCAATTCGCGCAACAAAAATCGGCTTGGATTGAGTTTTGATGCGAGTTTCGTATCAGTGCTTAACGTTTCGTTGCAAGCCATTGCTGCAATCAGCTCGCCGCAAATTGGCGCGGTAATCATGCCTTTGGAGCCGTGCCCAGCGTTGACAAATAAGCCCTGCAGCCAAGGTAAATCGGTAGCCTTGGCGTTGTAGCGCGGCGGGTTTGCGCGCAGTGCATTTTCATCTAGCAATTGCCCGGCAAGCGGCATGTAATCTAGCGTTTGGCTACGCCATGCAACGCGGCCGTTTAAATTTGTTGCGCTTTCAAATAACTCGGCAGATATTTTGCGCAAGGCTTGCAAGTTTTCGCGCGTGTCAGTTTCGCTTAAATCACGGTTTGAATTATCCGTTGCGTACGTTGTGCCAATGGCGTGTAATCCAGCAACGGCGGGGCTAACAAGGTGGTCTGTGCAGAAAATTGTTTTAAGATTTTTGCTGATTTCATTTTCCGCAAAAAAGTTAATTTGGCCGCGCACGGGTGTGATTTTTGCGCTGGCACATTGCGCAAATTGTGCAATATCGTTGGCGTTGCAAATCACCACAATATCGGCTTCTAAGGTTTTTTTGTCGAGTTGAACGCGCCAGCCAAATGCCGTTTTTTGTAGCTGCAACGCTTGCCTAGAAAACACTTTTTCGACATTTTGCGTCAGCATTTCACACCATAAAATAGGATTCACCCAAGCCGCTTCTGGCAGCCAAATGCCATCAAAATCACTCAGGCTGACACCCGCATGGGTATTGGCTTGCAGAGCAGTTAAATATTCAATTTTAAGCGCACTTTTTTGCTTTAAAAGCAGCGTTTGGCGCGCTTTTTCGCGGGCGTTAAATGCCAGTTGAATCAATCCACAAGCGTCGAATAAATTAGTGTTTTTTGGTAAGCGATTGAGTAAATTTAAGCTGTAGTCAAAACCAGCCAGCGTTAAATCATTATTCAGGCTGGGTGTGCTAGTAAGTTTAGGATAAAGCACGGCAACTGGGTTGCCGCTGGCTTCTTGCGCGAGCTTTTCGTGGCGTTCAATTAAGGTGACCACAATCCCGCGCTGAGCCAATGAATACGCGGTACTACAGCCTGCGATGCCACCGCCAATTACAATCGCCGTTTTCATGGCTTAAAAATTCCGCTCAACATTTCACGCTTTTTGCCAAATCCAGCGCATTTTTGTACGTCGAATCCGACGCTTTGTAAACCTCTGCGCACCGCGCCAGCGCTGGTGAAGGTGGCAAATGTGGTTTCAGATTTCGACAGGCGAGCGATGTGTTCAAAAACTTCTTTGCTCCACATCTCTGCATTTTTTGCGGGTGCGAAGCCATCTAAAAACCAAGCGTCCGCTTTTTGCGATATTTGTGACAATTCACTTAAAATGTCACCAGCCCACAAGGCAATCTGGATGCTGCTCTCAGCCATGTTGATATGATTTAAATTGGGTGTTAAATGCGCGTATTGCGATAAAAATTCACTAGAAATTGGGGCAAATTGCGGCCAAGACTTTAAAAATTCTTGAGCCACTTTTTGCATATCGCTTGGCGCAAGCGGAAATTTCTCGATGCTAATGTAATGCAAAGTTGCCTCTGTGGGCGCAAGCGCGAGCCAATGCGCTGCGACACAATAAAAGTTAAGTCCTGTGCCAAAGCCAGCTTCGATGATGGTAAACGTTTCATTTTTTAAAGCTGCAAAGCGTTCTTTCAGCCGATTCTGCGCAATAAAAACGTGCTCTGTTTCTTGTAATCCGTCATCAGTTGAAAAATAAATATCATTAAATTCAATTGAGTATGGTTTATTATTAATCCAATTTATAGGTGTGAATTGCATTATTTTGTTTGATTTAGCTGACTAATGAATTCCATTAAAAGTGTGATTCTATCTTTTTTTGTGCTATACAACCCTGTATAGTTAGTGGAATACTGAATCGGAATTTAAAATGAAAAAAATCTTATTGTTGGTGTGCCTATGTTTAGCCGCTTGTACGCAAATCTCCAAGCAGACAAATAATACGCAAACACAAGACTGGCCTAGCTATGGACGCGATTTATCAGGTCAGCGCTTTTCGCCTGCGACGCAAATTAACGCAGAAAATGTTAAAAATTTGGCGGAAGCATGGAAGTTCAAAAGTGGCATTACAGCGAGCTTTCAAACCACGCCCATCGTGCAAAATGGTGTGATGTATTTGTCGCTACCGTTTGATCACGTGGTTGCTTTGGATGCGACGACGGGCAAAGCGCTGTGGCGTTACAAACATGACCGCCGTAAAGATTGGCAAATGTGCTGCGGCCCAGCGAATAGGGGCGTGGCGGTGAGCGATGGTAAAGTGTTTGTTGGCACGGTAGATGCACGTTTAATCGCGCTGGATGCCAAGACTGGCGCCAAACTGTGGGATATTGATGTGGTGGATGCCGATATTAAAAGAGAGGGTCAGGAATCGCTGAGTAAGGATGATCCAAATAGCGCACGCAAAGTCACGGGCGGTACGGGCATTGGCATCGCCATGGCGCCAATTGTGTACAAAGGTAAAGTTATCGTCGGCATCACCGGCGTTGGTTATGGCTTGCACATTGATAATCCGCGTGAAGATGCGCCCTTGGGTGCAGTGATTGGCGTGACGGGGCGCTATGGCCGGCCGGGATTTTTGGCGGCCTATGATGTGAATAATGGCAAGCGTGCTTGGCAATTCGACACGATTCCCGCCCAAGGCTGGGAAGGCAAGTTTGCGGAAAGCACTGAAGATGGCGCAAGTTTTAATCGCGATATTGCCAAAGAAAAAGCCGATTTAGCTAAGTATCCAGACGCGGCGCGCTTTGGCGGCGGCTCGGCTTGGAGCTCGCCAGCGATAGATGCGGCGACGGACACGCTTTATTTCGGCACGGGCAACCCAAGCCCACAAATGAACGATGTTTCACGTCCGGGGGATAATTTATACACGGTTTCGTTGGTGGCTTTAGACATCAACACGGGTGCGCTCAAATGGCATTATCAGCAAGTGCCGCACGATTTATGGGGCTACGATTTAGCCAGTCCGCCCGTGTTGTTTAACTACACATTTAACGGAAAAACTGTTGCCGCAGTCGGTCAGGCGAGCAAAACCGGCTGGTTTTATATTCACGACCGTGTCACTGGAAAATTGCTGAAAAAATCTGAAGCGTTTGTACCACAGCAAAATATGTTTGCAAAGGCGACAACAGAAGGTGTGGTGGTTTACCCAGGTATTTTGGGCGGCTCTAATTGGAGCCCTGTGAGCGTGGATGAAGCGCAGCAGCGCGTATTTGTGGCGGCGATTCACACGCCAATTAAATATACCTTGCACGAAACAGCAGGCAAAAATGGCGCAGAACCGATTAGATACGCCGCTAGCGAACCGACGCAAGACCCGCGCTGGGGCTTGCTCTCAGCGATTGATTTAGCCACGGGTAAAATTGTCTGGCAAAACAAAACCGCGCAGCCGCTGATTGGCGGGGTGCTGGCAACCGCAGGTGGCTTGTTGTTTACGGGCGAGGGCAACGGCAACTTTAACGCCTATAACAGCCAAAATGGTGCATTGTTGTGGCAGGGAAAATCGGAGTTTGGCGTGAACGCGCCGCCAATCACTTACACAGTGAATGGTGTGCAGTATATCTCGGTGGCAAGCGGCGGCAACTCGATATTCGGCTACAAGCAGGGCGATGCAGTGTTAGTGTATCGCCTTGCTAAATAACTCTTATTTTTTGTTGGCCAAAGCGCTTTGCGCCGCGGCAATGTTGGTGCTTATTTCGTTCTGTAATTCAGGTGTGGAATCTGTGCCTTTTAAGCTGCTGTGCAGATGCTCCCAAATTTCAATCGCTTTTTTGTAATCCGCATGGTCAAACGCCAGTGTGCCAGCCAACATTAAGGCTTTTGGCAGATTCGGGTCTAATTTCAGCGCTTTGTTAATCAGCTCAGCCGATTTTTCATCCAGTTGATGGCCTTGCGTCATGGCGCGTGCATCCACATAATCCGCCAGCAGTTGTGGGTCTTCTGGCAGAATCGCGATGGCTTTTTCAAACGCAGGAACCGCCTCTTTATGCTGTTTTAACTCCACATAGCTACGCGCCAACAATGCCCAGCCTTCGCCGTCATTTGGATTTTTCTCTAATTTTGCGGCAAGCTTTGCTGCCATCGCATTAAAGTCACCCATTTCATGTTTCGAGTTATCTGCCATTGGCATTGCAGGCGGCGGCATGCCAGCAGTCAAGGCTTGGCTTGGCGACGACACGCTAGACGCGTCTGGCGAGCCAAGTTTTGCATAGAGCAAGCCCGCAATAATGGGCACAAGCAACATGATGCCGATAAGTTTTGGTGAGAATTTTGCTTTAGCTTCGGCGTTGCTAACATCACTCGCTTTAGCCAACATAGGCGCTAGTTTCGGCATAAAAATAAAGGCAAGGCCAACGGCGATAAAAAACCCAACGGCTACCCAAAGTAAATTACTCATTTTTTTCTCCTGATGCTATGTTGGTAGATTCGGCTGCATCTATTGCGCTGCTGCGTTTTTTCAGCACAACTACAAGCGTAATTGCGCCGATAAGTAGCATGATAAATGGGCCAAACCATAATAATGCCGTTTCGTTATTGACGGGCGGGCGATAAAGCACGAAGTCACCATAACGCGCGACAAGATAGGCTTTAACATCCTCATCACTTTTGCCTTCGTGCATCAGCGTGCGAATTTCATTGCGCAAGTCCTCTGCGAGCGGCGCGCTAGAATCTGCGAGCGTTGTGTTTTGGCAAACCAAACAACGCAATTCGTTGGAGAGCGTTTTTAAGCGCGCTTCAATGGCTACATCATCAGGGCTGGGAGCCGCATGGATATTGGCTGTCAGGCATGGTACTAAAATCAAAAAAAGTAGCCAAAACTTAAAAAGTCGCTTCATTTTCCCAGCTCCTTCAACAATGGCAAAATTTTGTCACGCAGCGCCATTGGCGTAATCGGCCCAATTTGTTTGTAGCGAATCACCCCCGCTTTGTCGATGATATACGTCTCTGGCACGCCATACACGCCGTAATCGATGCCAATTTTTCCACTCGCATCGGTCGCGGTGGTGATGTATGGATCGCCCATTTGTTTGAGCACGTTTTGCGCTTCGGCATCGGTGTCTTTATACGCCACGCCATAAATCGGCAAATCGTGTTGGCGCATTTCAACCAACAACGGGTGCTCATCTTTGCACGCGGCACACCAAGATGCCCACATGTTGAGCATCCATACTTTACCCTTCATGTCTGCCGCCGAAAAAGTTTTGCTGGCATCGCCTAGCACTGGCGCGGTAAATGCGGGTGCTGGCTTGCCAATGAGCGGCGATGGCACTTCATGTGGATCGAGATAGAGACCTTTAAATAAAAAGCCGACCACCACAAAGAAAAGCAGCAAAGGTAAGATGAGTTTAAGCTTCATAAGCACCCGCCTGCGATAGTGGGTTGCTACTGATTTTATTGGCCGACTTGCGGTAACGCTTGTCGACAAGGGTTAAAATACCGCCTAGCGCCATTAAAATAGCGCCTGCCCATATCCATTGCACAAACGGCTTAACGTAAATACGCACGCTCCATGCGCCGCCTTCTAGCTGCTCGCCCAAGGAGATGTAAAAATCGCGGAAGAAGCCTGGTGAGATGTCAGCTTCCGTCATCATTGAGCCTTGCACTGGATAAAAACGTTTTTCTGGCCATAAAACAGTAAGCTCATGACCATTTTTGCTAACATGAAAAGTGCCTTTCATGCTTTCGTAATTTGGACCTAATTCAGATTTAGCCCCATCAAATTTAAAGGCTAAGTCTTTTACATTTAAGGTTTGACCGGGTTCCATGCGCACATCTACTTCAGATTCGTACCCTTTGACCATGGAAACGCCCACCACAAATACGGCCAAACCCAAATGCGCCAATAACATGCCGTAAAAAGCGGGCGTGATGCTTTTTAGTTTGCTCATTAAATCGCCGCTACCCGCTTGGCTTAGGCGCACGCGGAAGGCGGTGATGACCGAGCTGAGCACCCAAAACGCCATGAGCATGCCTACAAATAACATCGGCGTGAGTTTGCCCATAAGGCTTGGCACAAGCAAGGCGCTGACGACGCTAATGCCAAAAGCCCAGCGTAATTTAGTGGCGAGTTCTGGGAGGGTGGTTTTTTTCCAACGTGCGATTGGGCCAACACCCATCAGGAAAATGCCTGGCGCCATAATGGCGACAAAAACTGCATCAAAATAAGGTGGCCCGACTGAAATTTTGCCCATGCCCATCGCATCTACCAGCAAAGGATAAAGCGTGCCAAGCAGCACAGATGCTGCTGCTGCGACCAATACGACGTTGTTAGCAAGTAAGAACGACTCGCGTGAAACCAAATCAAATTTCTCACCCAAGCCAACGCGTGGCGCGCGCAGCGCAAATAGTAACAGCGCGCCACCAATCACAATGCCTAAAAACAGCAAAATAAACAAACCGCGACTTGGGTCGGTAGCAAAGGCGTGCACCGAGGTGAGTACACCAGAACGCACCAAGAATGTGCCGAGTAAACTCAAAGAGAAGGCGCAAATCGAAAGTAATACCGTCCATGCTTTAAAGGCATCACGTTTTTCGGTAACGGCGAGCGAGTGAATAAGCGCTGTGCCGACAAGCCACGGCATAAATGAGGCGTTTTCGACCGCGTCCCAAAACCACCAGCCGCCCCAGCCTAGTTCGTAATACGCCCATTTGCTGCCAAAGGCGATACCTAAAGTTAAGAAAACCCATGCTACCGTCGTCCAAGGCCGCGTCCAGCGCGCCCAGGCGGTGTCTAAGCGGCCATCAACCAATGCCGCAATCGCAAAGGCAAATGCGACAGAGAAGCCGACGTAACCCATGTACAACACGGGTGGGTGAAATACCATGCCAGGATCTTGTAGTAATGGGTTTAAGTCGCGGCCATCCATCGCCGCAGGAATTAAGCGCGTAAATGGATTAGAAGTGAACAAAATAAACATTAAAAAACCGACGCTGACTAAGCCCATCACTGCAATGAGTGTGGTGCGGAAGCTATACGGTAACTCTTTGGCGAAGAAAGTCACTGCCATTGTCCACACAGCCAAAATACTTACCCATAACAGCATCGAGCCTTCATGTCCGCCCCAAATCGCCGCTAAGCGATAAGCGAGCGGCAAATGTGAATTGGAGTTAGAAGCAACGTACAGTACCGAGAAATCATTGCTGAAAAATGCGTAATCTAAACAGATAAACGAAATGGCAATAAAGAAGAACTGCGCGCGTGCGGCGGGTACAGCAACGCCCATCAGTGATGCATTGTTTTTAGAAACGCCGATTAACGGCAATATGCCTTGCACGATGGCGAAGCAAAATGCCAATATGAGTGAAAAGTGACCTATTTCTGGAATCATTACTTAGCTCCTGCTACTGGTTCTATTTGAAGTGTTTTTTGTGTTTCTTGTTGCGCGGCTTTCGCTCTTTTAAGCGCTTCCGCTGCTTCTGGCGGCATGTAATTCTCATCATGCTTGGCAAGTACCATATCGGCTGCAAATACGCCATCCGTGCCTAGCTTGCCTTGTGCCACAACACCTTTACCTTCTTTAAACAAATCAGGCAGAATGCCAGTGTAGAGTACTTGCATGGTCTTGGTGGTGTCGGTGACTTTAAATTGTATGTGCGTGCCGTCGGCTAGGCGCACAATACTGCCTTTTTCGACCAAACCACCGATGCGGAAGTTGCCTTCTTTTGGCGCTTCACCATTCACCACTTGCGTTGGTGTAAAAAAGAACACTAAATTACTTTTAAAAGACTTGAGTATCAGTGTGGCGGCGATGGCAAGCACTAGCAGGCCCGCTGCGATGAGTGCAAAACGTTTATGACGTGCTTTCATGCTTGTGCTCCAACGGCTTTTAAGTTGCTTAATCGGCGCGCGCGCAATAGCCAAATTTCAATCGCCATGCTGCCAAAGGTGACGGCAAAAGATGTCCAAACGTACAGCCCGTAGCCGCCCATATGCAAAAAATCTTCTAAATTTTTCCAGTACATACTATTCCTTTGTCTCTAGCAACCAAGCGGCGCTGCGTTCTCTGTCTTCAATTTCGCGACGCGCGCGCGTTAAAATCACCGCCACGCTATACAGCCAAAACGCCACCATCATCATTAGCATGGCTTTGAGCATAATGGGCGCCATAGTAGAAGCTTTGCCCATATTGATGCTGGAGCCTTGATGTAAGGTATTCCACCATTTAACCGAGAAATAAATAATTGGCACATTGATGACACCAACAATGGCTAATACTGCGCTGGCGCGGTCGCTACGGCGTCTGTCATCAATTGCCGCTTGCAGCGACATGTAGCCAATGTACAAAAATAGCAAAATGAGTTCGGAGGTAATGCGTGCGTCCCATACCCACCAAGTACCCCATGTGGGCTTGCCCCAGAAGGAGCCAGTGAGCAGGGCGAGAAACGTGAACATGGCGCCAGTCGGCGCAATGCTGGTGGCCATGGTGTAAGAAAGGCGGGCGTTGAGCGAAATGCCAAGTGCGGCGTAAATCGCCATCACTACATACAAAAACATCGACATAAGCGAGGCGGGCACATGTACAAAAATGATGCGATAACTATCACCTTGCTGAAAGTCTGTTGGCGCAATGAGTAAACCAAGATATAAGCCGTAGGCAATTAACAAAGCTGCGGCGGTGGCAAACCAAGGCACCAGTTTTCCCGCAAATGGATAGAAAGTCTGTGGAGATGAGTATTTAAGCCAGTTCATTATTTAGTTTTTCAATTGTTTAATTTGTCAATTATTCAACGGCAATTTTAAGTGCGACACTTGCCGCTAAGGGCGCAAATACAAGCGATAACGCTAACATCGCGCCGAGCAAACTCAAGCCGCCGCTCGCGCTCATGCCAGTGGAAACCGCATTAACTGCACCTGCGCCGAATACCAATGTAGGTATGTTCAGCGGCAAAACCAATAATGCAATCAGTATGCCACCACCGCGTACGCCTAGCGTCAGCGCCGCACCAATGCTGCCTATCAGGCTTAGTGTTGGCGTGCCAATTAGTAGCGTAATTGCGAGCACTTTTAATTCTGCTGCGTTCAAATCAAATTGCAAACCAATTAATGGCGCAACAAGCACCAAGGGCAAGCCAGAAAGCACCCAATGTGCCAGTGTTTTCATTAGCACAATTAACAAGGTTGGCTGGTTCGCTATTATAAGCTGTTCCAGCGTGCCATCGGTGTAATCTGCAGCAAACATGCGCGGCAATGAGAGCATGCACGAAAGCAGGGCGCATACCCATAAAACACTTGGCGCAATGGCGTGTAGCAATTTTGGATCCGCCCCTAAGCCAAGTGGAAACAGGCTGGCAGCAATGATAAAGAAAAAAAATACACTTGCAATATCTGACCGGCGGCGCCAAGCTACGCGTATGTCACGTTGAAACACGCGGTACAGCATGGTGAGAGCATTAATTTTGTTAAAAGTTGCTGTAGACACGGTTAATTTAGGCTTATTTGCTGCATTATTTTTTTGTCAAATATAGGCTCTTGATGCGATGTAAATACGACAGTGCCGCCTGTGCCCACAAATGCTTCAATATGTTTGGTCAAGCCTTGAATCGCAAGCGCATCAAGTGCAGTAAACGGCTCGTCTAATATCCAAAGCGGTATCCACAGCGGGTTATCTTGCAACCACAATCTCGCCAAAGCAACACGGCGTTTTTGACCTTGCGAAAGCACACGCGTGGGTAAATCGGCACAGCGGGCAATGTTCACTTGCGTTAGTGCTGCAATGGCTTGTTCGCGCGAAACATTGTTGCCAGCCAATGTTGCCGCAAATTGCAAATTTTCCACTGCAGTCAAATCGTCTTTAATACCAGCAAGATGGCCGATATAAAGTACTTGGCCAGTATAATCTTCAGCCATAATTTGTATGTTTTGATTATTCCAGCTTACGTCACCCACATGCGCGTGCGACAAACCTGACAAGGTGCGCAGTAAGGTGGTTTTGCCACTGCCGTTATCGCCTTGCACGTATAAAAGTTGGCCGCTTTCTAGTTTGAAGGTGAGGTTTTTAAATAATGTGCGTTCACCACGAACACATTGCAAATTATTAACAGCTAGCACATTGTTAGCTGCTAATAATCCCATCGATATCCAATAAACATAAATTCGCGAATGGACTTGGTGTTGGTGGCAACGGGTTGAACACGGTCATTTTCAAGCGTTTTTTCAACACCAAACTCCGCCTCAAACGCCGTGTTTTCACGCCATTGGTAGGCCAGTCTAATTTGCGGCGTCATTTTAACTGTTCTTACACCTGTCGTAGTTCTAGAGTGAAAAAGGTTAACTGAAGTATCCACTTTGTATTTGGTGCGAAAAGTCGCAAGATTAGTCACGCCAAAAGTTTGCCCTTGAAAGGTTGGGTCGTTAATATAGCTCGCGCTAATCACAGAAGTATCATCTTTGAAGAGGGTGTCGGTGCCGATTGCTTGCGCGGAATAAGTCCAAGAGTTGCCAGAGGCGGCATTGGCTGGAATAATCTCAACGCCAAGGCCGTCAACGATTCTGCCTGTAGCTGTGGTGCGGCTTACGCGCACATCGCCACCCACTTGCCAGCGCAAGCTCACTTGCTTGGTTGCGCCAATCAAGGCAGTATCGCTATCCGCAGTGATGGTGCTGATATTGTTGTAGATTTGATTTTTGCTGAATACGTTTCTTAAATCACCCACGGATAATGCGCCTGGCAATGTTCTTACGCCAGTTTCACCATATAAAATCGGTGATTTACGATGGTCGAGCAGGGCGTTGAAGTTGATGTCGTTAAACGCGGTCCAGTTGGCTTGAATTAAGGCGATGTTCACTTCTTTGTACAAAGTGTCGTAATCCAGTAAGCCAAATGCAGATAATTTGTCTTTAAAATAACGCAACTCCGTACCCACGGCGCGACGCTCCGCTAAGCCGTCTGCTACTTGTTGTATAGCGTATACGTTGCCGCTAAAGTTGCTACCTGGCGCTGCAAATTCAAGCGCAGAGCCGTAAAAATGACGATTAGTTTTGATGCTGGAATGCACACCATCATCAGGCACGCCTGCTACGCCAGTAATTTTCCAAGTCGGATTGACTGTGTAGCGACCAAAAACACCATCAAAACGCCCCAAAATACCTTGCGAGTTACCAGGTTGACGGCCAAGTCGCGTCATAAAACCAATCTCTTGATCTTCATGATCCCAATAAGCAGAAGTTAAGCGATTTGCATCAATAATACCAGGTGGAAAGTTGTGCGTTTCTGCGTCACGGATGACGATTTTATCGTCGTATTGATTATGGCGCCAGCGGCTGGTGATATCAAAGCTGGTCACCAGTGCAGATTGGTCTGTGATACGCTTGTTAGAAACGGTCGCGCCAGTATTGTGCGTGTCTGTGCGGCTGCCATAATAGTATTGCGACAAGCTGCCAAAGGTAGTCACTTCGCTACCTTGTCTGAAGGTTTTTTTAGGCTTAGCGACAGCAGAAACTACTGGTTTGCCTGCATTAATGCCTGCAAGTCGTGTTTCCACGCGCTTTGCGCCATCCGTATTTGGGTAAAGTTTTAAATAGAGTTCATACTCAATTTTAGCTTTGCTTAAATCGCGGTTAAGTTCACGCGCCGCCCCAATCAGCTCTTGAGCATCTTGTGATGCATTATTTGGTGGCATATTAAGCACACGGTTGTACATTTCAATTGCGCTGTCATACTCACCAACATCTGTGGCAGCCTTAGCCGACTTCATCAACGTCTCGGCTGATGCGCCCTCTACTGGCACGGGCACTTTAAGTTTGGGTTGCTCTACTTTTACTTCTGCGCCCGGGCGCAACGGCGTTGTGATAATGATGCTGTGGTTATCTTCGCCTAGACGAATTTGATATTGGGTTTGATTTTCAAATTTAATCAATATCGTTTCGTTGGTATTGATATTTTTTGTTTTTGTGATGGTACACGTCTTATTGCCATTATCATTGCCACTCACAATTTCAGGGAACGTAATAGTAAAAGGGTTAACTAAGCCGCCAGCAGGATAGTTTTTGTGCTCTTGGTTGCGAATCGTTTCGTCCGCACATGGGTCGGCTACATCAATAAAGATACGCACAGTATCCCCAATATCCTGAGGAAAATGTCGTAAATAAGTAATGGGCGTGGAGAAGTTGATGTGAATCTCACCCATATCACCCACTGGGGTGATATCGGGTTCATCTAGTAATTGCGCGGCTGCCGGAAGGGTTATAAGGAGTGCACCTACAAACACAAGCACTTTTTTTAGCATGATTTCCCTTTAATATTTACTTTAGCATTTATTATCATGTGCTTATGATACTTTCTTAATAATAAATAGTAAATACTTTTATCTTTTTTCCCACGCCGTTGCAATGAATTGTATGTTATTTGCTAAAAGTGCTTGTTGTATGGCATTTTTCACAAGTGTCAGGGGTGCCAGGCTGATGGCTACCGTCTTGTTTCTGTTTAGCGGTGACGCCAGCAAACGCTTGGCCTAAATGACAGTTGCTACAGCCAGTCACAATACCAATATGATTCATTTTCCCGTTTACAAAGGTGGTTGTGCCAGCGTGACAAGTATCGCAACTCAAGCTTGTCGGCAAGTGGTTAGCTGGTTTCGCTTTCACGCCAGACGTGACGCCATGACAACTTGAACATGTGCCTGGTGATACGCCTGCGTGATTAAATGCAGCACCCAAAAATGTCGTTGTGCCTCTATGACAAGTCTCGCAACCCGCAGATGTTGTAATGTGAGTTGCAGGTTTAAACACAGGCGTTACGCCAGCAAACGCCGCGCCGCTGTGGCAAGTCGCACAACCAGTCACTATGCCTGTATGCACCATGGTGGTGCCAGAGAAGCTTGTTTTGCTCTTATGGCAAGTATCACAGCCCATATTAGTTGGAATATGGTTAGCAGGTTTGCCCATGGCGCTTGTGCCGTTGTGACAAGTTGCGCAAGCTGCAGTTACGCCTGTGTGACTGAAGCTGGCTGGTAACCAAGCCGTGGTGCGGTGACAGGTATCGCAGCTCATTGTGGTTAATATGTGCGTCGCAGTCTTGCCCGTTGCGGTTGTGCCATTATGGCAAGTTGCGCAACTGCCTGGTGCAACACCAGTGTGGTTGAACAACGCGCCTAAGAACGATGTGGTGTTGGTGTGACAAGTCCAGCAATCTGCGCTCGTTATAACATGGGTCGGCTTGGCAGATTTGCTGACAGGCGTTACGCCAGCAAACGCTTGGCCGTTATGGCAGTTATTACAGCCTGTCACAATGCCAGTATGGTTCATTGTGGTGCCCGTAAAGCTGCTGGTATTTTTGTGGCAAGTATCACAACTCATCGTCGTAGGTAAATGGTTGCCTGGTTTCGCCATCACACCTGGGGTGACACCATGGCAAGTCGCGCAGGTGCCTGGTGCAACGGTGGGGTGGTTAAAGCTAGCACCAAGGAACGAGCTTGTACCTTTGTGGCATGTTTCGCAACCAGCCGAGGTTGGAATGTGCGTAGCTGGTTTAAATACCGGTGTTACACCAGCAAATGCCGCACCACTATGGCAAGTCGCACAACCCGTTGCAATGCCAGCGTGGTTCATTGTGGTACCCGTAAAGCTGCTGGTATTTTTGTGGCAAGTATCACAACTCATCGTCGTAGGTAAATGGTTGCCTGGTTTCGCCATCACGCCAGCAGTCACACCGTGGCAAGTTGCGCAAGTGCCTGGTGCCACGGTTGGGTGTGTGAAGCTTGCACCAAGGAACGAACTTGTACCTTTGTGACATGTTTCGCAACCAGCCGAGGTTGGAATATGCGTAGCTGGTTTAGATACTGGCGTGACACCTTGGAAGGCGGCGCCACTATGGCAAGTCGCACAACCCGTTGCAATACCAGTGTGGTTCATTACCGCCCCAGTAAAGCTGCTGGTGTTGTTATGGCAAGTGTCGCAACTTAAGCTGGTTGAGATATGGTTTGCTGCTTTTGCCATTACGCCAGCAGTCACACCGTGGCAAGTCGCGCAAGTACCTGGTGCCACGGTTGGGTGTGTGAAGCTCGCACCAAGGAACGAACTTGTGTTTTTGTGACATGTTTCGCAACTAGCAGTGGTTGGAATATGCGTAGCTGGTTTAGATACTGGCGTGACGCCTTGGAAGGCGGCACCGCTATGGCAAGTCGCACAAGCTTTGGTGATGCCAGTATGGTTCATGGCAGTACCAGCGAAGCTCACTGTCGATTTA
>JAYVSZ010000032.1:0-15152 GCA_043774925.1 Methylophilaceae bacterium | reverse complement strand
TAAGTAATAACAGCGCAGGCAAAAAACCATGGTGGAAGTTTTGGTAATTTTGTAGGGTTAACATTGTAGCCGCGATGAAGCGAAGCGAAATCGAGGATGTTAAATGCGCCTCGATTATCATCGAGGCTACGTTACTTAAATAACTTAAGTAATAACAGCGCAGGCAAAAAACCATGGTGGAAGTTTTGGTAATTTTGTAGGGTTAACATTGTAGCCGCGATGAAGCGAAGCGAAATCGAGGATATTAAATGCTCCTCGATTATCATCGAGGCTACCGCTATAGCAATAAGTGACATAATTTGTAGTTAAGGCGTTAGACCTGACAAAAAATGTCAGTCAAAATGCAAACAAAAACGGAGCCTAGGCTTCGTTGTTGTTTTGCGCCAATTAAACGCCATGACTTAACATTACTTTACAATCGCCTCGCCAAGCCCATGGCTGCTGGCAGGCCGATTTATTAACCTAAAAACAAACGCAAAAAACGGTCACTTTAGCTCTGTTTTTATGCCTAAACCTAAAATCACACAAAACTGGCACGCCTGTTGCTCATATATTTCCAAGCACTGGTATTAACAAGTTACTAGTGTGTATTTTTTTAATTTGTTAGTACCAAAACTTTTACGAAACACTTATTTATAAAGGAATTTAAAATGAACATGAAACAAGTACAAAAAGGTTTTACCTTAATCGAGTTGATGATTGTGGTTGCAATTATCGGTATTTTGGCGGCAGTTGCTATTCCACAATACTCTAATTACATTTCACGTACACGTGCTGCCTCTACATTGGCTGAACTAGGTTCTGTGCAAACAGCTGTAGCTTTGTGCGCGCAAGAAACTGGCGACATCACACAGTGTAATACTGGTGCAAATGGAGTTAACACACCAACAGCAACTGAAAACGTTATAGCTCCCCAACTTGTTGCCAATGGCATTATTATTGCCACAAGCAAGGCGACGACTGCGGCTGGTGTAGCGTACACTGCCACTTTACAACCTGCTGCTATGACGGCTACCACTACAGCCTTAAAATTTACCTTATCTGGCATGTGTAATGATTCTCGCGCTATCAAAACTGGGTCATTCGGTTGCTAATAGCTAATTAAAGAAATTAAAAAGCCCCCTAGAAACAGGGGGCTTTTTTTTGATAAAATAAGCCATATAAAAGAGAGTTATTAAAACCATGACTAGATTCCAAGCCGCAGTTATTCATTTTTTAATCAGTTTTACTATTATTACCGCCATCATCATCTTGATGCTATTTTTGTGGTATCCAAATGCTTATTTTAAGCTAATGGGTGGTAAACCCTTAATTTACACCATTGCGGGTGTCGATTTGTTTTTAGGCCCGCTATTGACTTTTGTAGTATTTAAAACAGGTAAAAAATCACTGAAGTTTGATTTAACTTGTATTGGCTTGGTTCAACTAGCCGCCATGAGCTATGGACTTTATGTAATGTTTGAAGCACGACCCATATTTACCGTATTTAACAAAGATGCTTTTTATGTTGCATCGGTAGTGGATATATATCCTAAAGAACTTACTAAAGGCAAAAAAGAGGAGTGGCGCACGGCGTCCATTACTGGCCCAAAGTTAGTTGCCTCTGTTGCACCAAAGAAAAGTGATAAACCAGAATTTATGTTTTATGAAATTCAAAGCCAAATGCAACTGACTCAGCAATATCCCCGACTTTATGATAAGTACTCGACCCAACAAACAGAAGTGATTAAAACGGGCAAACCACTAAGCGAGCTGGTTGCTATTAGCGCTAAAAACAAACAAGCCGTTGATGCGTTTTTACAGCAAAAAAATCGACCCATGTATGATTTTTTGTTTTTGCCAATTTACTCTGCAGTAAGCCAAATGGCCGCGATTGTGGATGCTAAAACGGGTGAGTTTGTGCAGATTGTTGATGCAAAACCAGCGGCAGAAAAGAAGTAAATGGCTAAGCAAGCGTAGCAAGCGTAGCCTCGATGCAATGAAATGGAATCGAGGTTTAAGGTAACACCAAAAACCTCTGCTTTTGCGGGGTTTTTATGCCTGGCTTCTTCTTTATCACTGCCCCCTCGATTTCATCGAGGCTACAAGTTTCTGCAAATACGTCCCTCGATTATCATCGAGGCTACTCTAATCCCCTCGATTTCGCTGCGCTGCATCGAGGCTACAAATGACTAAGGCTCACCAAACTTACCTTGCGTTTCAATACTGCTTCCCGCCCAATTGCTGGGGTAAATGCCACGCGCAACATCGCGATGAAAACTGGAATATGGCCAATCTGCAACTGATTTAACCAAACCATGTTTCACTGGATTGATATAACAATAATCCACACAATGACGTAAATCATCTTCACTTTTTACCGTGTGTTCCCAAAACCTACGTTGCCAAACTAATGCGCTTCCATCTGGCCGCATATTAATTGCAACGCCTTGCGCTTTAAGTAAACGTACGAAGTGTGATTTGATGGCACGCCAACGCTCTGAATAATCACTATCGTCACTTGGCAATTTCCACACTGCGTGTAAATGTTCTGGCAACACTACCCAAGCGACTATTTCAAATGGCTGGCGTTGTTGTGTGAGGGTAACTGCTTGGCGTAAAAATTGAATATATTGGGTTAATAAATCGGATTGGCGATTGATGAGCGTTACTGTAAAGAAGTAAGTTCCGCCTTTGATTACGCTACGCCGATATTGCACCATGCGTTAAATTTTAGCCGTAGCCTCGATGAAGTGCAACGTAATCGAGGAAATATTCTATTTATCCCTCGATTATCATCGAGGCTACTGTGTCTTTCTACCTACTTACTTCCCCCTCGATTATCATCGAGGCTACGATTTAACTCGCTAGTTTAACCCGCCCTTGTGCCATTCTCCAGCACCACCGCTTGAATACCAAACTGCGCGAGAATAAACGCTGCTGCGCTGCTGCGGCGGCCAGTTTGGCAATAAACAATGTATTCTTTGCTTTTGTCGAGCTTTTCAATTTGGTTGCGCAGCTCGTGCAGCGGCGCATTGACGGCGCCTTCGATATGGTGGTATTTATATTCGGTTTCAAAGCGCACATCCAGCCACACCGCGCCTGTAAGCACGCGTTGCTCGGCTTGCACCATGTTGACAGTGCTGACTATTGGCGCTTTGAGCAGCTCAATAAAATCTTTTTTGCTCAGCCGTAGCAATTGACCATCGGTTTTCATGGTGATGGTTGCATTGCGCTTGGTGTCGGATGCTAGCGCTTCCTCGCCAAAAGCGGCGCCTGCGGAAATTTCCGCCAGTTCCACGGCGGGCTGGCTGGCATCTTTAACGCGGCTTACCACGGCCGTGCCTTTTTGAATGAGGTAATAATAATCGCCCTCTTGCCCTTGCGTAATCACGGTATCGCCCGCCTCTACGTCAATACTGGTTAAGCGCGCAAACATGGTTTCGATATTGGCTGCGGGTAATTTTGCAAATACGCCATTTTTTAGCCTGAAGGCGTTAAAACTTTCTGCATCAATCTTCACCGCGCTTGGCTTGGCAACCGCACGCACAGGCGCGCCTGGCGGCACGTAGCCAGAAAGTTGATCCCAAGTGAGCATAATATCCAGCAAATCTAAATCAATGCGCACCACGTCAATCGGCGTTAAGGCAATCGTATCTTTAATTTTAAGTTTTTCAGAATCCACAGGATGTTTAGCCGCGGTGGTACCGCCGCGCAAAATCACTTTATTGCCATTTTCGTAGCGAATGCCCAAATCGCCCTTGGCCACATACAAAGCCTGCATGCCTTCTGTGCTCATGCGCGTGGGGTCTAAATCTTTGCTGATTTTTTCGATAAAACATACGTCAGCAAGCTCGTCTAAACGGCCTGGGGAAAGGCGCGAAATAGGGTCAAAACCTGCCAGCACCAGCTTATTCACTGGTTGCGGTTTGGTAGGATCTACAATTTCTATGGTTTCGGTCATCAGCTATAAGTCGAATACTTGCTGTTGACGCAGCGCTTTGCAGTGCTGCGTTTGCGGGTTTGCGGCAATCTCTTCAATAATCGTCGTATCCTCGCCTGGTTTTAGATGCGTGATAAAAATTTCAGGCTTGCGTGTTAAATGCGTTAATTCCGCCGCTAGCGTTGCTGGACACAAATGCTTGGAAAGCGCCGCCAGCTCTGCCTCTGCGTTACTGAATGCAGTTTCGATGATTAAATATTTTAGCGCTTCAATTTGATTGACCGCGCGCCAAAAATCTTGGCCGCCAGCTGTATCGCCGCTAAATACAAGGCTGCCAGCGTTGCTCGCAATTTGGTAGCCAAGGGCTGGTACCACGTGGTTTGCAGGCAGCGCAGTGATGGTTTTTTGGTTGATGGTCACACTTTCGCCATCACTTATTTCGCTATAGCGCAAAAATGGATTTTCGACGCTAGGAATCATATTAAAATTGGGCCAAATGAGCCAATTAAAAATGTGCTGTTTTAAAATGTTGATCACCTGCGCATTGGCATGCACAACCACTGGCTTGGCGCGCAGACCCATGACCGTATCTAGCAATAGTGGAATGAAGCAAATGTGATCTAGATGCGAATGCGTGACAAAAATGTGGTCGATTTTGAGCAGCGCATCCAGCGACAAATCGCCAACGCCTGTGCCCGCGTCAATCAGCACGTCGTCATCCACCAGCAACGCCGTAGTGCGCATTGCGCCGCCGATGCCACCATAACAGCCTAATACTTTTACTTGCATATCAAATAGTTACCTTCAAAATTACTTGCTCTCAAAATTAAACACTCTATCCCAGTGTGCTTTGGGTGGCACGCGTTTAAACGCTTTAATGCGCGCGATATAAATTTCATAAAGTGGTGTTGGCGTCGTTTTTTGTAAGTTTAAAAATTGCTTTTCTGCCAATTTAAAATCTTGTTTTCGGTACGCATTTAACGCTTCGTGATACGCACTCAATTCATCCATGGCGGCTTGTGACACTTGCGTGCCAAACGGCTCATAAATGCGCACCGCTTTATCTTTGCCTTTTACGCGCACCAAATCTAGCTCGCGGTATAGCATATCAGGCGTTTCTGCTTTAACAAATTCCGTCACAATAATACCAACCCCATAATATTTGGTCAGCCCTTCTACGCGCGAGCCCAAATTGACTGCATCGCCCATGGCCGTATATGCCATGCGGAAAGTAGAGCCCATGTTGCCAACCACCATACTCCCCGTGTTTAGGCCCACGCCAATCTGAATCGCAGGCCAGCCTTTTGCGGCAAATTTCTCGTTAATTTTGCTAATGGATGCTTGCATTTGTATAGCCGCCTCTAACGCGTGAGCCGCATGGTTATTGTCTCGCAGCGGTGCGCCCCAAAACGCCATAATCGCATCACCCATGTATTTATCAATGGTGCCTCGATTGTGATGTATCACTTGTGTCAAAGGTGTCAAAAATTCGCCCATCAGTTGCGTCAATTGTTTCGGGTCTAGCCCTTCCGAAATCGTGGTGAATCCGCGAATATCTGAGAACAAAACGGTCATCTCGCGGCTCTCGCCCACCAAGCTAATTTTCTCTGGATTTTCCGCCATTTCCGCCACCAATTCTGGCGGCACATACTGGCCGAAGATGCCCGCCAATTGGCGCTTTCCACGCGATTCCACAAAAAAACCGTAGCTCATATTGACAAAATAAATCAACCCTATCATTAACAATGTTGCTGCCACTGGTAGCACCAAATTGGCATATTGCCAACTCGCGGCAATTAGCGCCAATACACCTGCCAATACTGCCAATGTGAGTAATGTTGCTTTAAGCGGGTTGAGGCTTGGCAATAAAAAGGTAAGCAATAAACCTGCCAACAATAAAAGCGCAAATTCTATGGCAATTGTATATTTTGGGCGTTTTTTGATGTTGTTATCAAGAATACCTGCAATCAGGTTGGCGTGAATTTCCACGCCAGGGTATGTGCCTTGTACTGGCGTTGCACGTAAATCCAGCAAACCTGCGGCGGTTGTGCCCACTAATACAATCTTATTTTTAAGGGTTGGCAGGTGCACCTTGTTATTGAGCACATCGTTGGCAGATACATATTTAAAGCTACCTTGCAAGCCGCGATAGGGAACGAGCGCCTCCACTTCCGCATCTACAGGCACGCGCCTATCGCCCAATTTAAACTCCTCTAAACTGGAATAACCTTTGGTGACATCCTTTTCTTCTCTAGTTTGCAACGGCGCTTGTAAATAGGTCTGTGCCACGGCCATTGCCAACGACGTATAATAGCCATCTGCATGCCTAATTAACATAGGCACTTTGCGCGTAATACCGTCTTCATCAGGCTCGGGGTTAATATGCCCCGCATTTAAGGCAGATTGCTGCAGCAAAGCCAAATTAGCACCAAACCCTGTGCCTTCTTTAAAGTCGATGAGCGTATTATTAAAAAAATCTGTGGTAAAGATGGGCGAGGGCAATTGGCCGACTTGTTGCGTCTCGCCATTGAGCAAAAAATAATAACCCAGCACCACTTTACGATTTTTTAGACTTTGCGCAAACATACTATCGTAATCTAAGCTTGGCTTAAGCGCCTCTATGGTTTGGGCAAATTTAGCATCATCTTTGAAGTTATTTTTCTGCAGCCACTGTAAACTTTTTAGGCCAGAACTTTCATCTTTTTCTGCAAACACCACGTCAAAACCCAGTGTGTCGATATGATAATAATCGAACAAGGTATTGACCAAAGTGGCCAGCTTATTGCGGCTCCAAGGCCACTGCCCTTGCTCCTTCAAGCTTTTTTCGTCAATATCAACAATCACAATGCGATTATCTACCGTGTTTGGCATCAGTAAATTCAGCCGCGCGTCGTAGCTAAATTGCTCTAAATTATTGATAAACCCAAGTGGCATCACATTGGTCACGTGCAGCAGCATCAGCACGATAATGGCAAGGCTAAGCACTGGGCGCGCGCTAAGTTTTTTGATGGTTGAGAATAAAGGCATTTAAATAAAGAAACTTTTTTGTAATTTTCTAGTTAATTAATTGATTCTAATCATTTATTTTATATTTCTTAGCTGTTAGCATAGCGTATATTCACAATAATGAACAGTGCACAGCAAATAACACATGAAAAACGACACGCCGATTGAGATTTGTCAGGGCACAAAACCCACCGCCAGCGTCATTTGGATGCACGGCTTGGGCGCCGATGGCAACGATTTTGCGCCGATTGTTGAGATGCTCAATTTGCCGCAAATTCGCTTTATTTTACCGCACGCGCCCTACCGAAAAGTGACCGCAAACAACGGTTATGAAATGCGCGCTTGGTACGATATTTTCGGCTTTGGTGGCAACAGCCCGCAAGATGAAGCGGGAATTCGGGAATCGCAGCGCGATATTGAAAGCTTAATCGCACAGGAAATCAGCCGCGGCATTGCGCCAAATAAAATCGTTTTGGCTGGATTCTCGCAAGGCGGTGCGATTGCTTTGCACACAGCACTGCGCCAGCAACAAGCATTGGCGGGCGTGCTGGCGCTATCGACCTATTTGCCGCTTAAAGCACAATTAGCCGCAGAAAAATCAGTTGCGAATCAAAATACGCCAATTTTTATGGCGCATGGCATGCACGACACGGTGATAAGCATGGCGACTTGCCAACTTTCTTTGGCAGTTTTGCAAACACAAAAATTTGTGGTGGAATGGCACGAATATGCCATGGCACACAGCGTTTGCGCAGAGGAAATTGAAGATATTCGCGCATTTTTAGTGCGCATTATTGCTGATTAGCACGCAACAGGCATTAGTTTTGTTAGAATACTTTTATTCAATATAAAACGATAAAAAATGATCGCCAAAAGTCAATCTACACAGCCCAATTTTGAAGCCGCAGTTGCGGAGCTGGAAAACATCGTCAGCCAAATGGAAGCTGGCAACTTGCCGCTTGAGCAATCGTTGAGCGCCTATAAGCGCGGCGCGGCGTTGCTACAAACTTGCCAAAAATCGCTGGCCAATGTGGAACAGCAAGTACGGATTCTTAATGACGCCAATCAATTAAGCGCTTTCAACCAAGCTAATGAATAGACCAATGGACCCAATGACCGATCAATCTGCCGCATTTAAAGTGTGGTCGGGCAATATGCAAATGCGTGTAGAAGGCGTGTTAGATGCGCATCTGCCGCTGGTGGATATTGTGCCAGAGCGCTTACACGAGGCGATGCGCTACTCGGTGCTGGGCGGTGGCAAGCGTGTGCGCGCTTTGTTGGCTTATGCGGCAGGTGAATTTTGCGGTGCAGACATGGATAAAGTGGATATTTCCGCCGCCTCGGTAGAGATGATTCATGCGTTTTCTTTGGTGCATGACGACATGCCATGCATGGATGACGACGATTTGCGCCGTGGTAAAACCTCGACGCACAAGCAATATGGCGATGCGCTAGCATTATTGGTAGGCGACGCGCTACAAAGCTTGGCGTTTCAAATCATCTCTCAAGACAATTTAATTAACAGCTCACAAAAAATTAAAATGTTGCATGTGCTAGCGCTTGCCAGCGGCTCGCGCGGCATGGCAGGCGGGCAAGCCATCGATTTAGAAAGCATGGGCATTCCACTGACGCGTGCCGAGCTGGAAACCATGCACATCCACAAAACTGGCGCGCTCATTCGCGCAGCCGCACTCATGGGCGCTTACAGCGCGTATCGCCCAAATGAAGATAAAGTAAAAGCGGTGGATCATTTTGCCAAATCCATCGGCTTGGCGTTTCAAGTGGTGGACGATATTTTGGACACCGAGGCCGACACAAAAACCTTGGGCAAAACCGCGGGCAAAGATGCCTACAATAGCAAGTCCACTTACGTCACAATTTTGGGCTTAAAAGCCGCTAAACAATTGGCGGACGAACTGCACGCAAACGCCATGGCCGCGCTCTCATTTTATGGGCGCGAGGCCGATTTATTGAGGCATTTGGCTAACTTTATCACCCAACGCAGTTTCTAAAACTTAGGCTTCTTGCTTTTCATGTTTCCACTGTTAACTTCCATTAACTCGCCAATCGATTTGCGTCAGCTTGACCGAGAGCAACTTGCCACATTGGCCGTAGAATTACGCGCATTTTTAATTGAAAGCGTATCGCAAACGGGTGGGCATTTGGCGTCGAATCTCGGCGTGGTGGAGCTTACGATTGCTTTGCATTACGTGTTCAACACGCCCGACGATCGCTTGGTGTGGGATGTCGGTCACCAAACATACCCGCATAAAATCCTGACTGGCCGCCGAGAGGCAATGGCAAAACTGCGCAAAGAGAATGGCATTGCGGGCTTCCCTCGCCGCAGCGAAAGCGAATATGATACCTTCGGTACCGGCCATTCCAGCACTTCAATTTCCGCCGCGCTAGGCATGGCGATTGCAGCCAGACAAACGGGCTTGGATAGACACAGCGTGGCGATTATTGGCGACGGTGCAATGACCGCGGGGATGGCGTTTGAGGCGCTGAATAACGCGGGCGACATGGATGCCAACATGCTAGTCATTTTGAACGACAACGACATGAGTATTTCCAACAACGTAGGCGCGCTTAACAATTATCTGGCACGCCTGCTTTCTGGCCGCTTATACGACCGTGTGCGGCAAGGCGGCAAAAAAATGTTAGGCATGGTGCCTCCCGTCAAAGAGTTTGCCAAGCGCGCCGAAGAACACGCCAAAGGCATGGTTTCGCCCGGCGGCACGCTATTTGAGGAGTTCGGCTTTAATTATATCGGCCCGATTGACGGCCATGATTTGCCTACTTTGCTCGATACTTTAACCAATATTCGCGAGCTAAAAGGCATGCAGTTTTTACATATTGTTACGCAAAAAGGCAAAGGCTTTGAGCCTGCTGAAGATGACCCAAACAAATATCACGGCGTGAGCAAATTTGACCCGAGCAATGGCGTGGCACACAGCAACGGCGCGGCTAAAACCTACACACAGATATTTGGCGATTGGCTGGTGGACATGGCCGATGCGGACGATAAACTGGTCGGCATTACGCCTGCGATGTGCGATGGCAGCGGTCTAAACCAATTCGCAGAAAAATATCCAACGCGCTATTTCGACGTGGGCATTGCGGAGCAGCATGCGCTCACTTTCGCCGCGGGCATGGCTTGCGATGGACTAAAACCAGTCATCGCCATTTACAGCACGTTTTTGCAGCGCGCTTATGATCAGCTCATTCACGACATCGCACTACAAAATTTGGACGTGCTGTTTGCCATTGACCGCGCAGGCTTAGTCGGCGCGGACGGCCCCACGCACGCGGGTAGCTTCGATTTAAGCTATTTGCGCTGCATTCCGAACATTGTGATTATGGCGCCGAGCGACGAAAACGAATGCCGACAAATGCTGACGACTGGCTATCAATACAAAGGCATCGCGGCCGTGCGTTACCCGCGCGGTAGCGGCACGGGTGCAGCAATTAATCCCAAACTAGAAACCTTGCCGATTGGCAAAGGTGCCATGATTAAAAATACCAGTGTGCGTGGATCTTCTGCTAAAAAAGGCAAAAAAGTCGCTATTTTAGCGTTTGGCAGCATGCTAGCACCTGCCCTGGAAGCCGCGCAGATATTGGACGCCAGCGTTGCTAATATGCGCTTTATTAAGCCGCTAGATATTGAATTAATCAAAAAACTAAGCAAAACGCATGATTTAATTGCAACCGTAGAAGAAAACGCGCTGATGGGCGGCGCTGGCGCGGCGGTGCTGGAGACGATGCAGGCGCTTAATTTAAGCACACCCGCGCTGTGTCTCGGTCTGCCGGATAAGTTTATCGAGCATGGTGTGCATGAAACTATGCTGGCGGAATGTGGTCTTGATAGTGCGGGCATTGTGCGCGCCATTCAGGCGAAATTAAAAACTATTTAGTGCTTGATTTCGCGGCTTTCAGCCCAATATCCATAAAAATAGTTATTTACACCACATTTAAGGCGAGTAAACTTTGCGTTTAGCCGCGCCGATTTTGGAGATTTATGAACCAACCCACGCTACCAGACCACGCCAGCAGCCCGATTGAAGACACGCAAAGCTTGCAAGACGTGCGCCATTTGGACATCAACAAAGTCGGCATTAAATCCATTCGCCATCCTGTCATTGTAAAAGACAAAAGTGGTGGCGAGCAAAGCACTGTGGCCGTTTTTGATATGTATGTGCATTTGCCGCATAACTTTAAAGGCACGCACATGTCGCGCTTTGTTGAGATTTTGAACATGAACGACCGCGCGATTTCGATTGATTCGTTCGAGAGCATTTTGCGTGAAATGGTTAAACGCTTAGAGGCGGAAACTGGCTATGTAGAAATGCGTTTTCCGTACTTTGTCAATAAATCTGCGCCAGTTTCTGGCGTCAAAAGTTTGCTAGATTATGACGTGACATTTATCGGCGAAATCAAACACGGCAAATTCGACATCACTGTAAAAGTGCTGGTGCCCGTCACCAGCTTGTGCCCATGCAGTAAAAAAATCTCCGATTACGGCGCGCACAATCAACGTTCACACGTCACCGTTACCGCGCTGATTAACGATTTTATCTGGATTGAAGACATTATCGCGCTGGTAGAAAAGCAAGCCTCGTGCGAGCTCTACGGCTTGCTAAAACGCCCAGATGAAAAATTTGTGACCGAGCGCGCCTACGACAACCCAAAATTTGTAGAAGACATGGTGCGCGATGTGGCCGCACAGCTAAATGCCGAAAAACGCATCGATAAGTATATTGTCGAGTCAGAGAACTTTGAGAGCATTCACAACCATAGTGCGTATGCCTTAATTGAGAACGACAAAAGAAAAAAATAAATGGGGAACGAAACCAAAAATCAAGGTGCGTCATTTTTTCAAATCATTAAAGCCGTGTTGTGGGGCATGGTTGGTGTGCGCGGGCAAAAAGGCTATGAAGACGACATCAGTAAAATCACGCTCAAACAAGCAGTCATCGCCGGTATTATTGGTGCGGTGATATTCGTGTTCACCGTACTCACGCTGGTGCAACTTGCCATCAAGCACCTATCATAAGTAAGCAGGAAAAATGACTGAAGCGAGCGCACCAAACCCAGCAAACAAGCCATTAGCGCCAGAACGCGCAACCATGTTCCAAGTGCTGCGCGCCGTTTCTTTGGGCATGTTAGGCGTGCGTAGCCGCACCAATTACAAAGAAATTCTTGCCAAAATGACGATTGGCCAAGCCTTTCTTGGCGGCATTATTGGCGTGATTATTTTTATGACCATTGTCGTGATTTTGGTCACGCTCGCCATTAAATATTTACAGTAAAAACAGTTTTTTCACAAAAAGGAGCTAAAAATGTCTGTCGCAAAAGTGATTGAAATTATTGCCTCAAGTAAAAAAAGTTTTGAAGATGCTGTGGCGCAAGGCGTGACCAAAGCCGCGGATTCGTTGCACGACATTACAGGTGCGTGGATAAAAGAACAAAGCGCAAAAGTGGTCAACGGGAAAGTGACGGAATACCGTGTGAATATGAAAGTAACCTTTGTGCTAAAAGATGCGCCAAAAGCCGCCATCAAGCCCAAACCAAAAGCCAAGAAATAAGCGCTTGAAGCAATAAAAACGGGCTTTCGCCCGTTTTTATTAGTACTTTTTAGTCAGCGTCATAATCGAATTATCACGCTTCATATCCAGCCTATTTAGCACCGTCATGCCCAGCAAAACCTCTTGCGGAAAACCTCCCTCCAGCACCACCGCATCAACATTATTTAACACAATGCTGCCAATTTTTAGGGTGTTTAGCGTAACGCGATACCCTGTGGAAATGCCGCTAGCGGTGGAAGCTTGCACCGCCTGCCCTTTTTCATAATCAATTTTAGCGTATTTTGCGTCGCCGCTATTCATTGCAACTGAGCTCGCGCCAGTATCCACCACGTATTTCAACGAGGCGCCGTTCACACTCATATTCCCATAAAAATGACCTCGGCTATCTACGTATAAATTGACTGGCGAGTTCGTGCCGCCGTCACCCGCCGCAGGTGCTGCGCCACCAGCGACTGAGGCCGCTTGCCCCATTTTAAGCACTTGGCGCTTACCTTCCACAACAAAGGTCGCCGCGCTACTATCCGCCGAAATAAGCTTAACGCCCTCTTTGGTTTGGCCTGCGGACAAGCTTTGCGGCGCACCGCCGTTAATCGTGACGATGGCTTTGTTGCTGAATAAGCCAACCACATTCACGCGCGTATCAGCAAGCGCCGACGCGGCTAACAAGCTCATTACACACATTAAAAATAATTTTAATTTCATTAAATTATCCCTTAGTTCTTTACCAAATTTGCCAAAATTTAGTTCAACTTCTAAGCCAAACTAGGCGCGAATAAAAAAATTAAACGCGCATATGTTGTTATATGTAAGTTTAAATTTTTTATGTAAGTAACAACGTATGGCGACGAAGTTGGGCTAAATCAACTAAACATGCCCGCACGGCCATGTGTTTGCGTCAGCTTTAAACCCAATGCTATCACAACAAACCCTAACAACGGAAATACCGCCGCCAATAAAAACGTGTTCTGTCCACCCAAATATTGCAAGGCATAGCCGCCAGCAAGCCCGCCGATTGTGCCTCCCACGCCATATGCCACGCTGTTGTAAATCGCCTGTCCTTTGGCTTGGTGGCGCCCGTTAAAAAACTGGCTGACCACCTCCACAGAGGCTGCATGAAAACTGCCAAATGTGGCGGCGTGCAAACTTTGTGCAATTAACAACAACACAAGATTATCTACAGCAACGCCTATCAGGCTAAAGCGGAGGACAGCCAGCGCCAAGCTCGTCAGCATAATCGCTTTCAGGCTGAATTTTTTCATGATTTTTGGCATCAGCATAAAAATCACAATCTCGCAAATCACCCCAACTGCCCACAACAAACCGATAACGCTTTTGCTATAACCGTGCTCGGCCAAATAAATTGAGTAAAAGTTATACAGTACGCCATGCGCTGTCACCATCATGGCGCAGCCCACTAATAGCGCCATTACAGCGGGTTCGCGGATGATTTTCCACACAGAAAAATTGTCCGTATGATGTGGCGCGACGCTTGCTTCTTTTAATGTAAAGGTAAGCGCGAATAACGTTATTTGCACAGCGAGCAAAAACCATAGCAAACTTTTGATGCCAAAACCATCCATCAAAAAACCTAAAATCACGGCGGCGACAATAAACCCTAGCGAACCCCACATGCGAATGCGGCTGTAATGGCCATTAGTAGTGGCGAGATGCGCCAAAGTGAGTGATTCGGAAAGTGGTAGCGTAGAACTGGTAAACAAGCTGAGCGCGGCCATCACAAAAAACAACCAAAAGAAACTATGCGCCCAAAAAACTGCTGTAAAGCCCAACAAGCCTAACAATGCGGTGAGTTTTATCCAAGTAACGCGTTTGCCTGTGTGGTCTGCCAGCCAACCCCACAAGTTAGGTGCAAAAATACGGCTAATTTGAAACAGTGACATGAGAATACCAATATCAGCAGCCGAAAAATGCTCAGACTGCAAATATAAGCCCCAATAAGGCACAAACGCGCCTACAAAAAAGTAGTAAATAAAGTAGAAGCGGGAAAGGTTAGCGTGAAGCGCGTGGCTCACAGTTTATATTTTCGGTGTTGTAGTAATTACATCAGCATTTTGCCCGCGGTGACGTAGCGCATGATCCATCAACACAATTGCCAGCATGGCCTCGGCAATCGGCGTGGCTCGCACGCCCACGCAAGGGTCATGCCTGCCTGTGGTTTGCATTTCAACTGGTTCACCAGCTTTATTAATACTGCGGCGCGGTTGTGGAATGCTTGAAGTGGGTTTTAACGCAATATTCACACGAATTTCTTGCCCCGTAGAAATGCCACCCAGCATACCGCCTGCATGATTGGTTAAAAAACCTTGCGATGTCATTTCATCAGAATGCACACTACCACGCTGACTAACTGATGCAAAGCCTGCGCCAATTTCCACACCTTTTACCGCATTAATACTCATCATGGCGTGCGCAATATCCGCATCTAGCCTATCGAACACAGGCTCGCCCCAGCCTACAGGGCAACCTTCGGCCACCACGCTGATGCGCGCGCCAACAGAATCTCGCTCGGCACGAATATTATCTAAATAAGCTTCTAACTCTGGCAAAACGTCAGCATTTGGCGAGAAAAATGGGTTGTCGTTCACGCAATCCCACGTTTGAAAAGGGATTTCAATCTCGCC
>JAYVSZ010000031.1:0-158087 GCA_043774925.1 Methylophilaceae bacterium | reverse complement strand
TTTGGCGGAAAGGGAGGGATTCGAACCCTCGATACGCTATTCACGTACGCCTGATTTCGAGTCAGGTACATTCAACCGCTCTGCCACCTTTCCTATATTATTCAACACCCTGACTCGCCAAATAATCTTCGTAATTACCCGTAAAATCCACAATGCCATCCGCTTTAATTTCCAAGATTCTAGTAGCGATTGAGCTGACAAATTCGCGGTCGTGCGAGACAAAAAATAATGTGCCTTTGTATTTGTCCAACGCAGTATTTAAGGCTTCAATACTTTCCATGTCCATGTGGTTGGTCGGTTCGTCCATCAACAGCACATTGGTTTTGGCGAGCATGAGCTTTCCGTACAACATACGGCCCTTTTCGCCGCCAGACAGCACTTTCACCGATTTTTTGGTGTCTTCGCCACCAAACAATAAGCGGCCCAACATGCTGCGCACTGCTTGGTCGTCCTCGTTGGTTTTGCGGTATTGCGCCATCCACTCAAACAAATCTTCGCCTTGTTCAAATTCGTATTCGTGGTCTTGCGCAAAATAGCCTAAATTGGCTTTTTCCGCCCACTTAACTTCGCCGTGTTTAGGCTTTAAATCGCCCGCCAAGCAGCGTAAGAACGTGGTTTTGCCAATACCATTCTCACCAATAATCGCGACTTTTTCGCCTGCTTCAAATATAAATTCTACGTTGTTAAACAATGGCTTATCAAAACCATGGCTGAGTTTTTTTAGCTCAACCGCGTTGCGATGTAGTTTTTCTTTGTCGTCGTACTCAAAACGAATAAACGGGAACTGGCGGCTAGAAGGTTTGAATTCTTCAATTTTAATTTTATCTATCTGTTTCGCTCTAGAAGTCGCTTGCTTGGCTTTAGAGGCGTTGGCAGAAAAGCGGCGCACAAAGTCTTGTAAATCAGCCACTTGCTGCTTGGCTTTGGCGTTATCTTTGGCTTGTTGTGCGCGCGCAGCAGTCGAGGCTTCCATGTAATCGTCGTAATTGCCAGGGTATGTGGCGATTTTTCCGTAATCCATATCCGCCGTGTGCGTACATACTTGGTTTAAAAAGTGGCGATCATGCGAAATAATAATCATGGTGCAATCGCGGTTGTTCAGCACATCTTCCAGCCAGCGAATGGTATTAATGTCCAAGTTATTGGTCGGCTCATCCAGCAGCAAAATATCAGGGTTAGAGAACAACGCTTGCACCAGTAACACACGAAGCTTCCAGCCTGGCGCAACGGCGCTCATTAAGCCATTATGCTGCGATGTCGGGATGCCCACGCCTAGCAACAGCTCGCCTGCGCGCGCCTCGGCCGTGTAGCCGTCATATTCGGCGTACACATGCTCTAGCTCGGCGGCTTTCATATAATCTTCTTCTGTAGCCTCTAAATTCGCGTAAATCGCGTTTTTTTCTAAATTGGCTTGCCACATTTGCTCGTGACCCATCATCACCACGTCCAGCACGCGCTGATCTTCGTAGGCAAATTGGTCTTGATGCAAAAACGCCATACGCTCGTTAGAATCGATAGCAATATTGCCAGAAGTAGGCTCAAGCGTGCCTGCCAAAATCTTCATAAAGGTTGATTTTCCGCAGCCATTGGCGCCAATTAAGCCATAGCGATTATTATCGCCAAACTTAACAGAAACGTTTTCAAACAATGGCTTAGCGCCAAACTGCATGGTGATATTATTTGCGATTAACATGTGTTGCTTTGCTCTTTCATTTTTAACTAATTTTAATAATTTCTAAATTCAAATCACCCGCAGGGCGTTTCCATATTACGTTTTCGCCCACTTTGTGGCCAATTAAAGCCTTTGCCAACGGCGATGCCCAGCTTACTTTGTTTGCTGTAACGTCGGCTTCATCCTCGCCCACAATGGCGAAAGTGTGTGTGTTGCCTTCGTCGTCTTCCACCTCTACCGTCGCGCCAAACAACACGCTATCTTTCGTTTGCTGCGCGTGGTCAACCACAATCGCGCTTTCTAATTTTGCAGATAAATAACGCAAATCGCGGTCTATCATGGTGAGTTTTTGCTTTGCTACATCGTCATCTTTATGTTGAATCAACACAGCGCGCTCGGCATCTAACTTTTCTGCCGAGTGCTCTAGCAGCCAATATCCATGCGGGGTGACATAATTCGGCAAATCGCTTAGCGGCCGTTCTGGCAAGTCCGTACCAGCGTGTTCTAAATCATCCTCTTTAACAAAACCTCTACTCATAATCTTGGGCTCATTATTCCCACTCAATCGTCGCAGGCGGTTTTCCTGAGATGTCGTACACCACACGATTAATGCCACGCACTTCGTTAATAATGCGGTTGGAAACGCGGCCTAGTAAATCGTATGGCAATTCCGCCCAATGCGCGGTCATAAAATCGCTGGTGACGACGGCGCGTAATGCCACCACGTAGTCATAGGTGCGGCCATCGCCCATGACGCCGACGCTTTTTACTGGCAAGAAAACGGCAAACGCTTGACTGGTCAGTTCGTACCAAGTCTTGCCCGTTTTTTCGCATTTGGTGTTGCGTAATTCTTCGATAAATATGGCATCTGCCGCGCGCAGTAAATCTGCAAACGCTTGGTGTACTTCGCCCAAAATACGCACGCCCAAACCTGGGCCTGGGAATGGGTGGCGATACACCATATCGGCTGGTAAGCCAAGCGCCACGCCGAGTTCGCGCACTTCGTCTTTAAATAAATCGCGCAACGGCTCGAGTAATTTTAGGCCTAATTTTTCAGGCAAGCCGCCAACATTGTGATGGCTTTTAATGGTCATCGCTTTTTTGGTTCCGCTTTGATTATTAGTTCCACCAGATTCAATCACATCGGGGTAAATCGTACCTTGTGCAAGCCATTTTGCATTGGCGCATTTTTTGGCTTCGCGCTGGAATACTTCTACAAATTCTTTGCCGATAATTTTGCGCTTGGCTTCCGGCTCAGAAACGCCTTTTAATTCACGCATAAACTGCTCGGCGGCATCCACGCGAATGACGTGAACGTGCAAACGGTCAGCGAACATGCCCATCACCATATCGCCCTCATTTAAGCGCAATAAGCCGTGATCAACGAATACGCAAGTGAGCTGGTCGCCAATTGCGCGGTGAATCAACGCGGCTGCTACACTGGAATCCACGCCGCCAGATAAGCCTAAAATCACTTCTTCATTGCCCACTTGCGCTTTGATTTTGGCGATAGCTTCGCTAATATAGTCGCCCATAATCCAATCGGGTTTTGCGCCGCAAATGTCTAAAACAAAACGATTTAGCATCGCTTGGCCTTGCTTGGTGTGCGTCACTTCTGGGTGAAACTGTACCGCGTAAAATTTGCGCGTTTCATCTGCCATCGCTGCTATGGGCGTGGTTTCATTACTTGCAATCACTTTGAAATTAGGCGGTAACTCTGTGACTTTGTCGCCGTGGCTCATCCACACGTCAATCAAGCCGTGGCCTTCGGCGTTGGTTTCATCTTGAATATCGCGGAACAGCGCAGAATGGCCACGTGCGCGCACTTGCGCGTAGCCAAACTCACGTTTTGTGCCAGCTTCTACTTTGCCACCGAGTTGTTGCGCCATGGTTTGCATGCCGTAGCAAATGCCTAAAACCGGCACTCCAAGCTCAAATACGGCTTGCGGAGCGCTGTCAGCTTCTTCTTCATAAGCACTGGCGTGACTGCCGCTTAAAATGATGCCATCTGCGCCAAAGTTTTTGACGAATGCATCGGAAACGTCGCAAGGATGAATCTCGCAATACACATGCGCCTCGCGCACCCTTCTTGCAATAAGTTGGGTGACTTGAGAGCCGAAGTCTAAAATAAGGATTTTTGAGTGGGTCATAGTTAAATACACCTGCCCTGCGAGCCAATATCCATGAGGCTCTCAGGGCAGGTGTTAGTTAGTCGATTCTGTAGTTTGGTGCTTCTTTGGTAATTTGTACGTCATGCACGTGTGATTCGCGCATACCAGCACTGGTGATTTGCACGAACTCTGCTTTGTTGCGCATTTCGTCGATGGTTGCGCAGCCAACATAGCCCATGGAGGCGCGTAAGCCGCCCATTAGCTGGTGGATGACCGCGACGACGCTGCCTTTGTACGGCACGCGACCTTCAATGCCTTCTGGCACGAGTTTGTCTGCGTTGCCGTTACTTTCTTGGAAATAGCGGTCGCTAGAACCCTTTTGCATCGCGCCGATTGAGCCCATGCCGCGATAAGATTTGTAGGAGCGACCTTGAAATAGCTCAACTTCACCCGGCGCCTCTTCTGTGCCAGCAAACATGCCGCCGAGCATGACAGAATATGCGCCAGCCGCAATGGCTTTGGAGATGTCGCCAGAGAAGCGAATGCCGCCATCGGCAATGAATGGCACGCCAGTTTTTTTCAGCGCGGCTTCTACGTTGCTAATTGCTGAAATTTGCGGCACGCCCACACCTGCGACGATGCGAGTGGTGCAGATTGAGCCAGGACCAATGCCCACCTTCACACCGTCAGCACCCGCATCCACAAGCGCTTTCGCGGCATCGGCGGTGGCGATATTGCCGCCTATCACTTCAATTTTTGGAAAATGTTTTTTCACCCAAGTGACGCGGTCCAGCACGCCTTGCGAGTGGCCGTGCGCGGTATCCACCACAATCACATCCACGCCCGCTTCTGCCAGTGCAGCAACGCGCTCTTCGGTGCCATCCCCCGTGCCAACTGCCGCGCCAACACGCAAGCGACCATGTTTATCTTTACAGGCAAATGGGTGGTCGCTCGATTTTTGAATATCTTTGACCGTAATCAAGCCTTTGAGCATGTCGTTCGCATCAATCACCAGCACGCGCTCTAAGCGGTGTTGGTGCAAAAGTTTAATCACATCCTCTTTGGCAGCACCTTCGCGCACGGTGACTAGCTTATCGCGCGGCGTCATGATGTTTTTAATCGGTTGGTCTAAATTGGTTTCAAATCGCAAATCGCGGTTGGTGACAATGCCAACAATTTTGCCGTTATCGACAACGGGCAAGCCAGAAATTTTGTGTTGCTGCGTAAGCGCCATCACATCGCGCACGCTCATGTTCGGCGTAATCGTAATTGGGTCGTTCACCACGCCAGATTCAAAGCGTTTTACGCGCGACACGTGTGCCGCTTGCTGTTGCGCGGTCATATTCTTGTGAATAATGCCCATGCCGCCTTCTTGCGCCAGCACGATGGCCAGTGGCGCTTCGGTCACAGTATCCATCGCCGCCGACACCAGCGGGATGTTAAGTTTGATGTTGCGGGTGAGTTGCGTGCTTAGATTGACTTCGCGCGGCAAGATGATTGAATGCGCGGGAACTAATAAAACATCATCAAAAGTGAGAGCTTGTTGCAGCAAACGCATGACTAATCCTTTAATTCCAAAACGAGATTATACAGAATTGTGCGTCAACCTGCGAGTGCTAGATGCAAGTGCTTGATGCTTAACTTGATTTTCTGGCAAAGATTAAGCCATAATGGCCTATGCGTGTTCTCTTTTGCCATCAAAATTTTCCAGGTCAGTTTCCGCATATTGCGGCGCATTTGGCCAGCATTCAGGGCAATCAAGTGGTATCGCTCTCGCAATCACAAGCGCGCGGGCTGCCAGACGTGCCAAAAGTGATTTACGAACCCGCAAGAAAGGGTACGCAAAATATTCACCATTATATCGCGGGGCTAGAATCGGCGGTGCTTAACGGGCAGGCGGTTGCAAAAGCGTGTGAATCGTTAAAGCGCAAAGGCTTTGTGCCAGACGTGGTGATTGGCCATGCGGGATGGGGCGAAACGCTGTACGTAAAAGACGTTTTCCCAAAGACAAAACTCATTAATTATTTCGAATTTTTTTACCACGCAACAGGTGCCGATACCGATTTTGATCCTGAGTATCCAAATAGCCTTGACGATGTGTTGCGAATTCGCACAAAAAATACCATTAATTTGCTGGCATTAACAGGCTGCGACGCTGGTATTAGCGCCACGCCATGGCAAAAAAACTTGTATCCCAAAGAGTTTCAATCAAAAATTTCCGTGATTCACGAGGGTGTGAATGCGGAGCTTGCAAAGCCTGATGCCAATGCAAAGTTCACGTTGCCAAATGGTAAGGTATTAACTGAAAAAGATAAAGTAATGACTTTTGTGTCGCGCAATCTTGAGCCTTATCGCGGGTTTCACACCTTTATGCGGGCGATTCCTGAGATTTGTCAACGCCAACCCGATTGCCACGTTTTAATTGTGGGTGGCGACGAAGTGAGTTACGGTAGAAAGTTGAGCGGCGCGACTTATCGCGAAAAAATGTTGCAAGAGGTGAAGATTGACAGCGAACGGGTGCATTTTTTAGGCAAAATCGCCTACGAAGAATACATCAAAATGCTGCAAATTTCATCGGCGCATGTATATTTAACCGTGCCATTTGTGCTATCGTGGTCTATGTTAGAGGCGATGGCGGTGGGTTGTGTGGTCATCGGCTCGAAAACCGCACCAGTGCTAGAGGTGCTGAATAGTAAAAATGGCGTGCTGGTAGATTTTTTCTCCAGTAGCGACATCGCAAAAGCGGTGGATGATGCGCTGAAAAACAAGAAAAAATACGCAGAAAAGCGTAAAAATGCACGCGAAACGATTGTGAATGGTTATAGCGTGCAAAAATCGATTAAACAGTATCAGGATTTATTTAAAAAACTGAAGCTAAAGTAAAAGGGATGGTTATGAAAGTTAGAAAATTATTAGGTGTGGTTTGTGCTGTGTTGCTGGCTTTGCCTTTGTTGGCAAATGCGGAAGTGTATAAATGGAAAGATAAAAATGGCGAGATTCGGTATTCCGATACGCCGCCACCATCTAACATTAAATTAGAACAAATTGGCAGAAAAAAAGTGGCTAAACCTACTGGCAGTGCGCCGCTTTCACCTGTGACAGATACGGCTAAAATGCCAGTTGCCACAGCGGCGCCAGCTAGTGACGCTAAAGGTAAAGAAGGCAAAGAGGATGATGCGGCAAAAAATCGCCAAAACAAGGCAGAAGCTGACAAAAAAACTAAAGAAGAAAAAGAGAAAATAGCAAAAATAAAAGAAGAAAATTGCAGAACAGCCAAAACCAATTTGGCAAGTTACCAACAAGGTGGCCGCTTATTCAAGGTGGATGAGAAGGGCGAACGTCACTATTTTGACGATAAAGAACTAAAAGAAGGGGCTGCAAAATCCCAACAAGATGTTAGCGAGAACTGCCAATAGCTAATTTAGTTTCATGCGGTGTCTGGCCAGCGGTTTAAGAAGAAAAGCTTAACCACCTTTTTTTGCGTGCATGCACCAAAAGCGCTTTGCCTGCGTAAGGCTTTAGTGATAGCAAGCTAAGTTTGCTATCACTAAAGGTTAAGTAGTTATTGACCTAAACGGCGACCGTAACTTACCGCATAGGCGCTTGGTCTAGCAAGTAAAACCGGGTCATCGCTTGGCTCAATACCATCTACTAAAGCAAGCGGGTTGAACATTGTAGCTTTTTCAAATTTCACACCATCTGGATTAATGGCTTTAATTGTTAATGTGCCGAGTTCCACAACTTTTCTAGACTCTGGCCAACTAACAGTTGCGTCATTCACAATATCGTCTTTTTCAGCCACTTGCACTGAAATGCGATATTTAACGGCACCAGATTTTAAGTGAGCAGGTAATTCATCCATCAAATAATTAGGTGCAGCTTTTGCAGCATCTTCTTTAGTCAAAAACTGCTGACCTTTAACTGGCTCAATGCGATAGCGACCATAGTTAACTTCGCCTTTTGCATTAGTAAATTTAAACGCATTTACTCCATAAAACGCTTGTGTAGCAAAACTTACTGGAGCAGGTTTTGGTGTGGTGACAAATTTTAATGCTGCAGGATGCGAGCCTAAAAATTGCTCAACAGGACTAGGTTTTGGTGCGCCTGGGCCACTTGCTGCAACGGCATTAAGTAAGCCTAAAAAGTCTTCGGGTGTTGCCGCAGGAAAGCCATTCACCGAAATAGTGACCATGTCACTATAAGTGCCGTCAGTTAATTGATAGCGAATTGCCATACCCTTTGGGAAGGCATTGCCATCTGCATCTGGGATGTTCGGCACGCCAGTGGCATTAGAATAGCGTACAGTCACTGGAGTTGTTTTACCGCTCATAAAGTTAGCTTTTGTGATACTAGAAGCCGTGCTAGCTGGTGTAAATTCACCGGTGGCAACAATACCTTTAGCATGATTTGCACGATAGCCAGCATGCGGGCCAGCAGCTAGTTTTGTCATCGTATCAACCAGTTGCTCAACGACTGGCTTGTCACCCACTTCTTGAGTAGTTGTGTCTTCAGCATAAGCATTTGCAACGCTCAATGCGATTAAAGTAATACCCAATACAGCGGGTTTAGTGAATGCAGACTTTGTTATTTTCATGGTTTTTTCCTTAATGTGAAAATTGATTAAAATTGGGTTAGGTTAAATTGATATGGCTTATTAACGCCGCTCTTAGCGCTATTAATTGGTCATTTAATGTGTGTAATTCTGGTAGCGAACAGCCTGTGCTACAGGCAACTTTTAAGGGCACATGTTGGGATTCGGTCTGTAGTCGTTTACCTGCTTCAGTTAATTTAACAATCACACGGCGCTCATCTTCAACAGCCCTTTGACGTGATAAATAGCCGTTTTTCTCAAGGCGCTTTAGTAATGGCGTTAACGTCCCAGAGTCTAAGAATAAGCGTTCACCTAGCGTGTTGACAGTCAAACCATCCTGTTGCCAAAGTACCAGCAATACTAAATATTGCGGGTATGTCAGGTTTAGCGCGCTCAATAAGGGTTTATAGACTTTCGTCATGCTGAGTGAGGTGGAATAAAGTGCAAAGCACATTTGTTGATCTATATTCAGCGGCGTTGTCTTTTTAAAATTGCTTAAAGGTTTCATGATTATAAGTTTACCACAATTAAATTGTACACAATATTATTTTCTAACAAAAAAACTTAGAACGGTAAACTTAATTTTTTTTGATTGCTACATTGATGCTTGAAATAAACTAAGTAAATGACAACTGCATGACATTGCCAAGCAGTTTGAGGGTAAAAATTCAAATAGACTTAATTAATAAGCCTAATTATTCGGCCAGTTCGCCAACTTTTTGCGGGCATGCACCAAAAGCGCAAAGCCTGCGTGAAGCTATTTTATCGCTTTGCCATCTGCAGCACGCTGTTTGCGCATCTCTTTCGGGTCGGCAATTAGCGGACGATAAATCTCAATACGGTCTAAATGGCGCAAAGGCGCGTCAAGTTTAGTCAGTTTGCCAAATATACCAATTTGATTCTGGCTTAAATCAATGTCTGGAAACTTCGCCAAAATCCCACTCAATTGTATCGCTTGCTCCGCAGTGGTTTCTGGCGTAACTTGCACAGGAATAATCAGTTGCTGCTGAGGCAATGCATAGGCGACTTCAATGGTGATATTGTTGTGAGGCAAAGTCTATCCTTTATCAATTTTAGCGGTATATTTTATCCGCGCGCGCCACAAAACCATCGACAAATGTCGTGGCAATATGGTTAAACACGGGTGAAATCAACTTTTCCAATAGGCTGTTGGCAAACTCGTAATGCAATCTAAATATAATTTTACAGGCATCTGGGCTTAATTCAACAAAACGCCAGTCGCCATCCAAATGTTTAAATGGTCCATCTTTCAGCACAATATCCATTTGGGTAGGAAAAACCTTGTTGTTTTGCGTGCTAAAGGGTTGTTTTAGCCCATGATAATTAATGTGCAAAGTCGCGCTGGTGCTGGTTTCTGAGCGATTAAGCAAATCAACGCCGCCGCACCAAGGCAAAAATTTTGGATAATCTTCTACCGCATCCACTAAGGCAAACATTTGCGCTGCCGAATGTGTGACTAACACCGTTTTTTCAACCCGATTCATTCTTGAATTCAAACTAGCGTAAAATAGCCATTTTAAGCCATTAGTTGCATGTCATGAGCATCGCGCAAAACAAAAAAGCGTTTTTCGATTACTTTATCGAAGAAAAATACGAAGCTGGCATCGTCCTCGAAGGTTGGGAGGTGAAAGCCATTCGCGATAATCGCGCCAATATTAAAGAGGCTTACGTCATTATTCAGCGTGGCGAGGTTTACCTCATTGGTTGTCACGTCACGCCGCTCGGTGCAGCTTCTACGCACATTAGCCCAGATAAAATTAGAACACGTAAGTTATTGTTACATAACGAAGAAATTATTAAATTAATTGTAAAAGTAGAGCGCGCAGGTTATACATTAGTGCCGCTCGATTTACATTTTTCTAAAGGTCGTGTGAAAGTGGAAATTGGCCTTGCCAAAGGCAAAAAACAGCACGATAAGCGGGACGTAGAAAGTGAAAAAGACTGGAAGCGCGAGCAAGGACGTATTATGAAAGGCCATAATAGGCGCGCATAGGCAGCAAGCAGTATTTAGAAAAAGCGTGGGATTGGGAGCGGTAAGAATACTCTAAAGGCAAGGCTGCATTATGCGTGCGCACAACAAGTAGCGTATAATTCAACCTTGGGCGAACTTGCTGCGTTCGCTCAAGTCATAATATTAACACTTTGGGGCTGACCAGGTTTCGACGTGGGTTGCAAAGCAGTGCAGGGCATACCGAGGCTCAGATTACCTCGTAAATACAGCTGAAACAAGTATAGTCGCAAACGACGAAACTTACGCTCTAGCCGCTTAAGACCGGCTGGACGCTGCACCATCTCTCCCGTGGGGTGGGTGGCCTTAAAACCATCGCAGCGTCATATACACGGGATACGTGTTGTGTTGGGTTACTTAGCACTGCATTAACTTTAAGGTAGCTCGCGTGCAAACTGCTTGTCTGTTGGTGTGTTGCACGTTAAATTAAACAACAAGGCTAAGTATGTAGAACTGTCTGTGGAGGGCTTGCGGACGCGGGTTCGATTCCCGCCTGCTCCACCAACAAATAAAAACGCCACCTTCGGGTGGCTTTTTTATTTGTTGGTGGAGCAGGCTAGGAATTAACCCGCATGGGTTCGACTAGCCGAGCACTGCTCGGCTGGACGCAGAGCCTGCGAAGCGAGCCTCTAGGCCGAGGGTTTCGCGGATGCAACGCGAAAACCGAGCATTCCCGCCTACCAATCAAAAAATTCTACTTGCTCGTTTTTATAATTTTGGGGTTGCAAAAGCACACAATCCTACCGTTTGACATTTAACGGTAAGCGTTATACTATTCCACATGCCGATACAATCCTTTAAGTGCAAAGACACGCAAAAGTTGTTTGAAGGCGAAAGCCCGAAGCGCTTTAAGAACATTCAAACCGTAGCCGAGCGCAAGCTGCAAATGCTAGATAGCGCGGTGGAACTTAAAGACTTGCGCGCACCGCCTGCTAACCGCCTGGAGGCGTTAAAAGGTAACCGCGAAGGCCAGCACAGTATCAGGATTAACGACCAATGGCGTATTTGCTTTAAGTGGTCAGATATAGGCGTAACAGATATTGAAATTGTGGATTATCACTAGAAAGGTTTAATCATGACAACCAACCAATTACGCCCCATTCACGCGGGCGAAATATTGCGTGAGGAATTTTTAGCTCCGCTGGGCATGACCCCTCATGCGCTGGCCATGCACCTGCGCGTGCCAGCCCCACGCATTAACGACATTGTGCGCGAAAAGCGCGGTGTTACGGCAGATACCGCCCTGCGCCTTGCACGGTTTTTTGGTACTACCGCGCAGTTTTGGCTAAACCTGCAAAGCACTTATGATTTAAAAATTGCAGAAAAAACCTTGAGCCAAAAAATCAAACAAGAAGTGCAACAACTGCAACAAGCCGCTTAATGCTGATTAAGTGCGCGACCCTTTAGGCCGAGGGTTTCGCGGATGTAACGCGAAAACCGAGCATTCCCGCCTGCATTCTAGTAGCCACTTGATTTCAAACAATTATCCCCAATATACCTACTAATTCGTTGGCTATGCTTTTGCTAACTAAAAAAGGGGATAAAAAGATGAACGGACTGTTAGGTAATACTAGCCTTTTAAGTCGAGGCGGACTAGTTACTCCAGTTAGAAGAAAGGTCTTTGTTAGTTATCATCATAGTGGCGATCAATGCTATTACGATGAGTTTTCGAGTTTTTTTCACGACCAATACGAAGCAGTGTTTGATAGTTCATTAGACCGTGTAATTGATAGTGATAATGTAGATTATGTAATGCAAAGGATAAGAGATACCTATATTACAGGCACTTCATGCACGGTCGTGTTGATTGGTGGGCAAACACATGAACGCAAGTATGTAGATTGGGAAATTAAAGCGACTTTGGATAAGAAGCATGGCTTAATTGGCATTGTGTTGCCAAGTCATAAAAAAACGATTGATGGAAAAGTTATAGTGCCTGATCGTTTTTACGACAATGTAACTTCTGGTTATGCTTCATGGGAATACTGGGGGAATTTGACAACGATTCGCCTAACAGAATTAGTGAATGCTGCGGCAATAAAACCAAGTTACCAAATTGATAACTCTCGCAGTATGAAACAGCGTAACGGAGGTTAATATGGTCTTAGAAAAAGGGTCGTTTGAACTTAATTTAAAATTGTTTAAGCTTAAAGCTGAATTGTCAGATATTGACCGTCAATGCGCATGGGAGTTATACACAGAGCTTTCTACACGTCGTGCAGTTACTGGTAAGGTAAATGATAAAAAATGTAAAGATTTTGATGGTGAGATTTATGCGGAAAGTTTTGATTCTGTTTATAGATTCTTTCAAGAATCACGGGGTATCATGCGTAAATTTCCAGTTGGCAGGTTAAGCATAAGCCAACAAAATCATTTAGGCGCGCTAGTTTCTAGGATGATGCAGGATGTTCTTCGCCCCTTTTTAGAAAGATGGCAAGGACAATATCGACATTGGTGGGAAAATGAGAGCGATAGGAATTTGAGCCCATTTGAGCGGCAAGCTCAATTTCCCGCCATAGAAGATATGCTAAAAGATTGGACTAACCTTCGCTGGATGATGCGGCATGTTCAAACTAAAATACTTGATGCTTATAGTCTTGCAGATGTAGATAAAAGAAAAGGAGGCTAAATTGAACATCAACCCCGAGCTAGACCTCTATTTTGAGCGTATTGTAAATGTGCCGCCCTAACTGGTTTGGAAGGCGTGGACAGTGCCTGAGCACATGTTGCCATGGTTTTGCCCTTTACCTTGGAAAACAGTGGAAGTTGAGGTAGATTTGCGCCTAGGTGGCAAGTTTTTCACGGTGATGCAATCGCCTGAAGGGCAGAAATTTCCTAATATGGGCTGCTATTTGGATATTGTGGAAAATACGCGACTGACGTGGACTAACTCGCTAGCACCTGGTTTTCGCCCTATGCCAGAGCCGGAAGCGCAGCCCGGCCATGAATGTGCAGAATTTTTGTTTACTGCGACGATTATGTTAGAGAAGCATGGCAACGGCACAAAATACGCCGCGTTTGCCCAACATCGCGATACTGCAGCTAAAAAAAGACACGCAGAAATGGGCTTTGAGGATGGCTGGAGAACGTGCTTAGACCAATTGGTGGCGATGGTAAAAACTTGGAAATAATATGCTCTGAGAGCCGCATGGATATTGGCTCGCAGAGCATGGTAGAGAGCATACAAAAGAGCTGATAATATAGTTTTTATTAACCAAAACTGTTAGTTTGCTGATGTGGTAGGCGTTGCAGAAGCTACTGGCGCTGGCTCTGCCACAAAAATCTCCACACGGCGATTTTTAGCTTTGTTTGCTGAAGTGTCATTTGCGGCAATCGGTTCGCGCGCGCCTCTGCCTTCAATATTAAAACGATTTTCTGCCACACCACGCGTTCTAAGGTAATCGCGCACGCTAGCCGCACGATTGACGGAAAGCGGGTTGTTTACAGCGTCCGAGCCAGAAGCGTCTGTGTGGCCAATAATGGTGATTTTGCTAGCAGCGTTGCTTGATAAGCCGTTTGCAAAAGTATCAAGCACGCTTCTAAAGTTTGATTTGATGTCTGTGCGGCCAACATCAAAAGAAATGTCGCTAGGAATATCTAACTTTAGACGATTATCTGGTGTTTTTGTTACAGCTACGCCAGTGCCAGCGGTGGCTTGTTCCATTTGTTTCTTTTGTGCTTCCATGCGGTTAGACCACACATTGCCAGCAATGCCGCCCGCTGCGCCGCCAACCACTGCGCCAATGACTGCGCCTTTAGTGCCACCAGCAACTGCGCCAATGACTGCGCCGCCAGCCGCGCCAATACCTGCCCCTTTTGCGATAGTGCTTTGTTTCTCTGTCATGCTTGCGCAACCACCAAGGGTAAATGCGACAATGACAGAACCTGCAATAATTTTATTATGCATGTTAATTCCCTTCATTTTGTAACGATTACCCTGAATTTGTAAGACTAGCAGAATAAGAAAAAGTTGCAATATGCGCCAAGGTTGGTGTTAGCTGAGAAGTGGTGATGAATGCTAATTAAAACAGTAGGTTACGCTTGTTTAAGCTGCAATTTGGTCTGCTGGATAATTTCATCCGCCGTTGCGCTGTCGTAAAATATGACGCCGCTTTTCGCTACCACGCGCATGCGCGTTGCATTGTCGCTAATCGGTTCAATTTGCACCTCGATATTGCGGCCATTGGCTTTTGCTGTGATCACGCGCAGATTGTTTTTATCTGCCTTGCCATCAGAAACCACTTTAATTTTCATCCGCCCAAGTGCGTTAATCGTGGCGGTTTTAACTGCTGGCGCTGTTGCTGTAAACGTGCGGTAAGTAATGCCGTTTATGGTGTGGCTAAGCGCTTGCGAGCCGCCAATACCTTTAGCAGTGAAAAGGGCGTGTGTTAATCTACTTTGCTTAAAATGAGCACGCCACTGGTGCCGCCAAACGCAAACGAGTTAGACATGGCGTGCCGCAAGTTTGGTGCGCTTCTGGCTTTGTTTGGCACGTAGTCCAAATCGCATTCTGGGTCGGCTTCGTCCAAATGCATGGTGGGCGGGAGGGTTTTATTTACAAGCGCCAAGGTGACGGCGGCCAGCTCCACCGCCCCCGCTGCGCCCATTAAATGACCAGTGATGGATTTGGTCGAGCTAACAGGCGTGTTAATGGCATGTTCGCCAAACACTTGCTTAATTGCAGCGGTTTCGGTGGCGTCATTCAGCACCGTGGCAGTGCCGTGCGCGTTAATGTAGCCAATATCTTGCGGCTTCAGGTTTGCGTTGGCAATGGCGGCCTTCATGGCGCTAGCTTGCCCCGCTACTGAGGGTTGCGTGATGTGCGCGCCGTCGTTAGTGGTGCCGTAACCAGTGATTTCTGCATATATCTTGGCGCCGCGCGCTTTTGCGCGTTCCATATCTTCCAAAATAAACACCGCTGCGCCTTCACCTAACACAAGCCCAGAGCGGTTTTTAGAAAACGGTTTGCTGGAAAATGCAGGGTTAACTTCGTCTTGTTTCGCCAATGTGCGTAGCGCTTCCCAAGCCTTAATCGAGCCGAATGTGAGCAGCGATTCCGCCCCGCCCGCAAATATGACATCGCAATAGCCGTGTTGAATTTGGCGGAAAGCCTCGCCAACGGCGATTGTTGAGGATGAGCATGCGGTGGTGAAGGTGAGATTTGGGCCTCTGAGCTGAAAATGCATGGCGATTTGCGAGCCAGCCGCGCCGTTCATGGCCATGAGCACGGTAAATGGCTTTAGGCGATTTAAGTTTTCTTTAAACAGCCGCACATAACCTTCTTCAGTCGAGTTAGCGCCGCCCATGCCCGTGCCTAAGTAGCAGCCAGTGCGGGTTAATTCTTCTTCTGTGAGTGTCAAGTTGGCGTCAAGCGCCGCTTGCTGCGCAGAGTACAGCGCAAACTGGCTGACGCGATCCATCAGCGCTAGTTGCTGCTTGGTAAAGTGCTGCGCGCCGTCAAAATCGGCTTGCGCAGCGATTTTGCAATCCAGCAAGTCGGTAAAATCCGCTTTAATTAAGCCAATGCCAGATTTACCTTGTGTGGCATTACTAAAAAATTCGGTGGGTGTGTTGCCAAGCGGAGAAACAATGCCGATGCCCGTGATGACTACACGGCGCAAATGAGAATTAGCCATACGTTAATTAGCAGCTGCGTTTTTTTCGGCCAATAATTTGTCAAACAAACTGGCGACATCTTGAATTGTGGTAACGTTCACTTGGTCGTTTGGCACTTTAATGCCAAATTTGTCTTCCGCATCAAAAATAATATCAAAAGTATCTAGTGAGTCTAAGCCAACCTCAGTCAGCGTGCTTTCAGGTTGAATGGTGGCGGGGTCGATTTCCAGCTTCTTCGCAATCATGCCTTTTACAATTTCAAATGTGTTATCCATAGCGTTTTGAGGCCTTAAGCGAGTTTTTGAGCAGGTGCGAGCACGACAATACTAGCGAGTTCTTTACAAAATCCGACGACACGTAGCGCGATGTCATCTTTACGTTTATCCAGTGTAACCACATGGTAAGTGTCGTCAATATACATGGTTTCAACGTGGGTTGAGGCAATATTTTTTTCGACATAATAAGCGTTTGCTAAGCTCGCCATGTCGTCTTCTGTCGAGTGCACAATCAGTGCAGGCGTAATCACTTGCGTCAAGCAATTGCGCGCCGCTTTGATTAAGCCCATGCTTTCTAAAATTACCGTTGCAGGCGTTTTAAAGTAACCAATTTTGTCTGCGGTTTGCGCATCTTTATTCTCTAAAACTGCAGCGACCATCGCCCGTGTTCGCTCACATTTAATGCCGTAGGGCGCGGTTTCTTCCCAATGCAAAAAGTATTTTAAAGGCGTGTAAAGCACAATTGGCAGCAAAAATGTTTGCTGAAACCAGTTCACATTCCAACCATCGTAGAAAAAAGTGGTGGAAAGCAGAATGACGCCTGCCACCTGTGTTTTACGTTTGGAGGCTACTAATAAAGCAATGAGTGCGCCCATTGATAAGCCTGCAATAAATACGTGTTCGTATTCGGCGCGCAGCGCATCAAACGCCGTTTCGATAGATTGATACCAGTCTTGCCATTTGGTGGCTTGCAAGGCTTCAATAGAGGCGCAATGGCCAGCCAGCTCTGGGCAGGCCACGGTTAAGCCTTTGCGCGACATGACGCGGCCAAAATGCTTCATTTCCGCAGGCGTGCCTGTTAGGCCGTGCACCAGCAACACCGCAGCGTTGCCTTTGCGTTCAATAAAGCCGTTTGCGCCTAATAAATCATCGATTTTTGTTGCCATAAGTTACTCTGCTCCGCACCTGCGTAATAACATCTCAAACAAGTGAATGCCTAAATCAATTTCCTCTTCAGAAATCAGCAAGTTAGGCGCAAGCGTAATCACATTTTTTTGGTAACCGCCAATGTCCAGCACTAGGCCGTATTTTTTCTCGCCAACGAGCAAGTCGCCTTTTAAACCTTCATTAAACATGCGGTCTGCCAGCTCGCGGCTGGCCGTGTAACCATCTTTTTCGCAAAGCTCAATGCGCAGCGCCAAGCCCAAACCGCTGACATCGCCAACTACTTTCCAGCGTGATTTCAAACCTTGAATAGCTTTGAGGAAGTAAGCGCCAGTTTTGTTAACCTGCGCGCCAAAATCTTTTTCCTGCGTCATTTTCATCACTTCTAACGCCACTGCGGTGCCCATTGGGTTTGAGGCAAACGTTGAATGCGTAGAGCCTGGCGGAAATTTCTCTGGAGAGATTAATTCCTCGCGCGCCCAAATGCCAGAAAGCGGATTGAGGCCGTTGGTGATGGCTTTACCGAATACAAAAATGTCAGGCACGATACCGAAGTTTTCCCATGACCACAGCTTGCCAGTGCGGTAAACGCCCATTTGAATTTCATCCGCCACCAGTAAAATATTGCGCTTTTTAAGCGATGCTTGCAATTTTTCCATATAGCCATCGGGCGGAATAATGTAGCCGCCAGTACCTTGCATTGGTTCGATGTAAAATGCGCCAAATTCAGACTCTTTTGCTTTGGTATCCCATACCGATTGATATTCTGTGTCGAACAATTTTTCGAATTGTTTATGGCAATAGGTATCGCAAGTTTCTACTTTCATATCATACGGGCAACGGTAACAATAGGGATAAGGGATAAATTCTGCGCGGTCAGCAAAGTTACCAAAACGGCGACGATAGCGGAAGCTAGAAGTAATGGCAGAAGCGCCCAAGGTGCGGCCGTGATAGCCGCCCATAAAGGCGAATTGGTGTGTTTTACCTGTGTGGTTGCGCACTACTTTTAATGAGTCCTCAACTGCTTGCGCGCCGCCCACGTTAAAGTGCACGCGACCTTTTACGCCGTATTTTTCTTCCATGTATTTGCAGATAATTTCTGCCAAATCCACTTTTTCTTTGTGCAAATATTGACTAGCAAGCTGCGGTAAGGTGTCGATTTGCTTGTGCATGGTTTCAGCTAAGCGCTTGTTCTTATAACCAAAATTGACGGCTGAATACCACATTTGCCAATCTAAGTACGGCGTTTTGTTTTCATCGAATAAAAAACTGCCTTCGCAGTTTTCAAATACTTTTGGCGGATCCGCATAGTTTACGGTGTCGCCGTGTGAGCAATATTTATCGTTTTTTTCCAGAATTTCGATGATTTTTCTATCCATGACCACTTTCAACTAATTAAATTTAAGCAAGCTTGCTTGCAATGTGTTTTGGCGCTTCTAGCGGCCATTTTTTAACGATTGCCAGCACGTCAGCAAAGGTTTGAAATTTGTGGTGCTTGATGTCGTTTTTCTCGCAGTGTTTAATCAGCGAACCTTTGGCAAACACAATATCCGCCATGCCCGAGATGCAAGCATCGGATTTGCCATCGCCAATCAGCACAATGGGACCAATAGCATCGATTGCAAGCTCACGCGCAACCGCGCATTTGCACATTCCATTGCCGCCAGTGCAGTCCGCTTTAATGCGTGGAAAGCTCATTTTAATGCCTTTTGGCGTGAAACTTAGGTGGTTTGAATACACGGGAATCTCAGGCCAGCCAGCATTTTTGGTGGCCACCTTAATGGCGTGATCCAAGCCATCGCTGGCAATGACCAGTTTGGAAAATTGCGTTACATGCTTGTAAAACGGGAGGAAGCTGGCATCTAATTGAATGCCGCGAAAGAAGTTTTCTAGCGAGATATTGTCGGTTTTTACCATGTCGATTTGGCGCGACATGCATTCCACCGCAGTGATTTTACCATCTAACCATTCTTGCTCGATGTCTTCCCATCTGGGGTCGGCAAATTTCTCTAACATGGCATCAATCGTGTCTTTTACAGAAATCGTACCATCAAAATCTACAATAAAAAGCATGCAGTTCCTTAAAAAGTTTTGTGTATTCTAATCTCATGAGCTTACAAAAAACTTACTGCTTTGCACGCCGCAAACTATAGTAAGATAAACGCCTGAAAGCAAGGCAAGTTGTTGCGGTTTTGCAAAGGAAATAAGGGCAAACATGCGAATTTTGTTGGTGGAAGACGATGAAGTGCTGGGCGATGCGCTCAACCAATCACTCAAAAACATAGGTTACGCCGTGGATTGGGCGAAAGACGGCCAATTGGCGGATGTGGCACTACACGATCAGCTATACGACGCGCTGGTGCTGGATTTGGGCTTGCCCAAAGTGGACGGTATTGAAGTGTTGCATCGGCTAAGAAAAAGAAAAATTACCATTCCTGTACTGATTTTATCGGCGCGCGAAGGCATGGATGACCGCATTAAAGCGTTGGATTTGGGCGCGGATGATTATTTAACCAAGCCTTTTAAATTACCCGAGCTGGAAGCTAGGCTGCGCGCGCTTATCCGCCGTGCCAATCGTTCTACTAATAGCATTATCGAGTTCGGCCCGCTGATGTTGGATACCAATGACCGAACTATCAGCGTCAATAACACTTTACTTGCGCTTTCTAAGCGTGAGTTGGCGGTATTGGAGCTGCTGATGTTGCGCAGTGGCCGCGTGGTGAGCAAGGAAGCACTGGTAGAGAATCTCGGCAATTGGTCAGAGGAAGTGGGCACTAATGCCATTGAAGTTTATATCCATAGAATTAGAAAAAAACTTGAAAATCATGAGGTGATTATTCGTACCATGAGCGGCTCTGGCTATGTGCTTGAGCTGGAAAAAGTCCTGACAAAAGCACAGGAAAAAGCATGATGAAGCCTTATTCCATTCGCAGTCAGTTGCTCAAATGGCTGCTTATTCCCATGTTGGCTTTGGTGGTGATTGACTCAACTTTTCTCTACCATTTTGCAGGAAAACTAGAGCAAAAGGCGTTCGACCGCGCCCTGCTAGACACGGCGAATGATATTGCTCAATTTTTAAAAGAATCCAGCACCAAGGGATTGGTGGGCTTGGATGTCGATACAAAACATATCCTACTGTCGGATTCCACCGATCAAATGTTTTATAGCGTTAAGGATGTTGTAGGTAAAACCATTTTAGGCGAGGCGGGGATTGGGTATGACGAAAATCCAGTTAATTATGCCACTGCTGAACAGCCTAATTTTTATTTTAGTCAATTAAATCAAAAAGATATTCGTGTCGTCTCGATGCCAGCCGTGATTAAAATTGATGGCAAAGAGTTGGATGTGGATATTCAAGTGGCGGAAACTTTGAACAAGCGCAGGCAACTTAGCAAGCAAATTTTGGCGTGGATTTTAATACCGCAAATTTTATTATTGCTGGCTGCGGGTATTTTGGTGTTGGTGGGCATTAAGCGCGGGTTGGGGCCGCTGTGGGAGGTGAACGATGCGCTGGCGTTGCGCTCTTACCGTGATTTAGAGCCGATTAAACTCACCAATACGCCGCGCGAAGTAAAGCGTTTGATTGATTCTGCCAATAATTTAATGTCCAAACTAAATCAGGCGATTCATTCGCAAAATCGCTTTATTGCAGATGCTGCACATCAGCTCCGTACGCCGCTGGCGGGCATTCGCGCGCAAATTGAGTTGGCCGATCAGGCGCAAAATTTACCCGAAATTAAAAATCGCATTCAGAAAATTTCTACCAGTACTGAGCGGCTTATTCATCTTGTTAACCAATTTCTCACGCTGGCTAAAAATCAACCAGAAGCGATTCACCAAATTAATTTTGAAGTGATTGATTTAGTGGATATTGTGAAGCAAGTAACGAGCGAATTGACAGCGAATGCGAGCGTTAAAAACACCAGTCTTGTCTATCAGGGCGCACAAGAAAAATTGATGATTTCGGGCGATAAAGCCAGAGTTCATGACTTGGTGTATAACCTCATCGACAACGCCATTAAATATACGTCGAATGGCGGAAAAGTAAGCGCAGAGCTTTATGTGGAGGAGGGCGAGGCGTGCCTGATTGTGGAAGATAACGGTATTGGCATCCCCGAAAAGGATCTAAAATTGGTGTTCGAGCGTTTTTATCGCGGCAACCAAAATAGCGATTTTGGCACTGGGCTGGGACTGGCGATTGTAAAGGAAATTGCCACTTTGCATAATGCTACGGTAGAAATGGTGAGCAAGAGTAGCGATTTAGACTCAAAAACGCACGGGACGAAATTTAAGGTGAATTTTAATTTGGTGGCCGATTAATTTTTAGTATGCTGCTTTTCGCCAATATGGCTTGCGCCGCGCTGTTTGGCCAGAATCACTTGCTTTTGGCGTTCGGTTAAGCTGGCGCGTTTTTCTTCACTCAAGCTGTTGTAGCAATAGGGACAAGAGAGGCCTGGCGTATATTTTTCGCTTTGCATTTCGGCGGGTGAAAGTGGGTGGCGGCACGCGTAGCATTGGTCAAATTCGCCCACTTCTAAGCCATGTTTCACGGCTACGCGCTGGTCGAAGACGAAGCATTCGCCTTGCCACAAACTCTCGGCTTCTGGGATTTCTTCAAGGTATTTTAAAATACCGCCTTGCAGGTGAAAAACTTCGTCAAAGCCTTGATCCATCATGTAGCTACTGGCTTTTTCGCAGCGAATGCCACCCGTACAAAACATCGCCACTTTTTTGTGCTTGGTTTTATCTAGGTTTTTTGCCACGTATTCCGGAAACTCGCGAAAAGTCGTGGTTTTTGGGTCAATTGCGCCTTTGAAAGTGCCAATATCCACTTCGTAATCGTTGCGTGTATCAATCAAAATCACGTCATCGCGCGAAATCAAAGCGTTCCAATCTTCGGGTTTTACATAAGTGCCCACCTTGTTTGTCGGGCTTACGCCCGCAACGCCCAGCGTCACAATTTCCTTTTTTAGCTTCACCTTCATGCGGTAAAAAGGATGCTCGTCGGCGAAGGATTCTTTATGAACTAAATCAGCAAACGCGCCATTAAATTGCGCATCGGTGCGCAAAAAATTGAGGAAAGCGTGAATGTCGTCAGGCAAGCCAGCAATCGTGCCGTTGATACCCTCAGTCGCAAGCAAAATCGTGCCTTTAATAGCATGTGCCTCGCAAGCCGCATGGATATTGGCTTGCAGGGCAGCGTAATTGGGCAGGCTAACAAATTTATAAAGCGCGGCGGTAAGAAATTGAGGCATTTAAAAAGCGATTAAAACTAAAAGTGCTATTTTAACATTACTAAAATTTCACCGTTACCATTGTTTGCTAAATCACCCGCAAAACGTTGCACGCGCGTGCTAGCAAACTTTGCAAAAGCGGCGTTTGCAGCAAAAGACTTAAAAAGTAAGTGCAAAAACGGTAAATTGTGCGTGCCGCAATCTTGAATTGTCGCGTGCAAGCTTGGTTGTGAAGTAAGCAAAATTGTGCCGCGCCTCATGGCGAATCCTGTGTATGCGCCTGTTTTACCCAATATAGCCAGTGTGCCAGCAACCATGCGGCTTGCGGCGTAGTCACCTGCGTTGCCATCTACCAAAATTGTGCCGCGCCGCATATTGTCGCCAAGCCTATCGCCCACATCGCCATGTACGGTAATTGTGCCTTGCGACATATTTGCGCCAATAAAATCCAAATTTTTGTGACTGTTTTTGAATGCAATATTTTGCGTATCTGCACCTGCGCTATCTTTTTGATTCATTTTTTCAAAATGAATGTCAAAAAAATCAGCCACTTGCGGCGAATATTTGCTATTACCAAGTTTGAGTTTGGCAATTTGGCCAATCGACAAACCCGTTAAATTATTGGGCGTGAGTTTGCTGCAATTTAGCCTAAAGGACGGCATGACCTTTAGGGTGAAAGCCAGAGCAGATGTTTGCACTGTCATTTCAAAATCTCATGCAGTTTAAAGTGATGTGGGCCAAGTTTTCCACCATAATTGCCTGCCGAAATGCGCTTGATTCCATCTCTTTCACCCAAGCTGCAGGCTGCTTCTATGCCCACTTTCATGGCTTTTTCGATGTCGTCAAAGCTTAAGCCGTCAATCACAATTTCCATCACGCTTTCAATGTCATCATCAAGCTCGGTTTTGGTTAAACCTTTTAAAGTTGGGCAAAACGCATCGTTAGTCGAAGCAAACATTTTTGGGTATTTGCTGCCCACTTTTGAGCCGCTGCGCACCACACCGCCAGGAAAGGGCATAATCACATTGGGGATTTTTTGCATGGCGTCAATCGCCGCCTCGCACGCGGCTAATACTTGATGTTGCGAGGTGCCAAGCACCAAAAAATTACCGCCGCCAATCGCGCGCACCATGCCTGTGGTTTCTTCCGTTAAAAATTCGCCATCCATCACGGGGATGCGCCAATATCTTTTGGCTTTACCACTAGAATCAGTAATCAATTTAGAAGTCTGGTAACCGTCGCCAAAATAGCGCAAATGCTTGCCCAGATTTATTTGAATAACGTCTATTTTATCGTCACTTTCAATACCCGAAAACGCAGCCGCAGTGGGGCAAGTGAGCACGCATTGCCCCATGCGTGTTTCAAGTTGCTGCATCAATACTTTACTGCCCATGGCAAACATCAATACGCTCACGCCCACGCGCCCATCGGGCGTTTCTGCTGCTGACAATTCGCGCTCAATGCCCGCTTCCACGCCGCAGCCAATCACGCTGGTGGCAAAGCCCGTCATTGCATTCGCTGCTTGATACGCCCATTTTAAGTTAAGCGCGGTAATGAGTACGCGCGTGCCGCGCATATTAAATGCCTCGGCAAAGGTGTCGTCTATTTTTACGCCGTTAATCTGCATTGCTATAACTCGCTAACTCATCATCACTAATTTTAAAGTTATCACATTGAATTGTATGGTATTTATCGAAATATTGTTTCAAGTCTTTTTCTACGCCAAGGTCAAACGCTGGCTTTGCTGTATGCGTTTTGCCCCAAGTTACTTTTGTAACGACGCCATCTTTAACGACTAATTCACCATCTTTAAACACGTAAGCTGGCTTGCTGAACATCGCTTCAACATCGGCTTGCTCGGTGTAAACGGTAATGTCTGCGCCTGCGCCCACGCCCAAATGACCGCGGTCGTGCAGGCCAATCAATTTTGCTGCGCCAGCGCGTGTCATGGTGGCAATTTCATACAAACTGTATTCTCGGTTCAGCGATTTTAAATTACTCATGGCTTGCGCGTCTAAATTCAGTTTATCAAACATTTCGTCGCGAAAAGACTTATTCATCAATAACTTAATTAAATGCGGATAGCAGGTAAACGGCGCGCCGTTTGGGTGATCAGTCGTTAAAAAGATGCGCCACGGATCGCTTACGGTGAGGAAAATCTCCAAGCCAATCGCCCATTGCAGTGCGTTGACGTAATTTTGGTCGCGATATTTAAACGGCACCACGCCACAGCCTGCGTCGCATTCTATATCCATCATCACCGATTTATTCGGGTTGGCGTATTTGGCGTTAAGGTGCTGCATCATGCTATCGCCGCTTGCCGTCACGGTTTGGCCGAATAAAATCTGCCCTACATCAGCGGTAATGTGCTTGTTTTTATTCAGCGCCTCGGCGATTTGCACGGCGGCGGACGAAAACTTTTTGTCGCCTTCTAACCCGTAACTGTGGAATTGAATGTGCGTGAGGTGCATGGGCACGCCATCCGAAGCGCCCATGGTGTCTAAAGTCGTTTGAAAGTTGCCTGCAACGCCAAGATTATTGCAATGCACGTGCAGCGGCTTGGCAATGCCTAAATCATGCACGGCGCGGCTAAGGGATTTTAAAATATCGCGCGGCGTCACATTGTAATAGCTGTGGTTTTCGTCTAAATTTAACTTGCGTTTATTAAATTTAAAGTCCGAAATACCGCCCGGGTTGACCACTTTTATACCAATCGCTTGCGTCGCGTGCAAAATCCACGCCACATAATCGTTAATGGCTTTTTGGTCTAAACCTTTTTTATTTCTTGGGGCTGTTAAAAGCCGCAAAAAGTAATCGTCATTACCCAGCATGGCGTAACCGCCTTTATCTATCAATGGCACATCGGCCATTTCTAGGTGCGCTTGCCGCGCGTTAATCGGCAAAATCGCTGGCTCAAACGCCGCCGTGTAACCCATTTCGATATATTTAAAGCCGATTTCCGTTGTCGTTGGCGTGGCGTTATGCGTGCAATTAGGTGTGCAAATGTGGGCTTCTGGCTCGGTATAATTTCTAAATTCTGGCAGCAACATGCGCGCAATGTTCACTTTGCCGCCGCCAATGTGGCTGTGCATATCAATCGCGCCAGCCATCACTATTTTTCCAGTTAAATCAAAAATTTTCGTGTTTTTTTCAGCAGCGTTTGGTTTTGCAATAATCTTGCCATCGCGAATGTAAATATCCTCCATCACACCATCTTTTTTGTGCGCGGGGTCGTAAATTTTGCCATTTTTCAGAAGTGTAATCATTTCAACTCTGCCTCAATTCGGCGCACAACTTCGGCTAAAGTCGGCAAAGAGCTCTCGCGCGCTTTTTTCAGAGGCAATATTACTGAGCCATCCACGCGAAACAGCGCGCCTTCGCAATCTAGCGCAGGTGTGGCGATGGGGATAAATACGTCGGGCGGCGTTTCAAATACCAAGTTTGCATTACCCAATACAATCAGCGGCGCAGCGCTTTTTGGCGGTAATTTATCGGGACTAAAACTATTTACCCAAATAATAGCATCGCTGTCACCCGCATGGATATTGGCTGTCAGGCTTGTTGATTGGGCTGCATCTTCCAAAACTACGCCATTACGCCAAGTGTGCACATTATTTGCGCTGGTATCGCCATCACTGCCACCAAGTGGCAAGCCCGCCGCGCGCGCGGTTTGGTTAAGCGTGGCAACAATTTTTGTAATTTGTTCAATCGCAAGTTCTGCGTGATCAAAATCCAAGTCTTTGGCAACCCACGCCAGCACCGCGTATTTGGCGGTTTTCAGTTTGTCGGCAAGCGCTTGTAAATCGCTCACATTTAAGCCCGCAACTTCTTTTGCTTTAAGCGGCTTGCCCAACACCAAAGCATGTAATGTAGCTAAAATTTCAGGTAAAGCATCTGCCCTAGAAGGCAATAACCATGCGCCTTCTGGAGCATGTTCCACGCCCACATAAATCACCTCGCGTTTGCTCACTTTTCCACCCGCAAACATGCCCTCTATATCGACAAAGCGCTCAAAAAAACGCGGGTGATGCGAAACAATATCCGTGCCGATGCACACAATCAAATCAGCACGATTTTTCACCTCGCCTAACGATGTAGTTTGCCAGCCGCTGCTTTGCAGTACTTTCATATTGCGCGCCATGCTTTGCGCGTTAATGTGCTGCAGCGCGCCACCCGTTTTTTGCGCTAAATGTTGCACGGCCTTAAAGCCAGCAATATCAGTGCTTAAGCCAGAAAATACAGGCTTCTGGCTACTTTTTAGTAATTGAGCAGCGTGCGAAACCGCTTCCTCAATGCTCACTTTTTTGCCTTTAGTTTGTGGCGAAGTGTCGCCTAAACTTTGCCCAAAAAACGCAATGCTTTTGGCGCAGGTATTGTTGCTTGGCGAAATATCATCGCACAGCAAACCGCAAGCAGGGCAGGTGGAAAATGAGGGCTGAATATTCGCAGACATAATGCAATTTTGCCACACAATGACGCGTCACGCATTTTGATGGCTTAAAAAGCTTAAAAATGTTAAAATTTACTTTTGGGAATATAAAAAAACCGAATAAAAATATAAGCTTCTAAGCTAGGCAAGGCGACAAGAAAAAATGGCGCCGCCGCATACGCCCTTGTATGTTAGAAGTCATTTTTTCGCGGGCAACGCCGCATAGCGACGGAGATTTATTTTTAACATAATTTTGGAGTTTTACATGGCAATCGAACAAACATTATCAATTATTAAACCAGACGCAGTAGCAAAAAACGTGATTGGGCAAATTTATAGCCGTTTTGAAAGCGCTGGTTTAAAAATTGTCGCCGCAAAAATGGCGCATTTAACTAAAGCTGAGGCTGAAGGTTTTTATGCGGTGCACGCAGCGCGCCCGTTTTTTAAGGATTTAGTGAGTTTTATGATTTCTGGCCCCGTGATGATTCAAGCGCTTGAAGGCGAAGGCGCTGTACTGAAAAACCGTGATTTGATGGGCGCAACCAACCCAAAAGAAGCGGCTGCTGGCACGATTCGCGCCGATTTTGCAGAGAGTATTGATGCGAATGCGGTGCATGGTAGCGATTCTGCAGAGAATGCAGCGATTGAGATTAAATATTTCTTTGGATAAAATCTAAAAATAAAATTAACCGCCGATGAACGCAGATAAGCGCTGATAAGTTCCGATTAAAACATCCCTTGATTTAATGTTTTTAATCGAAATATTCTGAGTATGACTGATGGATACACTGAAACTGAGGGATGCATTGTTTGAGCAAGCCTCTCAACGGCGTGCATCTGCGTTTATCGGCAGTTAAAAAAAGGTTTTAAATTTGGTTAATCTCTTAAATTATAATTTACGGCAGCTCACCGATTACTTTGAAAGTATTGGTGAGAAGCCATTTCGCGCCAAGCAAGTGATGCGCTGGATGCATCATTTTGGCGTGAATGATGTTGAGCAGATGACCGATATTGCCAAAACCTTGCGTGAGAAATTGCGCGCGGAGGCCGAAATTACGCTGCCAACCGTGCAAACAGCGCTAATTTCTAATGATGGCACGCGTAAATGGCTGATTGGTACGGATGCGGGCAATAGTGTTGAAACGGTGTTTATTCCTGAAGATGATCGTGGCACTTTGTGCGTTTCTAGCCAAATTGGTTGCGCGCTAGAGTGCACGTTTTGCAGCACCGGCAGGCAAGGCTTTAACCGCAATTTAAGCGTGGCAGAAATTATTGGCCAACTTTGGATTGCGAATAAATCGCTTCGCCAAGATGGCGGCTATGAATTGTTATCGCCAAACGACCGAGTTATATCAAACGTCGTCATGATGGGCATGGGTGAGCCGCTCGCCAATTACGATAACGTTGTCACGGCCATGCAAATTATGCTGGATGACAGCGCCTATGGCTTAAGTCGCCGCCGCGTCACGCTTTCTACCAGCGGGCTTGTGAATCAAATGGATAGGCTTAAAGAAGATTGCCCTGTGGCGCTTGCGGTTAGCCTGCACGCGCCAAATGACGCGCTTCGCGATGAGTTAGTGCCGATTAATAAAAAATATCCAATAAAAGAATTGATGGCAGCCTGCGAGCGCTACTTAGTGAAAGCGCCGCGCGATTTTGTGACGTTTGAATACGTGATGCTGGACGGCGTGAACGACACTGTGGCGCATGCGCATCAGCTTCTTGATGTTGTTAAAAACGTGCCATGCAAATTCAATTTAATTCCGTTTAATCCGTTTCCAAATAGCGGTTACGAAACCTCTAAACCATCGCATATTCGCGTGTTTCGTGATATTTTAATGCAAGCAGGTTATGTGGTGACTGTGCGTAAAACGCGCGGCGATGACATCGACGCAGCGTGCGGGCAGTTGGCAGGTAAAGTGTTAGATAAAACTAAACGTAGTTTAAAACATGGGCTAAAAGTAGTCCCTATTGAGGCAATTGCATGATTTTAAAGATTAAACTGGTATTTGTGTGCGCTATCTTATGCTTTTTATCGGCTTGCGAAACCACCTCACAACCTAATGGCACAGGGTCTAATGCGAACGACCCAGTGGTGGACAGGGCGCGCGCGCACACCGAGTTAGGCGCGGCCTATTTGCAGCAAAACAAACTCGAAATCGCCTTGGATGAGTTTACGCAAGCGACAAAAATTGCGCCAAATTACGCCTTGGCTTATAACGGAATGGCCTTGGTACAAGCCGCTTTGGGCGAGGATGCAGAAGCGGAAGCTAATTTTAAACAATCGATTAAATTGCAGCCGACAAGTTCAGAATCGCACAATAATTACGGCAGTTTTTTATGTGTGCGCAAACGCTATGATGAGTCGATTACGGAATTTTTGGCTGCAGTTAAAAATCCGCTGTATGCCACACCAAACTTGGCTTATGCTAATGCGGGTATTTGTGCGGATCGCAAAAAAGACACAAAAAATGCGGAAATTTACTTAAACAAAGCCTTGCAAATTGAGCCGCTCACACACTCCGCCGCGCAGCAATTGGCGGAGATTCAATTTAGGCGCGGTGATGCAGCAACTGCGAAAAAAACCTTACAAAACGCTTTGCTTGCGTCACCAAGCCCTGAAACATTATGGCTGGGCGTGAGAGTTGCACGCGCTTTGGGCGAAAAAGATAACGAGGCGAGTTATGCCTTGGAGTTGCGTCGCCAATATCCAAATTCTGACCAAACTCAACTGTTATTGAGTGGCAAGTAACATTCCCAAAAGGTACTGACATGGCGCGAAAACCTAAACAAACTGCAGAGTTAGGCAAGACTGAGATGAAAAAAAGTGTTGAGACACCAGCAAGTCCGTCATTGGTGGAAGTGATTAGCCTAGCGAACCTTGGTACAGAAAGTCGTTCACGCTGTGGCGGTGCTCTGCGAAATGCCCGCGAAAAACTAGGTTTGACGACGCAAGAAATCGCCAATCGCTTGCGCTTGAGCAGCAAACAAATTGAGGCGCTTGAGGCGGACAACTTTGCTGCCTTGCCAGAGGCTACCATTGTTAAAGGCTTTATTCGCAATTATGCAAAACAGCTTAAAATTGATTCGGAACCTTTGTTGGATGCGTACAACGTGATTGTGCCTAGCAAAGCACCACGGTCATTTACGTTAAAACCAACACTTGATATGAATGTCACTGCGTATCAAAAACCAAAGGCGGGGCGCTACGTTTTGCTTGGTTTGGCCGCTGTAATTGGTTTGGGTGCATGGCTGTTTTACCAAAATTATGTGCAAAAGCCTAGCCCAGTTAATCCAACGGCCGAAATCGTGAAGCCGCAGGAGAACGAGGCTTTGCCAGAAGCCGCATTGCCGGCGGCTGAGCGCAATATGGATGAAACGATTACACAATTGACTCTACCAAATAATGGGGCAGCGCCTAATGATGCCGCGGCTAGCGGATTAGCGCCAAGCGCTGAAGCGACTAGCGTCGCCGTACCAGTACCACCAGCAAACTCCGCTACGCCAGTTGTCGCAACACCTGCAGCCACAGTTCCATTAGCAAGTTCACCGCTGGCACCGCAACCGCCTGTGGCTTCAGTCGGACTGCCGCAAGCTAACACAAGTCAATTCGAAACGACGATTGGCATGTCTAAATTAGAGCTGAGCGCCAGCCAAGAAACTTGGATAAACGTGACTGACGCGAGCGGCAAAGAGGTTTACAGCAAGACGCTATTTGCAGGGAACCGTGAAGTGATATCCGCCAAGCCGCCGTTAAATATCACGGTGGGTAACGCGCTGGGTGCAACGCTCTCTGTAAACGGCAAAGCGGTAGATTTGGCGCCACATACGCGCACTAATGTCGCTCATGTCAAAATAGATTAGCCTCATAACTATGCGTAGAGCTTGTCGACAAGTGATGATAGGCCATGTGCCTGTAGGTGGTGGTTTGCAGGGCACGGCGGTCGCGTCTGTCGTGGTGCAAAGCATGACCAATACCGATACTGCCGACGCAAAATCTACCATTCAGCAATGTTATGAGCTATGGCAAGCAGGAAGCGAAGTGGTACGCATTACTGTGAATTCGCCAGAGGCCGCTGCTCAGGTAGCGCTTATTCGAAAAGGTCTCGATGACTTAGGCTGCAACGTGCCGCTGGTGGGTGATTTTCACTATAACGGCCACAAATTGCTGGCAGCATATCCAGATTGTGCTAAAAATTTAGCAAAGTACCGTATTAATCCAGGTAATGTGGGCAAAGGCAGCAAGCGCGATGAGCAATTTGCTTCGATGATAGAAGCGGCGATTATGTACGGAAAATCTGTGCGTATTGGTGTGAATTGGGGCAGTTTAGATCAAGCCAAAATGGCGCAGATGATGGACGATAACGCCAAGCTGGCAGAACCGCTATCAAGCGATGCGTTGATGCGCGAAGCGCTGATTCAATCTGCGCTTGAAAGCGCAGAAAAAGCCGTAGAAATCGGCTTAGACCCAAACCAAATTATCATTTCTTGCAAAGTCAGCAACGTGCAGGATTTAGTTACCGTCTATCGCGATTTAGGCGCGCGCTGCGATTACCCGCTACATTTGGGTTTAACCGAAGCGGGCATGGGCTCAAAAGGTATTGTGGCTTCAACAGCCGCGCTGGCACTGCTTCTGCAAGAAGGTATTGGCGATACAATTCGTGTGAGTTTAACGCCCGAGCCGAACGAATCGCGCACTAAAGAAGTGATTGTTGCGCAAGAAATTTTGCAAACCATGGGCATTCGCTCATTTACGCCGCTAGTGACCGCTTGCCCAGGCTGCGGCCGTACTACAAGCACCTATTTTCAAGAGCTTGCCATGCAAATTCAGAGCTATTTGCGCACGCAAATGCCAGTTTGGCGCGCGCAATTTCCTGGCGTGGAAGACATGAGCGTCGCCGTTATGGGCTGCGTGGTCAATGGCCCAGGTGAATCTAAATTGGCGAATATCGGCATTAGTTTACCGGGTACCGGCGAGACGCCCGTGGCGCCAGTGTTTGTAGATGGCGAAAAAACGGTGACGCTAAAAGGCGATAATATCTCCAAGGAATTTCAGGCAATTGTGGAAAATTATGTGCAAACGCATTATGCGCAGAACCATCAAGCCAGCACCCGCACCGATATTGGCTCACAGGACAACGTTAAAAAAACAATTTCGATACAAGCAGTTAATTAATCAACACAACATGGCTCAAAAAATACAAAGCATTAAAGGCTTTTACGACATTCTGCCCGAGGCGACGCCGCTGTGGTTTAAGCTGGAAGACACCGCGCGGAATATATTGGCAAGCTATGGCTACAACAATATTCGCATGCCGATTGTTGAAACGACGGATTTATTTGTGCGTAGCGTGGGCGAGCATACCGATATTGTCGAGAAGGAAATGTACGCTTGGGAAGACGCGCTGAATGGCGACAAACTCACCCTCCGTCCAGAAGGCACGGCAGGCTGCGTGCGGGCGGTGATTGAGCACAGCCTCACCTACAATGCCCCGCAGCGCTTGTGGTACAGCGGTGCGATGTTTCGCCACGAGAATGTGCAAAAAGGTCGTCAGCGGCAGTTTCATCAAATTGGTGCAGAGGCGTTTGGTTTTGATGGGCCAGACGTGGATGCTGAGCAAATCATCATGCTGGCGCGGCTGTGGAAAGAATTGGGCATTCAAGATGTTGAGCTGCAAATCAATAGTATTGGCGATGCAGACGAGCGCACTGCCTATCGCAAAACGCTGATTGCTTATTTTGAGCAGCATGCAGAACTGCTAGACGAAGATGCGAAACGCCGTTTGCATACCAATCCGTTGCGCATTTTAGATAGCAAAAACCCGCGTATGCAAGCCATGTGTGAGGCTGCACCTAAATTAATGGATTGCTTGGGCGATGCAACTCGCGCGCATTTCGATGGTCTGAGAGATAGGCTGGATGCGGCTGGCGTGGCATATACCATTAATAATCACCTCGTGCGTGGGCTGGATTATTACAATCGCACCGTTTTTGAATGGGTGACCACAAAGCTGGGCGCGCAAGGGACCATTGCGGCGGGTGGCCGTTACGACAACTTGGTGGAGCGTTTGGGCGGCGAGCCGACGCCCGCGTGCGGCTTTGGCATTGGTTTAGAGCGCGTATTTTTGTTGATGCAGGAATACGGCGTGACGGCGACTAACGCCCTGGATATTTACTTGGTGAACGTGGGCGAGCAAGCAGAAAAAGTGGCTTTTACCGTGGCGGAAATGCTACGTAATAATGGCCTGAGCGTGGCTTTACATGCGGGTGGTGGCAGTTTTAAATCACAGATGAAAAAAGCCGATAGAAGCGGTGCGCGCTTTGCCGCGATTCTGGGCGATGACGAAGTATTAGCAGGTGAAATATCGCTAAAACCCTTGCTGCAAGCGGGTGAGCAGATGCGCTGCAAATTAAATGATGTGGCGTCTAAAATAGGAGTATAAAAATGACAGAGAATATCACTCAGCATAAGAGCTTTCTAAATTCCATGACGGTTTTGGGCTTGTTGCTCGCCATCGGCATGGCCAGCGCGGCCTTTATTCTTGGTGTGCAGGCCAAGCGCGCAGTTTCAGGTCAACAAAGTATTACGGTGAAAGGTTTGGCGGAAAAGCCTATCAAAGCCGACAGCGCGGAGTGGTCGATTAACGTTGGTGTGACGGCCGACACGCAAGCGGCCGCGCTGGAAAATTTGGCAGCAGAACGCAAAGTGGTGGAAGCGTTTTTGGATAAGCAAAGTTTAGCTGCGGAAAGCCGCAGCGCCGATGTGGAAACGATTAATCCACATTACGAAGAAGTTTTTGTTAAGGACACGCCGCGCCAAGTGCAGAAAGGCTTTGACGCTTTTCAAAATGTGCGCGTCACCTCAAAAGATTTAGCCAAAATTACTGCGGCAAATAAAGCTTTTTTGCAATTACGCGCCGATAATCACCCAGTAACCGCGCAGCCGCCGAATTATTTGGTGAGCAATTTGGAAGAAGTAAAAATGTCCTTGATTGGGGATGCAACCAAAAATGCGCGCAGCCGCGCTACCGAGTTTGTGAAGCAAGACGGTGTCAAAGTGGGCGTGATGAAATCGGCCTCGCAAGGTGCGTTCTATATACTGCCTGTGGGCGGCAGCAACGACGACACCGATAATAGTTACGGCGGCGTTTACGATAAATCGACCATTGATAAGATGGCGCGGGTGGTTGTCACAATCGTGTACAACATTGAGTAATGGAAATTTTAAGCGTCGAAAACTTAAGTGTAACGCCCAAAAACGCGCCTTCGCGCTTTTTGGTCAAAGGTGCGTCGTTTAAGCTTTCCGCGGGCAAAACCACCTGCATCGTTGGCGAGTCCGGCAGCGGTAAAAGCCTCACCGCGTTGACCATTATGGGCTTGCTGTCCAATCAACTTGCGGCTTCTGGCAAAGTTGTATTTCAAGGTGAAGATATTACGCAGCTTGACAATAAAGCCTTGCAGAAGATTCGTGGCGCAAAAATCGGCATGATTTTTCAGGAGCCAATGACGTCGCTAAATCCTGTGTTAACGGTTGGTTATCAAATTGGCGAAAGTTTAACCGCACATTTTGGTTTAAAAGGCGCTGCCCTGAGAGCCAATATCCATGAGCTTCTACAGCAAGTTGGCATTCCTGTTGAGCGCTTTGGCAGCTATCCCGATGAGCTATCAGGCGGCCAACGCCAACGCGTGATGATTGCCATGAGCATTGCTTGCGAACCCGCCTTGTTAATCGCCGACGAGCCAACAACGGCGCTGGATGTGACGGTGCAAGCGCAAATTTTGAAACTGCTCGACGAGCTGAAAACGCGCATGAACATGGCGATGTTGTTTATTACGCACGATTTTGGCGTGGTGGCGGATATTGCCGATGACGTGATTGTGATGTTTCGCGGCGAGATTGTGGAAACGGGCACCAAAAAACAAGTGCTGACTAAACCGCAACACCCGTACACCAAGGCGCTGCTGGCTTGTGTGCCCGATGCGGAAGGCAAAAAACAACTCAAGCCGATTGATTATGCTTGGTTGAAAGAAGACAAGCTTAAAAGCGAGAAAGCCGCATGAGCGAAGTCATTTTAGAAGCCAAAAATTTGGTGAAAACCTATACGCAGCGTAGTGGACGCTTTGGCTTCGGCACGACGCAAATCAAGGCGCTGGACGATGTGAGCATTGCGCTTAAAGCGGGCACAACGCTCGCCGTGGTGGGCGAATCTGGCAGTGGAAAATCCACGCTAGCGCGTTGTCTGTTACAATTGCATCCTTTCGAAAGTGGCGAAGTCTTGTTTCAAGGCCAAGATCTGACGAAATTGAGTGGCGAAGCGCTGCGTGCCACGCGCAAACACTTGCAAATGGTGTTTCAAGATCCGTTTGCATCGCTTAACCCGCGCATGAAAGTGGGTGAGATTGTCGGTGAAGGCTTGTTGATTCACGGCCTTGGCAGCGCGGCGGAACAGCGCGCAAAAACGCAAAAAATGTTGGAGCGCGTCGGTTTAAGCGCGGGTGATATGCAAAAATATCCGCACCAGTTTTCGGGCGGGCAACGGCAGCGCATTGGCATTGCGCGTGCGCTGGTGCTAGCGCCAAAAGTAGTAGTGTGCGATGAGCCAGTTTCAGCGCTAGATGTATCGGTGCAAGCGCAAATATTGTTATTGCTCAAAGACTTACAAAAAGAAATGGGTTTGAGTTATGTTTTTATTAGCCACGATTTGCGTGTGGTGCGGCACATAGCGGATGAAATTGTGGTGATGAATCACGGTAAAATTGTGGAGCAGGGCGCGGTGGTGGAGATTTACAACAATCCGCGCGAGGCTTACACGCAGCAATTATTGAACGCAATTCCGGGTCGCAGAGCGGCTTAACTTTAGGGAAATTAGAGATGGCATTAGATTTAGAAGAGCAGGAACAGTTAGACGAATTTAAAGTCTGGTGGAACAAAAACGGTAAAATGGCCATCAACCTAGTATTGGCGGCGCTTGTGGCGTATATCGCCTACACTGGTTACCACTATTTTCAGCAGAAAAAATCGGTTGAAGCGTCAGAATTGTTCCAAAATTTGGTGCAATTAGACACCACTAAAATAGGCGAGATTAAAACGCAATCAGCTAAGTTGATGGAAAGTTACGCTGGCACGCCATACGCCGGTCGCGCTGCGGTATTTGCAGCAAAAAGTAATTACGCCGCAAATGATGGTAAAAGTGCAAAAGCGCAATTGGAATGGGCAATTGCCAATGCAAAAGAGAGTTCTGTAAAAGCGATTGCCAGCCTGCAGTTGGCCTCTATTTTGCTGGAAGAAAAAAGTTACGATGCCGCACAAAAAGTCTTGGCCGCAGAAACGGATAAGGGTTACGATGGCTTAAAACAAGGCTTGCAGGGCGATGTGTACCTGGCGCAAGGCAAGCAAGCAGAAGCGAAAAAGGCTTATGCCGACGCGCTTTCGAACTTGGATGAAGGCGGGCGCTTGCATCAGTACACACAACAAAAACTCGAAGCACTTGGCAGCTAAGCAATCTTTAAGTATTTTTTTAAGTATTTTATGAATAAACTTTTACGCACATCACTTCTTGCTAGCCTGTTGTTTTTAGCTGGCTGCAGCACGGTGACAGAGCTGACCTCGGATCTTAAAGATAAAGTGATGGGCAAAGAGCCGCCTAATCCGCCCGCTGTCTTGGAAGAAATCAAGCAAACGCATACTGCAAAAGTGGATTGGTCTAGCCAAATTGGCGCGACTAATCGCTACGATTACACGCCAGTGTTGGATGGCAGTGCAGTGTATGCCGCCAATGCCGCTGGTGAGCTGCTTAAGCTGGAAGCTAGCACCGGCAAGCAGTTATGGCGTGTGAGCGCAGGTGAGCCGATTAGCGGTGGCGTTGGCGTTGGTGGCGGTATTGTGATGGTGGGCACTAGCAAAGGCCATGTGATTGCCTTCGATTTGAATGGCAAACAATTGTGGAAATCTAAAGTTTCTAGTGAGGTATTGAGCGCGCCGCGCTATTTCGATGGTAACGTCATCGCGCGTGCTGGCGATAACCATATTTTTGGCATTGACGCTGCAGATGGCGCACGCAAATGGGTATACGAGCGCGCAAGCCCTGCTTTAAGTTTGCGCAGCAGCGCAGGGTTGATTGTGGATGGCGGCGCAGTTTATGCGGGTTTTGCAGGCGGTAAAATGGTGGCTATTCGCGCCGATAACGGCAAATTGCTGTGGGAGGCCACAGTGGCGCAGCCGAAAGGCGTGACGGAAATCGAACGTATTGCCGATATTACCAGCTTGCCAGTCGTAGACGGCCCTGTGGTGTACGCGGTAGCGTATCAAGGCCGCGTTGCAGCGGTGGATCGCAACAACGGCAAAGTGATTTGGAACCGCGATATTTCCAGCTATTCCGGTATCAGCGTCGAAGACGGCAGACTTTACGTTTCACATACATTAGGCTCGGTTTACGCACTCGATTATTCCACCAGTAAAACTTTTTGGCGCCAGCCTGCGCTGCTCAATCGCCGTCTAAGCGCACCATTGCCCATGGGCAGCGTGATTGCCGTGGGCGATTTAGAAGGGTATGTACACTTTTTAAGTCGTGAAGATGGCAGTTTTGCTAGCCGCATCAAAGTCGATAGCGACCCTGTGATGTCGCTGATTGCAGGCAACGCATCATCGCAAGTCATCGTCGCCACACGCGGCGGCGGCTTATATGCAATCTCCCTTGCGGAAAACGGCACCACATCCAGCACAGCGCCTGCAAAACGTAGCGAACCCGCGCCAGAACCTGCCGCAGAGCCAAATGCAGAGCGCAGTATTATGTTCCAAAAGAACGATTCAATTTTGCTTCCAAATGCGCCAACAGATAGCGGCCCTGGCATCCGGCTACCAAGCCAAGAGCCTCAATAACTATGTTACCTACCATTGTTTTAGTCGGCCGACCAAACGTCGGCAAATCCACCCTTTTTAATCGTCTTACACGCAGCCGCGATGCGCTTGTGGCCGATTTGCCTGGCCTCACGCGCGATCGCCACTATGGCCGCGGCATGGGCGCCAGTCAGCCGTATTTGGTGGTGGATACTGGCGGTTTTGAGCCGCGCGCCGAAAGTGGCATTATGCAAGAAATGGCCAAGCAAACATTGCTGGCGATTGACGAAGCCGATTTAGTGATTTTTTTGGTGGATGGTCGCGCTGGCATGACGCCACAAGAGCATATTATCGCCGATATTTTGCGCAAATCGCAACGCCCCGTGTTGCTGGCGGTGAATAAAACCGAAGGCATGCAAAAAGCCGTTGTTAGCGCAGATTTTTACGAGCTTGGCTTGGGCGATCCGCTCTCTGTTTCCTCTGCGCATGGCGAAGGCGTTAAAGATTTAATCGAGCTCGCTTTAGAGAATTTTCCCGCGGATGAGCCAGTTGAACAAGCGCGCGGCGACCGCGTGCCTAAAATCGCCATTGTCGGCCGCCCCAATGTCGGCAAATCCACGCTGGTCAATGCGCTGTTGGGTGAGGAACGTATGATTGCGTTCGACGAGCCTGGCACTACGCGCGATTCCATTTACGTGGATTTAGAAAAAAACGGTAAAACTTACACGATTATTGATACCGCAGGCGTGCGCAAGCGTGGCCGCGTGTTCGAATCGATTGAAAAATTCTCTGTGGTTAAAACCATGCAGGCGATTGAAGACGCCAATGTGGCGATTTTGGTAGTGGATGCGCAAGAAGGCATAACCGAGCAAGATGCCCACGTAGCCGCTTATATATTGGATGCTGGACGTGCGCTGGTGGTGGCGGTGAATAAATGGGACGGCTTAAAAGACGACGAGCGCGAGTGGATTAAAAAAGAAATTGACCGCAAACTGATGTTTTTAGATTTTGCAAAATTCCACTACATTTCGGCCTTGCGCAAAAAAGGGCTTCCAGAATTATTTGATTCTGTGGATGGCGCATTTAAAGCCGCTTTTGCCGATTTAGCTACGCCACAGCTCACAAGAGTGTTGATTGATGCGGTGGCGCAACATCAGCCGCCGATTAGCAAAGGCATTCGCCCCAAATTGCGTTATGCGCACCAAGGTGGCTTAAACCCGCCAATTGTGGTGGTGCATGGCAGCCATGTAAATGGCGTAAAAGATAGTTATAAACGCTTTTTAGAAGGCGTATTCCGCAAAACATTTCAATTGGTTGGCACGCCGCTACGCGTGCAATTTAAACAAGGCGAAAACCCATTTGCCGAGCCAGAAGGCAAGCGTAAAGCGGGTGAAGGTATTGTCAGCATGCGCCGCCGTAAAACCGCACACCGTGCAGAGCTAAAAGCCAAAAAAGACGTAGACGATAAAAAACGTTAAATAAGCGATGCGCTGCGAGCCAATATCCATGCGGGTTGTAGGGCGTCAATAACGAAGTGTATTGCGCCGAAGGAAATTTTTTAGGGTTTTGTATTACACACATTCGGCGGATTACGCCAAGCTAATCCGCCCTACGAGTTCTGGTAGCCTTGATGCAGCAAAGCGGAATCAAGGTTTACTGTTAATCCCTCGATTTCATTACATTTCATCGAGGCTACGCTTGCTTTCTCAGCTCCACGTCCTGAACCGAAAAATATGCATCACGCGCTTTCTCTCGGAAAGAATCGTGTTCATCAGCAAAGTATTCGTCTGGAGTGGCTTTATCTCCCACAGCTCCAAGCGGTATAAAACGGCCTTCCCGAGCCCGCTCCATTTTTTTGGTAATACTGGCTCTTTCTTCTAGAGCATAAGAAGCCTCATGAAGTTGTTGTAACGTTCTGCGACTTTCAATAGGGTTGGTCATAGTGAAGTGGCTAACGTTTGACATAAGGGGCGCGCTTTAGCGCGTCCCGCTTGATGGATGGGTTGGGCATACGCTAATTATTTACGGTAACGGTAGATGATGAATAGTTTTGATTTTCAATGGTTATAGTGTCACCACTTTCTAAAAACGCACCTTCCAAATGACCAAGTTCAGTTGCGTGACTTGATTCCAAGTGCAGTTCAAATTGCTTAGTGGTGCCAAGTGACGCACTATGAACCTGAACAATAGTAGCAACAGGTGCTTTGACGGTGGTGCTAAATACAGCAACAATGCCTTTGCCCATTAGTGACGGGCGAAATGTAACGGAAACTGGAATTGGCGGTTTTTCATCGACTTTAGCTTGTAACTCGGAGTTCTGAGCTTCAAGGTTTTGGTTTTCGCTTTTTGCGACCTCGGCTTCAGCTTTTACTTTTTCTGCCTCTGTTTCAGCAGCGGCAGCTTGTGCTTTTATTTTTTCAGTTTCGGCTTGTGCCGCAGCAGTTTGAGCTTGAAGTTCAGCGATTTTTTTGTTTGCTTCATCCACTTCTGATTTCGGAGCGCAAGCTGAAAGGACGAACACAGCCAAAACCAACAACGATAAAACTTTCATTTTTTCTCCTAAGTTATTTTTATGCCCAACGTAAAATAGGCATCCTATTTGATGCAGAGTTTTGCGTCAAATATGCCTGTTTGTTTAAAAAGTAGTTTATTTTTATCAATAAAAACATAGTGTTGGTTTTTATTGGTGCATCCTAAAATTAAATCACAACCATATCAATTTTGGTGTTAATACAAGCTTTCCCAAAACTTCCACCACACTTTTTCATCTTCGCTTACTTTGCCAAGCACCATTGGGTTTTGCGGGTAATTAGTTTTAAGCACGCGCAGGTTGTCATTTTTCAAATCTTCCATGCCCATATTGTCGTAAGCGCTCACAGAAATCACCAGCGCTTCCTCTACCGAGGTGGAGCTTGGGTAGAATTCCAACACGTATTTTGCGCGATTAAGCGCGGCCAAAAAGGCAGTGCGGTTCATGTAATAGCGCGCCACAAATATTTCGTGTTGCGCCAGCGCGTTCACTAAGTACACCATGCGCTGTGTGGCATCTTTGGCATAACGGCTTTTTGGATAGCGCTCTGTCAGCTCTTTTAATGCGGCAAACGATTGTCTAAGCGCTTTTGGATCGCGATCACTAATTTCTTGCCCCGTGTATTTTTCTATCACGCCGCGCTCGCTAAACGTCGCTAAGCCCTTCATATAATAGGCATAATCTACATTGGGATGGTCTGGATGCAGCTTGATGAAACGATCCGCCGCGGCGGTGGTGGAGACAGGATCTTGCTTTTTATATTGCGCGTACATCATCTCTAATTGCGCTTGCGTGGCGTATTTTCCGTGCGGAAAGCGCGACTCTAGCACTTGAAAATACTTTATCGCTTTATCGTAATCTTTATCTATCATGCTGGATGCGCCAGCCTGATAGATTTTATCGGCTTGCCAGCCTTTGGTTTCATCTATCTCGCTTGGTGAGCCGAAAATCGCGCAGCCGTTAAGCGTAAGCCCTAAAAATAAAGCCAAAAATAAAGATTGAATAAGCGGTAAAATACGGTTCACGGGCAAGCCTAATAATAATGACAATATATACAAAGCATTATAACTGATGCAGTTAGAAAAAATGACAGATAAAGATGCAATTCAATTAACGATTCCTGCTAATTTAGGTGGGCAGCGCTTGGATGTGGCCTTGCAACAAATGTTGCCAGAACACTCGCGCAGCCGCTTGCAGGCTTGGATTAAGGACGATTTGGTCAGACTGAATGCTGTTGCGTGTACCGCCAAAACCAAAATTTGGGGCGGTGAAAATGTGTCTATTCAAATGCCTGAGAATTTGCAAGAAAACGCATTTAAGCCAGAAAATATTCCGCTGGATATTATTTTTGAGGACGATACGCTGCTGGTCATCAACAAACCTGCGGGCTTGGTAGTGCACCCTGCGGCGGGCAATTGGAGCGGCACACTGCTGAATGCGCTGCTATTTTATCTGCCAGCGTTGGCAGATATTCCGCGTTGCGGCATCGTTCACAGATTAGATAAAGACACCAGCGGCTTGCTGGTGGTGGCAAAAACACTAGAAGCACAAACCAGCTTGGTGCGCCAACTGCAAGCGCGCACAGTAAAGCGCGAGTATCGCGCCATTACTTGGGGCATTTTGTGGCGCAACGGCACGGTAAACGAGCCGATTGGCCGTAATGCGCACAATCGCAAAAAAATGGCGGTTGCGCGCAACAAAAACTCAAATGTGGCCAAGCCCGCTATTACGCACTACGAGGTATTAGAGCGCTTTGGCACCAATACTTATGTGCGTTGCAATTTAGAAACGGGTCGCACGCACCAAATTCGCGTGCACATGCAGCACATAAAATTGCCTTTGGTGGGCGATACGCTGTATGGCATTGGCAACATTATTCCGCATAAGCTCATGTCGCAAACCCTGCGCGATGCGGTAGAGGGCTTTAGTCGCCAAGCCTTGCACGCGATTAAATTAGGCCTCATTCATCCTGAAACCAATGCGCCGATGGAGTGGCAAATTGAATTGGCCGATGACATGAAAGCCTTGTTGGAGGCCATGCGCCACGAAGACGTGAAGGAAGACGTTGAACCGTTTGACTTTGGTACGGATGAAGATGGGCTTTATACGGGCGACGACGATTGGGATGATGATGATTTTGACGACGATGGGCTAGAGGATGAATAAAATCTTTATTATTCCCGATTGGCCAGCGCCTGCAAATGTTAGGGCGCTACAAACCACGCGTGAAGGGGGTGTCAGTCTTGCCCCGTACGATTCGCTTAATCTCGGCGCGCACGTTAAAGATAATCCACTACACGTCGCACAAAATCGCCAGTTGTTGAATCGGTTTTTGCCAAGCGAACCCGTTTGGCTCAATCAAGTGCACGGCACGCGTGTGATTGACGCGGCTTTAAGCGCTTGTATAGAAAGTGCAGATGCCAGCTTCACTACGCGCAGAAATGTGGTTTGTGTGACCATGACAGCAGATTGCTTACCAGTATTGCTCTGCGATCAAGCAGGCACGCGGGTTGCAGCCGTGCATGCGGGTTGGCGCAGCTTGTGCGATGGCGTGATTGAAGCAGCAGTTGCCGCGATGCAAATTGATGGTACACAGATCATGGCCTGGCTGGGTCCAGCAATCGGCCCGCAAGCATTTGAGGTAGGCGCAGAAGTGCGCGCGCAGTTTATGGCAAATGATGCGCAAGCAGAAGCTGCTTTTGTGCAAAGTGGCGACAAATACTTAGGCGATTTATATCAAATTGCTACGCAGCGCCTGCATGCCTTGGGCGTAACACAAGTTTATGGCGGCGGAAGCTGTACATTTGCCGAAAAAGACCAATTTTTTTCGTTCCGACGCGATGGCGACACGGGGCGTATGGCAACTTTTATTTGGCTTGAATAAAGTTGGCTAGGTGTCAATAAAATCACAGCTGTCATTCTGAGCGCAGCGAAGAATCCAGTATTTTAATAAAAATGAAGCATAGCAACTGGATTCTTCGCTACGCTCAGAATGACGGCGAGACGCGCCGTGTGGACTGTAAGGTATAATGCTATTCAAATTCAATTTTTCTAAATTTCAATGACTATTCCCAATTTTTCCGTGCTCACTTGGATTTTGCTTTCCAGCCTGCTCGGCGGCACGCTTAGCGTACTCGGCGCGGCGCTAGTAGCGCTTAACGTCAGTAAAGTGCGCATTCCCATGCTCATTAGCTACGCGATTGGCGCGATGCTTGGCGCGGTTTTCCTCGAAATTCTGCCAGAAGCGATTAAAGCGGGTAACGACCCGCGCGGGATGACTTCGACCGTGCTTTTTGGCATTTTGTTGTTTTTTGCGCTAGAAAAACTGGTGATTTGGCGGCATTGTCATGGCGATCATTGTGAGGTGCACGCGCCACACGACGACGATGATTGCCCAGATAATCAAGAAGAAGCGCCAGCGCAGCCAGTTTTTGGCAATACCGTTACAAAATTCAAACCCGTGACTAAAAAGCAAGCTGCCATCACGGCAAAGCTTGCACATGCACACAATCACGACCATGACCATGACCATGACCACGGCAGAAGCGGCATGATGATTATGGTGGGCGACACTTTTCATAACTTTGTTGATGGCATATTAATAGCATCCGCGTTCATGGTGGATATCAAAGTCGGCATCGTCACCTCTATGGCGATTATCGCGCACGAAATTCCGCAAGAAGTGGGCGATTTTCTCATTCTTTTGCACTCAGGTTATAGCAAAAAACAAGCGCTCATTTTTAATCTAGTTTCCACGCTCGCCACCGCTGTTGGCGGCATGTTTGCTTACTTTGCATTGCAGCACGTGCAAAGCATTGTGCCAAATATTTTGGGCTTGGCTGCGGCAAGCTTGCTCTATGTTTCGGTGGCGGATTTAATTCCAAGTTTGCACAAACGCACCGAGCTGCGCGCCACCATCTCTCAACTCATATTGATTGCATTGGGCGTTGGCTCAATTGCGCTAACAGAATATTTTTTAGGTTAAATTTATGGCTTCAGCACTTATATCTTCTCCTCTTAAATCTTCTGCGCCAAAAGTAGGTTTCGTTTCACTTGGCTGCCCAAAAGCTGGTTCCGATGCCGAGCGCATCCTCACGCAACTGCGCGCCGAAGGCTATGAAATCTCGGCTTCGTATGAAGATTCTGATTTAGTAGTAGTGAACACCTGCGGCTTTATTGATAGCGCCGTGCAAGAAAGCTTAGACGCGATTGGCGAAGCACTGCACAAAAACGGTAAAGTGATTGTCACGGGCTGTTTGGGCGCAAAAAAAGATGTAGTAATCAACGCGCATCCTAGCGTGCTGGCTGTTACTGGCCCACATGCGCTAGAAGAAGTGATGACCGCCGTACACGCCAACTTACCTAAATTGCACGAGCCGTTTATAGACCTCGTGCCGCCGCAGGGCATACGCCTCACGCCTAGCCATTATGCTTATTTGAAAATTTCAGAAGGTTGCAACCATCGTTGCAGTTTTTGCATTATTCCATCCATGCGCGGCGATTTAGTCAGCAGAAATATCGGAGAAGTCTTGAACGAGGCGGAAAACCTTGTGAATGCTGGTGTGAGCGAGATTCTAGTGATTTCGCAAGATACGTCGGCTTATGGTGTGGATGTGAAATATCGTAGCGGTTTTTGGAATGGCCGCCCTGTTAAAACACGCATGACTGAGCTTTGCCAAAGTTTGAGCGAGCTAGGTGTTTGGACGCGCCTGCACTATGTTTACCCATATCCGCATGTAGATGAAGTGATTCCCTTGATGGCAGATGGCTTGATTTTGCCGTACTTGGATGTGCCTTTTCAACACGCCAGCCCTAGAATATTAAAAGCCATGAAACGCCCAGCCCATGCCGAAAATAACTTGGCGCGTATTAAAGCTTGGCGCGAAATCTGTCCAGATATTACGGTTCGCAGCACGTTCATCACGGGCTTCCCGGGCGAGACGGAAGATGACTTTAAAATGCTACTTGATTTCCTCGAGGAGGCGCAACTGGATAGAGTAGGGTGCTTTGCCTACTCCGCGGTAGATGGCGCTAAAGCGAACGAACTGCCGGACCATGTGCCGGAAGAAGTCAAACAAGAGCGCCTAAGCCGCTTTATGGAAGTGCAAGAGCGTATTAGCGCAGCTAAACTACATGCCAAAATTGGTAGCATGCAAACCGTGCTGGTGGATGAAATTGTGCAAGATGCGGAAGGTAATATTGAAGCGATTGGCCGCACAAAAGCGGATGCGCCAGAGATTGATGGCGTGGTGTACATGGAAGATGCCGAAGGCTTAACGCCCGGTGATTTTGTTGAGGTGGAGATTTATAGCGCGGATGGGCATGATTTGAGGGGCGGACCACCGAGAAATTAATTATCTAGTAGATTTGATACTATAGTGTTTTATCAAGTTTTAAGTCATTAATTTTTTGAAGGGCATTAGATATGAAATTATTGGTCTACATTTCTTTATTTTTACTTGCTGGATGCGACCAGCAACACATGGCAGCTTCCACTACACCTACTACAGAGAAGTTACCACAAACTCATTTTCAAATTATTTCAAATAGTGAAGGTGGGGCTTGGCAATTGGACACATTGACTGGCGAAACAAAGTTTTGTGCTTCGTTTTCTCCCGCGGCTGGTGGTCCTGCTTGCTTTAAGGCTACAGAGAAGTAAATCTAGCTTGTAGGCAACTTGTTTGTTTCGCCTTTAGGCGAGTTTCTTTCTTTTGTTCGTGCAAAAGAAAGAAACCAAAGAAAATCACGCCCCGCTTCCGCTTCATCCTTCGGTCTTAGCGCAACGCTGGTACGGCTGCGGAACTCGCGCTTACAGCGCTCAGACAGTCCTCGCCGTTTAACCCAGCTTATGCTCAAGCCTCAGGCGCGGCAGAGGGGATTAAAGTCAAAACCATGCGAGCGCCACCGAATTTACTTAAAATCCACGTCGTCATTCTGAGCGAAGCGAAGAATCCAGTAGTTTCAACATTGCAACTGGATGCTTCGCCTATTCGACAAGCTCATGGCTCAGCATGACGGTTGTGCGTTTAACCAAGCTTAGGCTCAAGCCTCAGCAAGGAGATTTAAAGTCAAAACCATGCGAACTTTCACTGAAGCAAGTTAAAACCCACGCCGTCATTCCGACGGGAGCGCGTATTTTGCGCGAACCACGGAATCCAGAATTGTTTTTAAATAAAAAATGGATTCCCGCCTACGCGGGAATGACGGTGTGAAATGATTTAGTTTAGCGCGTGAAAAAGTAGATGCTCTGCAACCCTCATGGATATTGGCTTGCAGGGCAGGTGGTTTGATATGCTTAGTTTTAAGCCAAATAAAACTAAAATTAGTTAAACAAATCAGGCAATATCGCTGAAGGTCTTTCAGAATCGGCGCGCGCTTCTAAAAAATCAAAAGTGAGTGGGCAACGCTGCGGTTTTCTAGCAGCCTTGCGTTTTTTTGGTGTAGTGGCGTTGAGGTTGATGTAAGGCGTTTGACTAATACGAATATAGCCAGAACTGGCTAACTTTTGTGCGGTAGTTTCGAACAGACTGAGTGGATTGTCGATATTTTGCAACGTAACAACCGCCTTGCTTACTTTTAGCACGTTGTACATCACTAATTTGCTGGCCGTTTGTTTGCCGTAAATCTCACCAGAATGCACTTCCACAACGTCTCCCAACCAAGTTGTTGCCGCATATTAACGCCATGCGCAAGGTTTCACAAGGGTTTGCGTCATGTTTTTGTCATATTTAGCGCGTAAATAATTGTTTAGGCAACTATTTTTGTTTTTTTGACATCAAAGTGCGAGAATGTATTGAATTATAAATTGAAGGCTAATTAACTTTTATGAATAAAAATCATTTGCTTAAACATGCCCTGAGAGGCGCATGGATATTGGTGCTTAGCGCGATGCTATTTGCTTGTGGCAATAAAGAAGCCGCGCCGCAAGGCATGCCGCAAATGCCACCGATGCCAGTGAGCGTAATCACGGCGGAGGCGACAAGTGTGCCGATTAGCACAGAAGCCGTTGCGCAGACCGAAGGCGCAAGCGAGGTGGAAGTGCGTCCGCGTGTGGGCGGTATTTTACTGAAGAAAATGTTTGCGGAAGGCGCGCCAGTTAAGGCTGGGCAGCCGATGTTTTTAATCGATCCCGAGCCTTATAAAATTGCACTTGCCAATGCGCAAGGCCAATTGGCGGGGCAAAATGCGCATGTGGCGCAAACCACGCGCGAATCTGCGCGCTTAAAAGATTTGCTAGCAACGCAATCCATCAGCCAGCGCGAATACGACAATGCGACATCGGACAGCGCAGTCGCCAGCGCAGGCATTATGCAAGCCAATGCTGGCGTGCGAGAGGCGCAGTTGAATCTTTCTTACACGACAGTAAAAGCGCCTTCCAGCGGTATCGCGGGCAGATTTTTGTATTCCGAAGGCGCGTTGATAGCGCCAAATACCAGTTTACTCACAACGATTAGCCAAATCTCGCCGATTTGGGTGCGCTTTAGTTTGTCGGAATCGGAGTTGAAGCTGCTTGGCGGCTCGGTTAGCGAAAAGAATGTGCAAAAAGTAACGATTCTTCTGCCTGATGGCACGGAATATGGCGAAACGGGAAAATTGAATTTTGCTGCCAGCCAAATCGACCCCGCTTTAGGTACGCAACAATTGCGCGCCGAATTTAAAAATGCGGATAAAGCCTTGCTGCCAGGCCAGTTTGTGCGCGCACGCATTAGCACAGGCAGCCGCGATGGCGTATTTTTAGTGCCGCAAACCGCAGTTTCTACAGGTGAGCAAGGCACTTTTGTGTTTATCGCCAACGCAAAAAATCAAGCGGAACGCCGCCCGGTGACGGTGGGTGAATGGAAGGGCGCGGACTGGATTATTTTAGGGGGTTTGAACGCGGGCGACAAAGTGATTACCGATAATTTGATTAAACTCAATATGATGCCGCCTGGCGCACCCGTTGCGCCACATGCGCTGGGAGCCGCATCCAGCTTGCCTGCTGGCGCACCAGCATCTAAGCCAGAAACTAAAAAATAATGATTAAATTTTTCATCACGCGCCCAATTTTCGCTGGCGTTTTGTCAATTATTATTGTGCTGGCAGGCTTGGCAGCCGCATTTAAGTTGCCTGTGGCGCAATATCCTGAAATCGCGCCGCCCACGGTGACGATTACCGCGATTTACCCAGGTGCGAGTGCGGATACACTCTCTAAAACCGTGGCTGCGCCCATCGAGGAGCAGTTAAGCGGCGTGGAACATTTGCTGTATTTCAACTCTGTGGCGGATTCTAGCGGTACGCTCACGATTACTGCCACCTTCGAAGTCGGCACCAATATTGACCAAGCAACTTTTAACGTGAGTAATCGCGTGAATATTGCCACGCCGCGCTTGCCAGAAGAAGTGCGCCGTAATGGACTAATCGTACAGAAAATTTCCAGCGACTTTTTGTTGGTGTCGTTTCTTACATCGAAAGACAAAGCGCACGACCGATTATTTTTAAGTAACTACGCCACGCTGAATATTTTGGATGAAATTAAGCGCATTCAAGGCGTGGGCAGCGCGCAGATTTTTGGCGGGCAAGATTACGCCATGCGCGTGTGGCTGCGGCCAGACAGAATGGCGCAACTGGGCGTGACGGCGTCAGACATTGCGGCGGCGATTCAAACGCAAAACGCGCAATATGCGGCGGGCAAAATCGGTCAAGATCCTGCGCCAAATGACCAGCAAATTATCTATACGGTGACCGCCAAAGGGCGTTTGTTAGAGCCCGAGCAGTTTGGCAATATTATTATTAAAGCCGATGGTCCACGCGGTATTTTGTACCTCAAAGATGTGGCGAGAATTGAGCTGGGCGCGCAAAGTTACAATGTACGCTCTGCGCTAAACGGCAAGCCTGGCGTGGCGCTTGGCGTGTTTTTGCAATCGGGAGCTAATGCGTTAGATACGGCAAAAAGTATCAAACTGAAAATGGAAGAGCTGAAACAGCGCTTTCCAGAAGGCATGGAATATAGCATTCCGTATGACACTAGTGAATTTGTAAAAGCGACGATTGAGGAAGTGTTTAAAACGCTGGCCGAAGCCTTGATTTTAGTGGTGTTGGTGGTGTTTTTATTCTTACAAAGCTGGCGCGCAACGCTTATCCCCATTATCGCCGTGCCAATTTCACTCATCGGCACTTTTGCAGGCCTGTATTTGCTGGGTTTTACCATCAATTTACTCACGCTATTTGCCATGATTTTGGCGATTGGGATTGTGGTGGATGATGCGATTGTGGTGCTAGAAAATGTTGAGCGGCTGATGCGCGATGAAGGCCTGAAGCCGATGCAAGCCGCGATTAAATCGATGGAACAAGTTTCTAGCGCGGTGATTGCGATTGTGATGGTGCTGTGCGCGGTGTTTATTCCGGTGGCATTTATGGGCGGCATTGCGGGCGCGCTGTATCGCCAGTTTGCGGTGACGGTGGCCATTGCGGTGGTTATTTCTGGCGTGGTTGCGCTCACGCTCACGCCCGCTTTATGCGCGATTCTGCTTAAAAATACACATGGCGAAAACGCGCTTTTTAAAGCATTTAATCAATTTTTTCAAAAGCTTACCAACTTTTACACGCGCATTGTCGATTTAACGCTGCATCATAAAATCATCGGCGCACTGGTGTTTGCATCCATTATTGCGCTGTGCGTGGTTCTGCTCAATCGCGTGCCGGGCAGCTTAGTGCCGCAAGAGGATCAAGGCTATGTGATTACGCTAATGATTCTGCCTGATGGCGCGACGCTGAACCGCACCGAAAAAACGACGGAATCCATACGCCAAGCCATTTCGTCCGACCCTGCGGTGGAGTTTGAGTTTGCAATTGTGGGCTTAGATTTTATTGGCGGTGGCAACAAAACCAGCGCAGGTACCATGTTTGTGCGTTTAAAAGATTGGAAAGAGCGCACCACGACAGCGGACGATATTGCGGGTAAGCTCAAAGGCATTGGCTTTGGTCAGCCAGATGGCTTCGCGTTTGCAGTCAATCCGCCGCCAATTCGCGGTTTGGGTAGCTCTGCTGGTTTTGAGATGTACGTGCAAAGTCGCGGCAGCAGCGACCCGCAAAAACTAGCGGCGGTGCTGAATAATTTTGTTGGCGTGATGCGCGCCGACCCCAAGTTAACGAATATCAACACCTTTTTTAGGCCGACTGTGCCCCAGCTTTATATTGAGGTGGATGAGGCGAAGGCGCTTTCTTTAGGCGTGCCAATTGTCGATATTTACGCGGCGCTGCAAAGTACGATGGGGCAATTTTACGTGAACGATTTTAATAAGTCGGGCAGAACGTATCGCGTGCAATTGCAGGCAGAGGCGCAATTTCGCTCGCGCCCAGAGGATATTGGCAAAATTTATGTACGTAGCCGACCTACTAATTTAAACCCAGCTGGCCAAATGATTCCATTATCCGCATTAAGTCGTGTGAGCCGCACCATAGGCGCGGAGCAGTTGGAGCGCTATAACGGGCTGCTATCGGCGAAAGTGTTGGGCGAGGGCGCGCCAGGCGTGAGCTCGGGCGATGCGATTAAATTGGTGGAAAAACTCGCCAAAGAAAACTTGCCCGATGGCTACCAAGTGGCGTGGACAGGGCAGGCCTATCAGGAAAAACGTACTGGATCGGCGGCTTTGTTTGCTTTTGGTTTTGCCATGATTATGGTGTTTTTGATTTTAGCCGCGCAGTTTGAAACTTGGGCGTTACCTTTAGCAGTAATCATGGCCGTGCCATTTGCCTTAGCAGGCGCGCTACTGGCGGTGTTGGTGCGCGGCATGCCGAATGATATTTACTTCCAAATCGGGCTAATTACGCTGATTGGTTTGGCGGCGAAAAACGCGATTCTGATTGTGGAATTTGCTAGTCAAAAGATGGAGCAAGGCACGCCTGTGTTGCAGGCGGCGGCTGAGGCAGCGCGCCTTAGATTCAGGCCGATTGTCATGACATCCATGGCATTTGTGCTGGGCATTACACCGCTGTTGGCGGCCACTGGCGCGGGTTCTGCCGCGCGAAGAAGCATGGGCACAGGCGTGTTTGGCGGCATGATTTTAGCGACTTTTCTTGCCACCATCTTTATTCCACTGTTCTTCACTTGGCTTTCGGGCAATCACGTGCGGCATCATGGCCACATTGATGATGCAGGCGAAACTAATGGCAATAAGAAAGCAATATGAAAAAAATCTCTTTAATTTTATTGATTTTATTAAGCGCTTGTAAAACGGTTGAACCAGATTACAAGCGTGCAGAGGTAAGTTTGCCTGCTACTTATGGCGAGCAAGGAGTAAGCTCAGGAACAAGCACTGGTGCGGCTGACAGCGCGATGAAGCAATGGTGGACACATTATGAAGATGCGAAATTGAATGAGCTTGTTGAACTTGCGTTGAAAAATAATACCAATATTGCCTTGGCTACCGCGCGCATTGAGGAAGCTGACGCCAGCATGCGCGAAGTCGGCGCGAGTTTGTATCCGCAAGTGAATGTGGGCGCGGATGCCAGTCGCAGCAAGGTGACGGAATTTGGTTCTTTCCCAACTTTCGGTAGCCCAGAACGGAATAATTTTCAATTTGGCTTAAATACCAGCTACGAAATCGACTTTTGGGGAAAAATAAAACGCGCGAAAGAAGCCGCCGCCGCAGGCGCTTTGGACTCGCGTTTTGGCAAGGATACGGTAGAACTTTCCTTGCTGGGCCTAGTTTCTAGCAATTATTTGCAATTGCGCGGTTTAGATGCGCAAATTGCGGTGACGCAAGATAATCAAAAAAGCCGTGCGGAAAGTTTGGCTTTAACTAAACGCCGCTTGGCTGGTGGCGTAGCGAGTAGTCTGGAAGTGAATCAGGCCGAAGTGGCAGTGAGTAATTTGGAAGCGCAACAGATTGAGCTGACGCGTTTGCGCGCAGTCACTTTGCATCAATTGCAAGTGCTCACAGGCGCGTTGGATTTAGCTTTGGAAGCAGGCGATATTCGCAACTTGCCGATGCCACCCGTGCCGCCTGTAGGTTTGCCTTCTGCGCTATTAGAGAATCGCCCTGATGTGCGTCAAGCTGAGCAAAACTTGATTGCTGAAAACGCTAATATCGGTATTGCGAAAGCGGCTATGTACCCGAGCATTAGCCTGACGGGTAGTTTAGGCATGGAAAGCGCTTTGCTGAAAAACCTGCTGAAATCGGGTGCTAGCATTTGGAGTTTGGGCTTAGGTTTAGATTTGCCGATTTTTGATTCAGGCCATCGCGAGGCGCGCGTGGATCAAGCCACCGCCAAGCAAAAACAAGCCTTGGCGCAATATCAAACCGCAATTCAAAACGCATTTAGGGAAGTGAACGATGCGCTGGTGAATAGGCGCTTGAATGCAGCGCGCGAACTGGCGTTAACGCAAAGCGCGACTTCCGCTAAAAATGCCCTAAATGTGGCAGAGAACCGCTATAAATCAGGCTATTCCGCGTATTTGGATGTACTGGATGCACAGCGTGTTTATAACGATGCCTCAAGCGCGGCAGTGCAGGCCAAGCAAGCGAACTTCATCTCGACGGTGGATTTGTTTAAAGCACTAGGCGGCGGCTGGAAAGTTGAAGTGTCCGCTAACGCTGCGACACCTAGTACTACAAGCCAGTCCTCACCAAATTAAAACAAAGCCCAGTTGCCGCAAGACACCACACAATTACCGCGCCAGAAGGTAAGTCGAAGATTGCAGATAGCGCAAGTCCTGCGGCATAAGCGATTCCGCCTATCATGTAGCCGCCCGCAAGGCGCTTGTGTTGCGGCCATTTTTGTACTGCGAGTGCTGGCATAATCAGGCTGGAAAACACTAGGTAAACGCCAACCAATTGCACGGATGTGGTGACGGCAAGTGCGAACATCACGTAAAATCCAGTGCGCCCGAGTCGTTCCCTAAAGCCAAACCATAAGCCAAGAATAAGGGTGGTTAAAAAGGCTGCTAAAATGAGCTGCGCAGTGCTTATCCATAGAATTTGACCGACCAGCAGATCTTTTAGATGCTCGCCACCATGTGGGTTGTTGGCAAGCAAAATAATGCCCGCACTAGCAGCGAGCACAAACAATCCACCGATTAGCGCTTCTTGCACCTCTGGCCAGCGTTTTTCTGTCCAAGTGAGTAGCAAAGCGCCTAAAAGGGCAGCACAAAAAGCCGCCCCTTGCACCGCAGCGCCTTGCGGCTCCCAGCCTAGGGCATCGGCCGCAATCACGCCAAGCGCGGCAATTTGTGCAATCGCCAAATCAATAAATACAATGCCACGCTGTAACACTTGCTGCCCCATGGGCACATGGGTTGCAAGCACCAGCAGCCCCGCCAAAAAAGCGGAGCCAAGAATAGTCAAATTGAGTGTGTCGAGGTTCAAAACGTTCTCCTTATCTGTTGCCGTCCAGCAAGCGCTGCACAGTGTCGTCAAACAGGGAAAACAAATCTTTCGCGCGATCCGAGCCACCCACAGTAAAAGGCAGCAACACTGCTGGAATCTTGGCTTTTTCAGATAGCCATTGTGATGGTCTGTCACTATTGTAAGCAGCGCGAATGATCATTTTTGCGGGTTGATTTTGTAGCTGTGCCAATACCTCAGAAAGATGTGTGCTGGTAGGTTCCACGCCAGGCTTGGGCTCTAATGTTGCCACCTCATGCAAACCTAGCCAATCTTGCAAATAGGGAAAGGCTTGATGTTGCACCACGATAGAAATCCCTTTGAGCGGTGCGGCTTGCGCTTCCCAGCGTTTTATTGCCCCTTGCCAACGTTGTGCAAAATCTTGATGGCGACCTTGGTAAAAAGTAGCATTCGCAGCATCCACTTCGGCTAGTCTTAGCGCTAGTGCATCGCCAACTTTAGCAATATTGCGCGGATCGGTCTGAATGTGCGGATTGCCGCCTGGATGCACATCGCCATCCGCGCGGTCTAAGCGCGTCGGGATTTCCAGCATTTTCACATAATGCGCGGCCTCAAAATTGCCAGGTTTCCCCGCTTGTAGGCGTTCATTGTTTGCTTGTCGCAACAATACTGGCAACCAACCAATTTCCAGTTCAGAGCCGGTACATACCAGCAAATCAGCCTTGCGCAACTGTGGAACCAAGCTTGGCTTGGCTTCAATATGATGGACATCTTGCAAACCATTGGTCGCGGTGAATACGGTTACCTTATCACCGCCAAGCTCTTTAGCCAACGCCCCCCATTCTGGCTCACAGGCGAAAACATTGATAGCTGCGCTAGCCGCTTGCGTTGCTGCTAATAATAGAAATAGCGAAATAATTCGAAACCATTTTTTCATGATAAAACTCCTTAAATTTTTAATATTTATGGGCGCCATGCGCGCCAAGACTCATCTGGTATTGAATGAACACTTGATTGTCGGGCAAACCTTGTCGTGATTCGTCGCGCGACAGCTGCAGGCGTACACGCGAGAATTCACTTGGGTTGTAATCCAGCATCCAGCTATAGCGTTGTGGGTCGTAATCGGTATTAGCGAGCCCCGAAGTATTAAGGCCATAACTGACGCTACCCGCATCTAAATGGTCGTAACGCAAGGCGGTGCGCCATTCTTGCAAGAACTTGTACACACCTTGCACATACCAGCCAGATTGCGATGCGGAATACTGGTCGGCATTTAGTGCGCCATCTTCAGAACGATGTAAATATTCGCCTTGCAATTTAACGCTGGTGCTCGTGCTGTTGCCGTTTGGCGCCCATTTCCAGACTGCATCAGCAATCCACACCTTGCTTTTCCCCGTGAAACTGTTGGTGACAAATGTACCAGTAGCGTCTAAGTCGTTCGAAGTACGATTTTCTGGCGAAACCTGTAAATAGGATAATCCAGCGCGCCAGTTACTACTTGCGCCAATATCACCGCCAACATGTGCGAAGACCGAGCCACTACTGCCACCATTTTTGTCGCGACCTGCGGTGTCGGCAATGCGTCCGCGCCCAGCTTCTGCGCCGATTTCCAGAAAGGTGTCGGTTGGCGCAAGCCATCTAAGCTGAACGCCATCGTCGCCATACTGGCTACCAAGAAAGGCTTGATAAGCCAATGGGCTATCGACGAAATCCCAAGTATGCGCATGCTGCTCGTTAAGGTAGCCAATGCCTGAAAAGAACCGGCCTGCCTTGAGTGTAAGCCCGGCGGGTAAAGCTGTGGTTTGTATGAACGCCTCTTCAACAGAGGCGGTGTTATCAGACGCTAGCGATAGATTGAGGCCACCATAAAAATAATGGTCAACACTGGCGTAAACGCCTAATTCCGATTCGCTCAGGCTAAAGCCGCGCGTGCCAGGTCCAACGCCGCCGCCAGCCTGAAAGCCGGTGATGTGGAAGTTGGAGTCTTGCGATCGATTGGCATAAATACCAGAAAGAATCAAAGAAATATCTGGGTTAAAAGCATTGCTGGATACGGGATGAGCGCTGGCTTGTACCGCTGCAGATTCGGCTGCTTTCGCCGCACCATCCGCAACGGTTTCGGTTTGTTGCAACCGCGTTTCTAGGGATTTAATTCGTCCCTCATAGCTTTGTTTCATTTGCTGCAGTTCAGCGCGGAGTTGTTCCATTTCCTCGCTGTCGTTGGCTTGTGCTGCAGCGGGCAACAGAAAGGTAAGCGCAATTGCGCGCACCATTAGTTTTGGTTTAAACATATTAACCTCGCAATAATAAAAATGAAGATAGCCATGCCCAAGCGGGTATGGCGTCAAAATTAAGTATTAAACGAGGCTTGGAGGCGCGCGGGAGCTGTAGGGAAGAGTGGTACTTGAGAAAAACGGTAGGGCAACAAAAACAGCAAGCTCAAATGTAGTGGGCAAAACGTGCAAAGCATGCGTCTGTGCGCCAATAGCAGAGCCGATGCCCGCCAATGCGACACATTTACTACAAACGTCAGAATGTGCTGGGATTTGCTTGTTGTTGGGAGTTTTTTCCTGCTCATTCGCCAAATGCACGTACGGGTGAATCATTGCTTGCTGTTGCGCGAAAGCAAACAGCAAAATAAAGAGGATGGAAATGAAACGACGCTGAATCATCACTAGATTGTAGCAGTGTTTTGATTGCGATTTATCACGGCGGTTGAGTCTTTTATATTGTAGCTGTGCATAATTGAGTCAGATTAAGTTCTAAAAGTTCCTCTAAAATATCTGCGCTGTCCTAAACAAGTTAGAGTGCGACAGCTACTCTAACCCAGTCATCGCGCGATTCTATTGGGTCGCCCAGCACACCGCGCTTGTGTTTGCCTTCAATGTGGATGATATATTTGGTGTTGGGGCGGAAGTTGATTTTAGGTAAAATCAGGCTGGGAGCCTCGCTCAAGCCCGCCTCGATAGGTAAGTAAATGCCCGAAAATAAGCCAATATCCATGGGCGAGCCGCGATGGCTGGCATTGATTTCAGTAACTGTATCCATAAACGAACTAGTTTCTTTTGCTTGCTGTAGTTGCACCCAAATCGCAGTGCGCGAAATGACCTCGATACCGACTTTTTGCTGATTACCTTGCGTGAGTTTCACCCCTTTAACCATGCCGATGATGACTTTGTCCAGTTCTTCATCAATCACCAATCCAATGAGTTTGTCTTGCCGCGCAAGAATATTCGCGTATTTGTTCACGCGTGCGCCAAATCCGCGGTTGCTCTCGTCGGTGATGATCCATGTGTTAAGCGAGCTGCTATTCACGTTGATGCTGCTACTGGCCTCTTTTAAAACGGTATGGCCACGTAATAGCTCATCGAGTGATTTTCCACTACGTGACATCCTTAGACCGCTTTTGATTTGGTTGGCATGTAATACTTGATCGCAAATATCGCTAATGCCAGCCTTTACGCTGGCAGTTTTAGAGGTCGCTTCACGCTCCTCACGACGGCGTTGGCGCAAGTATTCCTGTTTTTTCCATTCTGCTTGTAAAATACCCAAGGTCTCATTTAATCTTTTTGCGTTATCAATTTTCGAGAATATTAAACTTTCTGGAATTTCGCCGCGGTCCGTCATGTTAACGGCCACATTGATTTGTTTTTCGAAGTCGTCCAACTCCCAATAGCGACAATTGTCATTTGGCTCAAAATTGCGCATACGTTTTGCAGGTAAATCACGTTCTAAATCTACAAAAAATAGGTATTGTTCGGGAGTGTATTGGGCGCTGATGTGCGCGCGCGATAGCCAAGCTTTCAAAATCCTCGCGGTAATTTCAATATGATGTTTTTGCATATTGGCTTGCACCAGTTGTCCAAGCATACACATTTGCACAATACTGGCCGAAAGCGTGGTGTTTGGACTAAGCGGAAATAGCTCGATAGGCGTGTTGAGCAGGGTTTGTTTGTAGGCGATTTTGTATATCATAAAAAGCTGCAGCCATACTTTGGTAGGCGGATTCTGCTGCATAAACATACGCCATTTTGACATGCCGAATGATGCGTTAATAGCGCGCCCCAGCACCAGCACGGGCATGTCGCCCTCAAGCGTAAATTTGCTTGGGTTAATCACCAGCTCGATAAGTTTGAGGTGGCAAATGTAGGATTGGCGATAATACAAATAGCAGGTATCGCTCATGCTGCCCTCAAGATCCGCCTTCATGTTGGCAACATTGACAAACTGCGTCGCCAATTTATCTAGACGTGGCTGATTGAGTTCATCCACTTCCAGCAGTAAATCCAGCTTTTGCTGTGTGCTTAGCGCGTCATCATCAATCATTTGCGCGAGTTTTTGCGTGGAAAGTTTTAACGCCGAAATCTCGTCCAGCTCGCTCAACTGCAGCACCCAAGCGGTCAGCTTGTTAGTTTCTTTTGTGGCTTTGGCGCCGAAAAGTTGTTGAATAATTTTTATCATGAGATTCTAGGATTTGAAATTTATGCGCTATTTTTTAGAAATAATTTTGCGCGCAAAATAAAACAAGCTCAATTGAATATAATAATAATTCTCTGAATAATCAAGCGATATATGATTTAATTCGTCGCAAGCTAGATTTTAAGCGCTAGCAAAGCAGCCAATCTTTACATGTTAGAATTCATCTTTTCGATTAAAGCACCTTTATCATGACCGTTCGTACCCGCTTCGCGCCCAGTCCCACAGGTTTTTTACACATTGGTGGCGCGCGCACCGCGCTGTTTTCTTGGGCTTATGCCAAAAAAAATCATGGCCAATTTATTCTGCGTATTGAAGATACCGACGTAGCGCGCAGCACGCCAGAAGCCGTGCAAGCAATTTTGGATGGCATGTCATGGTTGGGGCTGGATTACGACGAAGGCCCGTTTTACCAAATGCAGCGCATGGACACCTACAAAAAAGTGCTGCAAAGCATGCTGGATGCGGGCACTGCTTACTATTGTTATTCCAGCAAAGAGGAGTTAGAAGTGTTGCGTGAAAGCCAAATGCAACAAGGTATTAAGCCAAAATATGACGGAAAATGGCGGCCAGAAGCAGGTAAAACGTTGCCTGCAATTCCGGTCGGCATTCAACCAGTCATCCGCTTTAAAAACCCGCAAACGGGCGTGGTGGCGTGGGACGATTTGGTGAAGGGACGTATTGAGATTGCCAATGCAGAGCTGGACGATTTGGTGATTGCACGGCCAGATGGCACGCCGACTTACAATTTTTGCGTGGTGGTGGATGACCATGAAATGGGCATCACGCAGGTGATTCGCGGCGATGACCATGTGAACAATACGCCGCGCCAAATCAATATGTTAATCGCTTTGGGCGCGACGATTCCTGAGTACGCGCACCTTTCTATGATTTTAGGGCCGGATGGCCAAAAGCTCTCCAAACGTCATGGCGCGGTAAGTGTGATGCAGTATCACGATGATGGCTATTTGCCGCAAGCGGTGTTGAATTACCTCGCGCGCTTGGGCTGGAGCCACGGCGACGAAGAGGTGTTTGATATGAAGCAATTTTGCGGCTGGTTCGATTTGAACCACATCACACCATCCGCTGCGCAATTTAATACTGAAAAGCTCAATTGGCTGAACGCGCATTACATTAAAGAAGCAGATTTAAGCGATTTAGCACAAGATATTGGTAAAAGATTGGTTGCTCTGAAAGCCAATGTGCATGCGGCTCCCAGCTTGGTTGATGTGCTCGCTTTGTATCGCGAACGCGCGAATAACTTAAACCAGCTTGCTGCCGATATTGCATATTTTTATCGTGCGCCGCAAATCAATGCGGCGGATGCGGAAAAACACATCACGCCTGAAATTTTGCCAGCCATTAAAACGCTGAGCGAAAATTTGAATAAAATCGAGTGGACTGCGGAAGCGATTCATGAGGCGCTGAACGCCGTGGTGGCTGAGTTCGCACTTAAATTCCCTAAAATTGCCATGCCGCTACGCGTCATGCTGACGGGTGTCGCGCAATCGCCCAGTATCGACCAAGTGATGGCGCTTTTAGGTAAGCAAGAAACCTTAAACCGTATACAACAGGTTATAAAGTAAAAAAAGTGCTTTTACCCCTTGAAATGCGAACAAAAAGGCGCAATCATAGTCACATGTACGGCAGAGAGTTTTTAAAAAAGACCACCTCCAACTTTAATTACAACTACAAGGAGCAAAAAACATGATTCCCAAAGGACAAATGCTGCAAGATCCGTTTTTGAACGCCCTCAGGAAAGAACACGTGCAAGTATCAATTTACTTGGTCAACGGCATTAAGCTGCAAGGCCAAGTAGATTCCTTCGATCAATACGTGATTTTACTCAAAAATACGGTCACGCAAATGGTCTACAAACACGCGATTTCGACCATTGTGCCTGCGCGCATGGTCACGATGGCGCTACCAGAGCAAGAAGAAGAATAAAGCTTGTCTGTTAGACCTTCTGGTTACGGTGAAAACACTTTAGCGAATCCATCAGTCATCAGCGCCGCGTCTAATCATGCGGTGGTGCTGGTGAGTGTGGATTTTGGCGAGCCTGATTACGAAGAAAGTTTGCACGAATTGCGCCAGCTTGTTGGCACGGCAGGTATGAATATTGTGGCCACGCTAGAAGGCAAGCGAAGTGTGCCTGATGCAAAACTGTTTATCGGCAGCGGCAAAGCGGAAGAATTAAAATCCATGCTGCGCGCAGCCGAAGATGTTGAAAGCCATGACGACGTTAAACTGGTCGCATTTAATCACGATTTAAGCCCATCGCAACAGCGCAATTTAGAGCGACATTTAAAAGCCAAAGTGTTGGACAGAACAGGCTTGATTTTGGATATTTTTGCACAGCGTGCAAAAAGTCATGAAGGTAAATTGCAAGTCGAACTCGCGCAATTAGAGCATTTATCCACAAGGTTGGTACGTGGCTGGACGCACTTGGAGCGGCAAAAAGGCGGCATTGGCGTGCGCGGCGGCCCGGGTGAAAAGCAAATTGAGTTAGATAGACGCATGTTGCGCGATCGTGTGAAACAACTGCGCGAGAAACTGGCCAAACTCAAGCAACAGCGCGGCATGCAGCGCAAGTCGCGTAAACGTTCGAACACCATGACGGTGTCGATAGTTGGTTACACCAATGCAGGAAAATCCACGCTGTTTAATCGCTTAACGCAATCCAATATTTACGCAGCAGATCAACTGTTTGCCACGCTAGATACCACCTCGCGCAAAGTGTATTTGGGCGAGAGTGGTTATTCTGACGGCGGTGCTTATTATGGCAGCAACATGGCGGTGATTTCCGATACAGTTGGCTTTATTAAACATTTGCCGACGACGCTGATTGAAGCGTTTGGCGCGACCTTAGAAGAAGCTGTGCAGGCCGATTTATTGCTGCATGTGGTGGATATGTCCAGCACCAATCGTGACGCGCAAATTGGCCAAGTGAATGCGGTTTTACAAGAAATTGGCGCGGCAAAAGTGCCGCAAATTTTGATTTTAAATCAAATAGATCGGCTAGATTGTGAAGCGGGGTTTGACCGCGACGAATATGGTAGAATTTGCAAAATTCGTGCATCCGCCAAGACTGGCGAGGGCATTGAGTACATTCGGCAAGCGCTGCAAGAACATCAGCAATATTTAAAAGAATTGAGCACGCAAGAAAGTGCTTACGCATGACTTTATGGAGTGAAAAATGAAATTACCCGCATGGGCGCAGCGCAACTTTATCTTTGGGCAAAAAAATAATGAAGGCCCGCCAGATTTAGACGAAGTATTTCGCGATATAAGCCAAAAAATTAACAAACTTTTTGGCAGGGGCGGCGGCAATAATAATATGCCGCCAGCCGCTAACAAGCCATTAGAGCTCCCGATTCTGCCGATTATTGCGGTAATTGCTGCAATTTGGCTGGCGACAGGCTTTTACATTGTCGATCAAGGCTCGCTGGGCGTAGAGCAGCGTTTTGGCAAATATACAGATACTACCGAACCTGGTCCGCGCTGGCATTGGCCGTTTCCCGTTGAATCCGTCACCGTGGTGAACATGGAGCAAGTGCGCCGCTTAGAAGTGGGCTATCGTAGCAATGGCGACAATTCTGGTGGAAAAACCAAGGTGCCGCGCGAGGCGCTCATGCTGACCGAGGATGAAAATATCATTGATTTGCAATTTGCCGTGCAATACAACCTAAAAAATGCCAAAGATTTTGTGTTCAATAACCGCAGTGTAGAAGGCGATAACGGCGCGGTGATGTCGGCGGCGGAAACTGCGATTCGCGAAATTGTCGGCAAAAACAAGCTGGACGATTTACTGCAAAAAGGCTTGGCAGATACTTCTGAGCGCATGCAGGCGATTTTAGATACCTATCAAACGGGCGTGAAAATTACCAGCGTTTCGCTGCAAAGCGCGCAACCACCAGAGCAAGTGCAGGAAGCGTTCGAGGACGTGAACCGCGCCAATCAGGACTATCAGCGCCAAATTAACGAAGGCCAAGCTTACGCGAATGATGTCATTCCAAAAGCGCGCGGTAACGCTTCACGACTGACTGCTGAGGCTGCTGGTTATAAGTTGAAAGTGGAAAACGAGGCGAAAGGTAACGCCAACCGTTTTGAGCAAATTTTAGCGCAATATGTCAAAGCGCCAGAAGTGACGCGCCAACGTTTGTATTTAGATACGCAAGAGCAAGTGTTATCAAACACCAGCAAGGTCATTGTTGACCAAAAAGGTGGCAATAGTATGTTGTATTTGCCGCTAGATAAACTGATGGCCGCCACAGGCGCACAAGCGCCAGCAAACAATAGCAGCCAATCTGCAGCCAGTGTGCACAGTAGTGCCGCCAGCACGGAGTCGCCGCAAGATCAGCTGCGAAGTCGTGAAAGGGAGGGTCGCTAACATGAAAAATATTGGATTAAGTTTAATCGGCATTTTTGTGTTGCTGGTGCTGCTCATGATGTCCGCGTTCACCGTCGATCAGCGCGAATATGCGCTGGTGTTCAGGTTGGGCGAAATTGTCTCGGTAAAAAAAGAGCCAGGGCTTTATTTCAAAATGCCGCTGGTGGACGATGTGAAGTTTTTCGACAAACGCATTGTGACCTTGGATTGGGAAGCGCCAGCCAAATTTAACACCAGCGAAAACAAATACATGATGGTGGATTCGTTCGTCAAATGGCGCATTATCGACCCAGCAAGATATTACGTTTCGTTTAAAGAAGGCGGCGAAGCGGCGGCGGAAGATAGGCTGTCTAAGGTGATTAACGCGGGTTTGCGTTACGAGTTTGGTAAACGCACTGTGCATGACGTGATTGCGGGTGAGCGAGAAGCGGTGATGAACACCTTACGTGTAAAAGCGGACAAAGAAGCGCGTCAAATCGGCATTCAAGTGGTGGATGTACGTTTGAAACGCGTGGATTATTCTGAAGAAATCAGCAAATCCGTGTTCGATCGCATGATTTCAGAACGTAAGCGTATCGCCAATCAGTTGCGTTCAGAAGGCGGTGCCGCTTCTGAAAAAATCCGTGCCGATGCGGATAAACAACGCGAAGTGATTATTGCTGAAGCGTTCCGTGACGCGCAAAAAACCAAGGGCGAGGGCGATGCAGAAGCGGCCGAAACTTATTCGAGCGCCTATGGCAAAAATCCTGAGTTTTATGCGTTTTACCGCAGCCAAGAAGCCTATAAAAACAGCTTCAAAAGCAAATCGGACGTGATGGTGCTCGACCCAAGTTCTGAGTTCTTTAAATATATGCGCGGCGCTGGCAAATAAGGCGCGCATGCTAAGTAAATCCGCATGAACGGCACGCTGCTGGCCGCATTCGGCCTCATGCTGGTGTTTGAGGGTTTGCTGCCATTTGTGGCGCCTCAAGCCTGGCGCGACACGTTTCGCCGTATGATTCAACTCAAAGATGGCCAATTACGCTTTGTTGGGCTCATGTCAATTCTCGGTGGATTACTGCTCCTTTTCCTTAGCCACTAGCACACTGGGGTTTCTATAAACACATGTTTTGGACGCATTGCTGCGTTACGCGGTGCTCGTAACCTTGCCGTAATACAACATACTGTCTCGCTTTCTGCGCTCCGTGCGCCTTGCACTGCATTTCAAACAATGCATTTATAGAATCCCCCAATAAGCTGTTTTTGCCTTTTAAAGGTATAATGGCGCTTATGCAAAACTGGTTACTTCCCGAGTTTATCGAAGATGTCATGCCCGCGGAAGCCGCGCGCATCGAGTCTTTGCGTCGTCAATTGTTGGATTTATTCGCAGTAAACGGCTATCAATATGTGATTCCGCCAACGCTGGAATATTTGGAGTCACTCATCACCGGCACTGGCCGCGATTTAGATTTGGCGACGTTTAAAGTGGTCGATCAATTGACTGGCCGCCTCATGGGTATCCGCGCCGATACTACACCGCAGGCCGCGCGCATTGATGCGCACATGCTCAATCATCAAGGGGTTAGCCGCCTTTGCTATGCTGGAACCGTGTTGCGCACCAAACCAGATGGTCTTGCGCGCACGCGCGAACCGCTGCAATTAGGCGCGGAGCTTTTTGGCCACGCAGGGATTGAAAGCGACATCGAAATTCAACGTTTGATGATTAAAGCTTTGCAACTATTGGGCTTAAACGAGCTGCATATTGATTTCAGTCACGTTGGCATTTTCGAGGCGCTCATCAAAGCGGGCAATATTAGTGAAAGCCTTGAGAGCGAGCTATATAGCGCCTTGCAGAGCAAGGATAAAGCTGCGGTGGCCGCGCTTGCACAAAATTTAGACGCAAAAATTCAACAAGATTTAATCGTTTTGACCGATTTAAACGGTGGCGTGGAAATCTTGAAACAAGCGGAAAAAGTGTTGCCAAAATTGCCAGAAATTACTAAAGCGCTTAATGATTTGAATAGCGTTACAGAAAAATTAAGCGATTTGAATGCGCAAGCTGGTTTTAATGTAAGGCTCGGCTTCGATTTAAGCGAGCTGCGCGGTTATCACTACCACAGTGGCATTGTGTTTGCGGCCTACGCACAGGGCTACGCAGGACCATTGGCGCTGGGCGGACGTTATGACGAAGTCGGTCAGGCGTTTGGTCGCGCGCGCCCAGCAACGGGTTTTAGCTTAGATTTGCGCGGTGTCGTCACCGCACTTGCGCCTGCAAAAACTAAAAAAGCCATTTTAGCGCCGGCGGGTGAGAACGCGGCTTTGCTGGCAAAAATAGAGGCGCTGCGCGCAGATGGTAACGTGGTGATTCAAGAATTACCAAACGTAAAAACGCAATTAGATGAACTTAATTGCGATAGAAAACTTGTACAAAAAAATAATGCGTGGCAAGTCGAATTAATTTAGAAAAATAACCACCCGTCATTCCCGCGTAGGCGGGAATCCAGTTTAAGGTTTTAAAGACAATATGGCAAAAAACGTAGCAAAAAATGTAGTGGTAATCGGCACGCAATGGGGCGATGAAGGCAAAGGCAAAATTGTCGATTGGTTGACCGACCATGCACAAGGCGTAGTGCGCTTTCAGGGCGGCCACAACGCAGGCCACACGCTGGTCGTTGGCCAAGGCGCGGCGCAACGCGTTTACAAACTCAATCTCGTGCCTTCTGGCATTGTGCGCGCTGGCATTAATTGCTACATCGGCAACGGCGTCGTGCTGGATGCTGGCCATTTGCTGGGCGAAATCACGGCGCTAGAAAAAGGTGGTTTGGAAGTAAAAAATCGCCTAAAAGTCAGCCCTGGTTGCCCGTTGATTTTAAGCCATCATGTGGCGCTAGATACCGCGCGCGAAGCAAAACGCGCCATAAAAATAGGCACCACTGGCAAAGGCATTGGCCCAACTTACGAAGATAAAGTGGCGCGCCGCGCCTTGCGTGTTTACGATTTATTTTACCCAGAACGTTTTGCCGAGAAATTGCGCGAAGTCATGGATTATCACAACTTTGTACTCACCAATTATTTAGGCGCACAAGCGGTTGATTTTAATCAGCAATATGATGCCAGCATGGCGCAAGCCATTGCCTTAAAACCAATGGTTGTTGATGTTTCGGCAGAGCTTTATGCCGCCAATGCGCGCGGAGAAAACTTGCTGTTTGAAGGCGCGCAAGGTGCGCTGTTAGATATTGACCATGGCACATATCCTTATGTCACATCCAGCAACTGCATTGCCGGCCAAGCAAGCGCTGGCACGGGCGTTGGCGCAAATATGCTGCATTATGTTTTGGGCATTACCAAAGCTTATACCACGCGCGTAGGCGGTGGGCCGTTCCCCAGCGAGCTGGATATTGATTCCGCAGGCGCGCCAGGCACGCAAATGTCGGTTAAAGGTCAAGAGTTTGGCACAGTCACCAAGCGTAAACGCCGCTGCGGCTGGTTTGATGCCGCGCTATTGCGCCGCTCTGCCCGTATTAACGGCCTTACAGGCTTGTGTATTACTAAATTAGACGTGTTAGACGGCATTGATAGCCTGAACATTTGCACGGCTTACGAGCTAGATGGCAAAATCATCGACATGTTGCCAGTTGGCGCAGACGATGTTGCGCGCTGCAAGCCAATCTACGAAACCGTTGCAGGCTGGAGCGAAAACTCATTTGGCGTGAAAACTTGGGAAGGTTTGCCGAAAAACGCGCAGAATTACCTGAAACGACTAGAAGCCTTATGCGGCGTGCCGATTGCCATTGTTTCGACGGGGCCGGAGCGGGATGAGACGATTGTGATTGAACATCCTTTTGCATAAAATTAAACTTTATTAATTAAAAAGAAAGCAGTAAAAATGAACAAAAATAAAACAGCAATTGCACTAATCGGAATTTTGTTTTTAACAGGCTGCGCTACAATTACGAAAGATTCGAATCAACCAGTAAAGGTGGAAACATACACAGAAAACAAGATGGTTGAAGGTGCAAAGTGTTCCGCAAAAAATGAACGCGGCGAGTTTTTAGCTACAACACCAAGTAATTTGGTAGTTCATCGCTCCAGTCAAAACTTAAATGTAATCTGTGAGAAAGACGGAGCTAAAGGGTTCGCCACGCTGATTTCTCGTGCAAATGGCGGCATGTTTGGCAACATTTTGTTTGGTGGCGGCATAGGAGCAATTATCGATCACAACAAAGGTACAGCATATAGCTATCCTGATTGGGTACGTGTGATATTGGGCGATAATTTAGTATTTGACCGCAAAAATAATAAAGATAGCGAAGTAATGATTGGTCAGCCAGCATCACCTGAAGAGTTTAAAAAAATTGCCGAATCAAAAGCTGCTGAAGAAAAAGCAGCCATTGAAAAAGCGCAAAAAGATAAAGCGGAAGCGGATGCAAAAGCAGCGGCTGAAACAACTGCAAATTAGTGCAAACCCTTTAGGTAAGCTTATTATAAGTTTACCTTAATAGGGGCTGGTGTAAAATCTCGCTATGTATCTACCTCTACAAAAACGTCTCGCATGGGCAATTACTGGCTCAGGCCATTATTTGCGCGAATCGCTTGAAATTCTGCAAACCATTGAAAATGTGGATATTTTTCTGAGCAAAGCTGCTGCAGAAATCATCAAGCAATATGGGTTTCAAGCCCAATTAGACGCAACTGGCCATAAATTTTACCAAGATAAAACCGCCAGTAGCGTGCCAGTGGAGCTGTTTTACGAAGGCAAATACCACACGCTGGTCATCGCGCCTGCTACTTCTAACACCATTGCCAAAATGGCGTTTGGCTTCTCTGATAGTTTAGTCACTAATCTTTACGCGCAGGCTGGAAAAACACGCGTGCCGAGCATCGTTTTTGCCTGTGATACCGCGCCAGAACTGACATCTGAAGCGCCGCGTGAAAATATGGTGAATGTCTATCCTCGACAAATTGATTTGGATAACGTGGGAAAGCTTTCGCAATTTGAATTCACACAAGTTGTAGATAGTATCGATGCGCTACAAGCCAATATCCATGCGGCTATCAGAGCAGCGCACTCACATGACTAAGCCTGAAGACTTACTTTTTTTGACTGGCAAACTGGCGGAAAAAAGCTTGCATAAAGTGCTGCAAGAAGTGCAAGCCAATCCCAAAACACCGAATTTTAAGTACAGAATCGAGCAAATTGGCGTTTCTGTTGCGGCGTTAATGACGCCAGAAATGATTGCACGCCGCGTGAAAAACACGGGCAACGCAAAAAAAATGATTTTGCCCGGGCTTTGCCAAGGCGATTTAAGCCAATTGCACCGTCAATACGGTATTCCTGTGGAGCGCGGCCCTGACGACTTGAAGGATTTGCCGCAATATTTTGGGCAAAATGGAAAAACGCCAGATTTAAGCAATTACAGCTGCCAAATTTTTGCAGAAATTGTCGATGCGCCCGATTTAACGGTTGAGCAGATTTTAGCTAAAGCCGCGCGCTTTCAGGCGCAGGGCGCGAACGTGATTGATTTGGGCTGCTTGCCAAATAGGCCTTTTGCACATTTAGCGGATGCGATTAAAGCGCTTAAAGCGGCAGACTTTAAGGTGAGTGTTGATAGCATGAACACCGATGAATTGCTGCTGGCGGGCAAAGCGGGCGCGGATTATTTGCTCAGCCTCACCGAAAAAACGCTGTGGATTGCCGATACCGCGGAAGCCACGCCGATATTGATTCCCAGTAAGTCTGGCAATATGGCCTCACTTTACCGCGCGATTGAAATTTGCCTGCAAAAAGGCAAAAAATTTATTGCCGACCCAATTTTAGACCCGATTCATTTTGGGCTGGCCGACTCAATTGTGTGTTACCACAAGTTGCGCAAAAAATATCCGCAAATTGACATCATGATGGGCATTGGCAATGTGACCGAGCTGACAGATGCTGACACCACGGGTATTAACGCGATTTTGTTTGGGCTAATTAGCGAGCTTAATATCAACGCGGTGTTGGCGACTTCAGTGAGTCCGCACGCTGTCAATGCCATTGCAGAGGCGGATATTGCGCGCCGTGTGATGTTTGCCGCCAAGCAGGACGACCGCCTACCGCGTGGCTATTCGAAGGATTTGAATGGTTTGCATGACAGAAAACCTTTTTCTTACAGTGCTGAGGAAATTAACGAGTTTGCCGCGCAAATTAAAGACCCGAGTTTTAGAATAATGGTGAGTGAAACGGGCGTGCATGTTTACAATCGCGATGGGCAAATTGTGGACGTTGACCCATTTAATTTTTATGCAAAATTAGAAGTAGAAAACGATGCTTCGCACGCATTTTATTTGGGCGTAGAGCTAGCGCGCGCGCAAATTGCGCATCAGCTTGGTAAACGCTACGTGCAAGATGAACCGCTTAGCTGGGGAGTCAATATCCATGCGCCTTCCAAGGCAGGTCGTGTAAAGCATCGCGAAGCTTCGCTTAAAGAAAAAAAGCAAAAATGATGCTGCGTTTTAGGACCTGTCATTCTGAGCCAAAATCACCTTTGGGCGAAGAATCCAGTGTCGCGCGACGCGCGGCTTTTTATTTAGGCTGGATCCTTCGCTATGCTCAGGATGACGGGGTTGGATTTGCATGATTTTTGAAACAATTATTATTAGCCAAGATGCAACAGGCGCGCCGCATGTTGCGCCGCTCGGCATTCGCTACGAAGGTGATTTCGTAGTAATTTCGCCGTATAAACCTTCCACAACCTTAGATAATATTCTAGCGACAAAACACGCGGTGATGAACTTGACGGATGATGTGCGTGTTTTTGCAGGTGCGCTGACCAATCGAAATGGTTGGAAACTGCTGGAAGCCAATAAAATAAAGGGTTTCAGGCTGGCGGACTGTTTGGCGCACGCAGAATTAAAACTGGTAGAAGTGCGTGAAGACGCAATGCGGCCGCAATTAGTGATGGAAAAAGTGTTTGAGCAAAATCATCGACCGTTTGCTGGATTTAATCGCGCGCAAGCGGCAGTGATAGAATTGGCAGTATTAGCAAGCCGCCTGCACATGCTGCCGCGCGAAAAAATTGAAACAGAGCTTGCTTACTTGCAAATCGCCATCGACAAAACGGCGGGCGAGCGCGAAAAAGCAGCTTGGATTTGGCTCACAGAAAAAATTGAAAGTTTTTACAAAGAAAATGCAGCTACTCATTAGCGTAAAAAACAGCGAAGAAGCGCTTGTAGCCTTGCATGCAGGCGCAGACATCATTGATTTGAAAGATCCAAATGTGGGTGCGCTAGGTGCGCTGAATTTAATAGACAGCGAAAAAAGCGTGCGAGCGATAAATGGGCTTGCGCTAGTGAGCGCAACGGTGGGTGAAGGACACGCAGCATTAGCTGATTTGCTGTGCGACATTAAAAAACGCGTGGAATTAGGCGTGGATATTGTGAAAATAGGCGTGAGCGCCTTGTTTTTTGCGGATGATTTCGTCGCGGAAATGCTAAAGCTTACGCAAACTAACATCAAAATTGTGGCAGTATTTTTTGCCGATGCCGAGTTAAATTTGGATCTGCTGGCAAAACTTCAACAAGCGGGGTTTTATGGCGCGATGTTGGATACGCAAAACAAAGCCGTTTCTCTAACAAACTTGCTGCTTAACAATCATTTACAACATTTTGTGCAAAGCTGCGCGCAATATGCTTTAAAATCAGGCTTGGCTGGCTCGCTTAAACCACAAGATATTGAATTTATACAAAGGCTAAATCCTACATTCATTGGTTTTAGAGGTGGCGTATGTGAAAATGATATGCGACAATCTGCATTGTCAGCCAATAAAATAACAGAGGCTAAAAATGTGTTGCACAAACACAACAAAACGCGTGCAAAGGCGCAAGAAAGCTTAACTTTATCGTTGCATAGTTAACTTGGTTTGAGTATAGTGCGTTAGTAGAGGTTTGTTTTAATGTTTGTTTGAATGTAAGTCAACTTTAGGAGTTTATACAATGAATAAAAAATTAATGGGTTTAGCTGTAGCAACAGCACTAAGCCTCACAGCTTTTGCAGCATCTGCTGAAGATATGTACCGTGGCGCATGGTACGCAGTGCCAAGTGTGAATTACATGCACGCAGATCGTGATTTAGATGCTAAAAGCAGCGGTTACGGCGCTTCACTTGCCATCGGTAAAGAATTAAGCGAAAGCTGGGATTTGCAAGGTCGCTTAGGTTACGAAACTGCTAGAGCTGATGCAGGTAGAATTTTAGCAGACACTGGTGTTGCTGGTGCTTCAGGTCGTTATAAACAACCAAGCATTGCTCTAGACGCTTTGTATATGTTTAGCCGTAGCAACTTCCGTCCATTTTTACTTGGTGGTTTAGGTGTTGCGCGCAACAAAGGTGATTATAATGTTCCTGGCTTTACGGTAGACGCTAGCAAAACATCATGGCTCGGTGAGTTGGGTTTAGGCGCGCAGTACTTGTTTAATGACAATATTGGCATTCAAGCTGATTTGCGTGAGCAATGGAGCCGCTATAAAGCCAGTGCTGCAGGCACTACATTTAACAAAAGTGGCACTGCAGCAAACACAATACTTAGCTTAGGTGGTTTATTCCGTTTCGGCGCACCAGCACCAGTGGTTGCTGCAGCGGCTCCAGAGCCAGCACCAATGCCAATCGCTGCACCGGCACCAGCGCCAGAACCAGTGGTTGAAGCGCCAGCACCAGCACCAGCTTGCGCACCAAAAATGGAAACAATCACTGTGGATGCTGCAAAACTATTTGCCTACGATAAATCAAGCCTACAAGCTGAAGGTAAAGCCGCATTAGATGATGCAGCAGCAAAAATCAAAGCGAATCCAGAAATCAAATCTGTAACAGTGACTGGTCACACAGACCGTATCGGTTCTGATTCTTACAACCAAAAACTATCAGAGCGCCGTGCAAAACAAGTAGCTAGCTACTTGGCAGCGCAAGGTGTTGATGCTTCAATCATCACTGCTGTTGGTAAAGGCGAGTCTGAGCCGGTAGTTCAATGCCCAGGTAAAACATCTAAGAAAGTAATTTCTTGCTTGCAACCTAACCGTCGCGTTGAAATTAAAGCTGAAGGTTCAAAAGAAACAGGCTGTAACTAAGTTTTAATAGGCTAGGTTAACTAGTTTGTAAAAAACCCCGCAATTGCGGGGTTTTTTATTGTCTGCACCTTTATAATAGGCACATGAAAAAACAAGTTGATTTGATTATTGCAGCGCGCTGGTTGCTGCCGGTTGTGCCTAACAACACACTGTTAGAACATCAGGCAGTAGTCATTCGAGTTGGAAAAATTATTGATATATGCTCAATCGCCGAGGCGAGTGCACAATATGAGCCAATTGAAAACATGACGCTTGCTGAACATGTGTTGATGCCAGGTTTTGTTAATTTGCACACACATGCGGCCATGAGCCTAATGCGCGGCTTGGCGGATGATGTGCCGCTGATGCCTTGGCTGCAGCAACATATTTGGCCGGCGGAGCAGAAATTGGTTTCGCCCAGTTTTGTGCGTGATGGTACTTTGCTTGCCTGCGCGGAGATGTTGAGCGGCGGCATTACAACATTTAACGACATGTATTTTTACCCAGAAGCTGCAGCCGAAGCGAGTTTGAAAATTGGCATGCGCGCAAATTTAGGTTTGCTTGTGTTGGAGTTTGCAACGCAATACGCCAATGACGCAGATCGCTATATTCAGCAAGGCTTGGACGCGCGTGATCATTTACGCGATGAGTCGCTGATTAGCTTTAGTTTTGCGCCGCATGCGCCTTATACGGTGTCTGATAGCGTCTTTCAACGCATTGCAACGCTGGCTGAGCAAGTGAACATTGGTATTCATACGCATTTGCACGAAACGCAAGATGAAATCGCGCAGAGCGAGCAACTATGTGGCTTACGGCCATTGTCTCGGTTAGCAAATTTGAGCATGTTAGGGCCAAATTTAACGCTGGCGCACTGCGTTTATTTGGATGAATCAGAAATTAAATTGTTGGCAGAACATGGCTGCAGCATTGCGCATTGTCCAAGCTCCAATTTAAAGTTGGCTTCGGGTATTGCAAGCATTGCGGCGTATGCCAAACATGGCGTCAATATTGGCTTGGGGACCGATGGCGCGGCCAGCAATAATCGCTTGGATATGTTTACAGAGATGCGTTTAGCGGCCTTGCTGGCAAAAGGCCAAAGTGGCGATGCGACAGCGATTTCAGCGCATCAGGCGCTGGCAATGGCGACGATAAACGGTGCCAAGGCGCTCAATTTGCAAGATAAAATCGGTTCGATAGAAATTGGTAAGATGGCCGATTTGACCGCAGTGAAATTGTCAGATATGACAATGCAGCCTTGTTTCGACGTGGCTTCGCACCTTGTTTATGTGGCTGGGCGCGAGCAAGTAAGCCATGTTTGGGTGAATGGCGATTTGAAATATCATATGCCCAATAATGGTGCAGGTGTTTTTAGTCATGTCGAACCACAGGAATTAATCGATATTGTGACGAAATGGCAGCCAAAAGTGAGTGAATTTAAATGAATGAGACTTTTAATCAAAATCATGCAAATTTTGATGCCGCAGAACTGAGTAAATTCAGTGAGTTAGCGCATAAATGGTGGGACAAAACCAGTGAGTTTAAACCGCTACACGAAATCAATCCTTTAAGATTAAATTACATGAATGACTTGGTTTTGCTTAAAGGTAAAACCGTGCTGGATGTTGGTTGCGGCGGCGGGATTTTGTCAGAATCCATGGCAGAAAAAGGTGCGCAAGTGACAGGCATCGATTTAGGCGAAAAAGCGCTGAAAGTAGCGCAGTTACACAGTTTAGAAAGTGGCGTGGCTGTTGATTATCAATTGATTTCAGCTGAAGATTTTGCGGCAAATAATCCTGAAAAATTTGACGTTGTGACCTGCTTAGAGATGCTAGAGCACGTGCCCGACCCCGCAAGTGTGATTGCTGCTTGCGCTAAATTAGTAAAGCCTGGTGGACATGTGTTTTTTTCCACTATTAATCGCAATCCAAAGGCCTATTTATTCGCCGTCATCGGCGCGGAGTACGTGCTGAATATGTTGCCGCGTGGTACGCATGATTATGCCAAATTTATCAAACCCTCTGAATTGGCAAGCTGGGCGCGGGTTGCAGGCTTGTTGCTAGAAAATAAAACTGGCATGCGCTATAACCCGATTACGCAGACTTATAGCCTTGGGGCGGATATTTCGGTGAATTATTTGATGCACTTTTCCAAATAATCAGCGCAAATGATTACGACCATACTTTTTGACCTTGACGGTACGCTGGTAGATACCGCGCCAGATTTGGGGCATGCGCTTAACTTGCAGCTGATTAGGCATGGTAAAGCACCGCTTGCCGATTCCGTTATTCGGCCATTCGCGTCACATGGTTCACGTGGCTTAATTGGCTTGGGCTTTGGCATTACGCCTGATGATGCCAATTTTTTAGCGCTTCGCGATGAGTATTTGAACCTCTACGACCAAGTATTCACGCGCTCACCAAAGCTATTTGACGGCATGGATGAAGTGTTAAAAACTTTGGAAAAACAAAAGCTTAGTTGGGGAATCGTCACCAATAAACCGCGCCGTTTTACGCAACCTTTGGTGCAAAGTTTAGGTTTGCATACACGCGCAGTTTGCGTGGTAAGTGGTGATGATGCTGCCAAACCAAAACCTTCACCAGAAACTCTATTTTTAGCGTGCAAACAAGCGCAAGTAACACCAGGTCAGTGTATTTATATGGGTGATGCGGTTCGTGATATAGAAGCGGGCAAAGCGGCGGGCATGAAAACAGTGGTTGCGCTATTTGGCTATATTGATAAAACAGACAAGCCGCATGAGTGGGGCGCAGATGCGATGATTAACACACCGCAAGAATTGCTCAAAATTTTAAAATAAATACCGCATGTCGGACGACCTGCCCTGAGATGCGCATGGATATTGGCTTGCAGAGCAGCTAAATTCTCTCGAGGAATTAGAACTGATAGACGCTCAACTTTTTTAGTTGATTCCTCTGCGCCCCCGCTTTTCTAGTTGATTCCTCTGCGCTCCATCAATGCCTGCGCCAGCGTTCCAGAATCCACATACTCAATCTCGCCACCCATTGGTAAGCCGCGCGCAATGCGGCTAACAGCGATTTTTTTCGCTTTGAGTAGTTCGCTAATATAGTGCGCCGTCGCTTCACCTTCCACCGTGTAATTGGTGGCTAAAATTACCTCTTTCACAATTCCATTTTGCGCGCGTTTTAGTAGTTTTTCTAAGTTAATTTCCTTTGGACCAACGCCGTCCAACGGTGACAATCTGCCCATCAGCACAAAATACATGCCGTTGTACGATTGTGTTTGCTCGAGCATCATCACATCAGTCGGCATTTCGACCACGCATAGCAAAGAATTCTCACGCTTTTCAGACTCACACAACGGACAAACAGGCTGCTCGCTAAAATTGTTGCAAAGCTGGCAATGGCCGACGGTTTCTAAGGCTTCGCTTAAAGCCAAAGCCAAGCCATTCGCACCTTTGCGGTCGCGCTGCAGCAAGTAATACGCCATACGCAATGCAGAGCGAGGCCCGACGCCTGGCAGGCAGCGCAGCGATTCGATGAGTTGTTCTAAAGCGGGTGGGTTTTTCAAAGTTAAAACGGAAGCTTCATGCCAGCCGGCATAAAGCGGCTCATATGCGCGGTAGAGGTAGTTTCAGCCTTTTGAGCAGCATCTTTCAAGGCTATCACCAGCAAATCTTCCAGCGTTTCGCGATCGTCCATCGCCGCATCGTCGATATGCACGCGCTTCACCTCGTTGCGGCAAGTCATCGTCACCTTCACTAAGCCATTGCTGGCAATGCCTTCAACCTCAACAGTTGCAAGCGCTTCCTGCGCTTTTTGCATATTGGCTTGCATCATTTGCGCCTGCTTCATCATATTGCCCATGCCACCTTTCATCATGGCTTTCTCCTTCTTAAATTGGTTTAATGGTGTTGGGGATTATTTGGGCGTCAAAATTCTGCATCAGTGCTTGCACAAAATCGTCGTTCATAATCGCAGCTTCTGCGCTGGATTGCACCACTGCTTTTTCCGTTGATTTTTGCATCGCAGGCGTATTGACTTCGCCGCTCACTTCAAAATTTAAACGAATTTTTTTGCCAAAATATTCGTTAATTGCGCTGGATAATTTATCTTGGTAACTCGCACTCACCAAATGTTTTTGGCTTTCCGCCACGCGCAAGGTCATGCTGTTTTCGTCATAAGTAAGTAGCTCGCAATTTTGTGCTAAGGCACGCGCAAGGCCGAGTTTTAGGTTTTGCTCCACCAAACTGCGCCAGTTACCATCAAATAATTTGGATTCACTTTTCTCTCGAGAAGTTTCAACAGGGCTGGAAGGCGCGTGGCCAGTATCTAAGCTAACAGCGGCTTGCAGCGCATCTTCTTGCGCAGGTTTTGGCTCTATTTTTGGTGCATCTGCTTGCTGTATTGGCGCTTTTGCTGGTTCGCTTGCAGGTTTAAGGGTTTGAATTTTGTCGCTTTGCAGTTTTTCGCTTGGAGCGAAAGCCAGCATGCGCAACAAGCTCATGGTAAAGCCAGCATATTCATCAGGCGCCAAACCTATGTCGCGGCGGCCGAGCAGCGCAATTTGATAATACAATTGTAGCGTTTCTGCAGGCAATTTTTGTGCTAAATCTAGTAACAAAGCGCGCTCTGGCAAATCGGGCGCAATGCTGCTTGGCACTGTTTGCGCAATGGCGATTTGATGCAACAAATTAGCCAAATCGTTAAGTGCGGCCTCGAATGATAAGCTGCGCGCTTCCATTTGTTTGGCTTTTTCGATTAAGCCAGCGCCATCATTGGCAAGTAGCGCGTTGATAATCTCAAACAAGTAGGTTTGGTCAATCGCGCCCAACATACTTCGCACTTCTGCCTCGTTCACCGTTTGGTTGCCGTAAGCAATGGCTTGATCGGTAAGCGACAGCGCATCGCGCATACTGCCCGCAGCGGCGCGTGAAATCAGGTTGATAGCGTTGGGCTCGAAAGCGATATTTTCAGTTTTAAGTACGTTTTGCAGATAGTCGGCAATCGTCGTGCTGGCCATTTGCCGCAAATTAAATTGCAAACAGCGCGATAGCACGGTGACAGGCACTTTTTGCGGGTCAGTAGTCGCTAGAATGAATTTAACGTGTGCTGGCGGCTCTTCTAGCGTTTTGAGCATGGCGTTGAACGCACTTTTCGACAGCATGTGCACCTCGTCGATGATGTACACCTTGAAACGGCCGACCGTAGGCGCGTATTGTGCATTCTCCAACAGCTCACGCATCGCATCCACTTGCGTGTTGCTGGCCGCATCGACTTCAATTAAATCAATAAAGCGCCCTTTATCAATCTCTGTACAAGCGTTGCAAACACCGCAAGGCTTAGAGGTGATGCCTGTTTCGCAGTTAAGCGATTTTGCCAGAATGCGTGCCAGTGTCGTTTTGCCGACGCCGCGTGTGCCTGTGAACAAATAGGCGTGGTGTAGACGTTGCTGCTCCAAAGCGTTTGTCAACGCGCGTACTACATGCGGCTGACCGACTAAGGTTTCGAAAGATTTTGGGCGCCATCTGCGCGCGAGAACTTGGTAACTCATGGTGCGTATTTTAGCTGAAAACTACATGTATTCCATTGCTAAATCAAAAATAACATTGTTGCAGCGCCTTGCTGTACAAATACGTACTATCTACGGCGCTACGCCTTGTTCTTTTTGATTTTTCAACGGAATTTTACTGATACGAGAAAATACATTTCGTGCGTTTAGATGCAGGGTGTGACAACGCCGTTATTTTTGATTGGGAGCGGAGGAGGCGAGCCTTACCCCCGGCACTTGTTCGGCAGTTGTGGCTGCTTGCTTCCGCATCTGACCAGGTTGGCTACTTTACAATGCGGGGAGGCCCGCCGCGCGTATTTTACCTCAAATTCAGGTGTTTTACCTTAAACTCCAGTGTTTTACCTAAGCTGTAGTGCAATGTTTAACTGGGTGCTTTTCTAAATAAGCCCATTCTTCGTCCGAATATAGCCGCGAGCGAATATGGAAGCGCTTACCCGTGCCATTGTCGTACGAGAATTGGCCGCCCATGCCAGCGACGACATCCAGTGTTAAGTGTGTGTGCTCCCAATAAGCAAATTGCGTTTCGCTCATATAAAAGCCAACGCCATGCACTTCGCCGATTTGCACGTCGCATGCGCCAAGTTGGAACTCGGCTTTGCCAAAACACATGGGCGAGCTACCATCGCAGCAGCCGCCAGATTGGTGAAACATCAGCTCGCCATATTTGGCGCTTAACTCATCAATGAGCTGATTCGCGGTTTCAGTGCTGTCGATGCGTGTGACTTTAACTTCAGTTTTAATGTCGTCCATATTAAAATCTCCTTAAAACAAAAAGGGCGAGGATAACCCCGCCCTTAAATTTACATACTGCGGTTTTTAATTAAAAGAAACCGAGTTTGTTTTCGCTGTAGCTCACTAACAAGTTTTTGGTTTGTTGGTAATGGTCGAGCATCATTTTGTGATTTTCGCGGCCTATACCAGATTGTTTATAGCCACCAAAAGCAGCATGCGCAGGGTACAGATGGTAACAGTTTGTCCACACACGACCAGCCTGAATGCCTTTACCCATGCGGTATGCGCGGTTGCCGTTACGGCTCCATACGCCAGCACCTAAGCCGTAGAGTGTGTCATTGGCAATCGCCAACGCTTCTTCTTCGGTTTTAAAGGTGGTCACAGAAACCACTGGGCCAAAAATTTCTTCTTGGAAAATACGCATTTTGTTGTGGCCTTTGAAAATGGTTGGTGAAACGTAGAAACCATCTTTCAATTCGCCGCCCAAATCTGGGCGTGTGCCGCCTAAAAGTAACTCAGCGCCTTCGTCTTTACCAATTTTCATGTAGCTCATGATTTTATCCACTTGCTCTTGCGAAGCTTGTGCGCCAACCATGCAATTCATATCTAGCGGGCTGATTTGTTTAGCCGCTTTGGTGCGCGCAATGGCTTTTTCGATGAATTTTTCGTAGATAGATTCTTGAATCAATACGCGAGATGGGCAAGTACAAACTTCGCCTTGGTTAACCAAGTACAGCGCAAAGCCTTCTAGCGCTTTATCTAAGAAGGCATCGTCTTTGTCCATCACGTCTTCAAAGAAGATGTTAGGTGACTTGCCGCCAAGTTCAAGCGTTGCAGGAATTAAATTTTGTGCTGCGTAGCCGCCAATTAAACGACCAGTTGAAGTTTCGCCAGTAAACGCGATTTTTGCGATACGGGTTGAGCTAGCAAGCGGTTTGCCAGCCTCTAAGCCAAAACCATTAACCACGTTTAACACGCCAGGCGGTAGCAAATGACCAATCAACTCCATGACAACCAAGATAGAAGCGGGTGTTTGCTCCGCTGGTTTAAGCACGATACAGTTGCCTGCAGCCAAGGCTGGTGCCAGTTTCCACGTTGCCATTAAAATGGGGAAATTCCAAGGAATAATTTGACCAACCACGCCGAGTGGCTCGTGATAGTGATAAGCCACTGTTGTTTCGTCAATTTCGCAAATTGAACCTTCTTGCGCGCGAATGGCGCCGGCAAAATAACGGAAGTGGTCAATCGCTAATGGAATATCTACATAAGTTGTTTCGCGAATTGGTTTGCCGTTGTCAATCGTTTCAGCAGTGGCAATTTGCTCTAAATTCGCTTCCATAATGTCCGCGATTTTGTTCAAAATTACAGCGCGTGCAGAATATGAGGTTTTGCCCCAAGCATCTTTTGCAGCGTGTGCAGCATCTAGTGCTAAGTTGATGTCTTTTTCAGTTGATCGTGCAATTTGGCAAAAGTTTTTGCCTGTAATTGGGCTGACGTTGTCGAAGTATTTACCTTCTGCTGGGGCAACCCATTTGCCGCCGATGTAATTGTCATACTTAGCTTTAAAAGGGTGTTTTACGCCCAAGCCGCTTAATGTTTCCAAACCCATGCTGTGCTCCTCAATTAGTTTTAATAATTAGCGATACTGGCAGCCAGTCAAATTGGCAAGCTGTCCATGAACATGAATATGTTTCATACGCTACCGCGCGCAATAAAATTGTTCGCTTTTGCTTAATATTAATGCATATTACATTGTAAAAATATCATCCACTACAATAATACTTAGTACACTACAAAGCAAGTGTAAATGGGCATTTTGTGCTACATTTATCCTAAATCGTTGGCTTACAATAACGTTGTCGATTATAGTTTCGCGGCAAGCACAACGAGAAAGCTTTTTTTTGGGTAGAAATTATTTAATTTATGTCAGGTTTGTCTCCACGATTCAACATCACCACACGTGAGTTTTGGCAAAGCATTAGCCGACCTACAGACTCTACTTTAGGTAAGGCAATACTAACTTTGCTAGTGTTTGCCGAGAGCTTGGTGTGTATTTTTTGGATTTTCACGCTATCTGGTTTGGGTGAAGGCTACGCCATCATGGCCTTGGTGCCGTACATCTACATCATTGTTTCTTATGCAAGTTTGCTCATTTTTTATCGTTCAAAAAAGTTTGAATACTTCACTTTTACCCAGTTGGTCATGTTGCTGGTCATGCCGTTTTTTATGCAATGGGCGATAGGCGGTTATGAGGCTTCTAGCGGTATTGCCATTTGGGCAATTCTTTCCCCCATCGGTGCGCTGATGATACTTGGCACGCGCCAATCTACGCCGTGGTTGATTTTGTTTGCGCTATTAGCAATCGTTTCTTGGAAGCTCAATTACCTATTTGAAGGCAATTCATTACCTATTCCACGGCATGTTAAAGATACGTTTTTCTTGATGAATATTATGGGCACTGCCTGTATTTTGTACGCGGTGATGCGTTATTTTCAAAGCCAGAAAGAGCGTACCTTGCAAGAACTCAGTTTGGAGCAAGCGCGTTCAGAGAAATTACTGTTGAATATTCTGCCAAAATCCATCGCCGATCGTCTAAAGGATAATGATATGCGCATTGCCGATAGCCATGAATCGGTAACGGTTTTGTTTGCCGACGTCGTTGGTTTTACTAAACTGACTGCTACGATGCCACCTGCGGAATTAGTGGAGTTGTTAAGCCAATTATTCTCGCGTTTTGATCAATTAGCCGAAAAACATGGTTTGGAAAAAATCAAAAACATCGGCGATGGTTACATGGTGGTAGGCGGCGCACCAATTTGCTTAGAAGGCCATGCCAGCGTGATAGCAAGGCTAGCTTTGGAAATGCAACAAGCATTGGCAACGTTTAATGCAGAAACGGGCAGAAAACTAGAAATGCGCATTGGCATTAGCAGTGGCTCAGTGGTGGCGGGCGTGATTGGCACTTCGAAATTTGCTTATGATATTTGGGGTGACCCAGTCAACATGGCCAGCCGTATGGAAAAAACCGCAGTTCCGGGCAGCATTCAAGTGAGTGAGGCTACGTTTGAGTTGATTAAAAACGATTGCAAGTTACAGGCGCGCGGATTGGTGCAAGTTAAGGGTAAGGGCGAGGTTAACACCTACCTACTTAAGGCGGAATAACAATTCATTTTGTAGCGCACTTCTTTTAGCGTACTTCTTCTAGCGTACTTTAGTTATCATCGGCTATAATTCGCCTCCTGCAAGGCCAAAAATCAGCGGAGAGCTGGATGAGCGGTTTAAGTCACCACCCTGGAAAGGTGGCACAGGGGCAACTCTGTCGAGAGTTCGAATCTCTCGCTCTCCGCCAGTTGTGCACAAATGAGGACGCAAGCGCCCAACAAATTAAGACGTTTTTGTTACCGCCTATTCTAGTCTTAACTTAATGATTGTATTCAACATAATTTCATCTCAGCTTCATAAAACGGTCACATTGCAATGACATTCTTGCGTCAATGATGTGGCAAAGGCTAAATTGTGATGACAGATAGAATGCGTTTATACCTGCTTTGGATGAATCGCTTTGACAGCGCGTTGTGCATCAAAGTGAATCACACCAGCCAATATCGACTTGTACGCTACTGGTTCAGGCTGATAAGTCGCCTAGGCGATGGCGTTTTTTGGTACACGCTCATGGCGGCAATATTGCTAAATCAAGGTCGTGACGGCTTTCTTCCCGTGCTACACATTGCCTTAACGGGGCTGGTTGCGACCCTACTTTACAAATGGCTTAAAGGCAAAACGCTGCGCCCACGCCCATACGAGGTGCATCAAGACGTTTGGCTTTCAGGCACGCCATTGGATAAATTTAGCTTTCCTTCTGGCCACACGCTGCATGCGGTTGCATTTAGCGGCATCACGCTTGCCTATTTTCCAATGCTGGCTTGGTTGTTAATTCCGTTTACGGTCATGGTAGGCATGTCGCGCGTGATTCTTGGCTTGCATTACCCAAGCGATGTGCTGGCTGGTGCGGTGATTGGCGCTACAGTTTCTAGTTTATCTATTCCATTAATGTTCTAAAAAGTATTTCGCTTTTAGCCCGCTGTAATAATGAATGGGCAAGGCGTGATTTTCGTTTAATTCTTCCAAACAGCGCGTTCTCCAAGTCATCATGTGACCTGCATCTCGGCTGTCTAACTCTGGCTCCCAGCTTGGTCTGTGGCCTGATAACACTTTGTGAAACTCCAGCAACGCGTGTTCGGTTTTAGCCAGGTAATAACTAAAATGCAAATGCTTGTCCGATTTCATCAGCTGTACATATTTATTAATTATCGTAGGCAATAGCACCCATCGTAGCAATTTATCGGCATAGGCTAAATGTTTAAGCGATTTTTTAACTTGCGCATGGTGTTGATCGAAGCAGGGCGCAACAAAATGGCTGATTTGGTCAATGTGCTTAATCAATAACTGGCTTGGTGTGTGGGCGATTTTTGCTGCAAGATACCCGTCCATTGCCCACTCTGCCGCGATATGCGTGAAGATGCTTTCGTTCATCCACATCGCCTCATGCGCTGGAACGAAGTGGTTGTGCGCAATCACATCTACATATAAATGGCTGGCGTAACCGATGGCAATCGCCATTTCTTCTTCACACTTAGCTGAAATAAGCAAAAGTTCTGCTTTACTCCATTGGTGCGTGGTAATAAATTTTTTCGAGATAACGGCTAAGTCGGGCAAACAAGCGCCTGCCATCACGTGTTCGGGAAATTTTTTGATAATCTCTCTAAAGCGGTCGTCCAGCAAGGGCACGCTTGCCAATAAAGACTGCGCGAAATATACATGAGTAAACAAGCCCCAAGCGTTGGCGTCGATGGAATATAGGCACAAGGGCACTAGCCAAAATATATTTCTAATCCATTTGCGCTTTTGCATGGGCGTAATGTGCCATGCAACTGTTAAAGTTAAATGACGCTAAGGTGATATTTTGATGACGTAAGCGCCAATAAATTTTGTCATATTCACAAAGCTGTCACATTCAAACGCTAACATCACCCTAATATAACTGATTGATTTAATTAAACAATGAAAATTTTATATATTTCAGATGTGTATTTTCCGCGCGTCAATGGCGTATCAACTTCCATTCGTACTTTTATTGGGCAATTGCAACAACTTGGTCATCAGGTAGATTTAATTGCACCCGATTATGGCAATCACGCCAATGACGAATCCTTTGTAAAGCGTGTGCCAGCGCGTAGTATTTACTTTGACCCTGAAGATAAGCTGATGAAATACGGTGAAGCGCTTAAACTGCTGCCTGAGTTGCAGCTTGCCAACTATGATTTGATTCATATCCAAACACCGTTTGTGGCGCATTATTTGGGTTTAAAGCTGGCCAAATTACTCAATATTCCTTGTGTTGAAACATATCACACTTTTTTCGAGGATTATCTGCATCATTATCTGCCGTGGATTCCACAACGGCTTGCGCGTGGCCTTGCGCGCATTGTTTCCAAACGGCAATGCAATGCCGTCGATGCCATTGTTGCACCCTCACAGCCCATGCTGGACGTGCTGCGTAGCTATGGCGTGGCGATTCATGCAGACGTGATTCCAACTGGTTTGCAGGCACACAGCTTTGCAGCATCCGATGGTGCGGCCTTTCGGGAAAAGTATAAGATTGGTCATGAAAAACACATGTTGCTGTATGTCGGCCGCGTGGCGCTTGAAAAAAACATCGCATTTTTGTTAGAAAAAACCAAACTTTTGGTCGCGCAACATCCAGAAGTGTTGTTGGTGGTGACGGGTGAAGGTCCTGCGGAAAAAATGCTGCATGCACTGGCTAAAAAACTAAATTTAGAAAATAATATTAAGTTTATTGGCTATTTAGATCGTAATACCGAGCTTAACGCTTGTTACAACGCGGCAGATATTTTTGTGTTTGCCTCAAAAAGCGAAACGCAAGGCTTGGTACTGCTGGAGGCGATGGCGCAAGGCACGCCCGTGGTGGCGATTGCTGAGCTGGGAACCGCGTCAATATTGGTTGAGGGCGAAGGTGCCATGATAGCGCCAGATGATATTCAGGGCTTTGCTGATAAAGTCAGCGACTTAATTACGCATCCAGAAAAGCGTAAAACGCTTGGCGAAAAAGCAAAAAAATATGCACAAAATCGTTGGACAGCGAGCGTGCAGGCTGAGCGCATGGTGAATTATTACGGGAGCATTCGTCAAAAATAATTCGCGCGTACAAGAGTAATATTTTTTAAATATTTTTTTGATGTAAGCACGATTTGTTTTTAATATGCTATAAATAAGGCATGGCAAAAAACAATATTATTAATTCCGAAACATTGCTCGCGGCGGTAGATTTAGGCTCTAATAGCTTTCGCTTGGAAATTGGTCGTTATGACGGCGGCCAAATACAACGCGTAGAATATATTAAAGAAGCGGTGCGTCAGGGCGCCGATTTGGATGCGGACCGTAACCTGAAACCAGAAGCGATAGCGCGTGGCCTAAAGTGTTTGGCGCGGTTTGCGGAATCGCTCAAAGGCATTCCACCAGAGCACGTGCGTGCGGCAGCCACACAAACCTTGCGTGAGGCGCGCAATCGCGATGAATTTATTAAGTTAGCGAACAAAGCACTGGGCTACAAAATCGAAGTGATTTCTGGCGTGGAAGAAGCGCGCCTGATTTACCAAGGCGTGAGCCGTTTATTGCCGCAATCCGACGAACGCCGCCTGGTGATTGATATTGGCGGGCGTTCAACAGAGTTTATTTTAGGCCAACAGTTCACCGCGCACACCACAGATTCCTTGCGCGTGGGATCGGTGGCGTGGTCGCTCAAGTATTTCCCAAATGGCGAACTGACTGAGCAGCATTTTTTTCGTGCCGAAATCGCCGCAGAATCCTTTTTGGATGCGGTTGCTGATACCTATCGTCATCAACACTGGGACGTGGCCTACGGCGCATCTGGCACGGTAGGGGCGATTGCAGATGTGCTTACTTTAGCAGGCTTTAAATCAGGTCAAGTCACGAAAAAAGGCTTAGATTGGTTGCGTAGCGAGCTGGTGCGCGCCAAGCATGCAGATCGCGTGAAGTTGGCAGGGTTGAGAGATGACCGTAAGGCGGTCATCGGCGGCGGGTTAAGCGTGCTGCTAGCGGTGTTTGATTTGTTGAAAATCGACACGATGCTGGTGGCAAACGGTGCGCTTAGGCACGGCTTGCTATACGACATGGTGGATGAGGCGCAGCATGAAATGAGCGATATTCGCGAAGCATCCATTAAGTTGTTGGCGAACCGCTTTTCTGCCAATGCGGTGCAAGCGGCTAATGTAAAAGACGCTGCGTTTTATCTGTTCGACATGCTTGCAAATGATTTAAATCTAAGCGAACAGGCATTAGGCGAGCAAAGAAGAATGCTGGGCTGGGCAGCGCAATGCCACGAAATTGGCAGCGCGATTTCGCATACTGAATCGCATCGGCATGGTGCTTATATGATTGATAACTCAGAGCTGATGGGCTTTTCGCAAAGCGAGTTGCATCGATTAAGCCTGTTGGTGCTTGGGCATCATGGCAAGTTAAAAAAGCTAGATTTAGCAGCTAACGACAACAGTTTTATTGTAATTCTAGCCTGTATCAGGTTGGCGGTGATTCTTTGTCACTCGCGCAACAAGCCTGAACTTAAGGGCATTAGCTTGCACTTGCACGACAATTCACTTCAGCTCAATACCTCGCAAGCTTGGCTGCAAAGGCATCCGCAAACCGCCTATTTGTTGGAAGAAGAAGTGATTTCTTGGCAAAAGACCAATTGGAATTTAATGGTCATTATTTCGCCCATATAACTTGCCTAGCATGGGTTTATAGACTTGTAATTTTAATTTAAACGGTATAAACTGTTTACACCGTTTAAAAAAGGAATGTGATGATGTCTAAAATATCGCCAATGCAAGCCGAGGCACTCGGCTTAAAAGTTGCAAAGCCAGAAATCAAAGCTGAAGCTAAGCCAGCTGTTAAACCTGCACCAGTAAAAGTGGTGGCAAAAAAGTCAATCGTAAAAAAACCAGTAGCAACCAAACCTGTGGCGGCCAAACCTGTGCTAACTAAAGTGGTAGCTAAACCTGCCGCCAAAGCCAAGCCAGCAGCTAAGGCGAAACCTGCGCCAAAAGCAAAGACACACAAAGTGAAAATGGAACGAGACAGCTTTACCATGCCGAAAGATGAATATGCGCAGTTAACGCTGTTAAAAGCGCGCTTAACAGCACTGGGTCAGCCTGCGAAGAAAAGTGAGTTGCTACGCGCAGGCATTAAATTGCTAGTGGCGATGAGTGACAACACCTTGAAAATATCCTTGGCAAATGTGCCTGTGATTAAAACAGGTCGTCCAAAAAAGAAATAAAGCCTTTAAGTAAACATGCCTTAAAGAAGACTAGGTGCTAAAGAAGGCTGGGTGCGAGTACGGTAAATAATTTAAACGGTTGATTTTCTTGAGAGTTCGACCGTTTAAACCACCATACGGCACCTTTTTTAATGCTGATTTCTTTAGCGTTTTCTGGCAAATGGTTTGGCAAGTTGAGTAGTTGTGCGGCTAGCAAGCCCAGCCAAGGCTGATGACCGACCACTAGCAAATTTTCGCTATGTAGATTATTTTTTGATAAATCGCAAATGGTCTGTAGCGCCGATGCAAGCGTTGCGCCTGGTGCCAAGCTTGCAAGCACAATGTATTCTTGGCCGAGTGCTTGGGCAGTCTGCTCGGCTCTAAGTGCGTTGCTACTAATGATTAGCGTGTCTTTTGGCATATTGCTTGTTAGCCAACATGCCATTTTATCCGCCTGTTTTAGGCCTTTTTTACTCAAAGGCCGCGCGCTGTCCAAATCATCAAAATCAGCTAAATCCTCTGCAATCGCATGTCGCCAAAGCAGTATATTTTGGTAATTTAACGGCATTATTTACTATGCAGTTGCATCAAATAAGCTTGTGCGGAAAGCGCCTTACTTTCTGACTGTTTAAGTGTTTTTGTAGCTTGATATTTGCCACTGTCAGTTAATACCCAGGCGTCTTGATTGTCCTGCAAATAGGGCGTTAAACAATCATCTACAATGCGTTTTTGCAGTTCTGCGCCAAGGATTGGCCAAGCGATTTCCACACGGCGCAACATGTTTCTGCTCATCCAATCCGCGCTAGAAAGCCAAATATTGACTTTGCCGTTAATGTCGAAATAAAACACGCGAGAATGCTCCAAAAAGCGGCCAATCACAGAGCGCACGCGAATACGGCCATTTAAGCCCGGTGCTCCGACAGGCAATATGCATGCGCCTCTCACGATTAAATCGATTTCAACGCCTTTTCTTGCGGCTTCCATCAGCGCGATGACTAAAGCTTCATCAGTCAGCGAATTTATTTTAATGATAATTTTGGCGGACTTTCCTTTAGCAACGGCACTGCTAGCGGCTTTAATGTACCTCAGCATGGTGCTGTGCAAATTAAATGGCGCCACCAGCAATTTGCGCATTGGCGGCAATGGCATTTGGCTGGTCAGATGCCGGAACACATAATCCATCTCGCGCGTGATTGTGAGGTCGCTGGTGAGCATGCAAATGTCGGTATACAACTTGGCAGTGCGCGGATTGTAATTGCCAGTAGAAAGATGCGCGTAGCGCTTGATAGTATGGCCTTCAAGGCGCATGATGAGCAGCATTTTGGCGTGCGTTTTTAAGCCAACAATGCCATATACCACTTGCGCGCCAATCGATTCCAGCGCTTCCGCCCAGTTGATGTTAGATTCTTCGTCGAAACGCGCTTTCAGCTCCACCACCACCAAAACCTCTTTGCCGCGGCGCACCGCTTCTTGCAAAAGTTTTAATAATCGGGGGTCTGCGCCAGTGCGGTAAATCGTTTGCCGAATGGCCAACACATGCTCATCCTCTACCGCTTCTTGCAGTAATTGCAGTACCGCCTCAAAGCTTTCATACGGCTGATGAATGAGAATATCTCTCTGTTTTAATTGGGTAAATAGCGACTCTTTTTGTGAGAGTGCTTTAGGCCAAGCGGGTGAATAAGGCGGAAAGGTGAGTTTGGCGATTGCTGCCATGTCGGGTAGCTGTATTAATCTGCCCAAATTAACTGGGCCGTGCACGCGGTACAAAGCGGATTCTGGCAAGGAAAACTGTTCAAGCAAGAAGCTTGCGAGTTCCTCATGACAATCGTCAGTCACTTCCAGTCGCACCGCTTCGCCGAATGGGCGATGCGCTAACTCTAGTCGCAGTGCGGTGCGTAGGTTGATGACATCATCTTCATCGACCGACAAATCTGAGTTACGCGTGACGCGAAACTGCGCATAATGCAAAATTTTCTCGCCCTCAAATAAATCCTCTAAATGCGCGCGAATGACACTAGTGAGCGACACGAAACATTGTTTTTTATTGCTCAATCTATCTGGCAAGCGAATAATGCGCGGCAAAGCGCGCGGTACGCGCACGATAGCAATCACTTGTTCTTTTTTCGATTTTTTAGCAAGTTTTACAATAAAATTCAAAGACTTGTTCGCGACTTGCGGAAATGGGTGCGACGGATCCAACGCAACGGGCAGCAACAAAGGTTTGACATCGGTTTGAAAGTATTTTGCTACCCAGCGCTCTTGCTCAACGGTGCGCAAATGTCCAGAAATCAGCGATACACCGCTTTTTTCCAACGCTGGCATCAGCTCGTCCGCAAAAAGGCGGTATTTTTGCTCGACCAATTCCTGCGCTTTGGCGGTGATATCGTGATAAGTCTGGGTGGTAAATGCGCCTTGTGTCTCATCTTTACGCATGGCCTCTAGGTGCTGCGCCATGCGCACCTCAAAAAATTCATCTAAATTGGAGGCGACGATACACAAAAAGCGCAAGCGTTCTAACAAAGGGTAATCCTCGCGCTGGGCAAGGGAGAGAACGCGCTGGTTAAAGCTCAAGGTGCTTATGTCGCGGTCTAGAAGGCGGCGTTTTGCTAAGTTTTTCATATTCTCGGTCGAATATAACAATGCTTTGTGACGTTTTTGTGACAACTGTATTTTTGTGACTATTCTATGGTTAAGCTTAGTTTACTTACATTCCATCATGTCGTCACCTAGGCTTTTCATCAAACCGTCATTTAAGTTTAATCTAAACTTCATTTAAGCCAAATATTATCTCTTTAAATTCAAGGAGATGATATGTTTAATAAGCAACTCAATCAATCACAAAAAGCACAAGGTCAGCACCATCTATATCTATCTTTAGCACGAAATTCAACTGAAATAGCCGAAGCACAACGCTTGCGCTACAAGGTGTTTGCCGAAGAAATGGGTGCAGAAATTGTCAACAACGGCGGTTTAGATATTGATGGATTTGATGCATTTTGCGACCACCTTTTGGTGCGCGAAAATGGTACTCACCAAGTTGTTGGTACTTATCGCATTTTAAGCCCGCACAAGGCAGACGAAGCCGGCGGCTATTACGCTGCAGGCGAGTTTGACCTAACTCGCATCAGCCACTTGTTCGATCGCACAGTAGAGCTTGGTCGAGCATGCGTGCATCAAGATTACCGTAACGGCGGCACTATTAGCCTGTTGTGGGCGGGCTTGGCGAGTTATATGCAGCGCTATCATTATGAATACATGATTGGCTGCGCAAGCGTACCGATGGCAGATGGCGGGCATGCTGCGGCTTCGCTGTATCACCGACTGAAAGATGATTATCTCGCGCCAGCCGAGTATCGCGTGTTTCCACACAATCCTTTGCCCATTGAAGCTTTAAGCAAGGATTTGCAGGTAGTTTGCCCGCCGCTGATTAAAGGCTATTTGCGCTTGGGCGCGCAGATTTGTGGCGAACCAGCGTGGGATAGTGAGTTTAATACCGCAGATATGTTGGTGCTGTTATCGCTCTCAAAAATCAGCCAAAGATATGCGACGCATTTCTTTAAATAAAATTAACCTGTATATACGCTGAAGGCAGTTAGCGACAAGCAAGCGTCACTTGTCGCGCTGCCAATTCTAATGCCCGTTCTGGACATTACAGTAATTCAAAAAAACCATTATACTAAGCCTACTTATGGTCGCCAAAACCTCATCTAGTAGCAATAACAGCACAACATCCAGCAGTTTGGAGATAGTTGAGCGGGTGAAGTCTGAGTGGGAATCTGCCGTTGATTCTGTGCCGCAGCTTATCTGCGTGCTACATCAAGACAACACCGTTTTAAGGACGAATCGCACCATCGAGAAGTGGGGTTTGGGCTCGGTTAATGCTGTTCGAGGGCAGGCGATGCATGAGTTGTTGCACCCAGCGTGCACCATTCAAAATTGTTATTTCAAAAAAATTCTGAGATTTTCTAATAAAATTCTCACCACAAGCACGGGCGTTGGTTATCGCACCTTTGATGAAGCATTAAATCGGCATATTCACATTCAACTTAACCCGTTTGAGGTCGATGACGCGGACGTTAAAGGCCATTTGGTGCTGATTGTGAGCGATATTGGCGAGTTGGATTTAGACAATCGCAACCTTAAACAAGACTCGCTATGGCACGTGAAAGCACAGAAAAAAGGCGCAGACAGCACCTGGCAGCCATCGCCCACCCCCGCATTTCAGCCGTCAGATTTTAAGTTCATAGAAAAGGTAAAAAAAGAGTGGGAATCTGCGATAGATTCTTTGCCGCAAATTATTTGCCTTGTCGATAAAAATGGCCAGATAGTGCGCGCTAATCGCGCCATCGAAGAATGGAAACTGGGTGACGTGAAGCACGTTAAAGGACGTAGTTTGCATGAGATGATGCATGTGAACTGCCAAGATTCGCAATGTTGTTTTGCCAATCTTAACAAGCTTGTTGGCGAAGTCAGCACTTCTGGACATATGGCGGAACTGCAGGGACACGACAGCGTACTCAATCGACATTTACACTTTCAAATTAGCAATTATTTATCGCGCCATGCGCCGCGGGATGGCTTGGTTGTTGTCTTGGTGAGCGATGTAAGCGATATTAAGCGCGCCGAGTTGGAAATAGACCATTTGAATAATTTGCTTGAGAAAAAAGCGGGCGTTAAAAATCTTGCGCTCAAAAAAGCCAACCTAAAGCTGAAGCAAGAAATTGAGGCGCGCAAGTGGACGGAACATGAACTTCTGCTCAGAAAGCAAGAGTACCAGACACTAGTGGATACCATGAACGAAGGCATGGTGATGCAGGATTTTGATCGAAAAATCACTTATGTCAATCGGCGACTGCTTAAAATTCTAGGTTACCCGCGCAGTCAGATTGTGGGTAAATACTTTGGCGATTTTATTGATGCGGACAACTTAGATGGCTGGTCTGAAGAGAAATTAGCCAGCATTAAAGGCGCAAATGCTGCTTACGAGGTGAGGCTTAAAACCAAAAGCAACACCAATGTTTGGGTGAAGGTCTCGCCGCAGCCGCGCTTTGACGCGGAAGGCAACCATATTGGCAGTTTTGCCGTTATCACGAATGTTAATGAGTATGTGGAAATTGAACAAAAATTATTAAAGACGGAAGTGCAGTTGCGTTCTCTTTCGAAGCAAGTGCTAAACGCGCAGGAAGTGGAAAGAAGACGCATTGCCTTAGAACTTCACGATGGCCTTGGGCAGACGCTAAGCGCCATTAAGTTTTTTGTCGAAAACAATCTCAGTTCGGTTTCGCAGAAAGGCGGATTGCAACATACTAAGATTGAAATGGTGATTCCAAAATTGCAGAGCGCGATTGAAGAAGTGCGCAGAATCTCTATGGATTTGCGGCCGTCCTTGCTGGATGACATTGGCATTGTCGCCACGCTAAGTTGGTTTAGCCGTGAGTCGCAGCAGACTTATCAAAAAATAGTATTTAATTTGGATGTGGATAAAGTGCAAGAAAGTGATATTCCTTCGGCATTAAAAACCGAGATGTTTCGCATTGTGCAAGAAGCTGTGAATAACGCCTGTAAATATAGTGGGGCAAAAAGCATTCTGATTTTACTGAAAAAAGATGGCAAACATATCCACCTTTGGATTAAAGATGATGGCAAAGGTTTTGATTACCAAAAAATAGCGGACATGCAAGGTTATAGCGAATCAAAAGGGCTTGGCCTAACGGGCATGCGCGAAAGGGCTGAGAATTCGGGTGGCTGGTTCTCAGTCACGTCAGCCGCTGGCGCAGGTACTTCCATTGCTTGTATGTGGCCAATTCATCAGCTTCCAGTTTCAATTGTTGATCGAAGGGCTGCTTATGATCGTCGGTCGCGTAATCGCTAGGTCGCGTCATCGTTAACATCACGTTTTAAAGCAAAACTAATCACCTCGGATAGTCCTATTGGGCTATCGCTTATCCTTGACGCAAAAACCGCAGGTGCGTAAGATGATTAAATAGCGATATATTTGTTGAGCATTGTTTGTAGCGGGTCGCAGACGAATTGACGAAAAAGTTATTTTAAAAATCAATCACAGTCGGAGGCTTCTGACTAAATGCAATTCAGGGTAAAAGCAGCACGTCATGGCGAAGCGATGGCGCTACATGATATTGATGCAAGCTCTGCTGAGGAAGCAAAGCGGCAGGTACGTGAACGCGGGTTTACCGTGGTTTCTGTTCGTTCTGCCGAGCCGCTGGTTAAACTTCCCAAATTTTACACCTCTAGATTCTCACTTTCGTTATTTAGCCAAGAGCTGCTGGCCTTGATGGATGCGGGTTTGCCGCAGGTTGAAGCTTTAGAAACTATCCTCGAAAAAGAGCGGCGTGTTAGAAACAGCAAATTGGTTCGGGCGATTATTAATATGTTGTACGAAGGTAAATCCCTGTCCGTTGCTTTGCAGGAGTTTCCCAAAGAATTTCCGCCGCTCTATGTGGCGATGATTAGATCTAGTGAAAAAACTGGCAATATCGGCGACTCCTTGACGCGGTATGTCAGCTATCAATCGCAAATCGACACGATTCGTAAAAAAATCACCAGCGCGTCAATATACCCCGTTATTTTGCTGGTGGCAGGCTCATTGGTGGTGATGTTTCTGATGCTTTATGTGGTGCCTAAGTTTAGTCAGATTTATCAAGATATGGGGCATGATTTACCTTTTTTCTCGCGATTATTGATGAATTGGGGACAGTTTCTGGGCGGCCACAAAGCGCTTGTATTATCGTTGATGGCAATGGGTGCAGTGGGTTTATTTTATGCGGTGACGCACCCCACGGTGCGGCAATGGGCGTTTGAGCAAATAAAAAGGCTACCAAGCATCGGCAACCGTATGCTAATCTACCAATTGGCGCGCTTTTACAGGACTTTAGGGATGTTGCTAAAAGGTGGCGTTCCCGTGGTGCCCGCGCTCGAAATGGTATCTGGAATATTACAATCGGATTTAAGAACGCAGTTAGCGCGCGCGACCGAGAGTATCCGCGAAGGCAAGTCCGTTTCAGAATCTTTAGAGAAACACGGCTTAACGACGCCAATTGCGGTGCGATTATTGCGGGTAGGCGAGCGCACAGGGCGTTTGGATGACATGGCAGATCGCATTGCCAATTTTTTTGATGATGATATGGCACGTTGGATTGACTGGTTTACCAAGCTTTTTGAGCCAATTTTAATGGCGTTTATTGGGCTTGTGGTTGGGATGATCGTCGTGATGATGTATTTCCCAATTTTTGAGCTGGCAGGGAGCATTCAATGACCGAAACGATAATGAAAGACACAAGCGTGAGTACTGTCACGCTTGAACAGATTCAGCAGGCGCGGGCTGACGCTACGCGTTCGCGTCGGCGTTTGGTTGAGGTGTTGGCTGATACGACAGGCTTGAATAACGCAGGCGTCATGCAGGCGCTTGGCGAAGCTTTGTATTACCCCGTGCTGTCTATGGAAAATCTGCATCAATTGACTGCAGATTTCGACGTCATTGATTTCTCTAGCGCGCTAGAGCAAGAGTGCATCGCTTTCCGTGACACGGCGGGCAAGCTCATATTGGTGTTCGGCGATCCCTTTAACACGCGCTTGCAAGCTTGGGCCGAGGAGCATGTGCGCGAGCCTTTTGCTTGGCATCTCACACATCCTTCGGATATTGCTGCCTTTTTAAGCCGTCAAGAAGAGGGTCTGCGCGCGATGGATAGCGTGTTTGCAGTGGGCGCGGGCTTGGTAACAAGCAGTAGCGATACGCAAGAGCTTTCTATTAAAAGCATTAGCGAAGATACCAGCCCAATCATCAAGCTTGTACATTCCACACTTTATGATGCCCTGCGTTCTGAAGCCAGCGATATCCACCTCGAATCTACGCCTTCTGGCCTTGTGATTAAATACCGCATTGATGGCGTGCTGACGACGATTGGCGCGACTGAAGGGCATCAAGTCGCGGAGCAAGTGATTTCGCGCATTAAAGTGATTTCTGAGCTAGATATTGCCGAAACACGCGTGCCGCAAGATGGCCGCTTTAAGGTTTCTATGCGCGGCCGCGACATTGATATTCGTGTTTCCATTATGCCGAGCATTTTTGGCGAAGATGCGGTGTTGCGTATTTTGGATAAACAAGCATTATCCGACCAAATTAAAGGCTTACGCCTTGATTACTTGGGCTTTAACGCAGATGCCATTGCTAGCCTACGCAAAATGGCGCGCGAGCCTTACGGCATGATGCTGGTGACAGGCCCGACCGGTAGCGGCAAAACCACGACTTTGTACGCGGCAATTACAGAGATTAATGACGGCCACGACAAGATTATTACCATCGAAGACCCAGTAGAATACCAATTGCCGGGCATTTTGCAGATTCCCGTGAATGAGAAAAAAGGCCTGACTTTTGCACGCGGTTTGCGTTCTATTTTGCGCCACGATCCAGATAAGATTATGGTCGGCGAGATTCGTGACCCAGAAACCGCACAAATCGCCATTCAATCGGCCTTGACAGGGCATTTGGTGTTTACCACCGTGCATGCCAACAATGTGTTGGATGTGATTGGTCGCTTTATGCACATGGGTGTGGATTTGTATAGTTTCGTTTCGGCAATGAACGGTATTCTGGCACAGCGCTTGGTGCGCATTAATTGTCCCGAGTGCTCGGCTGCTGAAAAACCAGATGCCGAATTGCTGGCGACCTCAGAGTTAAGTGTGTCGGATGTAAAAGGCTGGAAATTCATGGGTGGGCGCGGCTGTGGCCATTGTCGCGGCACAGGCTTTAAAGGCCGCAAGGCGATTGCAGAGCTGCTTTCACTCAATGATGAAATCCGCGAAATGATTATTGACCGCAAGCCATCGCGCCTAATCCGCGAAGCTGCGCACCGCAATGGCACGCGCTTTTTGCGCGAAGCCGCGTTAGATTTGGTCAAAAATGGCGAAACCACTTTGAAGGAGATTAACCGTGTTACCTTCGTGGTTTAATGGTTTGTGGCGTGACCGCCTGCATTTCGTGTTGTCACCAGATAAGGTGGCGGTTGTGCGCTATGCGCGCGGCTTGCAATCTCAAATCACGTTAAGTAAATCGCTAGATTGCGCTGAGCTACAAGCAGGCCAGCCCTTGTGGCAACCTGCACTGCGCGCCATGCAAAAGCTACTGGCAGAAGCGGGGGGCAATGCGGATGCAACGGTGACGCTTTCTAGCCATTTTGTGCGCTATGCTTTGGTGCCGGCGCAAGCCGATTTAGCCGATGAGGTTGAAGAAGAGGCGTATGTGCGTTTTTGTTTTTCAGAAGTGTTCGGCACGGCAAACGCCGCGCAATGGACATTTCGCTGGGCTGGCGCATTGGCGGTCGATCAACAAATTGCCAGCGCGATTGACACTGCGCTGTTGACAGCACTGGATGAAGCCATAGGCGATACGGATGTCAACTTACGCTCAGTGCAGCCTTATCTCATGTCAGTCTTCAACTTGGTGCGCGTGCAGATGAAAGCTGCACAGCAGTGGCTTGTGCTGGTTGAGCCAGGTAGCGCTAATTTGTGTGCTTTTGCAGATGGCGAATGTACTTCGCTGCGTACTGTGCGGCTTGATGAAAATTGGCAAACAGCTTTACCAAGATTGCTCGCGCGCGAGTTTTTAATTGCAGATACAGGCAACACCACTAAAGATTTGCTCATTTGTGCGCCGCAGCGCATTGATCTTGGCGCATTGCAACTAAAAGGCTGGAATGTGCGGGCGCTTGGCATTAATGCAAGTTCGCTATTACAAGGCAAATTTACACCAGTCGGTGTGACGGGGGCTACGAATGCGCGCGCTTAATTTAGATTATCGACAAGATCTGCGCCTGCAAAATCTGCTCGGTTTTGTATTGTTAGGCTTGGCCTTGGCGCTGGCTGCGCTTTTGTTTTGGCATTACAAAAACTTAAGTAACGAGAAAATGCAGCTTGAATCTGCTGTTTCAACTATTGAAAGCAAGCTCGCGCAAGGCCGCCAACCACTTTCAAATTTTGTCAATACGCCTGCAAACATCAAAGAAATCATGGCTTTTTCTAATAAAGCCATTCAAAAGCTTAACTTGCCTTGGGACAATCTTTTTGTGCTTTTAGAGCAGGCGAAGGGCGAAAACATTGCCTTGCTGGGCGTTGAGCCAAATGCGAAGGATGCCAAGGTGAAATTGAGTGGCGAGGCGAAAGATTTTAAATCGATGTTTGACTATGTGCGTGCACTACAGACGCAACCCGTGCTAAAAAACGTTTATCTACTCGATCACAAAATTGATGACCAGAACCCTGACAAACCGATTCGATTCACGCTGGAGGCCGCATGGGTAGCAAAGCCATAACGCGGTTTGGACATGCGCTGTTGCGCTGGGCGCGGCAGCTGTCATGGCAATGGATGGCGTTTTTCCTGCTGTTAGCAGGTGCTATCGGCTTTTATGTTGGCGCAATTTTGCCCATGCGTCATGCGCTGGTGGAAACGAGGCAGCACGCGGAAAGTTTGCTGCAAAATGCCAACAGCATGCAGCAAGCTTCGGATGAATCTGTGCGGCAAGCGCCAGCTGGCCAAATTGAGGCGTTTGAAGCGAAATTCCCTGCAGAAAATACTGCGCCCGATACGCTTGAGCTGATGATGCAATTGGCCAGTAAAAAAGGCTTGGTGCCCAAGCAGGCGGAATACCGCGTGCTTAAAGGCAGCCCGGGCAATGTGCTGGCGTATCAAGTCACGCTGCCGCTAAAAGGCACTTATCCGCAACTGGTTGAATTTATTGCAGAAGTGTTGCCAAAAGTACAAAATCTTGCCTTAGATAATATCGTGTTTCAGCGGCAGAAAATTAGCGATAACCAGCCAGATTCGACCTTAATGCTCACGCTTTATTTAAGAAGGGAGCGCTAAGTGGAGGCGAATAAACGTTGGTTAGGCATCTTGGCTTTAGGCGCTGTAGTCGCGGTATTGGCGCTTCGCGCGCCTTCGCCAGAAGACGTGACTAAAGCACCAGCAAAGGTAGCGAGATTGTCTGCAAGTCAAGCGCAGAATCAACTTGATTCACAGCTGCAGCTGGAAAAACTTAAACCAAGACAATTTAGGGAAAATGCACCAAAGGATATTTTTAAAGAAAAATCTTGGTACGTGCCGCCGCCACCGCCAAAGCCCGTAAAGCTGCCGCCACCGCCTCCGCCACCGCCTCCGCCGCCCCCAACGGCGCCGCCGCTGCCCTATGCTTTTATGGGCAGTTATCAAGAGCCGGGCGGCAAGTTGGTGATATATCTGACCAAAGGCGAAAGGATTTATTCCGTGTCTCCTAACGAGACGCTGGAAAGCATCTACCGCGTAGAAGGCATTAACAGCGGCAATTTATCTATGACCTATTTACCACTTAACATTAAACAAACATTGCGCATAAGGTGATCATTATGATTTTCCATCCATCACGAACTACTGCAACGCTTAAACCCACAGGGCATTGGCCAACATTTGCCAGAGCCTTTGTGTGCTTTACTTTGCTCACTTTTATGACGAGTTGCGCGAACGATCCTGTGCATAAAACCGCCATGGAGCAAGCGAAAAAAGGCCCAGTTGAGGAAGGTATAGCGAATCTTAAAAAATCGTCTGAAGATAATCCTAAAAATGTGCCTTATCGTGCGGATTATTTGCGCGAGCGCGACCGCGTGATTAACCAGACGCTGCTAGAGGCCTCTAGAGCGCTTGGGCAAGGCAATACCAGTGATGCGGAGAGTGGCTATCAGCGCGTGTTGAGTATTGATACTGAAAATGAGCAAGCCAAAATGGGCTTGTTGGAAGTGGCGCGTAGCAATAAACATACTGAGGCTATTATTGTTGCGAGAGAAGCGCTGGAGCGCGCAGATTATGTCGCGGCGAAAAACGCGTTGCAACCCGTGTTGGTGGAAGATCCAAAAAATGCGGAAGCGACAAAGTTGAAAGAAGAAATTGATGCCGCCAGATATAGTGGGCGCGCTGCAAATCAAATGCCAGAATTGGGCTCAACCTTCAAAAAGCCAGTTTCAATGCAGTTTAGAGATGCGAACCTAAAAATGATTTTAGAAGCGCTTTCTAAGAGCAGCGGTCTCAATATTCTGCTAGATAAAGACGTAAAAAATGACCTAAAAGCGACTATTTTTGTTAAAGATGCCTCAGTTGAAGACGTGATTAGCTTGATTTTGATGCAAAATCAGCTTGAGAAAAAGGTGATTAACGACACGACCTTGTATATCTACCCTAATACGCCAGCAAAGCTTAAAGAGTTTCAAGATTTGGTCATTCGCGACTTTCACCTGACCAACGCGGATGCCAAGCAAATGCTGACCATGCTGAAGACCGTGCTGAAGGCGAATGATGTGTACGTGAACGAAGTCAATAACTCCATTGTAATGCGCGATACGGCAGACGTGGTGGAGCTTGCAGGCAAGCTACTGGCCGCACAAGACCAAAATGAGCCAGAAGTGATGCTTGAAGTTGAAGTGTTAGAAGTGTCGCATAACAAGCTGATGGAATTAGGTATTAAGTATCCAGATCAGGTCACATTTTCTTTGGGAGCAGCGGCAACCGCGGCTGCAGCGGCGGCCTCTGGCGCGGGTGCTGTGACTGGCTCTGCAGGCGGTTTAACTTTGCGAGATTTAAAAAATGTTAATGATTCAAAAATTAATGTATTTTCGTCGGCTGGCGCACTTAATTTGGTGCTAGATTTGAAGAAAACAGATGGCGCGACTAACATTCTTGCCAGTCCGCGTATCCGCGTGAAGCAAAATGAAAAAGCCAAAATTCATATCGGCGACAAAGTGCCCGTGATTACCAACTCCGTTACACCAGTATCAACGGGCACGCCAGTGGTGACGGGGAGTGTGCAGTATTTGGATGTGGGCTTGAAGTTGGAAGTTGAGCCACAAATTCACATGGATGGCGAAGTTTCAATCAAAACCTCGCTAGAAGTGAGCAATATCGCCAGCCAAGTCACCAATGCCGCTTCCGGCACGATTGCTTATCAAATCGGCACGCGTAACGTGAGCACGGTGCTGCGATTGAGAGATGGCGAGACGCAAGTTTTAGCGGGCTTAATTAGCGATAATGATATTCAGTCCGCCAGCAAAGTGCCAGGCTTGGGCGATTTGCCGATTATTGGACGCTTGTTCTCTAGCCACAATACCAATAAAACGAAAACGGAGATTATTCTTTCCATCACGCCGCATATTATTCGCAATCAACATCAGCCAGATGCTAATTTGTCATCGTATTCTTCGGGCACCAGCAACGCGGCAAAATCTCGTCCTATTACGGCAGAAAAGATGGATACGATTAAGTTTGAAGGTTCGGGCGCTTCGCGGTCAGATAACGTAATGCCAACCTTGCCGCAATCGCAAATTGCACCGCCGACGGTAATTAAACCTTTGGCAGGGCAGGTGATTCAGCCAGTTGCTCCGCAAGCGACACCCACACAGGTAACGCCAGCGCAAGGCAAAACACGCGCAGGTACAGTGTCGCGTGGTTTTAGCTTGCCTGTGCCACGCAGCGCAGCGCAGCCCACGGTGATTCAGCCACCACCACCCGCGATTCAGCAACCGCCAATGCCGCCAGCTGCTGACGGCGCTGCTGGCATGACGGATGCCACACTACCACCGCTGACGCCTGCACAGACGCAGTAATAATGGATTGCGCGTGTGAGGATTTGTTAAAGTGAGCCGCAACATAAGATTTGGGAGCACTGGTTTCACCCTTATCGAACTGGTTGTATCACTGGCGATATTGGCTTTAATAGCCACCATGGCCGCGCCGATGGGCGAGGTGATTGTGCAGCGCAGCAAAGAGCAAGATTTACGTCAATCGCTGCGGCAAGTGCGCGAAGCGATTGACGCTTATAAGCTGGCTTATGATGAAGGACACATGATTCAGTTAGTCGGTGCAACGGGCTATCCGCCAACGCTGGCAGTGCTGGAGGAAGGGGTGGAGGATGTGAAATCGCCAACGCCAAAAAGAATCTATTTTCTGCGTCGCGTGCCAGCTGATCCGTTTGCCGAGCTAGGCATTCCGCCAGCAGAAACTTGGGGCTTACGTAGCTACGCAAGCAGTGCAAAAAGTCCGAGTGTAGGGGATGATGTATTTGATATTTATTCAAAATCAGAAGCAAAGGGACTGAATGGCATTCCCTATCGAGAGTGGTGAATATGAATCGTAATTGCTTGCAGCGCGCTGGTTTTACATTAATTGAGTTGCTAGTGGTGATGGCAGTGATTGCTTTGCTGCTTTCAATTGCCGCGCCAAAGTACTTTGGTCGGGTGGATCAATCTAAAGAAGTGATTTTAAAACAAGACCTTTCGGTGATTAGAGAAGCTTTGGATAAGTTTTATGGCGATACGGGCCAGTATCCTGAGGCGCTACAAGACTTAGTAGAGCGCAAATATCTGCGCAGTATTCCGCGTGATCCCATCACCGAAAGTGAAACGTCTTGGACGACGGTATCGCCCAGCAATGGCGCAAAAGGCGCGGTGTACGACATCAAGAGCGGCGCTCAAGGCAAAGGCAGCGATGGGACTGCGTATGCGGATTGGTAGCACCTTAAAAGCAGCAAATCGCGGCTTCACCTTTGTTGGCGTGCTGGTGGTTTTGACGGTGATGATGATTGCGATGGGCACGGCAGCGCAAATATGGCACACACAAATGCAGCGCGAAAATGAACAAGATCTGCTGTTTGTAGGGCATCAATTTCAATATGCGATTGGACGATATTACCAATCTGGCAAAGGCTTTCCACCCAGTCTGATTGCGCTTCTTGGCGCGGATAATGATGCAAAATTAAATCCGCGCTATTTGCGCAAAATTTACCGCGATCCCATGACAGGGCTGGCGGAGTGGGGCTTGGTATTGGGTAACAATAGCGAAATAGTGGGTGTGCATAGTATGTCGGAACAAGCGCCGTATAAAGTGGCCGCGTTTAGCGACGCTGATAGCGCGCTAGAAGGAAAATTAAAATATTCCGAATGGCAATTTGTCTACGTGCCTACTAAAGCACAAGGACAAGTGCCTGCTGGCGATGTTGTAAATGGTATTCCGCGACCTGTGCCGCGCACTGGCAAGGCGGCAGTAGATTCGCCTAACGGCAGTTTAACCACGATTTCTAGAGCCAGACGCTAACAATAAAAATGGAAAATATATATAAAGTATTAATCGTTGAAGATCACACCTTGCTCAGACAAGGGCTGATTGCCATGATTTCGTCTGACCCAAGTTTAGAAGTGGTGGGCGAGGCGGATAATGGCCGCGATGCTATCCGTCAAGCGGCGCTTTTAAAGCCAGATGTGGTGCTGATGGATATCAATATGCCGGTAATGAACGGCTCTGAGGCGCTATCAGAAATTAAACATCGCGATCCCAACATCAAAGTGATTATGCTGACGGCGCATAATGCCGAAGAATACATTCGCGATTCTATTAAAGCAGGCGCCAATGGCTACGTGCTTAAACAAGCAACGCGCGATGAGCTTATTGCTGGCATTCACAAAGTGCTAAATGGTAAAACTTATTTATCGCCAGATGTGGCCGATAAGCTCTTCAATAAGTATCTAAGCGGCTCCGCAGCGTCTGAGTTTTCTGCTTGGGAGCAAATTTCCAAGCGCGAGCGTGAGGTGCTTAAGCTGGTTGCCGAAGGTAATACCAACAAAACCATCGCCAGCCAGATGTGTGTGAGCATTAAAACAGTAGAAAAACACCGCTCTAATTTAATGAAAAAACTCGACCTTCACAACTCTGCTGCCCTCACTACGTACGCCATCGAAAAAGGCATTATTACTACGCGTTAGCCCTGTACCCGCAACACCCTTCAACCGCCCTGAATTCGCCACTCGCCATCCATTGGCGCTTACTGATACGTCAAAAGACTCGCTCAAAATATTAGCCCGTAGGTAGGGTTTTCCCTACTTTATATAGCGGGTTTTTGCTTAGATATCTGGTAGGCAACACCGTATATTATCGACACTGTGAAAAAGTCACACAAAAGTGACATCCAACATTTAGATTGGGCTCAGCTTGATGCTGCGGGATTTTCTTTAAATACTGAGTTTTGCTTAGGGGCAAAAAAATGGAAACTACTTTGAAACTTACAACTTTTGCGAGGCGTGTGTGCTTATTAGCGCTTACAACAATCGCAATTCCTTTTGGAAATGCTTTGGCTGGAGACGGATTTGGTGATAACACCGATGTTAACAGTCAACCAATGAAGCAACAGACGTATTACGCTAACAGCCCGAATGGTGTTCACTCACCAACGGCTTGTTTTGATGTTAACGGCAATCCGTATCTAGATGCGAACAACCTTCCGATTGTACCCGCAGGTCTGTGTGATACAGGCACCGCGCTACGTAAATTTAAAGATCCATTGCCAAGTTTAGCAGCACCGGGCGGCCCCAATGGCGATAGCTCTGGGAAGTACATTCCTAAAGCTGTCCCTACATATTGGGTAAATCAACAAGGTGTTACCACCAAAGATGAATACTATGAAATTGCAGTAGTGGAATGGAAGGAGCAATTTCACAGTGACTTAAAAGCGGGCGGTACAACGGTGCGTGGCTATGTGCAAATTGACCCAGCCGCAACGGATGCTGCTGCAGGCTTGAGTAATGGCGCGGTTGCTGTTGCAGGGAGCAAAGCTTGGCTATTAACAGACTTGAATGGCCCAGTGATGATTGCGCGCCCTGATGCAAGCGTAGCTAGCGGCTGGAGAATGGTGCAAGCCTACACTGTGGATAAGCCACATTATCTTGGCCCAGTTATCAATGCGACACAAAACGTGCCAACGCGTATTAAATTTGTCAACCTATTGCCAGTTGGCCGCGCAAGCAATGGTCAGCGTAATGGTGATTTGTTCTTGCCAGTGGATGAAATGCTGCCAGGCGCAGGTTTTGGACCAGACGGCAAAATTAAATTCACGCAAAACCGTGTAGAAATTCACTTGCACGGTGGTGATAACCCTTGGATTAGTGACGGTACGCCGCACCAATGGGTAACGCCAGCAGGCGAAGCGGATGCAACAAATCCAGCCAGCGTGGCGGCAGAAGCCGTTGCAAAAGGCGTTGCACCAGCGGATGCAGCGGGCTATATTCGCGGTGCAAGTGCTGTAAACGTGCCAGACATGCCTAACCCAGGCCCTGGCGGTATGACGTACTACTTCCCAAATGGTGAGAGCGCACGTTTAATGTTCTACCATGATCATGCTTTTGGTTTAACGCGTTTGAATGTGTACGCAGGCGTGGCTTCGGTTTACCAGCTTAACGACGTTAAAGAGCAAGCGGCAATTGGTACTTCATTGCCAACAGAACAAATTCCTTTGGTTTTCCAAGAAAAAACTTTCGTACCAAAAGATGTTGCAATCCAAGATGCAAAATGGGATTCGACTTATTGGGGCGCCGAGGGCGATTTATGGTTTCCACACGTGTATGAAACCAACCAAGATCCAACTTCTATCGATGGTACTAAACCAGTCGGTCGTTGGGATTGGGGCCCGTATTTCTGGCCAGTTTTCCCCTCTTATTTTGACCGTTTACCAAGTGGCGAACATAAACTTGTAGATATAAATAATCCACAATCTTCTGGCGGTAACCCAGTTACAACCGATTTAAGCGAAGTCAGCACTACGCCAGAAGCGTTTATGGATACGCCAATTGTGAATGGTCAAGCTTACCCTACCATGACAGTTGAGCCTAAAGCCTACCGTTTCCGTATGCTCAATGCCATGAACGACCGTTTTGTGAACCTTGGCTTGTACATTGCAGCAGATGCTGTGACAACCAATCCAAATGATCCACAAAACCCAGCAACACAACCAACGCTTTGTGATGGCGTGCAAACTCGTCCAGCGGACGGCTCTACACCATTATTGTCAGATTGTACCGAAGTAAAAATGGTACATTTTGATACAAGCTATCCAAATTTGTATTACCCACCAGGTACAACACGAGTAATAAGTCCTAACGGTAGTGTGACTTTCCCAGATGGCATTACCTTACAAGATGGTACTGTGGCACCTGCAGGAGTTACACCACCTACTGCGGGCTTGCAAGGCACAGGTTGGGGTTCCACATCAGGTCACTTGGCGATTTCTGCCGGTGTGCCAGATCCAGCAACAGCGGGTCCAGATATTCACCTAATTGGTAACGAAGGCGGCTTCTTAGCGAACGTAGCGACGATTCCTTCAACACCAATGAACTACGAAGCGAATAAACGCAGTACAACCTTGCTCAATATTCTTGAGAAAGGCGTGTTTATTAACCCAGCTGGTCGTGCAGATGCGGTGATTGACTTCTCGCAATATGCAGGTAAAACGTTGATTCTTTATAACGATTCACCAGCACCGTTACCAGCAGGTGATCCACGTATCGATTACTACACAGGTATGGGTGACTACAGCAGCGTGGGTGGCGGCGAAAACGTATTGCCAGGTTACGGCCCAAATGATCGCACGATTATGCAAATTTACGTGCAACCAATTGCGCCAGCAGCACCTTTAAACGTGGCTACTTTAGCTAGCGCTATTCCAGCATTGCATGGCGCAACACAACCATTACCAGTGGTGCCAGAACCACGCTACAACGCTGCATTTGGTGCTACTAATGCGACTATTGCTGCTGCAACAACAGAAACGTTGGCACGTATTTATACGGGTGCAATTTACTTGGGTAAATACAATGCAATGACCTTTAAAACACCAGAGGCCATTAAATTTACACCTGCACCAGGTTCTGTTACTACAGCTTTAACCAATAAGGCAGGCACAGCATACAACGGCGGCGTTGCTATACCGCAATGTTCTAGCGCAGCGGCATGTTTAACTGTGCTTAATAATGTAAAAGCACAAGGTGCGGCGAAAGCGGCTGCAGGTGCGACTGTGAATGTTTATGTTGAAAATAAAGCGATTCAAGAGTTGTTTGACCCAACTTATGGCCGCATGAACGCGACTTTGGGCGTAGAGTTACCGTTCTCTAGTGCATTAACACAAACCACCATTCCACTAGGTTATGTTGACCCAGTGACTGAAAAAGTAACGGATGGCGAAACGCAATTTTGGAAAATTACGCACAATGGTGTGGATTCTCACCCAGTGCACTTCCACTTAGTGAATGTGCAAGTCATTAACCGTATGGGATGGGATGGCACATTGAAATCGCCAACAGATGATGAAATTGGTTGGAAAGAAACAGTGATTATGAACCCGTTGGAGGATATCGTTGTTGCAGTACGTGCTAAAGCACCAAAACTACCGTTCGGCTTGCCAAACAGTGTGCGTGCACGTGATCCTTCACAACCTGTTGGTCCAAATATTATTGAAGGCTTCACGCAAGTGGATCCAGCAACGGGTAACCCAGCCGTGGTCAGCAATAAAGTGGAAGACTATGGTTGGGAATATGTGTGGCACTGTCATATCCTTGGTCACGAAGAAAATGACTTTATGCGTCCATTCGTGTTCGATTACTGGAATGACAAAAATGCAGTTGCACCAAATGGTTTTGCGGTGAATCGTCCAGACACTATTGCTGACTTAGCCTTAAATGGCAATGTGTTGAGCTGGACAGACCCTACACCAAGTGATCCAGTAGCAGCATTAGATATCAATGGTAATCTAGTTAACCAAGCTAACCTAGGCAACCCAAAAAATGAAATTGGTTACAAAGTGGTGCGTACGAGTGATGATGGTTTGCCAGCAGCAATCTTTAATGTGATTGCTAATGCAACCTCATTTGCTGATAACTTTAATGCAGTAGCGAGTGTGACTTACACTTACACAATAGCGGCATACAACCAAATGGGTATTGCTGATGCTTCTAATACAGTAGTTAAAACAGCGGCTTTAGTACCTGCGGCTGGCCTAACGATTGGCGCGGTAACAGATACCACAGTCGGTTTAACTTGGTATAACGCTAACGTTGCCCCTACTACCACAACAGTCACAGTGACGGATGCTAATGGTATAGTGCAAACCATTACGCCAGCAGTTAGTCCACTTAATGTGACAGGCTTAGCATCAGATACGACATATACCTTTAGTGTGGTATTAAGTAATGCAGGTGGTGCGGCACCAGCCGTGACTACAACTGCCAAAACAACGGTAGCTGCAGCAACAGGCTTAGCAGTAAGTGCTGTAACAGACACTACGGCAACAATTGCTTGGGTAAACCCAGCAAGTGGTGGCAACGCAGCAGTAACAGTGTCACCAGCTGCAGGTGTGGTTGTAGTGCCAAATGGTGCTGGTAATGGCGCAAGCTTTACTGGTATGACAGCTAATACACTGTATACATTTAGCGTGGTAGTAACAGGTGCAAATGGCGGTACATCGCCAGCTGCTACGACAACATCCACAACGAATGCCGCAGCAGCAACAGGCTTAGGCGTAAGTGGTGTAACAGCAACAAGCGCAAACGTGGCTTGGACTAGCGCGAGTGGCAATGCAGTGTTAACAGTATCACCAGCTGCAACTGTGGTTCAGGCTGGCAATACTGCAACAGTAACAGGCATGACACCTGACACGGCTTATAGCTTCAGCGTAGTAGTGACTGGCTCAAATGGTGTAGCATCGGCAGCAACTACGGCCAATGCAACGACTAGTGCCGCAGCAGCTACAGGTTTAGCAGTAAGTGGTGTAACAGCAACAAGTGCAAACGTGGCTTGGACTAGCGCAAGTGGTAATGCAGTGTTAACTGTATCACCAGCTGCAACGGTGGTTCAGGCTGGCAATACTGCAACAGTAACAGGCATGACACCTAACACTGCTTATACCTTCAGCGTAGTTGTGACAGGCTCAAGTGGTGTAGCATCAGCAGCAACTACGGCCAATGCAACCACCAATGCCCTAGCTGCGACAGGTGTAACGGTATCCGCTGTAACGGCTACTAGTGCAAGTGTTGCTTGGACAAATCCTGCAAGCGGCGGTAGCGCAGCATTAACAGTATCACCAGCTGCGGGTGTAGTTGTAACACCAAATGGTGCGGGCAATGGCGTAAGCTTAGCTGGCATGACACCTAACACGACTTACACATTTAGCGTGGTAGTAACGGGTAGTAATGGTGTAGCATCAGCAGCAACTACGGCTAATGCAACCACTAATGCACTTCCTGCAACAGCACTTGTAATAACAGGCGTTACTGATGTAGCAGCAAATGTAAGCTGGACTAGCCCAGTGGGTGGCGGTAATGCACTCATGACAGCTACACCAGCAGGTGGTATTGGTGCAGTAGTCACATCAACTGCACCAGGTGTAGTAACAGGTTTAACACCTTACACTGTGTATACTTTCAGCGTAGTCATTACAGGGTCAAACGGTGTGCCTTCAGCTGCAATTACAGCAACTGCAAGAACACTTGCAACCTTAAATGCAGCCAGCATCGGCTCAGCAAGATTGCTCAGCGCTAACACGTTGACATTGAGCTGGGGTGATAACTCTGTAGGTGAAACAGGCTACATTGTGCAAGTGAAACGTAACAATGGTGCTTGGACAACGGTGCCAGCTGCGCAAGTAGTAGGGTCACTCACTGCGGCAGGTACTGGTGGCGTTATTACAGCGACTATTACCACCACAATGAACCAAGCGTTGTATCAGTTCCAAGTATTGCCAGTAGCGGCTGCAACTAGCCAAACTGGGGCAGCAAGCGGTGCAGCAACTGTTGATCTACGTACAGCACCAACTACAGTAGTGTTGGCTAGTGCGACTTCTACACTAGGCTCTCACAATGTAGTACTAGCTTGGAATGCAACAAGTAACAACACAGCAACAGTCACAGTGCAAAGACGTATCAGAATCTTTGGTAATAATTTCTCTGGATGGCAAACTGTGGCGAACCTGCCTGGTAGCAATACGTTAGGTTACACAGATGCAGGCGTTGTCACTGGTCAAACCTATCAGTATCGCGTAAGAGCATCAAACGTGACTGGTAGCAGCAATTGGTCAGCAACCTCTGCTAGTGTACTTGTGCGATAATTAAGGTAATCGGATGCTAGCCTCTGGCTAGCATCCCTTACTAAAAACAAGGAGTTAAAGAAAATGAAACCAATTTTTGCAGGCATTGCCTGCATTTTTTTTATGAGCGCTACTTCAGTATTTGCTGAGGAAGTTAAAGCAGATAAACCTGCCAATTTTGACAGCAATAAACAAATGACCAGCTATGCAGTCGGCGCACAAACGGCACGTACCTTTGTAAAAGACGGCGTCGAAATGGATATTGACCAGTTTATTAAAGGCCTGAAAGATAGCGCAAGCGGCAAGCCGCTGCTACTTTCTGAAGAAGAATTACGCAAAGTGCTCAATAATTTTCAATCTGATTTACGTCGCAATATTAAAAGCGCACATGCCATTGCTGCGGCCGAGAACATTCGTAAAGGTAAAGCTTTCTTAGATGAAAATAAGAAAAAACCGGGTGTGGTGGTCATGCCAAATGGCTTGCAATACCGCGTTATTAAGGCGGGTAATGGTAAAACGCCTGTTGAAACAGATACCATCGAGATGAATTATCGCGGTACAACCATTGCGGGCACACAGTTTGATGCAAATGATGCGGGCGCACCAGCGAGCATGCAGGTGGCGCAGCTTATTCAAGGCATGAAGCAAGCGTTAAAATTAATGCCAGTTGGCTCGCATTGGCAAGTAGTGATTCCAAGCCAGCTTGCCTATGGCCCACGTGCTGTGGGCGCAGAAATTGGCCCAAACGAAACATTGATATTTGATATGGAATTGGTGTCTATCAAATAAGCTTTTCATGCGTTATAAGAAGTAACCTTTTTGGAATGGAATTGCTATGAACATTAAAATCACTGTCAGTCGCTTGTGCTTGCCGTTGTTATTGGCTTGTGCATTTGGCGCAAGCCCAGTTTATGCGGAAGAAGCGGTGGCAGCGCCTGTTGATGCGGCTAGCGAAGCAACGACGACTGAGGAAGCGGCAGTGCCAGCTGACGTGCCTGCGAGTAAGCAAGAGTTGATGCAACAGGCAGCTGATGGCGATGTGGCACAACCACGCGTGCGCAAGTTTATGAAGCCTAATCGCAGTCAACTGCACCAAAGCGTCACCAATCAAAAATCAGGCTATGGATTTTTGGATGAAAATCAGCGCAAACCGGGCGTGGTTAAACTCAAGAATGGCCTGCAATACAAGGTGCTTAAGCCAGGTGCAGGCGCAAAGCCAACGGAAAATGATGTTGTAAAGTGTCAATATAAAGGCAGCTTGATCGATGGCACGGTGTTTGAGCAGTCTGCAGCTGGAAGCCCGTCTAATATCAAGGTTTCTGCGCTGATACCAGGCCTGAAGGAAGCGCTTAAATTGATGCCTGTAGGCTCAAAATGGCAAGTTTTTTTGCCGCCTGATTTAGGGTTTGGTTTAGCTGGCAAGGCGCCAAAAGTCGGACCAGACGCAGTCTTGATTTACGATCTTGAGCTGTTAGCTGTAAACGCTGCAGCCCGCTAATTTAGCGTTATTTTAAGATGTTAAGTTTTTGGCTGCGACTTTGCTTGTGTGTGCAATTGTTGTTCGTTGCCTCGTCCAGTGCTTTCGCAGGCATCAGCGATATAGAGGCTGGACACCGCATTTATGTGGATGGCATATTGCCTTCAGGCCAGCCGCTCAAGGGTTTTAGGGGTGAGGATGAAGTCGCTGGCAAGCAGGCTGCGTGCGTAGCTTGCCATCGTCCAAGTGGCATGGGTTCGGTAGAAGGTGATATTCAAGTGCCGCCAATTACGGGCAATTTTCTTTACAGAACGGGTGATGCACTGCAAGCCACCATGGATCCGCGCAGCGGAAAACGTTTCAATTTAGCGCATGCAGCCTATACGGATGCCACTTTAGCCAAGGCAATTAAGCAGGGCGTTAATGTGGGGGATCAGCCAATGAGCGTGCTGATGCCGCGCTACACATTACAAAATGACGAATTGCGCGTTTTAACTGTTTATCTCAAGCAATTATCCCAGCATTATTCGCCTGGCGTGAGCAAAGACGAAGTGCATTTTGCCACGGTGATTACGCCAGATGCAGACCCAGAGCGTCGCAGAATGTTGCTGCGTGTGTTGGAGCGCGGCTTTACACAAAAAAATGGCAGCACCATGCTGGGAAGCAAGCGCAGCGGGCGTCGGCACATGGTCACCGCAGCGGAGCTGGTGCTAGGCACGGAACGCAAATGGGTACTGCATGTGTGGGATTTGCACGGCGAACCCGCTACATGGCAGCAGCAGCTGCAGGAATATAATCAAAAAGAGCCAGTATTTGCCTTGCTTTCAGGGCTTTCTGGTGCCACTTGGCAGCCCGTGCATGCGTTCTGCGAAGAAAATCGAATTCCTTGTTGGTTGCCCAGTGTTGATTTGCCTGTAGATACAGGCGAAAACGTCTATTCCATTTATTTTCAGCGCGGCCTAAAGCTAGAGGCGGATGTGCTGGCCAAGTATTTTGTCGATGAGCCAAAGCAAGCGCCGCATCGAATCGTACAGATTTTCCGCGAGAATGCCCTTGGATTGGGCGCGGCAGCGGCACTAGGTGAATCGTTTAAAGATGCGGGTATTGCGGTTGATAATCGTCCCTTGCCAACTGGGGATTTAGCTGCCCTTAGAAAGGCGTTGGATGGCCTTAGCGAGCAAGATGCTGTGATGCTGTGGCTCAATGAGGCGGACTTGAGTTTGTTGAACGCCATGCCTGCGCCGAAAGCGACCGTTTATGTTTCGGGTCGGCTATCTGGTGGCGAACAGCTGGCCGTGGCGGACAACTGGAAGCAGTCGCTAAAAATGATTTATCCTTATGAGTTGCCCGAAAAAAGACAAATTAATCTGAATTATTTCCATAGCTGGATGCGCTTTAATCAAATCCCTATCGAAGATGAGCCCTTGCAAGCAGAGGCTTATTTTGCGCTGGATTTCTTGTCTGAAACCATGACGGAAATGTTGGATAATCTTTATCGGGATTATTTATTAGAGCGCGCGGAAAGTATGCTCAGTAGAAGTGAAACTGGAAAATCGGAGCAGCGCGATCGTGTGCGTCAGGTCATGCGCTGGTCAACGCGGGTTCCGCGCGTCGCTAAAAAAGTGGAGGTTGAGGGCGTTGACGAAAAATCACAAGAGAAGCCGACTGCAGAATCAGCGCCAGTGCAAGCAACTGGCAAAAGCACCACAATTTACCCGCGTATGAGCCTTGGAGTTGCGCAGCGATTTGCCTCTAAAGGCGCGTATATTGTGCGTTTTGACGATGTCGCCAAACCAAAGCTAGTGCCTATGTCGGCTTGGATTGTACCTTAAACGTTTGATTGGAATGTTTAACATGAGAAAAATGAAATATTTATTACCTGTGCTGCTATCAATATTTTTAAATGTTGGCGGCGCTCATGCTAAAGATACGGCTGATATTAAACGCGCTGAGGTTAATTTTACGCTACCCAATGTGCAAATGATTCGGCAGGACGGTAAAAAAGTGCAGTTTTTGGATGAGATTAACGATGGCCGTATTGTCGTGGTCAGCTTTATTTATACCTCATGTTCGGCGATTTGTCCGATGACCAGCCAAACAATATATAGGCTGCAAGGCAAGCTGGGAGCGGAGATTGAGAAGGTGCACTTGGTGTCTATCTCGATTGATCCTGAACATGACACGCCAAAACAGCTCGCTGCTTATGCAGAAAAAGTACACGCAGGGAAATTTTGGCAGCATTACACGGGCACCGAAGAAGCCAGCATCGCGGTTCAAAAAGCCATGAGCGTGTATCGTGGCGACAAGATGAATCATGCACCAGTCACGCTGATTAAAGGCGGCAAGGGCGATAGATGGATAAGGCTGGATGGTTTTGTGACGGCAGACGATTTACTGCATGAAGTCCGTGGCTTGTAAAGAAATTTAGTCTAGGGTATAAAGCTAACTATGTCGCCGACATCAAAAAAAATATTTGCTGATATTGAGTCACTGGGAAGCGCTGACCGATACATTGAAAATGTAGCGGAGGTGATTGGGCATATCGCGCTGTTTGACGACTTTAGCGAAGAAGAGATTCGCGCACTTGCACATTACATGACATGTTATGCCGCGCCTAAAGATTACACTTTGCTTACCGAGGGCGATAGCGGCGATTTTTTATTGTTGATTTTGAGTGGTGCGTCTTTTGTGCAAAAGAATATCGAAGGTTTGGGTCAGCATAATATTGCCGAAATTGGCGTTGGCTCAGTGCTCGGTGAAATGTCATTGGTGGATGGGCATCAGAGGTTTGCCAGTTGCGTCACAACCATGCCAACGACCTTTGCGGTGCTCACGCGCGCCTCCATGAATGAGATTTTGGTATACTCGCCGCGTTTAGGTAATAAGTTCTTACTGATTATTTTACAAATGATGGCGGAGCGCATAAGGGCCTCGTGCGATAGATTTTTGCCAGCAGTGTATGGCGCAGTGGTATAAAGCAACAATTTAAACGGTTTAGGGGATTGGAAATGCGGCGTCAAACAGGTTTTACCTTGCTAGAGTTGCTGGTTGTTATGGTTATTATCGGCCTGCTGGTGGGCTATGTTGGACCACGTTATTTTGCACAACTTGGTAAATCGGAAGTAAAAGCGGCAAAACAGCAAATTGCTGGCTTGGGCAAGGCGCTGGATATTTATCGTTTAGATACAGGGCATTACCCTGCGCAAGATGTTGGGTTGCAAGCTTTGCAGACCGCGCCAGCCAATGAAACCAAATGGAAAGGCCCTTACCTAGATAAAAGCGCGGTGCCAATTGATCCGTGGGGTCAGGCTTATGTTTACAGAATCCCTGGCGAGCGCGGCGATTACGATTTAATTTCCTACGGCAAAGATGGCAAACCAGGCGGCACTGGTGAGGATGAAGACATTAGCAATAACTAAGACAAGCCATTGATTTATTTGTAAGTTCAAATGGGTTAGCCCACTTGCCACGTTAAGTAGGGTAATTGTGTATTGTGAGTGGGATTGAACTTGTGATTCAATACAGGATGACTATTTTTGTAAGAAACACGCTCGTTTTAACGCTCATTTTTGCGTGGGCTTACCCCATGCAAGCCATGGCAGATGTTTTTGGCTATGCGGACGACAGTGGCGCGATTTATCTCACAGATAACCCCGCTGCAGATGAACAGTATGCGCTGCTTGCCGTTAGCCCGCCAGAGCCTGTCACACCTTCAGCATTGGCAGCTACAGCGCGCAGCACTTCAGGCGGCAATTCAGCCAGAATCACGCAAGCCAATGCGCCATATAACGAGACAGTTAAAAATGCGGCAGAATCGAGCGGAGTGGAAGGCAGACTTTTGCATGCGGTGATTACCGCAGAGTCGAACTACAACCCACGTGCGGTCTCGCCAAAAGGTGCAGGTGGTCTCATGCAGTTAATGCCTAAAACAGCGCGTCAATATGGGGTTGCTAATGTGTTCGATCCGAAACAAAATATTCAAGGCGGTGCGCGCTATTTAGCGTACTTACTCACGCTCTTTGATAATGACCTAGAGCTCACCGTCGCGGCTTACAACGCGGGAGAGAATGCAGTGATTCGGCACGGTAGAAAAGTGCCGCCATTTCGCGAAACTACCGCCTACGTCAGCAAAGTAATTAACCTCTACAAACGCTATGATTAGCAGGCGTTTGCAATCGCCACAATTATTTAGCAGCACAAGCCGCTAACATTTAGTGAATGTTATCAATGTTGCTTAGTTGTACATTAGCCGCATAGCGTTTTAAATCAGTTTCGATATTACTTCCAACAGCGTTGAAATCATCTAACTCATCGAACTCATCGCCAGCCAAATCTTCCAACATTTGATCTAATCGTTTAATTTTATCTAGACTTGTTATTGTTGTGTTCATCATATTAAACCTTACCTTTCATTATTTCTAAAAATCTAGCACATCGCTAGTAATATGATAAAAGCATTTTTTGTGCCAATATTTTTATACGTATTTAGGTGAGATAGCGGTATGATTTAGGCATGGCAAAATAAGAGATTTTAATGGACGCGAAAACATCAGAAACCCCTGCCATACCCACGTTAAAAGAGGCGTTTTGGTATTGGCTAAAACTCGGTTTTATCAGCTTTGGCGGGCCTGCTGGGCAAATAGCCACCATGCATCACGATTTGGTGGAAGAAAAACGCTGGATTTCTGAAAAGCGATTTTTGCACGCGCTTAATTATTGCATGCTACTGCCTGGGCCAGAGGCGCAACAGCTCGCCATTTACATCGGCTGGCTTATGCACAAAACGCGCGGCGGCTTGATGGCGGGCGGCTTGTTTGTGCTACCTTCGCTACTTATTTTAATCGCGCTTAGCGCCATTTACATGGCTTTTGGTCACTTGCCTGCGGTGGCGGGCATGCTAGCGGGTATTAAACCTGCGGTGGTGGCTATTGTGTTGTTCGCCGCCTATCGAATTGGCGCTAGAACCCTTAAAAATCAGGCGCTGTGGCTAATCGCCATTGCAGCATTTTTGTCTATCGTATTGCTTGGTTTGCCGTTTCCTCTCATCATTTTAGGCGCGGCTTTGCTAGGTTTTTTTGGCAATCACTATGTGCCAAATTGGTTCAAAAGCGGGGCGGGGCATAAATCTGCCGAACAACATTATGGAAAAGCCGTAATAGATGACGAAACGCCGACACCTGCACACGCCGTTTTTGCTTGGCAGCGCATGATTAAAGTTGCAGTCTTTGGCTTTGCAATTTGGCTATCGGCGATGCTGATACTGTATGCCTTATACGGCTGGAATGCAGCATTGACGCGGATGGGCTGGTTTTTCACCAAGGCCGCGCTACTCACGTTTGGCGGCGCGTATGCGGTGTTACCGTATGTGTATCAAGGCGTAGTTACGCATTACGCATGGCTCACACCTGCACAAATGATGGATGGCTTGGCGCTCGGCGAAACCACGCCAGGCCCGTTGATTATGGTCGTCACGTTCGTCGGATTTGTTGCTGGCTGGTCGCAACAGGTGCTTGCAGAGCCTCTATTGGCGGGCATCTTAGCGGCATGCGTCGTCACTTTTTTTACCTTTTTACCTTCATTTATTTTTATTTTTATGGGTGCGCCATTGATTGAGTCGACCAAAAATAATCTCAAACTGAACGCGCCCCTCACTGCGATTACTGCGGCTGTCGTTGGCGTCATTGCGAGCTTGGCGCTGTTTTTCGCGCAACACGTGTTTTGGCACGACACAGGTTTGGATTGGCTTGCCATGCTGGCAGCCGCACTGGGCTTGCTTGCGCTGGTGAAATGGAATGTGAACGTGATTAAATTAATTGGTGTATTTGCGACGCTAGGTTTGTTACGGCAGCTATTTTTTAGCTAGATAGACTGCCTTGGAAGCCGCATGGATATTGGCTTGCAGGTCGGCCTTGTTTTTCTGTGAAATTAGAAAGGTTATGTATGGCAAAAACAGGCGATAATTCTCACGACCTTCTGAGTCGTGTTCTTGAACGGCTCGCAGGGCTGGGGAAGTTGCGTCATCGGAAGATGTTTGGCGGCACCTACATCTATTGTGATGATTTGTTTATCGCCACGATCCATGACGATATTTTATATTTTAAAGCGAACGCATCTACGGCATCAGACTTTATCGCCCTAAAACTGCCAATATTTAGCTACCCCAAGCAAGGCGGCATTGCGACACTTCAATATTATCAAGCGCCACCAGATGTATTCCGCAGTCGTGAAATAATGGAGTATTGGGCGCATAAGGCTATACTCGCTGCAAAACAAGGTGCGAAGAAAAAACCACTCGCAAGAAATAGTGCATAGTGGATGAGTTTACTTTATCCGCCTATAGCCGCATGGATATTGGCTCGCAGGCCGATGGTTAAGCGATTTGTTTGGTCGGCAATTGCTTCATTTTTTGCAAAATAATGGCTGAAAGCTCTTCCACAGAACGGCTCGTAGAATCTGCCCAAGTGATATTGTGCTTGCGCATCATTTCTTCGGCAGTGGCGATTTCTTTTTTACAGTTTTCTAAAGACGCATAAAAGCTATCTGGGCGGCGCTCGCTGCGCACGTTATGCAAACGTTCGGGTTTAATAGATAAGCCAAATATTTTGGCGGTATGTTTTTTTAGCGCTTCTGGCAAACTGCCACGTTCAAAATCTTCTGGAATTAGTGGGTAATTGGCGGCTTTAATACCAAACTGCATGGCCAAATACACGCTGGTGGGTGTTTTGCCGCAGCGCGAGACGCCGATTAAAATCACTTGCGCTTCGTCTAGCCCTGAGTTGGTGATGCCGTCGTCGTGCGCTAGCGTAAAATTCACCGCTTCCATCCGTTCGTGGTAGCTAGTGCCCATGCTGCTGTGCGCAATGCCCGCGCCGGTGAGCGGCTTTTGCTCAAGCTCGGTGCCTAGTGGTTCAATAAACGCGTCAAATAGGTCAATGTAGAAAGCATCCGCTTCTTTGAGCTTATTGCGCAATGTAAGGTCGCCAATCGACATAATCACCACGGGTCGCACACCATCGCTCGCGGAGGCCATTTGAATACTGGCTTTTGCTGAGTTTGTTTTTTCTAAGCTATCCACAAATGGTAGGCGCGATTGCGTAAATTGGGTATCAGGAAAGTGCTCAAGCAGCTTGCTCAGCGCACCAGCAGTAATGCCGGTGCCATCCGAGATAATAAATACCGTACGGTGATCCACTATTTACGCTTATTTCTTAGTCAAACGCTGCCAAGTGGCAACCACGGTATCGGGATTGAGCGAGACAGACTGTATGCCTTCAGCCACCAGCCATTCAGCAAAGTCATCGTGATCCGATGGGCCTTGACCACAAATACCGACGTATTTTCCTAAGCGATTACAAGTCGTTATCGCCATTTTGAGCAACTCTTTTACCGCAGGATTACGCTCGTCAAAACCGTCGGCCAAAATGCCAGAATCGCGGTCCATGCCGAGCGTGAGCTGTGTTAAATCGTTAGAACCGATGGAGAAGCCGTCGAAATAGGCTAAAAATTGCTCAGCCAATAATGCATTCGATGGAATTTCGCACATCATGATGATTTTTAAGCCATTTTCACCGCGTTTTAGGCCGTTCGCTGCCATAATTTCCGTCACGGTTTTCGCTTCGTCTAGCGTGCGCACAAATGGAATCATCAGCTCGACATTGACTAAGCCCATCGTGTCGCGCACTTTTCTCATTGCTTCGCATTCCATTTCAAAGCATTCTTTAAAATCATCTGCCATATAGCGCGCTGCGCCGCGGAAGCCAATCATTGGGTTTTCTTCATCTGGTTCGTAAATATCGCCGCCGACCAGTTTTTTATACTCATTTGATTTAAAATCGGAAGTGCGCACAATGACTGGTTTTGGGTAAAATGCTGCGGCAATCGTCGCAACGCCTTCAGAAATTTTGTCGATATAAAACTGCCTTGGTGAGGCATAACCGCGCGCACGGTTTTTAATGGTTTCTTTAATCGCCGCGGGCATCGCATCGACGTTTAAAATCGCTTTTGGGTGAATGCCCACCATGTTGTTAATCACAAACTCCAAACGCGCTAAGCCAACGCCGTCATTCGGAATTTGCGCAAAGCTAAACGCCATGTCAGGATTGCCCACGTTCATCATAATTTTGCATGGAGGTTTTGGCAGTGCGCTGTTTGTTTGCGTACTCACTTCAAAGTCCATTGCGCCGTGGTATACAAAACCTGTTTCGCCCTCAGCACATGAAACCGTAACGATTTCGCCTTCGCGCAGCAAGTCGGTTGCGTTGACGGAGCCCACAATAGCGGGAATGCCTAATTCACGGGCGATAATCGCTGCGTGGCAGGTCCGTCCGCCGCGATTCGTCACCAAGGCAGAAGCGCGCTTCATCACAGGCTCCCAGTTCGGGTCAGTCATGTCGGCAACTAGCACATCGCCGGGCTGTACTTCATGCATTTGCGCTGGATCTAGCACAATACGCACAGGGCCAACGCCCACTTTCTGTGTTACTGCACGGCCAAGTACCAATGGTTTTTCGCTGTGTTTATTGAGCTTATAAGTTTCTGTAATATTGTTAGCGGCTTCTTGCGATTTCACTGTTTCTGGACGCGCTTGCAAAATATAAAGTTTATTATCTAAACCGTTTTTACCCCATTCAATGTCCATTGGGCAGCCATAATGCGTTTCAATGGTCATCGCGTAGCTAGCGAGTTCTAAAATATCAGCATCAGAGAGTGAATATACATCGGCTTGCGCTGAATCAACATCCACAGTGCTAGTGCTTTTGCCCGCTTGCGTGGCATCGCTAAACACCATTTTAATGAGCTTTGAACCCATGGTGCGGCGCACAATAGAAGGCTTGCCGAGTGCTAATGTTGGCTTGTGTACATAAAACTCATCGGGGTTTACCGCGCCTTGCACCACTGTTTCGCCCAAGCCGTAGCTTGATGTAATAAACACCACATCCTTAAAGCCAGACTCAGTATCAATGGTAAACATCACGCCCGCGCAACCAATATCCGAGCGTACCATTTGTTGAATACCCGCTGACAAAGCCACATCTGCATGTACAAAGCCTTTGTGCACACGATAAGAAATCGCGCGGTCGTTGTAGAGTGAAGCAAATACTTCTTTGATGGCGTGATTGATATTATCCAAGCCGTGAATATTTAAAAACGATTCTTGCTGGCCAGCGAACGAAGCATCGGGCAAGTCTTCTGCAGTGGCAGATGAACGCACGGCAAATGTGGTGCCAGCGGCAGAATGCTCAATTAATTTTGTGTAACTATCCGCAATTGCAGCATTTAATGCGGCAGGAAACTCAACTTCCATAATCCAAGCACGAATTTTTGCGCCGCATTTTGCCAGCGCTTGCGTGTCGTCTGCGTTCAACGCATCAAGCTCAGCATTGATTTTTTTATCTAAATCATTTTGTGCTAAAAATTCGCGATATGCATCAGCAGTGGTCGCAAAGCCAGTAGGCACGCGGACTCCTTTGGCAGAGAGTTGCGAAATCATCTCGCCTAGCGAAGCATTTTTGCCGCCAACTGAGCCGACATCGGTGTTGCGGAGCTGTTCAAATGGAAGGACTAGACTGGTCATGCTGTTCCTAAATATGCAGTTTGAGTTAAGGTTCTATTATGCCAAATAAGCAATGCGCTGTCACGCAACGGCACGAATTGATTAAGCTGAGTTAAAATAGCGCGTGATGCAAACAATTTCAAAAAAATTGAGTATAAAAGCGCATGCAAGGTTGCATTTTGGCTTTTTTGACTTGTGTGGCAGCCCGGGACGCAAGTTTGGCAGCCTAGGTTTGGCGTTAGCGCAGCCAGTGACGGAGATTGAGGCTTCAATTGCAGATACATTTTCTATCGTCGGCAATACTGATGCTAAAAGTAGTGAAAATATAACTAACAGTGTTCAGTTACTACAAAAAACGCTTAACTTGCCAGCATCGTTAACATTAAATATCAAGCAACGCATTCCCTGTCACGCTGGTTTGGGCTCTGGAACGCAGCTGGCGCTGAGCTTGGTTGCGCTTTTTAACCAACTTTACGATTTAAACATAAGCGAAACGCAAATGGCACAGCTTTCTGGCCGAGGCGCACGCTCTGGCATAGGTTTGGGTGCATTTGAGCGCGGCGGTTTTTTGGTAGATTCAGGTAAAAATCTAAATGATTTGCCAGAAATTGCGATTCGGTACGACTTCCCTCAAAATTGGCGCATTATTTTGGTGAGCGATAACGTACACGTGGGCGTGCATGGCGAATCTGAGCTACAAGCGTTTCAAACCTTAAAGCCAATGCAAAGTAGCTTAAAAGAAATGGTTTTTTCGCAGATGGTGCCCGCGCTGCAACGCGCGGATTTATTGGCATTTGGTGCCTATATGTCAGATTTGCAAGCGTACAATGGCACTTATTTTTCGCCAATTCAAGGCGGACATTTTGCCAGTAAAAATGTCGAAAGTGCACTCACTTTTCTGCAAGAAAATGGCGCGGTCTGTCTTGGGCAAAGCTCTTGGGGGCCAACTGGTTTCGCGATTGTGGAAAATGAAGTAAAAGCGAATTTGCACCTTGCACAACTCAAAAAGCAGTTTGCATACGTCGAAAATTTAAGTTTTGTGATGACACAAGGTTACAATCAAGGCGCAACTTTACTAAACAAATCAATCCCATGTAAATCAATACCAAGCAACTCAACATAAGTGAAATAATGATGGAAAAAGCAGCAATATTACATCTCATTACCGCCGTCAAAAACGTCAGTCCATTTGACGTGAACATGGCGATTGATGCGGGTTTTGCGCATATTGTGCCTTACACGAATGTGCTGCAAAATGAAGTGCTTGCGCTCACACAAGATGCGATGTTTTCCCGCAGCACTTCAAGTAAAAATGGTTCTAGCGGCGTAAAGCGCGAAGCGATGTTTTTTGGCGGGCGCGACATTCATGTGGCATTGGAAATGCAAAGCACCGCAAAAAACGCCATGTTTACGCCGTTTGAATTTTCTACTTTTGCCGATCCTTCAGGCGCATTTACTACCGCAGCGGCAATGTTGGCGAAAATCAATAAGAATTTTTCTATTAATAATCAAACGATTGCCATTTTTGGCGCAAGTGGCACAGTGGGCACAACAGCTGCGTTGATTGCAGCAGCGGAAGGTGCGACTGTGCAAATGGTTGCGCATAAAGCGCTTGCGAGCATGCAGGCGCATGTCGATGACTTACAGGCGCGTTATGGCGTGCAGTTACAAGTGGTAGACGGCGCCAGTGATGCGGCAAAAACAAAAGTGCTAAATGACGTGACAGTGGCTATTTGTGCGGCTGCGGCAGGTGTTAGCGTGTTGGAGGCGGTGCATTTTGCGCAATCTAAAAGCTTAAAAATAATGGCGGATGTAAACGCAGTTGCGCCTTTGGGTGTTGCTGGTTTAGACGTGATGAGTGATTGCGTTAAAATTGCGGAAACAAATATTGTCGGCATTGGCGCGTTGGCGATTGGTCAGCTTAAATATAGTACGCAGCAAATCATGTTGCAACAATTGTTAGGCGAAACGCCTGTGCATTTGTCCTATCACGATGCGTTTGCTGTCGCTTGTGCAAATTTATAGTCACAAGAATGGCTAGAAAACAAAAAATTATCATTGCGGCGATTTCCAGTCGTGCATTCGTAAATGCTGCTGTAAATGCGGGCTTTAGGGTATTAGCGCTGGATGCTTTTTGTGATGTGGATACGCAAAAGTTGGCGTTTGAAACGTATCAAATAAGTGCTGGTGATAATGGATTTAACGCCGCTGAGCTGCTGAAAATTCTAGATGAATTAAAAGAAAAAGTGGATTTAAGCGAATTTTCAGGATTCTGCTATGGCGCGGGTTTTGAGGCGCAGCCACAACTTTTGTTAGAAGTAGAAAAGCGTCTGCCAGTGTTGGGCAACCACGCAGAAACCTTGCGTCATTGCAAAAATCCACAGTTTTTTTTGGAGCTGTGCAACGCGTTTGAAATGCGCGTGCCGAAAACCACATTCAAGCGCCCAAGCCGCACTCTGGGCTGGGTGAGTAAGCAGCTGGGCGCGAGTGGTGGCGCGCATATCAAGCCATTGTTGCCATTAGATTTGCCAAACCCAACACCCGTTTATTATCAACAAATCACCGAAGGCACGCCAATTTCTTGCCTATTTTTAGCGGATGGCGTGCATGCGGAAGTGATTGGCTTTAGCGAGCAATGGTGCGCGCCAACGACAATTTCGCCGTATCGCTACGGCGGCGCGGTCAGTCACGCAAGTTTGAGTCAAAACTGCAAAAAAACCATCACCGAATTTATTCGCGGCATCAGCTTTAAATTGGGTTTGCGCGGCATCAATAGCGTCGATTTTTTAGTCGATGGCGATGACATTTTTGCGCTGGAAATCAACCCAAGATTATCGGCAACCTTAGATTTATATACAGCAAAACATGGCAATTTTTTTGCCAGCCATATTGAGGCTTGCCAAGTGCAGCTCCGCGACTGGCCTAGCGCAAGCGGTAATTCTCATGCACATCAAATTATCTACGCTAAGCAGGTGACCAAAGTGCCAAGAAATGTGGATTGGCCAAATTGGGTGTGCGATATTCCACAGCCAAACTCAACCATTGCAGCAGGCGCGCCGATTTGCACGGTGACTGCCGAAGCGCGCGCCGCTTGGCAAGCCAAGCAAGTAGTGCAAGAACGCGCCGCTAGCTTGCACCAAGCGCTTATGTTAGCCTAATGTTTTGTCAAAAGGCAAGTTGCCATGCAACCCAATATTAACGCGCTTTCTAGACCATTAGTTGAATCGCTTATTGCAGATGCAAAAGCGCTTAATTTGCGCATTTTGCAACAGCATGGTGCGATGATTGTAGATGCGACCAATGGCGATTTGGAGGCAGGGCGGCGCATCGCGGAAATCTGCATGGGCGGGCTGGGGCAAGTAGAAATTAATCCTGCAACTAACGCGCAAGCAAAAGCGTTTGGCGTAGATTATATGGTGACGTGCCGTGCGCAGAAGGCCGTGCTGGCGTGCTTGGGCAGTCAATATGCGGGCTGGGCGCTCAGCCACGAAAAATTCTTTTCTTTAGGTTCTGGACCTGCGCGTATTTTGGCGCAGCGAGAAACGTTGTTTAAAACACTAAATATCACTGAAGCTGCGGAAAAGACGTGTTTGGTGCTGGAAACCGACAAAATTCCGCCACAGGAAATCATCGAAAAAGTCGTAAAAGACACAAAAGTGAAAGCCGAAAATCTGACTTTTATTTTAACACCAACCACCAGTCTTGCGGGCTTAACCCAAATAACGGCGCGGGTTTTGGAGGTGGCGCTGCATAAACTGCACACCTTAAATTTTGCGCTCAGTGACGTTATGGACGGCTTTGGCACGGCACCGCTACCGCCTGTTTCTGCTGATTTTATCACCGCCATGGGACGCAGCAACGACGCCATTCTGTTTGGTGGCGAGGTGCATTTAAACGTGCGCGGCACAGATAGCGCGGCACAAGCACTTGCGAACCAGTTGCCCAGCAGCGCTTCAAAAGATTATGGCAAGCCATTTGCCGAGGTGTTTCGTCATTACAACATGGATTTTTACCAAATCGATCCTATGCTATTTTCGCCCGCAAAAGTGACAATTACCGCGATAGAATCGGGCAATAGTTTTACTGCCGGCGAGCTTAATGAAGCGCTTTTAAATCAATCGTTTAGCAGCTAATTTTTTTTAGATACAGTGCGCATCCCGATTTTTACTGATGAAGTAGCGCAACGCGGTGGCTGGCATGGTGCGCAGTTGGCGAGCGCCTTTAAGGCGCGCGGTGTAGAGGCGGTATTTGTTTCTTTGCAAGATTGCGCTTTACACATCAATAGCGGTGATTTAAGCGATTCGCCAGCAAAAATCTGCATGCCAACTTTCACCGAAAACCCTTGCGGCGCTTTTGTACGCGGCATTGCGAGCGGCACTTTGCAGCAAATTATCACGCGTTTGAATATTTTGCACATGCTAGAAATGCAGGGTGTAAAAATCTATAACAGCGGCAGGGCGATTGAGCGCACGGTGGATAAAGCCATGACCAGTTTTTTGCTGAGCCGCGCTGGTATTGCCTCGCCGCCAACTTGGGTGTGCGAATCACGTCAGCAAGCGCATCAAATAATCGCCGCGCAATTGCAAAAAACCAAGCTCGTTGTAAAACCACTATTTGGATCGCAAGGCCGTGGAGTAAGGCTGCTAGCGCATTGCTCTAAATTTCCGTTGCCGATGGATGCGCATGTCGGTGGCGTATTTTATTTGCAACAATTTGTGGAAACAGGCACGTTAAATCACGATTTTCGTGTCATGGTCGTCAATAATAAAGCGATTGCGGCTATGCGTCGCAGCGGCAGTGGCTGGCTGAACAATGTCGCGCAAGGCGCGCAGTGTGAAGAAGCGCATGATGCCGATATTCTAAATTTGGCTGAACAGGCCGCAAAAGCGCTGGAGATTGATTACTGCGGTGTCGATATTATTCGCGATAAAAGTGGTCAGTTATGGGTGCTGGAAATCAACAGCATTCCCGCTTGGAGTGGTTTACAAAGTGTCGTTAAAATTAATATAAATCAAATACTTATAGATAATTTTTTGAATAAATTATAATGATTGGTGAATTGTTTAAACAAGCTTGTTTAGATGAATTGCAAGCAATAAAACCGGGCAATGTGCATGTATTTGCCGATGGGCATGGCATGACGGTGCAAGATTTTATTTTAAGCGCAGAAGCCGCTTCAGAAGCGATTGCTGTACAAAAGTTAATGCTTGGCGAGCGCATTTTTAATGCAGTGCAAGCGACGCAAAACGCGGTGCATATCAACACTAATTTAGGCATTATTTTGTTGTGTGCACCGTTAATTCAAGCGCAATATCAATCGGCCTACGAGCCAATATCCATGCGGTTCTCAGGGCATATTGAAAAAGTGTTGAGTAGCACTGCCATTGAGGATGCAGATTTGTGTTTTAAGGCCATTGCATTGGCGAACCCAGCAGGGCTGGGTAAAAACGTGTCGCATGATGTGCATCAGCCCGCGGATTGCACACTGCTGCAAGCCATGCGCAGCGCGGTTGAGCGCGATTTAATTGCACGGCAATACAGCAACAATTTTGCTGAAATTATTGACTTTGGTCTACCAAATTTTGAGCATGCATTGGCCCGCTGGCACAACGCAAGCTGGGCGACGACTTATGTTTATTTAAAGTTTCTAGCGACTTATTTAGATTCTCACCTTGTACGAAAATACGGCGAAACGCTGGCGACAAGTGTGCAAAAAGAGGCGCAGCAGCACCTAATTTTATTTGCAGCATTAGAAAACCCTAAAAATTATCTGGGTGAATTATTGCGCTGGGATACGGATTTAAAAGTACGTAAAATCAACCCAGGCACATGTGCTGATTTGACTGTGGCGAGCTTGTTTTTGCATGCGTTAACCACATGCGCCAACAATTAATAATTGTTAACAATTTTAAGTGAAGCGTTATGTAATAATTGTGCGTTGATGGCGCTAAAGGTAAGTAAATGAAAATAGTTTTTTTAGATGACGACCGCAGCTTTGCAGTAGAAATCGTTGCTGAATTGCAGTTAGCAGGTCACGAGGTAGATTATTTTTATGCAGGCCGTTCCTGTGTGAAAGCAATTAACGAAAAGCAGTATGATTTGGCACTGCTCGATTGGGAAGTGCCGGATATGAGTGGCAGAGAAGTGCTGGAAAATTTAAAAATTAAAGGCAATTCGCCGCCTGTGATTTTTTTAACGGGGCGTGATGCCGAAGAAGATGTGGTTGCGGTGATAGAATCTGGTGCGGATGATTATATTGTGAAGCCGCCTAATATTAAAATATTATTAGCCAGAATCAACGCACTGCATCGCCGCGCAAAACCTCAAACGGACGAGAAGAACACAGCTGAATATGGCGGCTTGCATATTGACTTTTTGAAGCGAAAATTTGAAATTGGCGGTGAGACGGTCAAGTTGACTGAAAAAGAAATCGATTTGGCGATTTGTTTTTTTAGGCAACTGGGCATGTTGCTGCCAAGGGCGCATTTAACCAAAGTGGTGTGGGGCTCTTCACCCGAAATAGATTCACGCACCATGGATGTACATATTAGTCATTTGCGTAGTAAACTCAAGCTATTGCCAGAGTTTGGCTGGCGTTTAGTGTCTGTGTATCACCAAGGATACCGCTTGGAGCGCTTAGCCTAAAGATTTATTTTGGATTGCCCGTGTTTAAATTCCCCAAGTTGAGTTAGGAGCTTTAATTGTCTTACGCAGCATACGTTAACTTTTTTCTCGCCACCATTCTTAGTCAAACGCTAGTATGTGAGCCAGTCTTCGCCGCAGACGAGGCGCTAAATTGGCGCTACACAGTGCGCCTAGGCGATAATCTTATTAACTTTGGCAAAGCGCACCTAATTAATCCAGATGACTGGAAAGTGCTGCAGCAGCTTAACCAAGTTAAAAATCCATATCAGATGCAAGCTGGCAGTACGCTGAATGTGCCGCTAAAATTGGTGCGCCAAGGCGCTGCAGAGGCTGAGGTCATGCTGGCAACAGGTGACGCTCAGCTTGAAAATGGCAATGCTTTTACCCCGCTTAGCGTGGGGCAAAAGCTTGGCCCTGGCGCAAGTTTAGTTACCAAAGGCAATAGCAAAGTGGTGATTAAATTTGCCGATGGCACACAAACCAGCATGGCTTCTAACTCAAAACTAGTGTTAGATACGCTGAGCATATACAGCGGCGGTGGCATGGTGGACACCAAACTACGCTTGCAGCAAGGCCAAGTAGAAACACAGGCTAACCCCAATCATGTGATTGGCAACAAAATGCAAATTATCACACCCACCGCCATTGCTGCCGTGCGCGGTACGCAATTTAGGGTCACGGCAGATGCGGCCTCACTTAAGCAAGAAACTTTAGAGGGCAAAGTGGCGCTTACTGCCGCAGGGCAAGAGGTGGCAGTAGACAAAGGCTACGGCAGTTTTGCAGAAGCTGGCCAAGCGCCTAGCCCGCCAATTGTGTTGCTTGCTGCGGCCGATACTACACAGTTAAGCACCAAATTTGATAGCTTGCCCGTGCGCTTTAATATGCCAGCACAAGCAGGCGCAGTTGCGTGGGCGGGCAAGGTTTCTGCAGACAGTCATTTTAATCAGGTGCTGGCAGAGGTGGAAAGTGCAGGCAGCAGCATTGATTTTAATGACATTGCCGACGGTAAATACTACCTAACTGTGCGCGCAAAAGATAAAAACGGCTTAGGGGGCTACGATGCGCAGCACACATTTACAGTAAAAGCGCGCCCGTTTGCGCCTAATCTTGTGTTTCCTGCAAAGGGCGCAGTAGTGCGCGATGCGCAGCCAAGCTTGCAATGGGACGCTGTTGCCGAGGCTAAGCTATACGCGGTAGAGTTGGCGACGGATGCGGAATTTAAAAGCATCGTCACCACCAGTAAAGTCGATGCACGCAGCTATCAGATAGGTCAGGCGCTTGTGCCAGGCCAATACTTTTGGCGCGTGGCCAGTATTGCAAAAGATGCAGATGGCGTAGAAGATCAAGGACCGCTAATTCACATGAGCCAGTTTACCTACAAAGCGCGGCCACCAGCGCCAGATATAAGCCAATTAAACGTGAAAGTGGAAACGAATCGCGTCTTTGTGCATACCATCGCGCCACTTGACGGCATGCATTACCAAGTGACTTTATATAATCCTTTTAACAAGCAAGAAAAAGTATGGGTAGGCGCAGATTTGCAAGAGGCGTTTAGCTTTTTGTTAAAAGAATATGGCAAACAGGTGTTGTCAATCGTGCAGGTTGACGCGGACGGCGTCACTGGCCCAGAAGCGCTGTATGCCTTTGACGCGCCAGCGCAATAATCTAATCACAAATGGCTAGAAAGCTGCTAAATAGATTAAAAATCAATGATTTAGTTTCTTCAGCCATTATTCTCACCCTGTTGGCTTTGCTGCTACATACTACGCAGCTTTTTAGTCGCGTCGATAATGTGATTTATGACCTCGGACAAAAAATCTCAAGCACACCCGCGCCAGACGATGTCATTATTATTGCGATTGATGAAGAAAGTTTATCGAAAATAGGGCGTTGGCCATGGTCTAGGCAAGTGCATGCTGATTTGCTTAAACGACTTCTGCCAGAAAAGCCAGCTGCTATTGGTCTTGATGTGGTTTTTTCAGAGCCAGATGCGACCAATCCCACTGCTGATGCTGCTCTCGGTACCGCCATTCAAGCGGCTGGTAATGTCGTGTTGCCTGTGTTGCTAGAAGCCACGCGCACCAACGGCCAAATCAAAGAAACCTTGCCCTTGCCAGCATTGATTGATTATGCGGCAGACTTGGGTCGAGTGCACGCCGCGCTAGACCAAGACAGCATAGCGCGCAGTGTCTATTTGTTTGAGGGTGTGGGCACGCCTGCATGGCAACTTTTTTCGCAAGCGGTGAATAATGTCGCCGAGCATAAAGCCAGCAAAAATAATTTTAGCCATGCAAGCCTTGAGCAAGATCAAAACCGTTACGCCATAGCCAGAGGCGCGCAGCGCCGTGTTAATTTTATTGGACCGCCAGGTTATTTTTATCGCATTTCCTATGCGCAAGTACTGAATGGTGAATTTGAAAAAGGTCTGTTCAGCCATAAAATTGTGTTGGTCGGCGCAACAGCGCTAGGGCTGGGCGATTTTTTAACCACGCCTGTGTCTGGTCTCTCGCAACCCATGCCAGGCGTAGAGTTTCACGCCAACGTGCTAGAGTCAATCCGCAAAAATCGCCTAATTACAGAAGTGCCATTTTGGCTCAGCACCGTGTTGGTGATGCTACTTTCTGTTTTGCCGCTGTTGTGGATGCCTAAATTGCGTGCACTGTTTGGTTTGCTTGTCACCATGCTCTTGCTGGCACTACTGGCACTAGGCGCAGGCTTGTTGCCGCATCTAGGCGTTTGGTTCCCACCATCTGCCGCGCTAGCTGCCATTTTGCTGGCTTACCCAATTTGGAGTTGGCGAAAATTAGAGGCTGCGCAGCGTTTTTTAGATGAAGAGTTTCAGTATTTAAAACAACATTTACTCAGCGCACCCAAGCTTGAGCTGGCAAGGCTTGCGCAGGCAAGCAAAAAAACGCGTTATGACGATTTTGATGCGCGTATTGAACAAGTCAGGGCGGCGTCAGATCAGTTGCGGTATTTACAAAGCGACAGAAAAGAAACGCTAGCTTTTATCTCGCACGATTTAAGAGCGCCACTGGCAAGCGCACTGAACACCTTACAACAATTCCCAGATTTGGCGACTAAATTACATAAACCATTATCACAAGCACTTGAATTAGCGGAAGATTTTCTGCAAGCCTCGCGTGCAGAGATGATGGATGAAACGAGTTTTATTGAGCTGGATTTTGCAGGATTAGTGCATCAAGCGGTAGATGCTGCCTATGACGCGGCAACCAAAAAAGAGATGGTGCTGAGCCGTAATATTTTTGAGGGCGTGGTGTGGCTGCAAGGTAGTTTTGGACTATTAGAACGTGCTATTTTAAATTTGATTTTAAACGCAGTGAAATATAGCCCAAAGCAATCAAAAATTTTGATTGAATTAAGCCTAAATGCGCCGCAAACGGAAGCTATATTTAGTGTGACAGATCATGGGCCTGGCATTTCTACTGGGCAGCAAGCGCAATTATTCAAGCGTTTTTCCCGCGTCAAGGGCAATGAGCAACTTGCAGAAGGCGCTGGCTTGGGTTTGTATTTCGTGCGAACAGTCGCCGAAAAACATCAAGGGTCGATTGGCGTTAAAAGTGAGATTGGCAAAGCTACTACGTTCAGCATGCGCCTGCCCATCATCAGTGCTCAGCGGTAAGCGTTGTAGCGGAGAATTTTTTAAATTTAAGCATTGGTCACGCTATGGATACTTTGAGTCACGCTCTGTGGGGTTTGGGTTTGTTTGGCCACAAGCCAAATGGACGAAAAAAACTTGCCAAAACCGCGCTGTTTTTTGGCGCGATGCCCGATTTAATTTCGTTTGGTGTTTTTCTTGTGCTGCGCGTGCTGCAAGGTGATTGGCAACGTGGCGCGCCGCCGCTCGCCAGTATTCCAGATTGGTTGTATTTCAATTACAGCCTCGGGCACAGCTTTGTGATTAGCTTGAGCGTGATTGCACTAGTGACTATTAAAAACAAAGATTTAGCATTTTCCATGCTGGCTTGGCCGTTCCATATTGTGCTGGATTTTCCGTTTCATTCGTTTAAATATTTCCCCACGCCGATTTTTTGGCCGCTGTCAAATTACAAACTGGATGGCATTTCTTGGTCGCATTGGTATATTTGGTGGCCAAATGTGTTGGGACTTGTGTTGTTATTCTTGTATCGAGCCAAACAAAAACGCAAAAATTCGTTATAATTGCGCCTTCAGATTATTAAACAGTTTCTTTAGAAAACAAGCAAATCCAAATTAACGAGGAGAGAACCATGGCTAATTTATTAGATCAACTTAAAGCAATGACCACGATTGTGGCCGATACTGGCGACGTAGAAGCAATTAAAAGTGTAAAACCAGTGGATGCAACGACGAATCCATCATTAGTATTAAAAGCCAGTCAATTGCCACAATACGCGTCACTCATTGAAACAGCGATTGCCTATGCTAAAGCGCAAGGCGGCAGCAAAGAACAACAAATTGATGCGGCTGCGGACAAGTTGGCAGTGTTGATTGGTACAGAAATTACTAAAGTCGTACCAGGTCGTATTTCAACAGAAGTGGATGCGCGCCTGTCATTTAACTTAGATGCAATGGTGGCTAAAGGCCGTAAATTGATTCAACTTTATGCGGACTCAGGCGTTAGCAAAGATCGCGTGTTGATTAAATTAGCATCGACATGGGAAGGCATTAAAGCCGGCGAAATCCTTGAAAAAGAAGGCATCCAATGTAATCTCACATTATTATTTGGTTTTGGCCAAGCGCGCGCCTGTGCTGAGGCTGGCGTGTTTTTGATTTCACCATTTGTAGGCCGTATTTTAGATTGGTACAAAGCTAAAACGGGCGAAACTTACACACAAGAAACTGACCCAGGTGTGGTTTCAGTACGTGCAATTTATGCTTATTACAAAGAACACGGCTACAAAACTGTGGTGATGGGCGCAAGCTTCCGCAACACAGGCGAGTTGATTGCTTTAGCAGGTTGTGATCGCTTAACCGTTTCACCAAACTTATTGCAAGATTTGGCCGCAACAGAAGGCACATTAGTGCAAGTGTTGAAAGACACTGGTGCGACAAAAACACCACCAGCGAAAATGACAGAAGAAGAGTTCCGCTTTGAGTTAAACCAAGATGCAATGGCGATTGAGAAGTTATCAGAAGGCATTCGCGGCTTTGTAGCAGACCAAAACAAATTAGAAGTAGCTTTAGCCGCAAAGCTATAACTTCAACCTAAACTTTAGCTCATACATAAAATGTAGTTCAATTAGTGTAATTAATATGTAATGAGCCCAGTTTAGAATTGACATAAACGTCATAGACACTTATCATGAGTGTCCAGTTTTTTGTAGTAAGCATTGGCAAGTTAATTTTTGCTAATAAAATAATTAATTTTAACAACACTTGTAATTTTAACACTTGGAGAAAATCATGGCTCAAACCCAAATGGCATTAGATTCATTAGACTTTGACGGTACTATCGCACTTGCAACAGCAGTTGCACCGCACGTAGATATCTTAGAAATCGGCACACCTTGCATTAAGCACAATGGCATTAAATTGCTTGAAGCTTTGCGCGCTAAATTCCCAAACAACAAAATCTTAGTTGATTTGAAAACAATGGACGCTGGCTTCTACGAAGCTGAGCCATTCTATAAAGCAGGTGCAGATATCTGTACAGTATTAGGTTGTGCTGACATCGGTACTATTAAAGGTATCATTGATGTTGCAAACAAATACGGCAAAAAAGCACAAGTTGACTTGATCAACGTTGCTGACAAAGCGGCTAAAACTAAAGAAGTTGCTGCTGCTGGCGCACACATCATTGGCGTTCACACAGGTTTGGATCAACAAGCTGCTGGCCAAACACCATTCACTGACTTAGCCTTAGTTGCTGGTTTAAAATTGGGCGTTGAAATCTCAGTGGCTGGCGGCGTTAAAGCTGCAACAGCTGCTCAAGTACGTGACGCTGGCGCGACAATCATCGTTGCTGGTGCTGCTATCTACGGTGCTGCTGATCCTGCTGCTGCTGCTGCAGAAATCACAAAAATCGCTCACGCTTAATTTAAGCGCCTATCAATAAGTAATTATTGATTTGAGTTATTTAAAAAATCCCGACTCAGCAATGCGTCGGGATTTTTTTTGCTAATATTAAATATCAAACAAACAGATTAAGGAATCATCATGGACAGTCAACAACTCATTTTAAGCCGTTTAACCACAATTTTGAGCGAAACAGATAACAGCAAAGCTGCCGAATTATTGAAATTGGTAGAAGGCGTTGGCCGCATATTTATTGGTGGCGCAGGCCGCTCGTTGTTAGTATCACGCTTTTTTGCCATGCGCTTAGTGCATTCTGGTTACAACGTCAGCATGATTGGCGAAGTGGTCACGCCAGCCATTAAAGCGGGTGATTTGTTGTTATTGGTTTCTGGCTCTGGCGGTACAGAAACTTTGTTGCCGTTTGTAAAAAAAGCAAAATCAGTTGGCGCTAAATTAGCCGTTATTTCAATGAAAAAATCATCAGCAATGGCCGATGTGGCTGATTTAGTGGTGCAAGTGGGTAATGACGCCAGCTTCCCGCTTACGCATGGCATGCCAATGGGCTCACAATTTGAGCTTTCAACCTTACTGTTTTTAGAAGCAGCAATTGCTGATTTGATTAACGCAAAAGGCTTAACAGAAGAGGGTATGCGCGCAATTCACGCCAACCTTGAGTAATTGTTTTTGCTTAAAAACCTTTATATTTAAAACCCGAGCTTGCTCGGGTTTTTTATTACGCATCAAGCTTATCAATGTCATCACCAGTGATGTACCCGTTGTGCAATGCGCTTGCCACTAATGCCCCTGAGAGGCGCATGGATGCTAGCGTTTGCAGGTCTGCAATATTACGCACGCCGCCTGCGGCGTAGAGTTTAGAGGATTGATTGAGCGCAATAAGCTGCTGCAATCGCGCCGCATCCACGCCTTGGCCGCTGCCTACCGCGTTTAACGTCATGCAAATCACTTCGTGTGGCCAGAATTTCGCAGTTTCGTGCAAATCTGTAATCCCCATTGCGCCTTGTGCGTTAAAATCCAGCGAAAGCACGTGTGGTTTGTTACTTTCGAGATAAGTTTCTAAATTTGAAAAACTCTCAGAACCCAATACTGGCAAAGATTTACAGCTTGTTTGATAATTTCCCGCATCCAACCAAATTTGCAGATTTGGAAAATTCAAATGGATTTTTTCAACTAAGCTATCATTATTACCTGTGCCCAAAATCGCATCAATATCTGCAATGTACAGCGTCGTAAATGGGTATAATTTCAGCAATGCAGACACCACATCCAAAGCCTCACTCGTTTCGCACAGCCGCGATTTTATTGGCTGGTAGCGGTCACGCTGGCCAAATTTAGCATGCACCACTTGGCCGCGCATTAAATCAATCACGGGAATAATCTGAAAAGACTGCATTTGCACAAAAAACCTTTAACAATATTTGTCTGCGAATTTATCACAGCGGGCGGCTTTAATCACGCAGAATTACCACAATCGCTGGCGCGTGAAGGTGCGCTGATGCGCGACGCCTTATTACGCGATTTATCGCAGTTACTGTGCGAAATAAGCATAACGGTAGATGCTCGCCTAGCCGCACCAGTGCTTGCTTATAGCGCAGTTATTGTCAATCAAAACGTTGATGTTTGGCAAGTGTGGGAACAACAAATTCGTGCTGCGGATGCGGTTTGGTTGATTGCGCCAGAAACGGATGGCTTGCTAAAAAAACTGACCGAATTAGCCGTAAAGTACAAAAAAACTATTTTCGGCTGCGGTTTAAAAAGCATTGAAATCGCCACCAGCAAACTTGCGACTTGCGAAGCGTTGCAGCGCGCTGGCATTGCGACGATTCCCACTTTTACACTCAAAAATTGGCCAAAAGGCGAGGGCGCATGGCTTGCTAAACCTGACGACGGCGCAGGTTGTGATGAAACGTTTTTTTTCAAAAATTCGGATGATTTAGCTGACTGGGAAGCCGCATGGAATAAGGCTGGTAGCCATGTTATTCAACCATTTCAAGCGGGTAAAGCAGCAAGTATTTCTTGCGTGATGCAGGACGGAAAAGCGCAAATATTAAGCTGCAATGCGCAAAATATTGCAATTAAAAATAATCAGCTTAGTTATCATGGCAGTATAGTGAACGGCATGCGCGAGCATTGGACGGCGTTTGAAATTGTTGCCAATCAAGTCGCGCAAGCGCTGCCAGATTTGGCCGGTTACGTTGGCATAGATGTGATGGTTTTAGAAGGAAAAACGATTGTGGTAGAAATCAACCCGCGCCTAACAACTAGTTACTGTGGGCTTGCCGAGGCGACTGGTGCAAATCCAGCCGAGTTGATTATCAATACGCTGACGCAAGAAAATTATCAATGGCCGAAGTTGCAGCAAAATATTGTGAAAGCTTATGTTTAATTCTCTGGTGTCTAATTCAATCATTGGCTGGGATATTGGCGGCGCGCACTTAAAGGCGGTGTTGCTAAAAGACGGCAAATCGGCGCGCGCGATGCAAATTCCGTGCGAATTATGGCGCGGACTCGATAGGCTGGAAGCCGCACTGAATCAGGTGCTTATCGCTTTTGATACTAAAGATGCGCGTCATGCGGTGACAATGACTGGCGAATTAGTGGATTTGTTTGAAAACCGGCGCAAAGGCGTGATGGCGATTTCGGATGTTGTTTCGAATTTGTTAGGCGAACAAACGCAGTTTTATGCCGCAGGGCGGTCTAATCAACATCATGGTTTTGTGCCGCTAGAAAGCGTTGCGGCGCACGCAGAAGCGATTGCATCTGCCAATTGGCTTGGCAGTGCAGGTTTGCTGGCAAAATACGTTAAAAACGCGCTTTTTGTAGATATTGGCAGCACAACCACTGACATTATTCCCATTTTTAATGGTGCAGTGGCAGAAATTGGTTTTAGCGATGGACAAAGAATGGCCGAAGACACGCTAGTTTACACGGGGGTGGTGCGCACGCCGCTGATGGCGCTGGCGCAGAAGCTTGATTTTGAAGGCGCGCAGGTCAATGTGGCCGCCGAATATTTTGCGACGATGGCCGATGTCTATCGCTTAACGGGTGATTTGCTGCCAGAAAACGACCTAGCGGAAACCGCGGATGGCAAAGGCAAAACCGCGCTAGAAAGCGCGCGGCGCTTGGCGCGCATGCTAGGCCATGATGTGGAAAATCGAGATTTAAAAACATGGAAAAACTTGGCTTTTGCATGTAAAAAAATGCAAATAATGCAAATTAAACTGGCAATTTCAAAACATCTAAAAGCTGGCATGCCTCTAGTTGGTGCGGGTGCTGGGGCGTTTTTGGTAGCGCAAATTGCAAGCGAAGTGAAGCACGAATATATGACCATTTCACAAGCGCTTTCAATCGAGCTTGACGAAAATTTGGCAGTGTGTTTTCCTGCCTACGCGGTGGCAAGGTTATTAGAAAAATGTTGAAGCACGCACTGCCTTATTATCACGACAGCGCGGCGCTTTTTGAGCACGTCGCCCATTTGCCGTGGGCCATGTTTTTAGATAGCGGACAAATGCTAAGTCCGGCTACTGGCTTGCCTGGCAGCCAATATGGGCATTTTGACATACTCGTTGCTGAACCGATTGCAACCTTGGTGACGCGTGGCGAATCGACGATGATTACGCAAAATGGCGAAGAAAAAACTTTTAGCGAAGATCCGTTTTTGTTGCTAAAAAACTTGCTAAAAAAATATCCCGCACCAAAGACCGATCTGCCATTTTCAGATGGTAGCTTACCATTTGCTGGCGGCGCCTTGGGTTATTTTGCCTATGATTTAGGCCGCAGATTGGAAAAGTTAGCGGAAACAAAATCTGCCGAAGACACGCCAGAAATGATGATGGCCATTTACGACTGGGCGATTGTGGTGGATCATCGCAAACAGACCAGCACACTAGTTTCTCATGGCTTTTCAGATGAAACACACCTAAAATGGCCTAGGCTGCAAGCCTTATTCAATGCACCTCACAGGCCGATTGAAAATTTATTTGAAGTCACTTCACCCATTGAATCTAATTTTAGCCAAGCTGCATATGCCAAGGCTTTTGAACGTGTGCAGCACTATATTCAAGCAGGCGATTGCTACCAAGTTAATTTAGCGCAGCGCTTTTCTGCACAAGTGAATGGCGATAGTTGGACTGCGTACAAAAAACTACGCGAGGTAAGCCCCGCGCCGTTTATGGCCTATATGAATTTGCCCTTGAACGAAAGCGAGACTTTTCAAGTGCTTTCTAACTCGCCCGAGCGTTTTATTCAAACCGTTGGCAGCCATGTCGAAACGCGGCCAATTAAAGGCACACGGCCGCGCGCTCATGATTTGGTTCAGGATTTAGCCTACTCAAACGAGCTATTGACGAGCCAGAAGGATCGGGCGGAAAATCTGATGATTGTGGATTTGCTGCGCAATGACATTGGCAAAAACTGCGAAACTGGCTCTGTTAAAGCCGAAAAATTGTTTCAACTACAAAGCTTTGCTAACGTGCATCATTTAGTGAGCACCGTCACAGGCAAGCTAAAACAAGGCGCAACAGCGATTGATCTGCTCAAAGGTTGCTTTCCGGGCGGTTCGATTACAGGCGCGCCAAAAGTGCGCGCGATGCAGATTATTGATGAGATTGAACCGCACCTGCGTGGTATTTATTGCGGCGCGATTGGTTATATTGGCTTTGATGGCGATATGGATACCAATGTTTCAATACGTACAGCAATCATTTGCAAAAAACAGCTAAGCTTTTATGCGGGCGGTGGTATAGTTGCAGATTCAGACGTAGCGAAAGAGTACGCCGAAACGCTCAACAAAGCATCTAGCATGATGACAATAATGAAACATTTTATGAGGCTCTGATTGGCTTCTTAAACTATGAAAAACAATAACAACCCAGCATATTTTAGGGTAAAATTAAAAATAATATTGCAACAAAAATTCATCTTAACTTATTGAGTTAAAAGGAATAATCAGAACCGCTATGGAAAGAATTAAAGGAAAATCCATGTGGGTTGTAAAGATTGGCGGCAGCCTGCTAGGGTCGCCGGAGTTAGAACGTTGGTTAGAAGTATTTGCAAAATTCAGCGATGGTAATATCATTATCGTGCCTGGCGGCGGCATTTTTGCCGATGCGGTACGCGAAGCACAAAAATTATCCAAAATTAGTGATGCATGCGCACATAAATTAGCGGTGTTGGCAATGGATCAATATGGTCTATTGTTAGCGAATTTAAATCCAAAGTTAGCCACAGCGCGTAGCGAGTGCGAAATTGACGAACGTACGTGGCAGCATCGCTGCATTGTTTGGCTACCAAGCCAAATGGTGCTTGCGGACGATAGCATCCCGCAAAACTGGGATGTCACTTCTGACACATTGGCTGCGTGGCTTGCAGAAAAATTGAATGCGCAGCAATTGGTGTTGCTAAAGTCGGATAAGCCAGAAGGCGCGGAGCTGTGCGTAAAAATGATGTCAAAGTCTGGCATTGTGGATAATGCGTTTAGCGATTTTGTGCTGAATAAAGCGTTTGGGCGCTGGATGCTGAAAAAAACTGATTTCAAGCATTTTTTGGAAGGCATCAATGTCGCCATGTTAGACAAAGTTGGCGGCTCGATTCACTAAAATGGTCAAAACCTATTCTGAGGCAGAAATCATTGAGAAGCTGAAAAATGAGCTTGCACATTGGTTTTTAGAAAATGGTTGGATTCGTCGTCAATACAAAACCAGCGGTTGGAAGGCCACGCTGATGGTGGTGAATGCAGTGGGGCACCTTGCCGAGGCGGCTTGGCATCACCCCGATTTAACCGTTTCTTACGCGTTTGTGATTGTGAAATTACAAACACACGACGCCAAAGGCATTACCGATAAAGATTTTGAACTGGCGGCTAAAATCGAGCAAGTGATTCTTTGGCAACCTGCTTTAGAAGGCGGCGCACTCGAAGGTACGCCAAATGAAGATGTGCGCTTTAAGTATATTAAATATGAGCAGTAATAGCACATAAGCTAGGCAATCGTAAACAATTATTGACTACCCAAATGGGTAGTTTTTATTTTTGCGGCTCTGAGGTACAGTCTCGCTAATAGATAACTTTAAGGTTTTAACTAAATTTTCTCAAGCGCCTGTTTCCTATCGCAATATTTAGTCTGACAAAAATAAAAATGAATACCACTATATCAGCATCTTCCCCAAAACCTTTAATGTTAGTTATCGAAGATGATTCGGCAATCTCTGCACTTTTGAGTCACTTGATGGAACGTGAAGGTTATGAAGTCAAAATCATGCTTGATGGATTGGAAGCTCAAGAATACATACTTTCAACCAATAACCGCCCTTCATTTGTTTTATTAGAAATGATGCTACCCTCTGTGAGCGGTTTCGATTTAATTGAGCTCATTCGCAATAATAAAGCATGGGCTGCTACGCCAATCATTGTGCTTTCTAGCCTTACTCAAGAACATGAGATTGTGCGGGCTTTAAAAGCGGGTGCAAATGAATACCTAACCAAACCTTTTCGGGTGAATGAATTGGTTGCAAGAATAAATCGACTCTCTTAAAGGCGCTAATAATGAAACTTAGCAAAATAATATTAAGTGCATCACTTTTACTTAGTTTTTTTTCTGCCAATGCGGCGGAAACTTTAAACAGCGAAACAGATGTAAAAGTGATGGATGATTTAGATCGTTCGATTATTAAACAAAAAGACAATTCTATTGGCGGTGGATTTACCTATGATAGCCTTACAAAAGGCAGAAGCGCTTGGAGAGGTGCGTTTTTTGACTTCGAGCATCGCTTTGCGCCAAGAACTAAAATCTACACAAATATACAGCAAACCGAAAGATTTAACTTGGATGATACTCAGCTTATGCTGGGCGGATATTATCCAATATCGGAATCGGTTACATTGAATGTGGAAGGCACATACAGCGGCACGCATAAAGTGATTGCTAGAGATAGTATTTTGGGTTCGCTGCAATATTCATTGGGTTCGGGCTGGTTAATTACAGGCGGCTTAAAACATTCTGACTACAATTTAGGCTCAACCTTGCAAGAATTTGGCGTACTAGAGTGGTATTACAAAGATTATCGCACTGCACTCACGCTTACAAATACGCAATCATTTGGCGAGAATACGTTGGGCGAGCGATTTTCATTTTCTAAATACTACAACGACATCAGTTTCGTCACTATCTCACTTGGTAATGGACGTGAAGTTGATCGGTCACTGAACAAAAAAACATTTTTAGATACTAAGTCGATTGGCATCAATGGACGCCACTGGTTAAATCCAAACTGGGCAGTGACTTGGGCGCTGACTGAAGGTTATCAAGGAAGTGCTTACAATAATACGGGGGTTTCACTTGGGCTACGCCATAATTTCTGAAAGCACGCTTCAAATAGCGCTATGGTTTTGCATTGCTTCGGCAATCATTTCAATGGCTATTTTGTTAGAGGTGATTTGGTTACGATTTAGTAAAATGCGGCAAGAGAAATATCGCCGCGAATTCATTAAAACTTGGCAGCCAGTCTTAGTGCAAAGAGCGTTGGGCGAGCAAGTGCCGCTGCCAGCGCTGGAGTTGCATGACACAAATCGTTTTTTGATTTTATGGCTGCACTTACAAGAAAGCCTGCTAGGCGAACCTGGTGTGTATTTAAATGCGGTGATGCAAGAAGTTGGCATGTCTCAAGCATTAAAGTCAAGATTGGTTGATGGATCTCAGTCAGACCAGATGATCGCAATTGCGGCTTATGGGTTTCTTGAAGATGAACATGTGTGGGGCGAGCTGGAAAATTTACTGCATAGCCCAACTGTTGCGCTTTCTATTTCATCTGCGCGATCTTTGGTCAAAATTGATGCTGCCAAAGCGACGCCAATCGTAATCCCACTTATTGCAGAGCGCCGCGATTGGCCTGCGCAAAAAATTGCGCGTATTCTCAAAGAATCGCCAGCGGGTTTTGTTGACGCTTTTTTAACATTTGTCGAAAAAACCATGCGAGAAAATCATCCTAGTTTGATTCGTTTGCTCAGGTTGCTGAATGTACTGCACCTCAACGAATCTCCGCTATTTATTAGGGAAATTTTAAGTCAATCAGAAGATGCTGAACTGGTGCTAGCCGCACTTAAATTAGTGCGTGAGCCGCGAGATCTTGACTTGGTTAGACAGCGAATGGCTGATGGTGCTTGGCAGATTAAAGTGCAGGCTGTTAAAGCGCTCGGGAGACTTGGTGAAAAGGATGACGTTCCAGCGCTTACATCTATGCTTCATTCTAAAGATTGGTGGCTACGCTACCGTGCAGCTGCATCTATTAACTCGATGACAACTCTAGACCATAGTGATGTAAACCATATCAAGAAAAATTTAACAGATCCATACGCTCAAGAAATGTTGGCGTATGCAACTGCATCGAAAGGCGCATGATGACCCTAACTAGCATACTCCCATCTTGGATGGAGGTTATACATTTTTCACAATGGCTGTTTTTTGCCTATTTTATTTGTATTAGCGGTGTATATTTGGCACTCAATGTCATTAGTGCATTTAAGCTCAAGAAGTATATGCCAAATCTCACGTTAGACGGGCTGCCGCAGGTTTATTCTGGCATCGAGCCGCCTGTCAGCATTATCATTCCCGCCCATAATGAGAGTGCAATTATCGTTGCTACCATTCACTCTATGTTGCATCTAAACTATCCTCAATTTGAGATTTTAGTGGTCAATGATGGCTCAACCGATGATACTTTAGACATTCTAAAAAAGAACTTGGATATCATTCCATTTTTAGTGCCGTATCGTCGCCAACTTGAAACGAAAGCTGTGAATGAGGTTTACCGCTCTACCAAATATCAAAATGTGCGCGTGATTGATAAAGAAAACGGCGGCAAAGCGGATAGTATTAATGCAGGTATCAATGCTGCGCTTTATCCTGTGTTTTGTGTGGTCGATGCGGATAGTATTTTGCAAAGAGATAGCCTAAAGCGTGTTGTTCAGCCATTTCTTGAGGATCAGCGTGTTGTCGCAGCGGGTGGAACGGTGCGCATCGCCAATGGCTGTCAAGTGAGTGGTGGTTTCTTAAAAAAAATTGGCTTACCAACTAATTGGCTGGCTATGCTGCAGGTGGTTGAATATATTAGAGCTTTTCTGATGGGCAGAGTGGGATGGGCATCGTTTGACGCCTTGTTAATTATCTCAGGAGCGTTTGGTCTGTTTAGAAAAGACACTGTGATTGAAGTAGGCGGTTATAAATCGAACACCGTGGGTGAGGACATGGAACTCATCGTGCGTATCCACCGTTATATGCGTAAGCATGAGCGCAAATACAGCATTGTTTTTTTACCAGATCCTGTTGCATGGACAGAAGCGCCTGAAGATTTCCGCTCGCTGATGAATCAGCGTGTTCGTTGGCAACAAGGCTTGTCTGAAAGCTTGTTTGGTAATTTAGGACTCATGTTCTCAAAGAACGGCGGCGCAGTTGGTTGGATTGCATTTCCTTTTATGCTTATTTTTGAATGGTTCGGACCTGTTGTTGAGGTTTCTGGTTACGTTCTGTTCACGCTTTTTTATTGGCTTGGCTATATCTCATGGCCAGTTTTTGCAGTATTTCTTTTTGCATCCATTGGGCTTGGCTTCTTACTTTCAGTGTCTAGCTTGTTGCTCGAGGAAGTTTCATTCGATCTCTACAAGCAACCAAGGCAACTTTTCAGATTGATTATCGCAGCGCTTATTGATAGCTTGTTCTTGAGACCCTTATGCTCAATTTGGCGTTGCATGGGTTTAGTGCGTTGGATATTTGCGCGCAAAGGTAAATGGGGCAAGATGCGTCGTCAAGGCGACTGGCATGAACTAGCGCATACAACTCATGCCCCAATTCAGTCTTAACTAATTCATTTTTTGCGAGTATTGCAGCTTAAATCCGCTATTTTTTTGAGTTTCGCTGCTTGAAGCCGCTGTTTTCTCGAGTTTTGCTGCTTGAATCCTCTTTAGTGTATCTGAAGCATCATTATCGTTTGGGTTAATAGCAAGCGCGCGTTGTAGTAGCTTGGCAGACTCATCGAATTTACTTTGTCTAAAGAGCACCAACCCAGCACCAGTTAATGCAGGCTGGTTTAAAGGATCGGTGGCAATCACAGAAGAAAATCTGCGCCCTGCGTCTTCAAGTTTATTTTCTTTTAAGTCACAAAACGCCAAACCAATTTCAGCTTCCTCATGTTTCGCTGCCATGTCGAATCCAGCAGTAAAAAGCTTTCTCGCCTCCACAAGATTATTCAAACGGTAGCTAGCCCAAGCGTTTAACATGGTGGCAGAAAAGCCCTGAGTTGGCATGCGGCTTAAAACGTTTTTTGCTTCTCTGTAGTTGCCTTGGTTATATAGTAGTTCAGCTTCGTCTTGCGATTGTGCAAATTGGCTACGCTCACCATCGCGCAGCAAATACTTGCCAACAGCAAGATCTTTTTTTTCTATCATATTTCTTACTACCTGCGCACGATGTATGCCAAGATAGCAGTGTAGGTATGATTTTCCAATCGTCGCAATTACAGCATTTGCAGCAGCATTGGCATTACTTTCATAATCTTGCCCCATTTTATAGCCGAGAATACTTACCATGGGGAAGTTCATCAACTTGATGGCATATTTATCCGCTAATATTTTTTCTTGATCTAACAAAGTACGCTCATACGGCAACACAGGGTCCAGTAAACTAATAATGGTTGTGACTTTGGCATGTTTTAGCCTGATAAAATCGGATTCCGTAGGATAAGGACCAATCACCACCTTCGCATCAACATTAGAAATCTCGCCACGGAACAGACGCATTACAGGATTATCGGGTACAAATAATAGATAACAGCCAAGCGCGAACGACGTAACTAAAAACAAAAATATAATTAAACGGATTCTGGAAATAGAAATCATGATTGCCCTGAAAATATGTGCTGTAAGTTATAGTTTTTATAATTTGTTGCAGCTTACAGTTTTTAGCGCCTGCGGGCAATCACCTGTTTGGGTCTAATTGCGCTTATATAACAATCGCTTAGTGAAATTTAACAGTTAGAAGTTACTTTTGCTAAATCTGCCAAAATGCAACATAATCGTTGGCAAAATCAGTAAGTTTAAAATGGTCGAAGTGACTAGCCCACCGACAATGATTGTTGCCATTGGCCCTTCAATTTCACGCCCAGGCTGGCCGCTGCCTAATGCGAGCGGAAGCAAGCCCAGTGCGGTTACCAGGGCAGTCATCAAAATAGATGGCAGGCGCTCTGTGGCACCGCGCATGCAGGTTTCAAGGTTCCAAATGCAATCTTCATCGTCCACCAAATGCTGAAAATGCGAGACCATCATGATGGAATTTCGCAGCGTGATGCCAAACAAAGTGACAAAGCCAACCAGCGAGCCAAGCGAAATCCAGCCGCCTGTGAAAAACGCCGCCAGTACGCCGCCGATCAGTGCAAACGGCAAGTTGGCGAAGGTGAGCAGCAAGTTACGCAATCGACCAAACGCGATGTACAACATCAAAAATACGCCGACGCCCGCCAACAGTGAGTGTACGATAAGGTCTTCACGTGATTGCGCGCTTTCTTCCGCTTCACCCGTAAATTCTAAGTAATTGCCTTGTGAAAGCCTGATTTCGCTTTTAATGCGTTTTTTCATTTCCGCAACAAAAGCGGAAACGTCACGTCCGTTCACGTTGGCGGTAATAGTTTGGATGCGTTTTGCGCCATCATGTAGAATTTTTGAGCGACCATTTTCTTGACTAATATCTGCCACATCGCGCAGATACAAAGTCTTACCATCGGCATTTTTAAGCGGCAGTTTGCCAATTTCTTCAAAGTCATCTTTTAAATCTGGCTGTAGCGTTACGGTGACGTTAATCACACGATTGCCGTCGTAAACTTGGGCAATCGGCATGTTTTCATAGACGACGCGAATCGCATCCAGCACATCCACTGGCGATAAGCCCCATTGCAGCAGCTTGTCACTGCGCAGGCGCACCACGACCTGTGGCGTACCAGCGGGCGACTGCACGGTGACATCCGCCGCGCCGTGCATGCCTGCCACCAAGCCCGCGATGCTTTGCGCGTCGCGGTCTAGCTCGTCCAAATTATCACCAAAAATGTTGATGACAACCGCAGACGTGTAGCCAGAAATGGTTTCTTCGATACGCTCTGTTAAGAATGTGTTGATGCCAAAAGTGATGCCGACAAACCCCGCATTATCTTTACCTACGCCTGAAATGACATCACGAATACCTTGCAAAATGCGCGTTTGTTCTTGACCTGATGCGGTGCCGATTTCGATTTCGAACTCGCTGTAATGCGTGCCAAACGTATCTGCCGCGTTGGAGGCGCGACCTGCCCATTGCGACACAGATTTTACGCCCCGTACCTTTAAAATCGCCTCCGCCACTTGCTTGCCGATGCGCAACGACTCTACTTTCGACGTGCCTGGCACCGCCGTCATCCGCATAATGTAATGGCCTTCATGCAGATTGGGGATGAACTGACTTTTGAACAGCGGCAACACGCCCAGCCCGAGCGCGATTAAAATAAATGAAACTGCTAACACTGCTTTGTATTGTTTTTCAATTTTATACAGAATTTTGACATAAGCTTTTTTGATGAGTTTAATCATCGGCGAATCTTCAGATTTTAGTTTGGTATGCCCCAGCAGCAAGTAGCAGAGCGCTGGTGTGAGGGTGAGCGCAACGACGAGCGAGGCTAAAATAGCGAAAATATACGCTAATCCTAATGGTGCAAAAAGTTTGCCCGCCACACCGCCCAATGTCAGCAAAGGCAAAAACACCATGGTGACAATGATTGTTGCGTAAACCACCGAGCTACGCACCTCCATAGAGGCGTTAAACACCACTTGGTAAGTAGGCTGTGGCTCAATAAGCATGCGGTTCTCGCGTAAACGCCTGAAAATATTTTCAGTATCAATAATCGCGTCGTCCACAACTTCGCCCAGCGCAATGGCTAAGCCGCCGAGTACCATAATATTGAGGCTAATGCCGAGATAGCTCATCACGACGACGGCGGTGAGCAAGGAAAGCGGGATGGCGGTTGTGGAAATAAAGGCAGTGCGTGCGTTGAACAGAAACAAAAATAATACGATAATCACCAGCACCGAGCCAATAAGAATGTCTGAGCGCAAGCCTTTAATCGCGGTTTCGATAAAGTTAGCGGGGCGGAAAAGCTTGGGGTAAAGCATCACTTTTTCCGCGTCCAAGCTGGGTTTTAGCGCTGCTAACGCTTTCTCCAACGCCAGCGTGACGCCATGCGTATCGCCGCCCAACTGGCCTTGCACCGAAAGATAAATACCCTCTTTGCCATTCACGTTAGCGCCGCTAATGGCGGGCGCTGCACCCTCTACCACCTTGCCAATATCACCCATTTTAATGGCTTGCCCGTTGCGAAATTGCAGCAGTGTGTTGGCAAGTTGTTGCGGCGTCAGCGTTTGGCCTTCCGAATTGATGACGAGGCGCTGATTATTGTTCTCAATGTAGCCCGCGCCACGCACGCCAGTGGCTTTGCTGGCGGCCTCGCTGACTTGTGCTAACGATAATCCGTAACGAATAAGTTTTTCAGGATCAACCTGAATTTGCAACTGGCGCACCTCGCCGCCAAACACGTTCACATCGGCCACGCCCGGCACGGCAAGCAGATGCGGGCGAATCGTCCAATCCACCAAGGTGCGTAATTCCATCAAGCTGCGTGTGCTCGAAGTTAGCCCAATGCCTAGCACGGTGCTGGCGGAGGAGGTGAGCGGCGTGATATTCGGCGTAATGCCGCGCGGCAAGGTGAGCGTAGTCAGACGCTCGGCGATAACTTGGCGATTGCGATAAACATCCGTGTGATTGCTGCTTGAATTTTCGTCAAAAATAATGGTGACAACCGACAAGCCAGGAATCGATTGCGAGCGCATATCGCTGATGCCTACCGCGCCAGCGATACTGCTTTCAATCGGCTGTGTGACCAAGTTTTCCACCAGCTCAGCCGAAAGCCCAGGTGATTCGGTTTGGATAACGACTTGCGTGGGTGAAAATTCAGGAAAAACATTCAGGTTGGCGCGCGTGAGGCTATAGATGCCGTACAGCACAATCAGGCTCGCCAAGCCAATAATCACGCCATGGAAGCGAATGGAGAAGCGAACGATTGCCGACATCATGATGTTGTAATCTTTCTACTGACGCTTGATTTTTGATGTGGTTTCAAAGCTTGCCTTTAATTAATGTCTGTCCATTATTCAATCTCAAGTGACGGGTTTTTTAATCCTCGTTCTCGTTTTTAATCAAATACTTAAACTCTTCTGAAAGCAGTAACTGCGCACCATTTATGACGACTTCGCTATCTGCGCTGATGTTTTGGTTAAACCAGCCACCGTTTACTTCGGTGTTCGCAGAGATAGGCTTGCGCATGAACTGGTCTAACCCTTGTTTGTTGCGACCTTGTTTAAAATACGCCCACGGTTTGCCTGCGTACCAAACCACAGCATTGCTTGGCACAAGCGCGCCGTGATTAGCGCCACCGCTGGCAGGCGCGTCTACGCTCACGCGCATGCCAATGCGTAATTGCTCAGCAGGCGCGCTGTAATAAAATGTTTTGCCATAATTGCTGGCATCCGCTTGCGAAGCGGGCGAGATGTAAATCGCTTGAATGGTGCTTGCAGCCTCGTTGAGCGGCGCGATATTGATGCTGGAGCCGGCATTTGGTGTGCTTACACTCGCTGGTAAACTTACTTGCACTAACACGTTTTTGCGGTTGAGCAAGTGTTGTAAATGTGGTGGTAATTTTTCGCTAAACACCAATTGCGCAAGCGCTTCGCCCCATTGCAATTTGGTTGTGGTTTGCAAGTTTTTTAGCTGCAATTCGGCCGCATTTACGCTCGCTTGGTCGGCGTTTGCGCTGGCCAACGCCTCTTGTAGCGCGCGGTCAGAGACGTTTTTATCATCCTCGTTCAACGCTTTAAGCCGTTGATATTGCTTTAAATTTTGTGCATTGGCAGCACGGGCGATACTCGCCACCGAAAGCAAGCTCAAATATTTAGATTTGGCTTCAATCAAACTATCCATCGCCACCACACTGCCAGTGCTTTTTTGTTCGCTTTTAAACGTCGCTGCGCTGATTTTTGCCGTGCTAATGCCGCTGTTTTTTTGAATTTCCGACGACAAAGTCACCACGCTAATGCCTTGCTTATTGGACACATGGCTGGGGCTTTCAATTGCCTCGTTCAGTTTTGCTTGGTAAGCCTCATACTCGTCCTTGCTGTAAAAAATGAGCACCCAAAACAAGGCAATAATCAGCACAGTTTCAACAGCAATAATCAGCGTCAGTTTTTTGTTCATATTAATTCGGCATTTGGAATTTGGTGTAAATGGGATGTTGCGTCACGTCCTCGATGGTATATGCGGCTTTTAGCAGCGCAAATTTGGCATTTTGCACTTGCTGTTGCGAGATGATATTCGCAAGCGAGGCTTGCCGCAATTCCAAGCGGTCGATTAAACCAGCATCAAATTGTTTTTGCAACCTCTGCATGTGCTGCAACTGGCTTGTATATTGGCGCTGCGCCTGATTAAAGTTTTGCTTACTTGATTCAAAATTGGCATAAGTTTGGTTTAAATCGCCAATAATCTGCGCTTGCAAAGCCTCAAATTGCGCGCCTTCAATTTCCCTCAGTTGTTTCGCCTCGTTGATTTGCGTTGGATTTTTATTAACTAAACTCAGCAAGCTAGAAAACCCAAGCGACCAAATGCTGCTGCCATATTCAAACGCAATACCGGGCGAGAGCGAAATATCAGGCGTTTGCTTGGCGATTTCGAGTTTTATCTTGGCCTCAGCTGCCGCGTATTTGGCCAGCGCGCGGCGAATATCAATGCGGTTGAGCAGCGTGGTTTCTTGTAGATTTTTACTGATAAAATTGCCGTCTAAGGCGCTTGTTTGTTGGCTAAGCGCGGCATCGATTTCAAGCGGCTTAATGGTAACTTGCTTAAATTTCTCCAAACTTAACCCGACATCACTCGCTAATTTGGCCTGAATTTCTGCCGACTTGGCTTGCTCATTATTCAGCGCAGATTGCGTTTTAAGTAGTGCAAGTTCACTTAGCGCCAACTCAGTTTTTGACGCCAGCCCAGTTTCCACGCGCTTTATCAGCATATTGGCAATTTCGGTTTGCGTACTTAATTCGGTTTGAAAAAGTTGCGCGCTGACCATGTTTTGATGATATTCGATTAAATCTTGTGCAATTTGGCTGCGCAACTGCCATGCTGTAGCCGCAATATCCATGCGGTTCGCAGCGGCATTCGCTTGTGCTTCTTCGATACGGATTTCGCGTTTGTTTGTGGTTTCAATCGGAATATCCACATTCAGACCATATGCCCACGGGCTAGGGTCGCCATTTTTCTGATTGCTGTGTGCCAAGTTGGCATTAATTGTTGGGTTTTGTTTGAATCCCGCACTTTCAATCTGCGCGTTCGCCAAGCCAAGTTGCGCTTTCGCAACATCCAATTTGGCGTTGAAATAAAGCGCACATAAAGTCAGCTCGTCCAACCCCCACGTCAAATTATCTTCTTGATAACCTTGCTTGATTAAATAAGCTTTGAAATCAGGATTCGCCGCATCTTTGGCAACGATTTTTGCCGTGGTTTTTTCCACGCTGATGGGTTTAGGCGCGTATTTTTCGGTCGCGCAGCTCAATAGCAAGATGCAAGCGGTTGAATAGATTAATATTTTTTGTGGAATTTGCATGATTGGCGTTTGACTAGCATCGCACACACAAGATTGGCCGTATCATAAAGGCCTCGTTTTCTCGGTTTAGCGGCTTTTAATTTTCTATGGTCGCATGCACAGAATTGAGCGCATCCTGTAGCGTTTCTTCAGAAAGCTGGTTGACGTGCGTCGCCAGTAAATCGGCTGCTTCCACCGTGCGAATGGGTAAATCTTGCGTGTTCAGCTCGGCAATCAGGCCAGCGGCAGCGCCTGCAATAATCAGCAGGGTATCGCGTTCTTTCATCAGCAGCTCTAATTCTGCGCTCAACATATTGTTTTCGGCAGTGTGATTGGTGTTTTGCATAATTTTTCTACATTAAAGTGGTTCAGTATGTGTCATCTTGCAGTTTGCTGGGCTTGGCTGTCAATGTTTTAGTGCATATTTTGCACTATTTTTAGCAAACTTAAACTAAGCCGCCTCTTTTGACATTAATCTTTTCGAGATGACGACATTTGAGATACAATATCGCCTTCGGTGTTTAGGCAAAACTAAAACACATGCGAGAGTGGCGGAATTGGTAGACGCACTGGATTTAGGTTCCAGCGCCGCAAGGCGTGAGAGTTCGAGTCTCTCCTTTCGCACCATCAACATTTACTGTTCAATTTGAACAATTTTTTACGGGAATTGCAGCATGGCAACATCTGTTGAAACAATCAGTAATTTAGAGCGCCGCATGACCGTCAAGGTGCCGTTAGCGGCGCTTGAGAGTCAAGTTAAGCAACGTCTAACACAAGTGGCGCGTACCGCAAAAGTGGCTGGTTTTCGCCCAGGTAAAGCACCAGTTGGCTTGGTGAGTCAGCAATATGGCAGCCAAGTGCGCGATGAAGTCTATTCTAAAGCGGTGGAAGAGAGCTTTGGCAACGCGGTGGAAGAAAATAAATTGCGCGTTGCGGGTTTCCCAAATATTGAGCATAAACCGTTCGCAGAAGCGGCGACTGACTTGGAGTACACAGCAACATTCGAAGTGTTTCCAGAAGTGAAATTGGGCGATTTGAGCAAAGTTAAAATCGAAAAACCAACGCTAGAAATCGCCGAAGCAGACATCGATAAAACAATTGATGTGCTGGTAAAACAACGCGTAAGTTATGTGCCTGTTAAACGCGCGGCCAAGGCTGGCGACCGCATTAATATTGGCTTAACAGCCAGTATTGACGGTGAACAAGTGGAAAGCACGGGCGACAGGGGCATCGATCTTTTATTGGGTGAGCCAGGTAGAATTGAAGCTTTTGACAAAGAGCTCGCTGGCGGCAAAGCGGGCGAGATAAAGAGTTTCGAGATTAAATACCCGAAAGACCATGAACCAGCACAATTAGCGGGCAAGAAAGTGGCCTACGAAGTGAAATATAATGCGGTTTCTGAAGCAACTTATCCAGCCATTGATAAAGAATTTGCCAAAGAATTAGGCGTGGCTGACGGCGACGTGAAAAAAATGCGCGCTGAAATTAAAATTAGTCTTGAGCAAGAAGTTGAAAAGCGCGTAAAAGCGCGCGTAAAAGAACAAGTGTTTCAAGGTTTAATCGAAGTTAGCCCAATGGATTTGCCAAGTTCGCTGGTGAACGTGGAAATTAACCGCATGGCGCAAGTGACCGCGCAGAACTTGCAACAACGTGGCATGGATCCAAAACAAATTAAGCTTGAGCCTGCGATGTTTGAAGAACAAGCCAAACGCAGTACTACTTTGCGCTTGATTTTGTCTGATGTGGTAAACACGAACAACTTGCAAGCCAATGCCGACCAGGTGCGCGCGGTGATTGACAGCTTTGCACAAAGCTACGACGACCCAGCAGAATTAGTGAAATGGTATTACGCTGACGTAAAACGTCTGGATGAGCCTGCCGCGCTTGCCACGGAAGAAAACGTAGTGAATTGGGTGCTTAAAAAAGCAAAAGTTTCAGACAAAAAAATCAAATTTGACGAATTAATGGTTGGCCAATAAAAGCAGCGAAAAAGGTAACGAATGATGAGCGATATTTTGAATAGTAATCAAGAGACGCAAGGCCTGGGATATATCCCTATGGTCATCGAGCAAAGCGGCCGCGGCGAGCGCTCGTACGACATTTATTCACGTTTACTAAAAGAGCGCGTCATTTTCTTGGTCGGCCCCGTCAATGACATGACGGCCAATTTGGTAGTCGCTCAATTACTGTTTTTAGAAGCAGAAAATCCAGATAAGGACATTTCGCTTTACATCAACTCGCCTGGCGGCTCAGTCACGGCGGGTATGTCGATTTACGATACAATGCAATTTATTAAGCCAGATGTGAGCACATTGTGCATCGGTCAAGCGGCCAGCATGGGCGCATTTTTGCTGGCGGCTGGTGCAAAAGGCAAACGTTTTAGCTTGCCAAATTCACGCGTGATGATTCACCAACCATCGGGCGGTTTTCAAGGTCAATCGTCAGATATTGCGATTCAAGCTAAAGAAATCATGTACTTACGTAATAAATTGAACGCAATTTTAGCGCATCACACAGGCAAGTCAGCCGAGGTGATTGACGTGGACACCGAGCGCGATAACTTTATGAGCGCGGATGAATCGGTGACCTACGGCATGATTGACAAGGTGATTGCTAAACGCAGTGAAGCGGCATAAGATTAGCTATATCTATGGCATATATTTAGGCAACAGGAATAACGATGGCGACTAAAGCCGAAGGCGAAAAACTACTTTATTGCTCATTTTGCGGCAAAAGTCAGCATGAAGTTAAAAAATTAATCGCAGGACCATCCGTGTTTATCTGTGATGAATGCGTTGATTTATGCAACGACATCATCAAAGAAGAAGTACAAAACCTGACGGACATTAAATCTACCGACAAATCCCTGCCTAACCCGCAAGAGATTTGCAAGATTTTAGATCAGTACGTGATTGGTCAAATTCAAGCTAAAAAGAACCTATCTGTTGCGGTTTATAACCACTATAAGCGCCTTGGCCACAACCACATCTCGCAAAACACAGCCAAAGACGATGTGGAAATTCAAAAAAGTAATATTTTATTGATTGGGCCTACTGGCTCAGGCAAAACTTTACTCGCGCAAACGCTTGCGCGCATGTTAGATGTGCCGTTTGTGATGGCAGACGCGACTACGTTGACCGAAGCGGGTTATGTGGGCGAAGACGTTGAAAATATCATGCAAAAATTGCTGCAAAAATGCGATTACGACATCGAAAAAGCACAGCGCGGCATTGTATATATTGACGAAGTGGATAAAATCTCACGCAAGTCAGAAAATCCTTCCATTACCCGCGATGTGTCGGGTGAAGGCGTGCAGCAAGCCTTGCTCAAGCTGATAGAAGGCACGGTGGCCTCTGTACCGCCACAAGGCGGCCGCAAGCACCCTAATCAAGAATTTGTGCAGCTAGATACGACCAATATCTTGTTTATTTGCGGTGGCGCGTTTGACGGCTTAGAAAAAGTCATTCGCATGCGCTCTGAAAAAGGCGGCATTGGTTTTGGTGCTGAAGTAAAAAGTAAAGATGACGCGAGCGCTGTGGGTGAGATATTGCGTGACGTAGAACCGCAAGATTTAATTAAATTCGGACTTATTCCTGAGTTTATTGGCCGTTTGCCTGTGATTGCTACGTTGGAATCATTGGACGAAGCTGCACTGATGACAATTCTCACAGAGCCAAAAAATGCGCTGACAAAACAATATATTAAGCTGTTTAAAATGGAAGGCGTGGATTTGGAGTTTAGAGACGCTGCACTTCGATTAATTGCCAAAAAGGCGCTGGAGCGTAAAACTGGCGCGCGTGGCTTGCGCTCGATTATGGAAGCCGCGTTGCTTGACGTGATGTACGATATTCCGTCTATCGAAAATCTAGCTAAAGTGGTGATTGACGAAGGCACAATTAACGGTGACACGCCGCCTATGATGATTTATCAAGATTCGCCCAAAGAGGGCAAACAAAAGCTGGCGGAATCCGCTAGCTAATCAAGCGTAAGCCCCTGTAGGGCTATTGCAATTAGTTTCTAGTGCTTTATAGTAGTCGTAAAGCAGTTTAAATCGTTATGAGTAATTAAAGACTATTTGCACTTGAAATAGCAAAGAATGTTCCCAATTTAATGACATAGGGCTACTTTAGCTCACGTGAATTTGAAAGTATTTATGACCGAACAAGCTTTGTCAGAAAGCACATCAAAAAACCCATTGCCATCAGGCAAAATGCCGCTGTTACCCTTGCGCGATGTCGTGGTTTATCCACATTTGGTCATCCCGCTATTTGTCGGCCGCGAAAAATCCGTTAGGGCACTAGAAATTGCGTCTGACACCAATAAGCAGATTTTGTTGGTTGCGCAAAAATCTGCCACCAAAGATGACCCTGACGCGAACGATTTATATGAAATCGGCACGTTAGCGACTGTGTTGCAAATGCTAAAACTGCCTGATGGGACTGTAAAAGTGCTGGTAGAGGGCTTGTATCGCGTGCGCATTTCTGCCTTTGAAGAAACCGCAGATTGCTTTGTGGCTAATGGCGAAAAAATTATCGCGGCAGACGAGGACGATAACGAAACTGAAGCTTTGATGCGCACGGTACTCACGCAATTTGACCAATACGTCAAGCTCAACAAAAAAATCCCACCAGAAATTTTGACTTCGCTAGCCACAATCAACGAGGCTGGTCGCTTGGCGGACACGATTTCTGCACATTTGACGCTTAAACTGGAAGAAAAACAAAAAGTGCTGGAAATGCTCAGCGTGACTGAGCGTTTAGAGCATTTGCTGCATTTGATGGAATCTGAAATTGATATTCTGCAAGTGGAGAAGCGCATCCGTGGCCGTGTAAAACGCCAAATGGAGAAAAGTCAGCGCGAATATTACTTGAATGAACAAGTGAAAGCGATTCAAAAAGAGCTCGGCGAGCAAGACGAAAATGCTGAGATGGAAGAGCTTGAAAAGCGCATTCGCGACGCGGGCATGCCAAAAGAGGCGTTACTGAAGGTGACTGCGGAACTGAAAAAGCTCAAGCTCATGTCACCAATGTCGGCCGAAGCCTCTGTTGTGCGCAATTACATTGACACCTTGGTGAATTTGCCTTGGAAGAGAAAAACCAAAATCAGTAAAGACTTAATGGCTGCTGAGGCAATTTTAGACGCCGATCATTATGGTTTGGAAAAAGTAAAAGAGCGCATTATTGAGTATTTAGCGGTGCAGCAGCGCGTTGGCAAACTTAAAGCACCTATTTTGTGCTTGGTTGGCCCACCAGGTGTGGGTAAAACCTCGCTCGGTCAGAGCATCGCCAAAGCAGTTAATCGCAAATTTATTCGTATGGCTTTGGGTGGCGTGCGTGATGAAGCGGAAATTCGCGGTCACAGACGCACTTATATTGGCTCGATGCCAGGCAAAGTGCTGCAAAGTATGAGCAAAGTGGGCGTTAAAAACCCACTGTTTTTGCTAGATGAAGTGGATAAAATGGGTCAAGACATGCGCGGTGATCCATCATCTGCATTGCTTGAGGTGCTTGATCCTGAGCAAAATCATACGTTTGCCGACCACTATGTTGAAGTTGAGTACGATTTATCGGATGTCATGTTTGTGGCAACCGCAAATACGATGAATATCCCTGCGCCGTTGTTGGACCGTATGGAGATTATTCGACTTGCTGGTTACACCGAAGATGAAAAAGTGAACATTGCGACCAAATACTTGCTGCCAAAACAATTGAAAACGCATGGCCTAAAGCCAACGGAAATCAATATTGCTGAGGCTGCAATACGCCATATGGTGCAATATTACACACGCGAAGCAGGCGTGCGAAGACTTGAGCAAGAAATCGCTAAAGTCTGCCGTAAAGTAGTAAAAGAACTGCTACAAAGTCAAATAGAAGCTAAAAAAGTACGTCGTAATGATGATGGCGCAACTATTAAACCAGCAAAAAAAATCAATGTAACTGTTAAGAATATTGAGAAATATTTGGGTGTTTATCGTTATGACTTTGGCCTTGCCGCGAAAGAGAACCAAGTAGGGCAAGTCACTGGCTTGGCTTGGACCTCAGTTGGCGGGGAGTTGCTAACGGTAGAAGCTGTTGTATTGCCAGGTAAAGGTAAAACAATTACCACGGGTAAGCTCGGCGATGTGATGCAGGAATCGGTGCAAGCCGCCATGAGCGTGGTACGTAGCCGTGCGGCACGTTTAGGCATTGCTGAAGACTTTTACGAGAAAAAAGACATTCACATTCACTTGCCAGAAGGCGCGACACCTAAAGACGGCCCGAGCGCAGGCATTGCCCTTACTACGGCACTGGTGTCTGTGCTCACCAACATCCCAGCACGTGCAGATGTGGCGATGACGGGCGAGATTACCTTGCGCGGTGAGGTGTTGCCGATTGGTGGCTTGAAAGAAAAATTACTTGCGGCGCACCGTGGTGGCATCAAAACGGTGTTGATTCCTGAATCTAATGTAAAAGATTTGGTGGATATACCTGACAACATTAAAAATCAGCTACAAATTCACGCAGTAAAATGGATAGATCAGGTGCTGGAGCTAGCGTTGGAGCGCATGCCACAGCCATTAGAAGTGAAGCCTGCAGAAATCCCAGCGGTAGCGGCTGAAGCAGACAAAGACCTGAAAACGCCAATTACACATTAGTTTTTTGGCTAGTTAAAAATTATTTGAAATAATTTTGTTAAAATGGCCGCAAAGCCTTGACAGAGGCTTTTGTCGCTTGTTATAAAGTCAATGTGGGGCGTTGTGTATTTGCTCTGACATTTTAGTTAAATAACCTAGAGGGGATTACTCGTGAACAAATCTGAATTGATTGACCAGATTGCAAAAGCAGCTGGTGTTTCTAAAGCGGCTGCTGGCCGCTCTCTTGATGCAACGACTGCAGCGATCACCAAAGCCATGAAAAAGGGTGACTTGGTGACGCTGATTGGATTCGGTACATTTTATGTGGGTAAGCGCGCAGCGCGCAGTGGCCGTAATCCCCGCACAGGCGCTGCAATTAAAATCAAAGCAGCAAACTCTCCTAAATTCAGGGCTGGTAAAGCGCTTAAAGATGCTGTAAACTAGCGGACTTGGTTGGTTAAGCGCAAGGCTAGTTTTAACCAGCAAGCACTGCTAGTTTTATAGAATTTAGTTTGTAAAGAATTTAAGTTTTAGACTTATGCAGGGTGCTTAGCTCAGTTGGTAGAGCGTCGCCCTTACAAGGCGAATGTCAGCGGTTCGACCCCGTTAGCACCCACCATTTTTTGCAAGTCATGGGCTTTTGTTACTTTGCCTTAAAATTATAAAGAGTGCTATTTTATGGCGCTCTTTATTTTTAGTAGTTTGATATGTAAGTGAATAATTAACTGGAGTGGTAGTTCAGTTGGTTAGAATACCGGCCTGTCACGCCGGGGGTCGCGGGTTCGAGTCCCGTCCACTCCGCCAACACAAAAAACGAGCCTCAGAATTGAGGCTCGTTTTTTTATTTAACTTGATGAAACATTTTTATTTGGTGTAACTGATTGATTCATTTGCAGCGCCAACTGCTTAAATGCGCGCTTTATGCTATATTACGCATTGCATTTTTTTGATCATTTGACCAAGATTTTTGAAAGCACATTATGTTAGAAGCAGTTCGTAAACTCACCACAGGCTGGGTAGCCAAGCTCATTTTAGGCCTTATCACGGTACCATTTGCCTTGTTTGGCATCGATTCTTATTTGAATCAAGCTGGCAGCAATGTTGCTGTGGCTAAAGTGGGCAAAGACAAAATCTCGATTCAAGAATACGGCAATGCGATTGAAAACGTGCGTAACCGCATGCAATCGGAAGGCCAAAAAGTAGATGCTGCCATGCTGGAAACGCCAGCCTTTAAGCAATCTGTGCTGGATGGCTTGATTACGCGCCGTTTAGTGAATGCGGAAATTCAACACGCGAATTTTAGAATTAGCGACGCGCAATTGAGCGAACATATCATTGCCATGCCTGAGTTTCAAGAGAGCGGTAAATTCTCAGAAGATTTGTATCAAAAAACGCTGAATCAAAACAAGCTTACCGCGACCAAATTTGAAAATAGCATTCGCAGTGATTTGGTGACGCAGCAAGCACGCGAAGGCTTGGCGCGCTTGGTGCTTGTACCAAAAGGTGTTGCGGAACAAACCTTGCAATTTGCGCACCAAAAGCGCGACATTAGCACTACGGACATTAAAGTTGCGTCGTTCATCACGCAAGTCAAAGTTACGCCAGAGCAAGTAAAAGCCTACTATGAGTTGCATAAAGATAAATTCAAAGTGCCAGAACAAGTGAAGTTGGAATTTGCGCTACTCTCAGCCAATGGCTTGGTGCCGCAAGTAAGTGGCACGGTGACTGATGCAGAAATCAAAGAGTTTTACGATACCAATAAAGACAAATTTCAAGGCGATGAACAACGTCACGCCAGCCATATACTGATTAGCTTTGGTGTGAGCGCTAAAGAAGCCGACAAAGCGGCTGCTAAGGCCAAAGCCTTAGATATTTTGGCGCAACTGAAAAAGAACCCGAAACGGTTTGAAGAGCTGGCATCTAAATTTTCACAAGACCCAGGTTCGGCGGCTAAAGCGGGCGATTTAGGTAGCTTTGGTCGTGGCGCCATGGTAAAGCCATTTGATGACGCAGTATTTAGCATGAAGGTGAATCAAATCAGTGATTTGGTAGAGTCTGAATTTGGCTATCACATTATTCGTTTAGACGGCATTTCAGGCGCTTCGTCATCATTCGACAGCATGAAAGCACAAATCAAAGGTGAGTTGATTTTTCAAAAAGCACAGGCCAAATATGCTGAATTGACCGAAGACTTTAGCAATACCGTGTATGAGCAGTCTGGTAGCTTGCAGCCCGTGGCGAAGAAATTTAATCTGCAGTTGCAAACTTCTGCTTGGATGAGTCGTGACGACGGTGCAAAATTTTTCAAAAATGATAAATTGATGGCCATGGTGTTTTCTGACGAAGTGTTGAAAGAAAAACGCAATACAGAAGCGGTAGAAGTATCGGCGAATAATCTAGTTTCCGCACGTGTAGTAGAGTATAAACCTGCGGCACCAAAAAGCTTCGACGACGTTAAAGTCGGCATCGAGGCGGTGTTAAAGCTCGAGCAAGCAGCAAAACTTGCTAAAGACAATGGCGACGCCACATTGGCCAAACTAAGGGCGGGCGAAGCAGTGAGTGCGCTGGAATGGATTGACCCTGTGACTGTTGACCGTAAAACCGCGCAAGGCTTATCTAACGCGGTGATGGAGCATGTGTTTAAAATCAACACGAGCAAACTACCTGCGTATGACGGCTTTATTGATGGCAACAATGCCTATACTTTAATCCGCGTGTCGCATGTGGACAGTGTTTTGGCGGATACAGATGCGAAAAAGAATGCAGAGGCGGAATTTGAAGGCGCGGTTGCTGCGGAGTATGTGAGTGCTTATGCAAAATCACTTAAAGCGAAAACGGAAATTGTGGTGAATCGCAAGCTGATAGAGAGTAAAGACCAGTAAGACTTGGCAATCTTTAGCTAATAAAAAAGCTGACGAAAGTCAGCTTTTTTATTATGTGCGAGAATATTATTCTAGGGGCTGTCCTAGATAACTAGCCCATATTTTGTTTAACCCATTGTTTTATTTGTAATAACTGTGCTTGTGGTGTTGGGTTATTAAAACGCCACTCGC
>JAYVSZ010000030.1:0-4115 GCA_043774925.1 Methylophilaceae bacterium | reverse complement strand
GGCTGTACAAGGCCATCCCAATAAGCATATTGCTCGCCAACTTGGCATTAGCCACCGCACGGTAGAGATACACAAATCTAAAATTATGCAAAAAACTGGTGCGGTTAATTTGTTGGATTTAGCTCGTATTGTGCATGAAAGCGAATCAAGCAATTAGTTTTTTCACGGCATTCTGCTCTTCAGTTTTTTATCCCCCATATACGTGCTAGCGCGGATAACCTGACAATCAAATTTTTGCTAAATTAACCGCTTGCGGTTAATGAGGCTGAAAGGATATTCCATGTATTACATCGTAGAAACCAGTAAATCATTTAGCCAAGCGGCTATTGACCTAGATGCAGCAGTTAAAAAACATGGCTTTGGCGTGCTGCATGTGCATGATTTAGGCCCCACGCTACGCAGTAAAGGCATTGCATTTACTGAAGAATGCAAAATATTTGAAGTGTGCAACCCCGCGCAAGCCGCAAAAGTATTAGCTACTGATATGCGCCTCAATATGGCCTTACCTTGTCGAATCTCTGTATTTACCGAGGCTGGTAAAACCAAAATTGGCCTAATAAAACCTGTGCAAATGCTTGCGGCCTTATCCAACGACAAAGCGCTGACTGACGTGGCTAGGGAAGTTGAGGAAAAGACCATCCAGATGGTTGAAGAGGCGAAATAAATAGTTGCAGCTAACAAAAAGACTGTTACCCGCAGTGACGTCATTCCCCTAAGATGCTTACCTCCAATATACGTGCTTGCGCGGATTACTTAGTTAAAAAATTCTTGCTACTGTGCCAATTAGTTATACAGAATATGTGATTGAGGTATAGATGATGCCATTACCTAAAGTTGAAATGACCATTTTTGAAACGATACTGGCGCGACGCTCAGTGCGTAGCTATAAGGCGCGCAGGGTGGATAGAACCAGCATTAGCATACTGCTAGAAGCCGCAGTACGCGCACCTACAGCCATTCACCAGGAGCCTTGGGCTTTCGTCATCATTCAAGATAAGGCTTTATTACGAAGCTTGTCTGATCAAGCCAAGCCACTGTTTGTTGCAGAGGCGCAAGAGAAAGGCTTAGAACACGCTGGTCACTCGTTTGATATTTTTAGTTACCCTGATTTTAATGTTTTTTATGATGCAAATACGCTGATCCTAATTTGCGGCAAAACCACCTCACCGTCTTTTGAAGCAGATTGCTGGCTAGCTGCAGAAAACTTTATGTTAGCAGCATGCGCCATGGGGCTTGGCACGTGCGTTATTGGTAGTGCCTTACCTGCTTTAAACACACCAGAAACAAAAATTAAGCTCAATATTCCAGAAAAGTTTTGCGTGGTTGCGCCTATTGTAGTGGGCTTTCCAGATGATGAAATTACCGCTGGAATACGTAAAAATCCCGTAATTTTGGCTGATATTTCAGCGATGCACAACAGCTGAAAGCTATTTATGTACTGAGCTTAGGTAGTTTTTAGTATTTAATTTATTGTAAGGAAACTTCAAATGTACAAACAAATTCTTTGCCCGGTAGATGGTAGCCCAACATCGAATAGAGGCTTGATTGAGGCCATTAATCTTGCAAAAGATCAACATGCCAAGTTGCGTTTTTTACACGTAATTGATCTTTACGTCCCGTTAATAGGTGGCCTTGGCGATTTTAGTGTGGTGTATATAGACGACATATTGCGTAAAAATGGCAAAAAAGTTCTAAAAAAAGCAGAGGCACTAGCTAGCAAGGCGGGTGTTATCGCTGATTCTAAAATGGTTGAAGCCATTGGCGCTCGTGTTTCTAAATTTGTTGTAGGACAAGCAAAGGAATGGCCAGCCGATCTAATCGTGATGGGTACGCACGGTTTACGCGGCGTTAAACGTTTAATAATGGGTAGCGATGCTGAAACTGTGGTGACAACTAGCCCAGCACCTGTGTTACTGGTAAGTAACAAACAAACGACTGCTAAAGCCAAATAACATTTTAGGATACTTTGAAAGCGCTATCTAGTATGAACGCCCCACTTAAAATGGCACAAATTTCTGACCAAGAGCTTGAGGCTATCAGCGCCTATTGGCGGGCTTGCAACTACTTGGCGGCGAGCATGATTTATTTACGCGATAACCCCTTATTAAAACAACCGCTCAAATCAGAACATATTAAACAACGCCTACTCGGACATTGGGGTTCAAGCCCAGGCTTAAGTTTTGCCTATACGCATATCAACCGCATGATTAACAAATATGATTTGAATGCTATTTTTCTCGCAGGCCCTGGCCACGGTGCGCCTGGTGTGCTCGCGCCTATTTATTTAGAGGGCACTTATAGCGAGGTCTATCCAAACAAAGGCGAAGATGAAGCAGGTTTGCGTCAATTTTTTAAAGAGTTCTCCTTCCCTGGCGGCATTGGCAGCCATTGCACACCTGAGATGCCAGGCTCCATTCACGAAGGCGGCGAGCTGGGTTATAGTATTTCACATGCTTTTGGCGCGGCTTACGATAACCCCGATTTATTAGTCACAGTGATGGTGGGCGATGGTGAATCTGAGACTGGGCCATTGGCGACCTCTTGGCATTCTAACAAATTTCTCAACCCCATACGCGATGGTGCAGTGTTGCCTATTTTGCATCTCAACGGTTACAAAATTAATAATCCTAGCATTCTGTCGCGCATTTCGCATGATGAACTTGAAAGCCTGTTTATCGGTTATGGCTGGAAACCCTACTTTGTTGAGGGCAGTGACCCAGAGACCATGCACAGAGCCATGGCAAGTACATTAGAAGCCTGTATATACGACATAAAATGCATACAAAATATAGCCCGCGACGGCGGCGAAGCGACACGCCCGCGTTGGCCAATGATTGTGCTACGCTCGCCTAAAGGCTGGACAGGTCCTAAACAAGTGGATGGCCATAAAGTTGAAGGTTTTTGGCGCGCCCATCAAGTGCCGCTGGGCAAGGTGAAAGAAAATCCAGAACATTTAAAACAATTAGAAGACTGGTTGCGCAGCTACAAACCAGAAGAGTTATTCGACGATAATGGGCGGCTAATGCCAGCATTGAAAGCGCTTGCCCCACAAGGCAACCGCCGCATGAGTGCTAACCCGCACGCCAACGGCGGCCTGTTACGCAAAGCCCTGCGTATGCCAGATTTTAAAGATTATGCGCTTGCTTTAGAAGCACCAAGCAAGCTAGTGGCTGAAAATACGCGGCCGCTGGGCAAGTTTCTGCGCGATATTATGCGCCAAAACATGCACAACTTTCGCGTGTTTGGGCCTGATGAAAATAGCTCTAATAAACTAGACAATATTTACGAGGTGAGCAAAAAAACTTGGCTGGCAGATTACTTGCCTGAAGATGCCGACGGTGGCGAACTTTCACCCGATGGACGCGTGATGGAAATGCTGTCTGAACACACAATTGAAGGCTGGTTAGAAGGTTATTTGCTGACTGGTCGCCACGGCTTTTTCTCTACTTATGAGTCTTTCGTGCATATCATTGATTCCATGTTCAACCAACACGCTAAGTGGTTAGCCATGTCTAAGGCGGTGCCTTGGCGTGCGCCAGTTTCTTCACTTAATCTGCTGATTACTTCCACCGTTTGGCGGCAAGATCACAACGGATTTACCCATCAAGACCCAGGCTTTCTGGATATTGTGGTGAATAAGAGCCCTGAAGTAACGCGCATTTACTTGCCGCCCGATGTGAACTGCCTGCTGACCGTAGCTAATCATTGTCTGAACAGCACCGATTACATCAACGTCATCGTCTGCGATAAACAGAAACACTTACAGTATTTAAGCATGGATGCTGCAGTTGAGCATTGCAGCAAAGGTATCGGTATTTGGCATTGGGCAAGCAATGATGAGGGTGCTGAGCCTGATTTAGTCATGGCGAGCGCTGGCGACATTACCACCAAAGAAGCCTTGGCTGCCACCGTGTTACTGCGTGAGCATTTTCCACAACTTAAAATACGCTTTGTAAACGTGGTGGATTTATATAAATTAACACCGCAAAACGAGCATCCGCATGGGCTTTCTGACCGTGATTTTGATAGCCTATTTACCACTGACAAGCCGATTATTTTCAATTTTCACGGCTATCCCTACCTGATTCACCGCCTGACCTATAGGCGCACTAACC
>JAYVSZ010000029.1:0-3502 GCA_043774925.1 Methylophilaceae bacterium | reverse complement strand
GTTTGTTCCGCTTAACAATTGTTGCGCCTGAAATAAATAAGTGTAAGGCAAGCAAAGCGCAAAATCAGCTGCGTTAAAATCTTTCAAACGCGCTAAAAGCTGGTTGATAAGCAGCTTATTTTTAGCGATGCTCCCATTCATTTTCCAATTACCTACAATCAACTTACGTCGCATGGTTTACCTTTGCTTAATACTGTCTAACTCAATTAATAACCTGATCGCGCGTGTATTTATTACTCCGCGCTATTATTTTTGGTGGCTGCAAAAGCCAAAGCATAGGGTTGTTATCTTGTATTGTGTGCGTAGCGATAAGAATAGGTTATTCCAGTGTGCGCCGAAAATCTTCGAGCTTTCTCTCATAACTGTCTGCCTCGCCAAAGTCCAAAAATCGGGCATAGCGGGCATGAGCACCTAAAATTTTATGGGCATGTTTAATCGGGCAAAAGTATTGCTCGGTGCGAGCTACAATCTCGCTCACATAACAAATCATACCGCTACCATATGCACAATACGTGCAATGAAACTTCTCAATAAAATTTAGGTAGTGAAGATGTTGCCTGTCGAATACGATGTAATCAGCACGGCGCACTTTCTTAATGCCGTAAATGGGAAAGCAAGTAAGCTGATAAAAACTCACAAAAAAGTCGGTAACCACCAATGGAATAATCATGGCATAAATAATAGGGCCAGTAATCAGATTTTGTGGGCGATTGGTGATAAGCCAGCGAAAGAAATTGGTTTTTAGGCGCTTATGCGTTGCTTTGATTGATTGCTCAAACTCAATGCGCTTACCTTTAATTTGGAAAAATATACTACTTTGTTGCTCGCTTAGCGCCGTGCGTAGCTCATCTTCTAGCACAGTGATGTCGTTGAGTAGCTTGCTAATGCGGTCGTCCATTACATCTCCAGTTGGTATTGTTAAGCAAGTAATTAAATCAGCTTAATTGTTTCAAGGTAATCTGGAGCGTAAGTTTCCCAATCGAGTTACTCTTTAATTTCTGGGCGCAGCGCATCGGCGCCACAGGCTCGTCCAAAAACTGTATATTGGATGAGGATTTCATCTTGCTCTATTTAATCAAGATTAATAATACAATCTTAGCTCTAAATTCATTATGATTGTACAAAATAGTTTGAAAATTGACGTGTATTAATAAACAAGTTTAATGCTTGGTAAAATAGCATTTTTCTACGGGAAAGAATGAGCCTTTGCAACATAACACCTTACATATCGCGACTTTCAATATCCATAAGGGGGTTAGCAGCTTTAGTGCGCGGCTAGTGCTGCATCAGCAACGCGAGCTTATTCGTAAGCTACATGCCGATATTGTGTTTTTACAAGAAGTGCGTGGTGCACACGCACGCCATCGCAGGCTTACTTTGGGCGGTCAACACGAATTTTTAGCTGATAAAGTTTGGGCAAACGTTGCCTATGGCCAAAATGCCATCAGGTCTAGCGGTCATCACGGCAATGCGATTCTTTCCAAGTTTCCAATTACCAGCTGGGAAAATGAAGATATTTCTGCAAGTAATATAGAGCAACGCGGCTTGCTGCATTGTGAAATTGCCATTCCAGGCTGGGATCAGCATCTACACTGCATTTGCATCCATCTTGGTTTATTTGCTTTTTGGCGAAGTAGGCAGCTTGGCGCGCTAAATGCGCGCATTACTCGCTTGGTACCCAAAAATGCGCCACTTATCGTCGCTGGCGATTTTAATGATTGGCGACAAAAAGCAGGTGATATTTTGGCTAAACAGCAACACTTAAGTGAAGTTTTCGAAGTTGCACGCGGCAGGTACGCGCGCAGCTTTCCAGCTTTGATGCCACTATTTAAGCTGGATCGTATTTATACACGCGGCTTTCATGTGCAACACTGTCACGTACATGCGGGTGCCGCGTTTGCCAATGTGTCGGATCATGCGCCGCTTTCTGCCAGTTTGTTACGCTTATGAACCAACTTATCGCAGGCAATCAAATTAGCTTGTTACGCAATGGGGCGGCTTATTTTCCTGCGCTAGAGGCAGCCATCGACTCAGCACAGTACGAAATTTACCTGCAAACTTATATTTTTGAGCTGGATGAAACTGGCTTGTGCATCGGTGAGGCATTGAAGCGTGCGGCCACCCGAGGCGTAATGGTGTGTGTGCTACTAGATGGGTTTGGCTGCAAAGATTTGCCTAGTACCTTTGCAAAAGAAATGGAAATTACAGGCGTAGAGCTACTGATTTACCGACCAAAAATCTCGCCGTGGACCTTAAAACGTAGCCGCTTGCGGCGCATGCATCGAAAGATAGCCGTTATTGATGGGCGAATTGGCTTTGTCGGCGGCATTAATATTATTGACGATTCTAATACGCCATCACAACTATCGCCGCGCCTCGATTATGCGGTAAAAGTAGAAGGCCCGCTGTTGCCAGCAATGCGTGCCAGCACCATGGTACTTTGGCGAAAATTATGCAAAGTGAACTCTCGACCAGTGCGAGAAAGTGTGCTGAAATATAATGCCGCTCAATTGCCTGCGGGTGCTATGCAAGCGACATTTTTATTACGCGACAATCTTTGGCATCGCAATGAAATTGAAGACGCTTATCTCACAATGATTAAATCTGCCAAGTCGGAAATTCTAATTGCTAATGCCTATTTTTTGCCAGGCCTCCGTTTTCGTCACGCATTAAGAGACGCGGCTGGTCGTGGAATACACGTCACATTATTGCTTCAGCGTCGCGTAGAGTATATGTTGCTCGATTATGCATCACATGCGCTATACAGCTCCTTATTAAGTCAAGGTATCGTAATTTACGAGTATCACAAAAGCTTTATGCACAGCAAAGTAGCCGTGGTGGATGGCAGGTGGGCGATGGTAGGCTCGTCCAATATCGATCCATTCAGCCTCATGATGTCGCGAGAGGCCAATGTGCTTATAAAAGATATAGATTTTGCGAAAGAGTTAAAACTGGATATTGAGGCCTCTATCAATACTGGCGCCAACTTAATGACAATAGATGAGTGGGAGAAACAGCATTATTTGAAACGATTCTTTTCTTGGGTGATTTATGGTGCTTTTAGGCTACTGCTTGGTGTAGTTGGATACTCGGATAAGTATTAGTTGGCGCATGCAGCGATAGGGTTAAATGTGCATTCAGCCTCACAACTGTCCCACAAATGTCTCACCGAAGTGGCTTACCTGAGTGGCTTACCGAAGTAGCTCACTTGAAATTCGCAGCTATATTTTTACACTTTTTAAATCAATAAGTTACTGGATTTGGCGGAGGGCGAGGGTGTGAGGCGACGGCGCAGAGCGCCTTATGCCGCGGGCATTAAAAGCAAGGGCATAGTGCTGGCGAGGTATAAATAATCGTTTCTAGATTGTAATGGTCTAGTTTTCTGCAACACTTTCTTAGAGGTTATAATCAACTTTAAGAGGTGTAAAAATGAGCAAAGTCAGAAATCAATTTCCAACCGAATTTAAGCAAGAGTGTGTCAATTTAGTCGTTAATCAGGGAT
>JAYVSZ010000028.1:0-20562 GCA_043774925.1 Methylophilaceae bacterium | reverse complement strand
CAATGACGCTACCGCAGCAAGACAATTGGCCGAGCAGATGAACGCCAACGGCGGGCAAGTCACGCCCTTGTTGTTTGGTAATGATGCCAGTGCGGGTGGCGGCTATTCGCTCAAGGCGCAGCAGCTAGCAGAAGCGCAATTAGCCAATGCTAGAAATGGTGGCTTGAATGTCACTGTCACAGGCGCACCGCCTCGGGATGTGGTGAATGCTAAAACAACTAACCTTGCGGCGGAGGGTAAGCAGCAAGCTAACAAGCTTAAGCCTGCCAACCAAGGTGATTCAAGATTCAGCGATAGTATTGGCAATTGGGGCTTCACAAACACCAACAAACAATTAGCCGCAAATGCTAATCAGTGGGGCATGTATACGGCGGCTGACAAAGTATTAGCAAACAATCAGTTGTTGCAAGACATTAAAACGGGTAAATATGACTCAACCCCATTGCTAAGACCCTATTCTAAGGCGTACGATGGCACTTATTTGGTAGATGGTAGCAAGAACCCGAGTGTAACGCCCGAGCAATATAGCAAGAGCTTTCAAGAGAGTTTTGATAGGGCTTGGGTAGGAAGTACATTATCTGCTACACCAGCAGTTTATGGCGTGGCTACCGGTTTAACACTTGCAACATTTACAACGGGAGCTACAATTGGAGGCGGAATAAATGCAGGAGCACAATATGTTTTTGAAGGCAAAGTTTCGATGCCAGACCTAATCAGCGCTACGGTAACTGGCGGCTTGACCTATGGCAGAGGACTGGGATACTCAATGCTTACCAACGTGGATGGCGCTGTAGTGACAGCCAGATACACTGGCGAACCTGTATTGCCTAAAGTAGTGGCCACTGGTTTTGGTACAGCTCTCGGTTTCAAATTTGGTGAAGTTGTTGAAGGTTATGCTAAAGCTGCGCCTATTGCAGCGCTGATAAATGGCAATTACTCACTGGCGGTGCCATTGGTGCCGATAGCTAATTCTGCTAAACCTATTGGGGCTACCGTATCCTCTTCTGTACAAGAGCCGACCAGCAAACTTGTTGAAGACTATCTCAATAAAAAATGAAAGCCAGACATATTAAGTTATTGAAAAGTTTGTTGGTGTATTGGTTAGTGAACTTAGTGCTTTTGGGTTGTGTGCTGGCAATAGCTTGGCTAATTGCTGTCCCATTGCTCAGCTTTATTTTTACAAGAGAGTTTCACTTACCTGATATTACCTTAATCAAAGCGATTGGTTTTGTGGTTTTTGCTGCTTTTTGGACTGGTACGATTTTGTGGCTCAAGGAAGATGTTTTTGAAAACCACGACTAGCGCGTAGCAAGCAAGCGTAGCCTCGATGAAATGCAATGAAATCGAGGGATTCACAGCAACCCTTGATTCCGCTTTACTACATCAAGGCTACAAACTGGATTCTTCGTTCCACTCAGAATGACGGTGAGGCTAACACCTAATATCCATGCGGGTTTTAGCCTGTTTCACTGGCATAAAAATGACAGTCAGCAAGCGTAGCCTCGATGAAATGCAATGAAATCGAGGGATTCACTGCAACCCTTGATTCCGCTTTGCTACATCAAGGCTACAAACTGGATTCTTCGTTCCACTCAGAATGACGGTGAGGCTACCAACCAATATCCATGCGGGTTTTCATGGAACAATAGGGGTCAGACTGAGCTAACCCCCCTTTGGCGGACACACCAACTAAGCCGCTTTAACCTCAGCCAACAAATCAGGGTGTTTGTTTAGCACTTTTAACAACTTAACCAAAGCCAAAGGCGGCTTGGTTTTACCATTCTCATATCGAGAAAACGCATTAACACCGCCTCCAAAAATCTCTGCTGCCTCGCGTTGATCTAAAGCTAACTTTTTACGCACTGATACAATAAACGCAGGGTCTACCATTGCAGCATTAACTTGCTGATTAAACGCTAACATTAAAGCGCTGACATGAGCTGATTGTGTTGCATCTAATATATGTTCGCCACATGCTGGGCAGAACTGCCCAGCCACCTGCGGCAATGTGGTGAGTTCGCCCTTATACAAATAGGGTATATCACGCTTATCTTCAACAAGTGCCGCATTATTACAAATGGGACATTGCATAGCTATAACTCCTTAAAAGAAACAATTAATACCTCGTCAACCACGGTAAGCTTAATGTAGATTTCAGCCGATTGCGTGCGAGCATGATAAACATCTTGCCAAATTTGATGGTTGTTGTGCGTTGTCATGCTTTTGTAAAACTCTTTCATGGTAAGCGCTTTGATGATGTTGAGCATTTCATCAAAACTAATCTCAAGCGCACTTGCACCTGCTAAGGCAGAAAAAGTGCTGCGTACTTTACCCGCTTCAATCAGTGTTTTAACAACGGATAATTGACAATGCGGTGTGCTTTTTTCCATTTTTCTATATTAACCAAGTTGATAAAATTTAGCAAGTAGGTTAATTAGGTCATGCCATTAAAAAAACAATGGCTACTGGGCACCTAGCTACTCCGACATCTATTACGATGTTAACGGTCACATCAACGCCGCCGTGGATAGAGTTGGCAACCGCTTCTTTACCTATGTAAATGACGCCAACGGCCAAGTGCTGGTGCGTGACGAAGTCACAATCAGCTAACCCACATTTAACGGACACTTTTAAAGAAAAGACAGCCACATTAAAGTGTCTTGGTTAAAAGGAGAGGTTAAATGGGTAAAAAAATCTTCAAAGGCAATGCCACATGTGAACGGCTGAAGTTTAGCGCCAAATTAATGTGAAATCTTGGCAATAATGTCGTCCAACTGATCTAAATTGCTATAACTAATTTTCAGTACACCCGCACCGCGCGCGTTGGCTGTAATGTTCACTTTTGCGCCCAATTTATCGCTTAATGTGTCTTGCAAACGCGTTACGTCATGATTGGTGTTGATTTTCTGTTTGCTTGCTTTGGGCGCTTGCTGTTGCTTGGCAAGCGATTCCACCTCGCGCACCGATAATTTTTGCTTGACAATTCTATTTGCCAATAATATTTGCTGTGCCACGTCCAGGCCAATCAACGCGCGCGCATGGCCCATATCCAGCTTGTTTTGCATCAGCATTTCTTGCACGGGATGGCTTAATGTGAGCAAGCGCAATAGATTTGAAACCGCTACGCGCGAGCGTCCAACCGCATCGGCCGCCTTTTCGTGCGTCATAACAAATTCGTCTATCAAGCGCTTAATCCCTTGCGCCTCTTCTAACGGATTTAAATTTTCGCGTTGAATATTTTCAATTAACGCCATTGCCAAAGCAGATTCATCGCCAATTTCGCGCACTAATACTGGCACTTCATCTAAGCCCGCAATTTGGCTGGCACGCCAGCGACGTTCGCCAGCGATGATTTCAAATCTATCTGCCGTAATTTCACGCACTAAAATTGGCTGCATGATGCCTTGCGATTTAATCGAATCCGCTAAGGTTTGTAAGGCGGCATCATCCATATAGCTGCGTGGCTGAAACTTGCCTGGCTGCATTTGGCTGATATTGAGCATACGAAGAGAATCGCCACTACTCACCGATTCCATATCGCCTGCAAGCAGCGCATCTAAACCACGTCCCAAACCTTTTTGTTTAACCATAATGCAATTTCCTTTTAATTGGAATTATTAACCAATTGATTTAATTAACTATTTTTACTAATTATTTCTGTCGCAAGCTCTAAATAAGCAACTGCACCTCTAGAGGATTTATCGTAAATTAAAGCAGGTACACCATAGCTAGGCGCTTCTGCCAACCGAATATTGCGAGGAATAATGGTGTCGTATACTTTTTTACCAAAATGCCCTACCAACTGCGCCGATACTTGGGTTGCGAGCATATTACGGTTATCAAACATTGTGCGCAACAGACCTTCAATTTCTAGCGTCGGGTTGAGATGTGCACGCACTTTTTTAATGGTATTGACTAAGTCTGACAAACCTTCCAGTGCATAATATTCGCATTGCATCGGAATCATCACCGTATCGGCGGCAGTAAGCGCATTCACAGTGACCAAATTGAGGGCAGGGGGGCAATCCAGCAAAACATAGTCATAAGTATCAATACCAGAAATTGCTTTTTTTAAGCGCGTTTCACGCTCAGTTTCATTGACCAGCTCAACTTCGGCACCCGCCAATTCGCGATTAGAAGGCGCAACATCAAAACCACCTTTTTCACTTTTTACAATCACTTCGACCAATGTTTTTTCGCCGATTAACACATGGTAAATACTGAACTTAAGGCGCGCTTTGTCAATACCGCTACCCGTGCTTGCATTGCCTTGCGGATCCAAATCGACCAGCAGTACTTTTTTATTGTGCGCAGCCAAGCTTGCAGCTAAATTAACGCATGTCGTGGTTTTGCCAACGCCGCCTTTTTGATTGGTAATTGCCAGTATTTTCATGAGTATCTATAGTCCAATATTTTCTAATATAACCAAATGGCGCTCTGCATCTAAGCCCGCCACTTTTAAAACTTTTATTTCATTCGGAGTGATACCAGATTTTTCAAACTCGCGCTGCGGAATTGCACCCTTCATGGCAAACCATTTTCCATCCTCTGCCAACAAGTGCTTGGTGAGCTTTACAAACAAACCAATCTCGGAAAACGCACGCGAAATAATCACATCAAACTTTTCTTCAGGTTTTTCTTCGGCAATTTCTTGCGCTTCAATTCGTCCATTAATTAAAGTTAAATTTGGCAACTTTAATTGCGCCTTTACTTGGCGCATAAAACTCACTTTTTTCTGTACCGAATCAATGGCTGTGACTTGCAAATCGGGCAAGCAAATCGCCAACACAATACTCGGCAAACCAGCGCCAGCGCCCACATCCAGCAAGCGCTTGCATGTGACATAAGGCAGCACACTTAAACTATCTAACAAATGTAGCGTCACCATGTCTGCCGTTTCGCGCACTGCCGTAAGGTTATGCACCGCATTCCATTTAGCAATTAAACTCACATAGTCAATGAGCTTTTGTTGCTTTTCAGCATCAATATGCAAACCCATATTTGCAATGCCTGCAGCCAGCTTCGACTTTAGCGCCAGATTTTCCGCCTCGCTCATGCCGCCTCTATCGTTTTTTGTGCGGTTTGTTTTTTATGCTTACGCTTTAAATACACCAACAGCAATGAAATTGTCGCTGGCGTAATGCCAGAAATACGCCCTGCTTGGCCAATGGTTTCGGGCTTATGCATCAGCAATTTTTGCCGCGCCTCAATGCTAAGGCCATGCACATCGGCGTAATCTAGGTTGCCCAGCTTGATGTTTTCGCTACCTTTTTGCTTGGCAATTTCATCTTTTTGGCGGTCGATATAGCCTTGATATTTTGCCGCAATTTCTACCTGCTCTTTGGCTTCATCACTCACGGCTTCGGGCGCAGGCACAAGCGCCATAAGCCCGTCATAGCTCACTTCTGGGCGACGCAGCAGCTCAAACATACTATATTCATGCTCCAACGCTTTACCAAAAATTCGAGTTTGTGTTTCACGTGAAACATCGTCTTGCGCAACCTGTACAAAAGTTTTGCGCAAACGCGCTTGCTCGCGCTCAACACTTTCTTGTTTACGACAAAATACCTCCCAGCGCACATCATCTACCAAGCCCAGTTCGCGGCCTTTGGCGGTAAGGCGCGCGTCTGCATTGTCTTCCCTGAGTTGTAGGCGGTACTCCGCACGTGAAGTAAACATGCGGTAAGGCTCTGTCACGCCCGCCGTGATTAGGTCATCCACCAGCACGCCTAAATATGCTTCATCGCGGGCAGGGCACCAAGATTCTTTTTCTTGGGCGTATAAAGCCGCATTTGCGCCCGCCAATAAGCCTTGTGCGGCGGCTTCTTCGTAACCTGTTGTGCCATTAATTTGCCCCGCAAAAAACAAGCCCTTTATTGCTTTTGTTTCTAAACTGGATTTCAATCCGCGCGGGTCGTAATAATCGTACTCAATGGCATAGCCAGGACGCAAAATATGGGCATTCTCCATGCCCTTTATCGAGCGCACCAGCGCCAGCTGAATATCAAACGGCAAGCTCGTCGAAATGCCATTTGGATAAATCTCGTTTGTCGTTAAGCCTTCTGGCTCTAAAAATAATTGGTGCGATTCTTTATCGGCAAAGCGGTGGATTTTATCTTCTACGCTTGGGCAATAGCGCGGGCCAACACCTTCAATCACGCCCGTGTACATGGGCGAGCGGTCTAGGCCGCTGCGAATAATCTCGTGTGTGTGCTCATTCGTATGCGTAATCCAGCATGACACTTGCGCTGGGTGCTGCGCCGCATTACCTAAAAACGAGAATACTGGCACAGGGTTATCCCCTGGCTGTTCTAACATCACACTGTAATCTATTGTTCTACCATCAATGCGCGGCGGCGTGCCCGTTTTTAAGCGGCCAGCAGGCAAACCAATTTCACGTAATCGGGCTGCGAGGCTTATTGCAGGCGGGTCTCCAGCACGGCCTGCGCTATAATTTTGCATACCAACGTGAATCAAACCACCTAAAAAAGTACCCGCTGTCAGCACCACTGATTTAGCGGCAAAACGTAAACCTATTTGCGTGACCACGCCCGCAGCGCGCTCACCATCCAAAATAATGTCATCTACCGCTTGCTGAAATAACCATAAATTAGGTTGATTTTCTAGCCTGTGACGAATCGCAGCCTTGTAAAGCACGCGATCCGCCTGCGCACGCGTGGCGCGCACAGCAGGCCCTTTGGACGAATTCAAAATACGAAACTGAATTCCACCTTCGTCTGTCGCAGCTGCCATGGCGCCGCCCAGCGCATCCACTTCTTTTACCAAATGACCTTTACCAATGCCGCCAATACTCGGATTACACGACATTTGCCCTAGTGTTTCGATGTTATGACTTAGTAGGAGCGTTTTTTGCCCCATGCGCGCAGCCGCCAAAGCAGCCTCTGTGCCTGCATGGCCGCCGCCAACCACAATTACATCGAAAATATCAGGGAAATTCATGTTGAATATGCAAAATCTTTAGTTCTTATAGAGGTGAAAGTTTAACGCAAACTTGTCTTCAGGTCATCCAATAAAAGTATTATGTTGTTGTTTCACGTGAAACAACACATAAAAATTTACTAAAAATACCAATAAAAACATAAAGTTCTGTTTCATAGTTCACAAAATGGTGATAATCTTTACATTCAATCTGCTAATTTACTTGGACACGCTTCATTCAACAAGATTTTATGGATTTATCAATCATCTACACAAAAACTGGCCGAGGTGCGCGGGCGCTAATTAAAAAATTACCGTCCGATGCTGGGCAAATTTTGTCTGTCATGAGCTCAAACTTAAGCGCTGGTGATATTTTTTCTAAACTAAAAAAAATAAACGAAAAAGATTTTGGCCTCGCCATGACTTGGTTGCTTGAGGGCGGCTTTATCAAAATCGTTACACAGCAAACTTTTTCAGATTCCGTTTGGGCGCCCGTCACACTGAGCTCAATAGCAGTTTCAGAAATCAGTTTCGATGAGTTTAACCAAACCGCTGAAACGGCGGCGCAAGCAAAAGAACGTGCCGAGGCTGAAGCCAAAGCAGCGGCAGCGGCCAAGCTTCAAATCGAAACTGATGCCCGAGAGCAGGCCAAGTTAGAGGCTCAAGAACAAATCGCGCAGGTAATGAAGGATAAGGCCGCCGCCAAAACAAAAGCCAAGCTAGAAGCGCTTGCCAGAGCAGATGAGGAGGCGCGAGAGCGTGCTGAAGCGCAAGTTAAAGCCGCAAGCGAGGCCAAACTTAGAGCAGAAGCCGAAGCATTGGAACAAGCAGCGTTAGCCGCGAAAGAGCAAGCAGCTCGTGAAGCCGAAGAAAGTGCCGCTGCAGAAGCGAAAGCACAGGAAGAGGCTGAAACAAAAGCCAAGCTAGAAGCGCTTGCCAGAGCAGATGAAGAAGCGCGCGCACTTGCTGAAGCGCAAGCCAAATTGGAAGCTGAGGCCAAACTTAAAGCAGAAGCTGCGGCTGAAGCACAAGCTGAGCTAGAAGCAAAGATAAACGCTGCTCGCTTAGCAGAAGAGGAGGCGGCCGTATCTGCGAGGGTTAAGCAGGAAGCGCTTGTTAGAGCCGAAGCTAAAGCAAAGAAACAGGCTGCTAGAAATGCAGAAATAGAAAAAATTAAAGAAAAAACTGTATTTCAACTACGTCAATTAACGAATCTTCCCGCACAAAAATTTCAAGCATTTCGCGATAAAGTTAATTTAAAAAAAGTGAGGAAGCTGAATAAAAAATGGTCGCAACAATTTTTTTCTGCAACAAAATCAATCAGTAGCACTATTTTAAAATATTCGATTGGATTGTTGGTTTTGGCGCTTGTTGCAGCTCAATTGATTAATTTACGCATGTTGATAAAACCAATTGAAAATTTCGCCGCCGAAAATATTCAAGAACCTGTCGGCATTCAAACGGTACATGCTTCTATATTTCCCGCGCCGCATTTAGTGCTAAATGGAGTGACTGTTGGAAACGCTTCGCTTATAAAAGCGCAATCGGTGCTTGTTTTTCCTGATTTGTCCGCATTAATGGGCAAATTTAGCGCAACAACCGCTACGCCGTACGAAATTCGCTCTATAGAAATCGAGGCGCTTGAAATCTCGCAACAAAGTTTGCTGCGACCTGCGGCATGGTTAGAAGCCTCGACCAAATTTAAGCAGTTAAAAATCCATCAAATTCTTCTAACAAAAACCATCGCGCACCTCAACGGACTGGAGTTGCCTCCGTTCAATGGTGATATTCTGCTTAATGATGCTGGCCAGCTAAGTGCTGCTACATTATCCACGGAGGATAAAAGTTTAGTTGTTGAGATCAGCCAGCCTAATGCACAATACCAATTCAATATAAAAGCCACAAATTGGCGCTCGCCCATCGCGCCAAATCTAGTGTTTACTACGCTAAATGCAAAAGGCGCGCTAGAAAATAACCGCCTAACGATGTCACCGATTGAAGGCGTTTTGTATAATGGCCAACTCAAAGCAAATATGGTGATTAATCTAGATAATCAATGGAACACGGCGGGCACGTTCGATATAAACGGCATTAATTTAGCCAACGCTGCGCAAGCACTCAATTTAGACGCGGCTATTGACGGCACATTAAGCGCCCATAGTGACTTTACCTTTAACTATAATACCGCTTCAAACCTCGTCATGGCGCCAACACTTAACGCGCGCTTTAAAGTAAATAATGGCGCTATCAATAAAATAGATCTGATTGAGACGATGCATTCTAACAACATTGGCGGCACAACTCATTTTGCCGAGCTTACTGGCAGCCTTTTACATAACAAGCTAGGCTACCAATTTAGAAATTTAGTACTACAAGATAATCAACTACAGGCCTACGGCAAGCTTGATATCACGGCTAATAATGCGCTAACAGGGGAAATTTATACAAATATATTGGCTAAATCTCAAACGCTTAAATCGCACTTGAATCTTGCTGGAACGATAGACAACATAAAATTAAGGAAATAAATGACACAAAGCGTGCGCTATATATTGACGAACGCCTTGTCGCGCGCCTATAGTAACTTATGCGCAAAGTATTTCGATAAAAAGCACGCAGGCGCATAGTAGCAAACGCCTAAAGGCAAAGCATTTTGAAGCTGTTTACTCAGCATTGAAATTGCAGTGGTACGATAATTTACAAATATTAAGGAGAATAAAATGGTAGATGTTGTAGAACAAAAAAGCATACTTGCGAAATATAGCTCAAAGATTAACAATGCCGCTTTTGAAAAAATGGCTAAAAATTACAGCTTGGTCATGTCTGGTGTAGATTCTCGCCACGTTGCTTGCGGCGATTCTAGCGAGCGAGATACAGTACGTGAAAATTTCTTAAAGAAAAAACTTGGACTCACTGGTGATGACGCACTGAATGCATCCATTGAAGCAGTCTGCGTCACCATGAAAGAAGACAGACTGAAGTCTCGCCTTGTATTTTATTACTTGCTTGCTGAAAAACACGGTAAATTAGGCGTTTTTGCTTAGTTAATCTTTGATACAAAAAAGCGGTGGCAATGCCACCGCTTTTTATTTGTCCTATTATTTACCAATACAAAACTTACTAAATATCTCACCCAGCAAATCATCTGGCGTAAACTCACCCGTAATTGTGGCTAAAAATTCTTGCGCTAAACGCAATTCTTCCGCCACCAATTCTGCCGAGTTTATTTGCGCACCAGCATCTATCAAATGTTGCTCAACATTTTTAAGCGCTTCCAAATGTCGCGCACGCGCCATAAAAACACCTTCAGCATTTTGCTGATAGCCCACTTGTAATAATAATTGTGCTTTTAGCAGCGCCAAGCCTTCGCCTGTTTTGGCAGATAAGTAAATATGCGCTTCTCCGCTTTTCTCTAGTGTTTGTGCGCTTTCACAAGACACGTCAATTTTATTATGCACCCAAATTTTGGCGATTTCTTGCGGCAAGCGCGCTAAAATCAATTTTTCTGCATCGCCAATACCATGAGCTGCATCTACCAAAATTAACGCAATATCGGCCGTTTCTGAAGCCCGATATGTGCGCGCAATGCCAATTTTTTCTACCTCATCATGCGTTTCACGCAAGCCTGCGGTGTCGATAATATGTAGCGGTACGCCGTTAATTTGAATCGCGCTTTTAATCGCATCGCGCGTCGTTCCAGCAATTGGCGTGACAATTGCAACTTCTTCGCCAGCAAGCGCATTCATCAAACTCGATTTACCCACATTCGGCTGACCGATTAAAACAACATGAATGCCTTCGCGAAAAATTGCGCCTTGTTTAGCTTTGCCAAAAATTGTCGCCAGCGCCTGCTGGTTCGTGGCGATTTTTTCCGCGACTTTGCCCTGCGTAATAAAATCAATTTCCTCTTCAGGAAAATCCAAGCAAGCTTCTACATACATGCGCAACTCGATAAGTTGATGTAAAAGTGAATTGATAGATTGGGAAAACTCACCCGATAAAGAACGCATCGCACTTTGTGCAGCTTCAATCGTCGAAGCATTAATCACATCGGCCACTGCTTCAGCTTGGGCTAAATCAATTTTGTCGTTTAAATAAGCGCGGCGCGTAAATTCACCTGGCTCGGCTTGGCGTGCGCCAAGCGCAATGCAGCGTGCCAAAAGAATTTGCATCAAGGCTGTGCCGCCATGCGCTTGCAGTTCAAGCACGTCTTCGCCCGTGTAAGAATGGGGATTTTGGTAAAAAATCGCGATGCCGCGATCGATTAAATCGCCATTTGTCTGCTTGAAATCGAGATACACCGCATGACGCGGCGCTGGGCAATATCCCAAAATTTGCGTGGCAATCGATATGCTTAACTGCCCCGAAACCCGCACCACGCCTATGCCGCCAGCACCACTGGCCGTGGCAATAGCAGCAATAGTACTGGTTAAACTAGCGTTTTCCACTGCCTTGCAAGTTCGCTTTTTTCGCCACGGCTTCAGCGTGAATCATCTTGTTAATATACCATTGCTGGGCAATGGACAAAATGTTGTTCACCAACCAATACAGCACCAAGCCAGCAGGGAAGAAGAAGAAAAATATACTGAACACAATTGGCATCACTTTCATCACCTGCGCTTGCACCGGGTCTGTAGGCGCGGGATTCAAGCTGGTTTGAATCAGCATGGTTGCACCCATGAGGAGTGGCAACAGGCCAATCGGCATGCCGCCCAACACAGGCAAGGCGCTTGGAATGGTGCCGAAGAATGTGTCTGGTGCAGATAAATCTTGTATCCAGCCGAAAAATGGCGCGTGACGCAGCTCAACCACGGCCGACAACATCCAATAAAGTGCAATAAAAACAGGCATTTGCATCAAAATTGGCAAGCAACCGCTCAATGGATTAATTTTTTCTGTTTTGTACATTTCCATCATGGCTTGCTGCATTTTTTGTTTATCGTCGCCAAACTTTTCCTTCATGCCTTGCAAGCGTGGCGCCAATTCGCGCATTTGCGCCATGCTGCGGTAGCTGGCGGCTGAGAGCCTGAAGAACGCTGCTTTAATGAGCAAAGTAAGCAAGATGATCGCCACACCCCAATTACCCACAAAACCATGGATTTTTGAAAGCAGCCAAAATAAAGGCTTGGCAATAATCGTCAACCAACCATAATCTACCGTATATTCCAAGCCTGGTGCGGCGGCCAACAAATCTTGTTTGGTTTGTGGGCCAGCAAATAGTTGTGCACTTACTTCTGCCTTGGCACCCGCGCCAATACTGCCTGCTGGGCTTACTGCACCTACAGCAAAAACGTCTTCTGAGAGTTGTTTTGTATAAAACTCACGGTCTGTACCCGCTTTAGAAATCCACGCACCAGCAAAATAATGTTGCACCAAACCAATCCAACCATCTTTACTGGTTTTAGATAGATTTTCTTTTGCCATATCGGCAAATTTAATTTTTTTGTATTTCGTCTCGTCCGTAAAATAAGCGCCGCCAGTAAATGTCGGCATCATTTTAGAGCCTTGATTCGACTTATTATCATGCACAAATTGATAATAAACACTTGGCGTAATCGCACTCGCGCTACCATTGTTAATTTCATACGTCACATCAATCAAATAACTGCCGCGATGGAAGGTATAGATTTTATCAACGGCAATACCGTTATCGGCCCAGGATAGGCGTACTTCTTGGCGCTCAGCGCCATCGGCCATGGTGTAACTTGAGGCGGCACTGGTAAATTGTGATTTGTGATTTGGCAAGCCAGCACCCATCAAACCCGTTTGCGCGACGTAAGTCATGCCACTGGCGTTAGGATTGGCATCGTCGCTCATTAACACAAAATTGCCTTCTTTTTGGTTTGCCGCAAAATGCTTATTTAATACCAAACGACGCAAATCTCCACCATTGGTATCAATTTCGGCTTGATATAAATCTGTGCTTACTTTGATGCGTTGACCGTGTTCTAGCTTAAACTGGCCGTCTTCTGTCACAGCGCCTGCCTGTGGGCTCGCGTCCGTTGCTGTAGCGCCAGTCACAACCGCTTGTGGGCTTGTTTGCGCTGTTGCTGGTTGCAATGGCGCGTCTTTACGCTGCCAAGCATCCCATAACATCATGATTGAAAAAGAAAAAATGACAAATAAAATTAAACGTCTGGTGTCCATACAGGTCTTTATAAAATTTTAGTAATGAATGAAAATTTATGGAACAGGGTCATGTCCGCCCGCACACCAAGGGTGGCAACGCGCGATTCTTTTCGTGCCCAAATATGCGCCCTTAAACACGCCGTACTTATTAATTGCCTCAATAGCATACTGTGAGCAGGTCGGGCTAAAGCGGCAATGAAAGCCAATAAAAGGGCTCAGCGTCCATTGATACAGCTTAATAACACCAGTAAATAGGCTACGCATTAGTCAACTGTTCGGCAGTTAATCTTTTATGTATTTTAGCAAACAAACCAGCAAGCTCTTGTTTTATTGTCAAAAAATCGCTATTTTTAAAAGGCTTTTGCACTTGTATGACGACATCTACACTGGCAAGCACGTATAATTCTTGTTTGCACAGCTCACGTAGCACACGGCGCATATAGTTTCTATCAACCGCTAATTTAGCCACTTTTTTTGCTACCACAAAACCTATTCTAGGCTGCATTAGCGCGTTTGGGCTGTAATGCGTCACTAAAAAAGAAGATGGTAGCCGTTTTCTAAAACTAAAAACGGATGAAAATTCATCCGTTTTTCTTAACATGACCAACTTTTGTGTTGCTTGTTTGGGCATTACTTATTTAAGCCTTGCTGATAAAAACACCAGCATATATAAATTACAGGCCTAAACGTTTGCGACCTTTAGCGCGGCGAGCAGCAATAACAGCACGACCACCTTTGGTTTTCATGCGCACTAAAAAACCATGCGTGCGTGCACGACGTGTGTTAGAAGGCTGGTAAGTACGTTTCATTTAAATCTCCCTATTTCTTAAATCTACAAAGCGCAAATGCAACAAAGCCCGCTATTAGAACCGATTTTACCCTGTTTTGTCAATCTAAATTTAGCAATATTAATCCCTTAGCAAATGCTTTAAAAAATGTAGATTTGCCTGTGGATAAGTCGGGTTAAACCAGTTAGAATGTGTGAATAAATGATTAATATTTATGTTTACGTTGCAAAAATAGTTTTGTATAAAAACAAACAAAGATATTAATAAAATCATAATCTTATCTACTCATGCTTGAGGTATCGGTAACCCGATGGAAAATTTTTGGCCTACCTGCCTTAGCCGCTTCGAACAAGAGCTATCAGCGCAACAATTTAATACTTGGATTAAACCCCTGACCACTGAAGTTGGCGAAAACGCTATTCGCGTGCTTGCGCCCAACAAATTTGTGCAGCAGTGGGTAAAAGAACGCTTTTTAAGCAAAATAGAATCCATCGCCGCCGAACTATTGCCAGGACACACGTTAATAGAGGTCTCCATTAGCCACAAAACTAGCGAAGCCAATACAAAAGATAAACAGGTTCTTAGAAAAGTCATTAATACTAGCGCCTCTTCTAATCATCCGTTAGAAGAGGCGCTCACAAAAACCGCTGCTACTCATAAGGCCGGTGGCGCAAAAGGCAATGCCAGCAACCGCATTAGTGAGCGCGGCTCTGGCCTAAATCCTAGTTTTAATTTTGATAACTACGTGACGGGTCGCGCCAACCAGCTTGCGCGCGCAGCTGCCTTACAAGTGGCGGAAAATCCTGGTCAAGCTTACAACCCATTGTTTATTTATGGCGGTGTTGGGCTTGGTAAAACGCATTTGCTACAAGCCATTGGTAACCATTTAAAACAGCAAAACCCAGAGGCTAAAATTCGTTATTTACATGCGGAACGCTACGTTTCTGACGTGGTAAAGGCCTATGAAAATAAAGCGTTTGACGAGTTTAAACATGAATACCACTCACTTGATTTACTATTGATCGATGATATTCAATTTTTTGGCAAAAAAACGCGCACGCAAGAAGAGTTTTTTTACGCGTTCAACACACTGATTGAAGAAAAAAAACAAATTGTCATTACTTGCGACACTTACCCAAAAGAAATTGTTGATGTAGATGAGCGACTGCGTACGCGCTTTAGTTGGGGTTTAACGGTGGCCGTAGAGCCGCCAGAGCTGGAAATGCGCGTGGCGATTTTACTTAAAAAGGCAGAAGAGTCAAAAATAAACCTGCATGAAGATGTCGCTTTTTTTGTCGCCAAGCAAATACGCTCTAGCGTACGTGAGCTGGAAGGTGCATTAAACCGCATTGTCGCCATGTCCATGTTTACTGGTCATGCCATTGATGTTAATTTAGCGAAAGATGCCTTGCGCGATTTAATTGCTGTGCGCGGCCGCCAAATCACCATTGAAAACATCCAAAAAACTGTGGCAGATTATTACAAAATAAAAGTTGCAGAGATGTATAGCAAAAAACGCGCGCGCAATTTCTCAAGGCCACGTCAAATTGCCATGAGCTTAGCCCGCGAGCTGACGAATCATAGCTTTCCCGAGATTGGCGAAGCGTTTGGTAATCGCCATCACACAACCGTGATGCATGCTTGCGATGAAATTGAACAATTGCGCTTGAATGATCAATCGATTGCTCGCGATTTGGGGTTTTTAACTCAGGTGATTCGTGATTAATTTGATGTAGAAAATTGGCTGTGCGCTTGTGAATAAAGCAATATAATGTTGTGGATAAAATGCGCGTTAAATGCGATTTTAAAAAATTTTAAAGTTAAACCACATTTAATCCACAGCAAAAAGCAGGTTTTTAAACAGCATTAAAAAAAATTAACTTGATGATTTTATAAAAAAAATAAAGTTTTCAACAGAAAAAAGCCACATTATTATTACTATTATTTTTAAATATATATTAAATACTTAATTAGAAAAATATATTAGGACATGTTATGCAAATTAAAATAAACCGAGAAATTTTATTAAAACCGCTTACCAGTGTGACGGGTATTGTTGAACGTCGACATACTTTACCAATACTTTCCAATTTATTACTAGAAGCAAAAAGTAATAATATTCAGCTCACCGCTACCGATTTAGAAATGCAAATTTCTTTGAATATAGAAAGTAAATTTACTGGCGAACTTTCCACAACCATTTCTGCAAAAAAATTCTTAGATATTTGTAGGTCGCTGCCAGATGGTGTAGATATTGACATGCTAAGTAGTGAGAGCCGGATTACTGTTAAAGCCGGGAAAAGTCGTTTTAATTTGCAAACCTTGCCTGCAGCAGATTACCCAGTGATGACGAAAGTGGCAGGAAACGGCATTCGCATTAAAATTAGCCAAATAGAATTTAAAAGGCTACTTAAACAAGTTGAATTCGCCATGGCACAACAAGATATTCGCTACTATTTAAATGGCTTGTTGTTGGAGGTGAATGAAAATAAATTAAATCTTGTGGGTACGGATGGTCACCGTTTAAGTTTTACTTCAACTACGCTTAATGAGACTTATGATAAAACAGACGTCATCCTGCCACGTAAAACCGTCGTAGAGCTGATTAAATTGCTGGATGATAGTGAGAATGAGGTGAGTATAGAAATCAGCGCAGGGCAAGTTAACTTTGCTTTTAACGAAATTAAACTCATTTCAAAAGTCATTGATGGAAAATTCCCCGATTATCACCGTGTGATTCCTACAGGCCACCAAAACACTTTTAGCGTAAACCGTGTCGCTGTACTTACAGCCATGCAACGCGCCTCCATTTTATCGAACGAAAAATATCGTGGCATCCGCATGGTGTTAAGCGCCAATAATCTCAAACTCATCAGCACCAATACCGAGCAAGAAGAAGCAGAAGAGGAATTAGAAATTGATTACGCCAAAGACGCGATGGATATTGGCTTTAACGTCACCTATTTAATTGATGTGCTGAATAATACACAGCAAGAAAATGTTAATTTCTCTTTTGCAGACGCAAACAGTAGCTGCTTAATTACCGTGCCAGACGATGATAATTACAAATATGTCGTCATGCCGATGCGTATTTAAATATTGATAGACAAACCTTTAATCGACTTACAAAGAAACTAAAACATGGCTCAAAACCCGCAAGCAGATTACAACTCAGATAGTATTAAAATTTTAGAAGGCTTAGATGCCGTCCGTAAGCGCCCGGGCATGTACATTGGCGATACGTCCGATGGCTCTGGGCTGCACCACATGGTGTTTGAGGTGCTAGATAACGCCATTGATGAGGCGCTGGCAGGGTATTGCGACGATATTAAGGTCACGATTCATTCGGATAACTCTATTAGTGTGACTGATAATGGCCGCGGCATTCCCACAGATGTAAAAGACGACGATAAAAATGATCCTAAACGCTCTGCCGCAGAGATTGTGATGACTGAGCTGCATGCGGGTGGTAAATTTGACCAGAACTCATACAAGGTTTCTGGTGGTTTGCATGGCGTAGGCGTATCGGTGGTGAATGCACTATCTGACTGGCTGCGCCTTAAAATTTATCGCAAAGGTGAGGTGCATCAAATGGAGTTTCGCCGTGGGGTGCCACAAGCGCCGTTGGCGAAAACAGGCACTACCGATAAGCGCGGCACTGAGGTACACTTTTTAGCTTCAATAGAGACGTTTGTATTGGTTGAGTATCACTTTGAGATATTAGCGAAACGTATTCGCGAACTGTCATTTTTGAATAACGGCGTCAAAATTGAACTCGTAGATCAGCGTACAGGAAAAAGTGAAAACTTTGCCTATTCTGGCGGAATTAAAGGCTTTGTGGAGTACATGAACCGCACAAAAACGGTTTTACATCCTAAAACTTTTTACGCCATGGGTGAAAAAGAGGGCATGACCATCGAAGTTGCGATGCAATGGAACGACTCTTACAGCGAGACCGTACAATGCTTTACTAACAATATTCCGCAACGCGATGGCGGCACCCATTTAACGGGTTTGCGCACGGCGATGACGCGCACACTGAACCAATATATTGAACAAACAGAGTTGGCTAAAAAAGCCAAAGTAGAAACCACGGGCGACGATATGCGCGAAGGCATTACCTGCGTGCTCTCGGTTAAAGTGCCAGATCCCAAATTTTCATCTCAAACTAAAGATAAACTAGTTTCAAGCGAGGTGCAACCTGTGGTTTCTGAAGTAGTTTCGGCTAAATTGACAGAGTTTTTGCAAGAAAATCCAGCCGATGCCAAAATTATCTGCGGCAAAATCGTCGATGCCGCGCGAGCGCGCGAAGCAGCGCGTAAAGCGCGTGAAATCACTCGCCGCAAGGGCGTAATGGACACCATGGGCTTGCCTGGAAAGTTGGCAGATTGCCAAGAAAAAGACCCAGCATTATGCGAAATTTATTTAGTGGAAGGTGACTCTGCAGGTGGTTCGGCCAAGCAAGGGCGCGATCGTAAAAACCAAGCCATTTTGCCGTTAAAAGGTAAAATTTTAAACGTGGAAAAAGCGCGTTTTGACAAGCTTTTAGGTTCACAAGAAATCGCCACGCTTATTACTGCGCTGGGCACTAGTATTGGCAAGGCAGATTTTGCGGCTGATAAACTGCGCTATCACCGCATTATCATCATGACCGATGCTGATGTCGATGGTGCCCACATTCGCACGCTGTTGCTTACATTCTTCTATCGCCAAATGACCGAGCTAGTTGAGCGCGGCCACATTTATATTGCGCAACCACCGCTTTATAAGGTCAAGCAAGGCCGTGATGAGCGCTATTTAAAAGATCAACAAGAGTTGGATATTTACCTGCTGCAGTCAGCACTTAAAGGCGCAGAGCTCACCACTAAAACGGGTGGCGATACCATCACTGGTGCGCCTTTGGAAGACATTGCCAAGCAAATGGTGCTCACGGAAGCGGTTATTCGCCGCATCACCGCGCTGTATGATGAAAGCGTATTGCGCGCCATGCAAGATTTGGGTGAAATCTCTATCAAGGATGAGGCCTCTGCGGAAGCGGCTGCCGCTAAATTACGACCAATTTTAGGCGCAACTGGCTCAGAAGTTTTGGTTGCTTTCGACCAAGAAGAAGGCACTTATCGTCTAGAAGTGAACAAATACGTGCATGGCAACCTACAATGTTGCGTGATTAATGCCGAGTTTTTAGGCAGTGGCGATTATCGCCAAATCAGCCGCATGTCCACTATGCTGCAAGGCTTGCTAGGCCCGGGCGCGATGATTAAACGTGGCGAAAAAGAATCCACTATTTATACTTTCAAACAAGCGCTGGATTGGCTGTTAGATGAAGCGAGACACGGCCTGAACATTCAACGTTACAAAGGCTTGGGCGAGATGAACCCACAACAACTTTGGGAAACCACGATGGACCCAAAAGTGCGCCGTTTGCTAAAAGTACAAATTGACGACGCGATTGCCGCCGATGAGATATTTACCACGCTAATGGGTGACAATGTAGAGCCGCGCCGCGCGTTTATTGAAAGCAATGCGCTGGGCGTGCATAATTTAGATATTTAATTTAGCGCTTTTAAGGAGAAACTACCGTGGGCAGTAAAGACAAGAAAAAAGAATCAAAAGGCAAACCAAAGCAACCAAAAGCACCAATCAAGTAATATCAGCATTTAAACACTGCCCTGAGAGCCAATATTCATGCGGCTCTCAGGGTAGCGGTATTACTAAAATTCCACCATTTCAAATTCAGCCTTGCTTACGCCACATTCTGGGCAACGCCAATCTGCGGGGACGTCTTCCCAGCGCGTGCCAGCAGCAATACCGTCCTCTGGCCAGCCTTTTTCTTCTTCATAAATTAAACCACAGACGACACATTGCCAAATTTTCATACTTTTTCCTGAAATGTTACTTGCAAACATTGGTCGTAAATCAATATAGAATACTTACACAAATTAGCAATAAAAAAAAGCCCGCAAGGCGCGGGCTAAAGGGGTAAGTGAAGCAAATGTAGATTACATGTGTTTTGTGACGTTCTAATTAAACTAAATCAAAACGATCAAGGTTCATCACTTTGTTCCAAGCGGCTACAAAGTTATGCACAAATTTTTGTTGCGCATCGTCTGTTGCGTAAACCTCGGCAATGGCACGCAATTGTGAGTTTGACCCAAACACAAGGTCTGCTACTGTGCCTGTCCATTTAATGCTACCAGTTTTGCGATCACGACCTTCTAGTACGTTTGCATCAGCGCTAGATTTTTGCCATTGTGTATTCATATCGAGCAGATTAACAAAGAAATCGTTGGTTAATGCTTCTGGTCGTTTAGTAAATACACCATGTGCTGTTTGCCCCACATTAGCGTTTAATGCACGCATACCGCCAACTAGCACTGTCATTTCTGGCGCAGTTAAGGTTAATAGTTGTGCTTGGTCTACTAATAATTCGGCGGCAGAGACTGGCACACCTGGCTTAAGAAAATTGCGAAAACCATCAGAAGTTGGTTCTAGCACTGCAAAAGAATCCACATCGGTGTTTTCTTGTGTTGTATCCATGCGGCCAGCGCTAAATGGCACTTTGATATCATGCCCAGCTTTCTTAGCAGCAGCTTCTACCGCTGCACAACCACCTAATACAATCACATCTGCAAGCGAGATTTTTTTGCCGCTATATTGGATATTATTAAATGCTTGTTGCACCGCTTCTAATTTAGCCAATATCTGC
>JAYVSZ010000027.1:0-9963 GCA_043774925.1 Methylophilaceae bacterium | reverse complement strand
TTTGCGATTTAGCCGATGAATTTGACGCCATGGTGCACCATGATGATTGCCATGCCACAGGCTTTATGGGCAAAACAGGGCGCGGCGTGCATGAATATCGTGGCGTGATGGACCGCGTTGATATTATCACCAGCACCTTTGGCAAGGCCTTAGGTGGCGCATCTGGCGGCAGCACATCTGGCCGCAAAGAAATTATTGATTTATTGCGCCAGCGCTCAAGGCCTTATTTATTTTCCAACTCACTCGCACCCACTATTTGCGCGGCGACCTTAAGCGTATTGGGTATGCTATCTAAATCTACCGCGCTAAGAGACAAACTGGAAAGCAATACGCGCTACTTTAGAAAAGTCATGCAAGCTGCAGGTTTTGACCTAAAAGATGGCGACCACCCGATTATTCCTATTATGTTGGGCGATGCCGTATTAGCACAAAATATGAGCAAAATGTTGCTAGAAAAAGGCGTTTATGCAATTGGCTTTTTCTTCCCTGTGGTTGCAAAAGGCAAAGCCAGAATCCGCACACAGATTTCTGCTGCACATACCACTGAAGATTTAGATGCTGCGATTAAAGCGTTTGCAGAATGTAGGGATGAGTTGGCTACAGTTTAATTAGAACTATTTTGCGGGAGTTAACGTGGTTGATTTCGGTGGCTGGCATAGTTAAATTTGAATCAAAACATCTTTATATATGATTGGAAACCTTGCAGAGTTTTCAGGATATAAGTCACACATAAAAAATTTGTTTTTAAATTTCTGAAACTCATCTGGTTCTTGCTCTTTCAGTTTTAACACCAAATCCTGTATGCTTAATCCTTTGATATCGCCTTTCTTCATATTTTTTGCACGCCTCCAATAGGCTTTATCGGTGCAGTATTCACTCAAATAACCTGAATATACTTCCCGAAAGAACTCCTGTGCGGTAACAAGCATAAAGCTCAAGTTTCGTTCTTCAATTACTTTACGCAGTCCTATTAACGCCACATCACCGTTCAAAGAAGAAAGTAGGTTTAAATAAAACACTCTGAAGCTAGCCAGTAAATCATCAGGGTAAAGTTCGTTAGTTGGCCCTAACAAGCCCCAACAGGGCGCTCTGTCTATAGGTTGCAATACTTCTGTTAGATGTGCCCCATTGCATGCAGCCATGACTACCATCAAGTTACATTTGCAGGCTGAATTAATTTCGGTAAATTTTGGTTTCAGTTCTTGCCATGTAATTAAATCACCATTTGACAAAACTATCCCATCCTCTGCGCTAGAGCCATGGCACTCTATGTGTATCCAAGGATATTCATTCTTGGAATCAATTTCTTTGCATATGGCTTCCAGTATGGATAGAAACTCAACCTTCGATTCACACTGCCTAAAAACTACCGATATGGGTAAGTTGTTTTCGCGAATTTGAGCTTCTATGTATCCGTAAATTTCGCTACCTGTTTTTGCTTCTCCGTTAGGCAGAGACTCAATTACTACTATTCGTGAGAAATGGTTAGTTTGTATCAATTCAGCGATTTAAAAAGAGCATTTTAAGCTGCTGGCGTTTGTGTACGAACACGAATATGCAATTCTCGAAGTTGTTTCTCATCCACCTCGTTCGGCGCATTGGTCATTAGGCATTGCGCGCGCTGTGTTTTGGGGAATGCAATTACATCACGGATTGACTCTGCGCCTGCCATCAATGTGACTAAACGGTCTAAGCCGAACGCCAAGCCGCCATGTGGTGGTGCGCCGTATTGCAGGGCATCCAGCAAGAAGCCAAATTTTTCTTGCGCTTCTTCTTTGCTAATTTTAAGTGCATCGAATACTTTAGATTGCACATCTTGTTTATGAATACGCACTGAACCGCCACCGACTTCCCAGCCGTTAAGCACCATATCGTAAGCTTTGGATAAACATGCGCCTGGGTTAGTCGTCAGCAAATCTTCGTGACCATCTTTTGGTGCAGTAAACGGGTGATGTAGCGCCGCCCAGCGGTCATTTTCTTCGTCATGTTCAAACATGGGGAAATCGACCACCCACAATGGCGCCCATGCGCGACCATCGACATGGCCTTTATCGTGACCAACTTTAAGGCGCAAAGCGCCTAGTGCTTCGTTCACTACTTTTAATTTATCTGCACCAAAGAACACGATATCGCCATTTTGCGCGCCTGTGCGGTCAATAATGGCTTGTAATGCTGTCACATGAATGTTCTTAACGATTGGACTTTGCAAGCCTTCTTCGTTGAGTTTAGTAACATCATTAATTTTGATATATGCCAGCCCTTTTGCGCCGTAAATTTTTACAAATTCGGTATAAGCATCAATCTCAGAACGAGCAATAGTAGCGCCAGCAGGCACGCGCAGGGCGGCTACGCGGCCACCTTCCATATTGGCTGCGCCCGAGAACACTTTAAAATCCACGTCTTTCATCACATCACTAAGTTCAGTGATTTCAAGCGTCACGCGCATATCTGGCTTGTCAGAGCCGTATTTATGCATGGCTTCATGAAAGCTCATGCGCGGGAACGCGGCAGGTAAATCAACGTTTTGAACAGATTTGAGCATTTGGCGAATCATCTCTTCAACGATGTCCATAATCTCGTTTTCTGACATGAATGATGTCTCGATATCCACTTGGGTAAATTCTGGCTGGCGATCGGCACGTAAATCTTCATCGCGGAAGCATTTGGTAATTTGAAAATAGCGATCAAAACCAGAAACCATGAGCAATTGTTTAAATAATTGCGGCGATTGTGGCAAGGCAAAAAACTGCCCTGCATGCACGCGGCTTGGCACTAAGTAATCGCGCGCGCCTTCTGGCGTGCTGCGCGTGAGCATCGGCGTTTCCACTTCAATAAAACCATTCACATCTAAATAATCGCGCAAGGTTTTGGCAACGCGGTAACGCAACATCATGTTTTTTTGCATGGCAGGGCGGCGCAAATCGATATAACGATGTTGTAATCTCACCGTTTCTGTCAAAGTTTCGTCATCTAACATAAATGGCGGCGTGAGTGAGGCGTTTAAAACCTCAATGTCAGTCGCAAACATTTCCACTTCGCCAGTGGATAAGTTGGCGTTACTTGCGCCTTCTGGACGCGCGCGCACTGAACAGACGACTTTTAGCACATACTCGCTGCGCACTGACTCGGCAATGGCAAAAGCGGCTTTGGTATCGGGATTAACCACGATTTGCGCCATGCCTTCGCGGTCGCGTAAATCAATAAAAATCACGCCGCCATGATCGCGGCGGCGGTGCGCCCAACCGCATAAAGTGACGGTTTGGCCGATATGTTCGCGGTTTAATTGGCCGCAATAGTGTGTACGCATCATCATAAAAGCTATCTATAAAGGTTGTTGTTGTGTTTGTTGAAAACGAAGTTGTTGTTGCGTCAGGTGCTCTTTTGGCGCAACCGTACCCATGCTGATAATATACTTTAAAGCCTCGTCCACGCTCATGTTGAGCTCAATGGTGTCGGCTTTTGGTAACATTAAAAAGAAGCCAGAAGTGGGATTTGGCGTGGTGGGCACATATACGCTGACGTAGTCGCCATATAAGTGATTGCTTACATCGCCGCCCGGCGTGCCGGTTAAAAAAGCGATTGTCCATGCGCCTTTACGTGGATATTCGATGAGCAAAGCTTTGCGAAACGCGTTGCCAGAATCTGAAAATAAAGTGTCGGAAACCTGTTTAACGCTGGAATAAATGGACTTAACAAACGGCACGCGCGATAGAAAAGACTCCCACAACACGATCAATTGCTGCCCAAAAATGTTGGTCGCCACCAAGCCTGTGACAAAAATTATCACTAAAGTGAGCACAGCGCCCAAGCCTGGTACATTAAAACCCAGCAGTTTTTTGGGCTGCCATGCGGCTGGCAGCAGCAGCAGGCTTTGATCCATGGTGTTAATGAGCGTGCTGAGCACCCAAAAAGTGATGACCAAGGGCACAAGCACCAACAAGCCCGTTATAAAATATTTTTTCATGTTGATTTTGTTGATTCTGCAGCAGGCGCAGTGTGAACCGCCGCAGCGCTAGCAACTGGCTCTGAAGAAGCTTTACTTTCTGGCTTTTTACTTTTAAAATCAGTTGCATACCAACCTGTACCATTCAGTTGAAAGCTGGGCGCAGAAAGCATTTTTGTGAAGGTTTCGTGCCCACATTGCGGGCAAGTGGTCGTGCTAGATTCGCTCATTTTGCGTATGACTTCGCCTTTATGGCCACAACTAGTGCATTGAAAATCATAAATTGGCATGGTTTTAGCTTGTAAGCAAGGCTGAATAAAAACAAGATTATAACTGATGTCAACTAAATGGTTAATTGATTGTTATTGAATGTATGGCAACAAAGCGCTAAAAATAATGGGGAATAAAATGCAACTATCAAAATTAAAATTCGTACAGATTTGCTTAATGGCAAGTTTGTTTGTTACGCAAGCTGCGCTTGCCAATGTGGTCGGCTCGGTGATTTTTACAACCGGCGATGTTTCTGTGACGCATGCGGATAACACGGTGGCGCAAATTGAAAAAAATGCCGCTTTAAATACAGGCGACACACTGGAAACACGTGATGGTCGCGTGCAATTTTCACTTGTCGACGGCGGTAAAGTCTCGCTGCAACCCAATAGTATTTTCAAAATTAATAAATACGAATTCTCTGGCAAAGAAGATGGCAGCGAATTTGCCTTTATGGAGCTTGTTAAAGGTGGCTTGCGCACCATTACTGGCTTAATCGGCCACAAAAACCGCGAGCGCTACCAGCTTAAAACCACCGTTGCCACCATTGGTATTCGTGGCACAGAGTTTACTGTGAACTTTAACGATAACCAATTTTTAATGACCACCAACCACGGCAGTGTGGATGTGTGCGGCAATAGCGGCAACTGCCTAAATGCGGTCACAGGGCAATCTATTGCTGTAAGTGCAGGTGGCGCGCCTAAATTTAGCAGTAAAGCGGCAAAAGCGGCGGCGGCGGCGCCAGAGTCATCAAAAGCGGTATTTACGGCGAGTGACACAATGCCTAATTTAGCGGCGAGCACGACTACAGCTAACCCTACAAATCCGACTCCAGTACCCACAAGCGTAAATAACTCAACGGGAACAATTGTCACATTAGCAATACCAAACAATATCCTCAATGTGCAGAGCGAAGTTCTAAACGCTAATGTGCAAACTGATGCAGCAGGCAACCCGACCAATATCAACTCACAAACGCTTAATTACAATGTAAATCCACTCAGTTTTGCCAGTTACGCTAGTGATGGCGTAGTCGCGTGGGGTCAAGCCGATAGCGGTACATTCTCTGGCAATAACACCAGCTTTAATATGACGAAATACAATTATATTATTGGTGCTACACCAACCCCGAGCAACTTAGCTAGTCTTTCTGGCACTTACAATGTAATCGGGTCGACTGCGCCATTCTTTGCGAGTTCAAGTGGCACAGTCAGCAGTGCTGGCGTTGCAAATACTAGCGGTCTCTTTACATTTAATTTTGCAACGGGGCCTTTTAGCTATGCTTACAATTTGACCGTAAATACGGCAATTGGCGGAGTTACCACCGATACTTATACATTAAATGGTGGCGGCAATGGCTTCAAGGCAAATAATGCAGCATCATTCGGCTTAAATGGCACTGTTACCACCACTGGCAATAGCTGCCAAACTGGGTGTACTGGTGTGCTAAATGGTTCAACCACTGGCGGCGGCAACAACTTAATTCAAGGTGCATTTTTGGGTGTCAATGGTGAGCGCATTGGCTTGCAGTATGGCTTTGCTGTGCCAGGTTTAGGTGGCAATATTTATGGTGGCGCAGTTTTAAGATAATTTTATAGCAATAAAAAACCCGCGATTGCGGGTTTTTTATTGCCAATTTTTAACTTAAAAAGGAATATCGTCCTCAAAATTATCAAAAGCCGCACCGCCAGCAGGCGCGCCAGTATTGGCTGTCGAGGAAGAGGCAGGAGCAGGTGCTGATTGCCGTGCGTTTGATTGACTAGCCGACTGGTTAAAATCTTCTGGCGCATCCGCTTGTCCGCCATCATAACTCGCGCCGCCACTCGCATCGCTCTTGCTGCCCAACATTTGCATGTTATCGCCAATAATTTCTGTGGTGTAGCGCGTTACGCCATCTTTTTCCCATTTGCGCGTTTGCAAACGGCCTTCAATATAAACTGGACGGCCTTTTTTAAGGTATTCACCAGCGATTTCCGCCAATTTGCGGTACATCACAATGTTGTGCCATTCGGTTTTTTCTTGCTTTACGCCGCTTTTATCTTTCCAATTTTCGGTGGTGGCAATACTAAAATTGCACACTGCCTCGCCATTTGGCATAAAGCGTACCTCAGGATCGCGCCCCAAATTACCCACTAAAATTACTTTATTTACCGATGCCATATTTGCTCTCCCAATTGATGCTTTATTTTAGCATGTTGCGTTTATTTGGCGATTGCTTTTTGCGGCACTTGCATACCAAAGCTAAAAATTAGCCACAACGCAATCAAAACCGCGCAAAACATAAATACGCTGCTTTGCCCATCATGTTGCGAAATAAAGCCCGCAGCTACTGCGCCAAGCGCCATGCCGAGCGATTGCGCAGTATTGTGCACGCCCATGGCCATGCCTTTTGCCGCTGGCGGCGCGATTTTTGAAACCAGAGATGGTAGCGATGCTTCTAAAATATTAAAGGCCACAAAATAGACCAACAACGAAACCACCACGCCCCAAAAATGATTGATATAGCTCATCAACATGAGCTGCGCAATCAGCATTAACGCCACTGCGCCGACCATAATTTGTTTTAATTTACCACGTTTTTCGCCAATAATAATCGCAGGCACCATCAGCGCAAACGAAAGTAACAACACGGGCAGATACACTTTCCAATGCTGATTTTGCGGCATGTGGCCTGCGTTTTGCAGCGCAAATGGCACGACCAAAAACATGGCAATTTGCGCCGCATGCAAGGCAAAACTGCCGAAATTAAGGCGCAATAATTGTGTATTGGTCAGAATATCGCGCATTTTAACGGTGCTTTTGACAGCCATTTTTTGCGGGTCTGGCACAACAAATTTCACTACCAAAGCGGCCAATACACATAAAATTGCTGTCATCCAAAATATACCGCTCACGCCTATCCATGCGCTTAACAGCGGGCCAAGCACCAACGAAATGGCAAACGTCACGCCAATCGTTGCACCAATCATCGCCATGGCTTTGGTGCGATGCTCATCGCTGGTTAAATCTGCCACCAGCGCCGTCACCACCGCGCTAATTGCGCCAGCGCCTTGAATGCTGCGGCCGATGATCATGGTGACAATATCGCCCGCCATGGCCGCGATAACACTACCGATAATAAATAGCACCAGCCCGAAATAAATCATGCGCTTGCGCCCAAATTTATCGCTTGCCATGCCAAACGGTAGCTGCAATAACACTTGCATCATGCCGTAAGCGCCCATCGCCAAGCCAATCAGCGTGTGGTTTTCACCGCCTTTTAGCGTCTCGGCATAAATGGCAAAAATCGGCAGCAACAAAAACATGCCGAGCATGCGTAAACCGTAAATGGAAGCCAGGCTAATGGCAGCTTTGCGCTCATGCGCGGGCATCATATTGGTAGATTTCATTAAATTGTTTGAATGTTTTTGGCTAAAGGCGGTATATTATCAGGTTGCCTTAATTTTAGTTAAAGTATGATGGAATTCATCAAAGTTCGCGGTGCGCGCACGCACAATCTCAAAAACATTTCGCTGGATATTCCGCGCAATCAACTTGTGGTCATCACTGGTTTGTCTGGCTCGGGAAAGTCTTCGCTGGCGTTTGATACGCTTTATGCAGAAGGCCAGCGCCGTTATGTAGAGTCGCTTTCAGCGTACGCAAGGCAGTTTTTAGCGCGCATGGATAAACCGGATGTGGATTTAATTGAAGGCTTGTCACCCGCGATTTCGATTGAGCAAAAATCCACTAGCCACAATCCGCGTTCTACCGTGGGTACGGTCACGGAGATTCACGATTATCTGCGGCTTTTATACGCGCGGGCGGGCGATCCAGAATGCCCAGAGCACAATATTCAGCTACAAGCGCAAACCGTTGCCGAGATGGTGGACAGCGTTTTAAAGCTGCCTGAAGACACCAAACTGATGATTCTCGCACCCGTCGTTTCCAACCGCAAAGGCGAGCAACTGGATTTATTTGACGAGTTAAAAGCACAAGGCTTTGTGCGCTTGCGTATTGACGGCAAAATTTATGAAATTGACGCGCTGCCGCAATTGGCAAAAACCACCAAACACACGGTGGATGTGGTGGTTGACCGCCTGAAAGTGCGCGAAGACATGAAACAGCGCATTGCAGAAAGCTTTGAAACCGCGCTACGCTTGGCGGATGGCAAGGCGATTGCGCTGGAAATGGGCGAAGATAAAAGCAGTGAAAAAGAACATTTATTTTCGGCCAAATTCTCTTGCCCAGTCTGTGATTACTCACTTGCGGAGCTTGAGCCGCGCTTATTCAGCTTTAACAACCCCATGGGCGCTTGCCCCAAATGTGATGGCTTGGGCAACATCACATTTTTCGATCCAAAACGCGTCGTGGCTTTCCCCACACTATCGCTCGCCAGCGGCGCCATTAAAGGCTGGGACAAGCGCAATCAATTTTATTTCCAAATGCTTTATAGCTTAGCAGAGCATTACAACTTTGACTTAGAAACGCCGTTTGAAAACCTGCCAGAACAAGCGCAAGACGTGTTATTAAATGGCTCTGGCAAGGAACAAATCGCGTTTAGATACCTTAACGAACGCGGCACATTTTTTAGCAAAACGCACACGTTTGAAGGCATTTTAAACAACCTGCAACGCCGCTATCGCGAAAGCGATTCGTCCGCCGTGCGCGATGAACTGGCCAAGTACATTAACGCCGCCGTTTGCCCCGATTGCAGCGGCACGCGGCTACGCCGCGAGGCGCGCCACGTAAAAGTAGGCGGCAAAAATATTCACGAAGTATGCGAAATTCCATTGAAACAGGCTTTGCGTTTTTTTGAAAAAATCGTACTCGTCGGTGCAAAGTTGGCCATTGCCGACAAAATTGTCAAAGAAGTGCAAAATCGCCTACGATTTTTAACCAATGTTGGGCTGGAATATTTATCTTTATCGCGTTCTGCAGAAACGCTATCGGGCGGCGAGGCGCAGCGAATAAGGCTCGCCAGCCAGATTGGTAGCGGCCTCACAGGCGTGATGTATGTGCTAGATGAGCCTTCGATTGGCTTGCATCAACGCGATAACGACCGACTTTTAGAAACGCTAAAACGCCTGCGTGACATTGGCAACAGCGTGATTGTGGTAGAACACGACCACGATGCGATTTTAGCGGCCGACCACGTGATTGACATTGGCCCTGGCGCGGGCGAGCACGGCGGGCAGATTATTGCAGAAGGCACCCCTGCTGAAGTTTTAGCGAATGAAAAATCGCTCACAGGGCAATATTTAAGCGGTAAAAAGAAGATTATATACAACACCATACGCACCGTGCCCGACCCAAAACGCTGGTTGAAAATGACGGCCGCAACGGGTAATAATCTTAAAAATGTCACACTCAATCTGCCTGTCGGCTTGCTCACCTGCGTTACGGGCGTTTCTGGCAGCGGAAAATCTACGCTAATTAACGACACGCTTTATCGCGTGGTTTCTCATCATTTATATGGCAGTAACACTGAACCAGCGCCGTTTGGCGAGATTGATGGTCTGGCGTTTTTCGACAAAGTGGTGGATGTTGACCAAAGCCCAATTGGCCGCACGCCACGTTCTAACCCAGCCACATATACAGGTTTATTTACGCCAATTCGTGACTTATTCGCCGCCGTGCCAGAGAGCCGCGCGCGTGGCTACGGACCAGGCAGGTACTCGTTCAACGTAAAAGGCGGCCGCTGCGAAGCCTGCCAGGGCGACGGCGTGATTCGCGTAGAAATGCACTTTTTGCCTGACGTTTACGTGCCGTGC
>JAYVSZ010000026.1:0-23060 GCA_043774925.1 Methylophilaceae bacterium | reverse complement strand
GCTTGCGCTAAGCCTGGTGCGCTATCAATGGCCGCTGCTGCGGTGCTGCTTGTGGTGGTGTTGCCTATTTGCAGCCTTTGTTGTGCAATCAGCGCTGGTCGTGTACTTTGCACGCCACTGGTAATGCCATCTATGGCAATCTGTGTGGCTTGGGAAGCTAAACTGCCAACGGCACCAGTAGCTGTCGCTGATAAGAAACTTGCGGTGGTGGTAGAAATTGCACCACTTTTTACCGCTGCGCCTAACGAGCCGTTGATTTTACCGCCAACATACGAGCCAACCGCTGCCCCTGCACCCGCCGCTGCGACACTGCTCCAGCTAAAGCCGTTTTGTTGGCCGGTGATGATGCCGATATGCGCATTTGCTTACTTAGTGCTTGACTAAAAGTGCTTAATAATTCAGAATCGCTGACTTTGCTAAATACCATTTCAACTAAAGCTTTTTTAGAAGCTTGAAATGAAAAGATAAAACATGAACGAACAAAATAACGTTTTTAGCAAAATGTTGCGTTGGCAGTTATCTGCAACTGCAGTTGTCGCTTTAATCGCGCTGATGGTTTCTGGGATGCACGCAGGATTTTCTGCCTTATTTGGTGGTTTATCGGTAGCAATTGCGGCATTTGTAGCATCAAAAGTCGCGCAACGTAACAACAAAGAAGCAGCTGCAATACTCATCAATATGTTGAAAGCAGAAGCAATCAAGATTTTACTGATTGTGATTCTTCTGTTTGTCGCATTTAAAGTTTATAAGCAATTAGTGCCGTTTGCGCTAGTTGCAGGTTTGGCCGCCGCCGCATTATTTTCTGGCGCGGCGATGGCAAAGCAAGATGTTAAAATTTAGCGTTAAAATTTAAATTATATTAAAAGCTTAAAAACTTATGGCTACAGAACACTCAACAGAAGCACTTACCCCGTCTGAATATATTGCTCACCATTTGAGCTTTAATGCACACCCCGTGGGCAATGGCAGCTTTTGGACATTGCATTACGACACATTAATCACTTCTATTGTGCTGGGTTTGTTGGTCATGGGTTTAGTGTGGCTGGTCGCGCGCAAGGCAACATCAGGCGTGCCGAGCAAGGGCCAGGCGTTTGTTGAGCTGATTTTTGGTTTTGTGGATGACCAAGTTAAAAACATTTTTCACGGTGACCGTCATAGCTTTATTGCACCAACAGCGATGACGGTTTTTTTATGGGTGTTCGCCATGAACGCCATGGACTTTTTGCCGGTAGATTGGGTTGCTAAAATTGCTGGCTTAGTAGGCGGCGAGCACCAAAAATGGCGCATCGTACCAACTTCAGATATCAACACTACATTCGCGCTAGCGCTTGCTGTGTGGTTTTTAATGATTTTCTTCGCGATTAAAGTGAAGGGGCTTGGTGGCTGGATTCACGAACTGTTCTGCTCCCCTTTCGGCACAAACCCATTGATTTGGCCGCTCAATTTCTTATTTAATTTAATCGAATACGTTTCAAAGCCACTGTCACATTCATTGCGGCTATTCGGCAATATGTACGCGGGTGAGGTCATTTTCTTATTGTTAGGTTTGTGGGCTGCTACTGGCGTTTCAGGTACAATTTTCGGTGCAATTTTAGGTGCTGGTTGGTCGATTTTCCATATTTTAATCGTGGCGTTACAAGCCTTTATTTTTATGATGTTGACGGTAGTTTACTTAGCCATGGCGCACGAATCGCATTAAGTTTTTTGGTAAAAGTAGTACAAATTTAGTGGTAGTTTAATTTCAGAGAGGGTAACAAAATGGACGCATTAGCAATGATTCAGGCCTACACAGGCATTGGTATTGGTTTAATTATCGGTTTAGGCGCTGCAGGTGCTTGTATCGGTATTGGTATTATGTGCGCAAGTTTTTTAGATGGCGCAGCGCGTCAACCAGAAATGATTCCACAATTGCAAGGTAAAGTATTCTTGCTATTAGGTCTTATCGATGCTTCATTCATTATTGGTGTTGGCTTAGCTATGATGTTCGCATTTGCAAATCCATTATTGGCTGTCGTTGCCAAATAATTTGTTTAGGTTGTTTTACTGGACTTGATTTATAAGTACCTGAACAAAGGAGCAAATATGAATATTAATTTTACACTTTTCGCACAAGCTATCGCATTTGCCGTGCTGATTTGGTTTACAGTGAAATTCGTTTGGCCGCCGCTTTTAGGCGCCATCGAAAAACGTCAAAAAGAAATTGCTGATGGCTTAGCTGCTGCGTCTGAAGGCCGTAGTGCTTTAGAGGTTGCGGCAAAGAAATCTGAAGTGACGTTAAATGAAGCCAAACAAAAAGCGACTGAAATTATTGGCCAAGCAGAAAAACGCGCAAGCCAAATAGTAGAAGAAGCCAAAGGCAACGCTAAGTCTGAAGGCGATCGCATTCTTGCGGGTGCTAAAGCTGAGATTGACCAAGAAGTAAACCGTGCTAAAGAAGGTTTGCGTTCGCAGGTTTCTGCGCTTGCAGTCGCAGGTGCAGAAAAAATCTTGCGTAAAGAAATTGATGCAAAAGCGCATAGCGACATGCTTTCTAAACTTGCGGCGGAGCTATAAATGGCTGAAATTTCAACCATCGCAAGACCGTACGCAGTCGCTGCCTTTAAGCTTGCAAAAGAGCAAAAAGCATTGGCTAAGTGGTCGGAGATGCTGAGTTTTGCAACAGCCGTAGGCAATGATGCAGCTTTAAGTGCCTATATCGCAGATCCAAAAGTGGATAGCAGTGTTTTGCAGGATACTTTTTTAAAGGTTTGTGGCGATAAGCTCAATGTAAACGGGCAAAATCTCATCAAAACTTTGGTGGAATACGGTCGTTTATCTATTTTGCCAGCAATCACCAGTGCTTTCGAAGAATTAAAAGCACAAGATGAAGGCACGCTAGATGCGCAAATTATCGCGGCGGCCAAGCCTAGCGCAGCAGAGGTGAAAGATTTGGTGACGCGTTTAGAAACCAAATTTGGTAAAAAAATTGAAGCCACAGTTTCTGTAGATGCAGAACTGATTGGCGGCATTAAAATTATTGTGGGCGATACCGTCATCGATGCGTCCGTTAAAGGTCAGTTACAAAATTTAGCTTATTCGCTTTCGGCTTAATTAACGGCCGAAGTAAACATTAGGCAAAGAAAAACTAGGAGTTGCAAATGCAGTTATCTACATCAGAAATCAGTGAACTGATTAAAAGCAGATTAGAGAATTTTTCGGTCAGCAGCGAAGCGCGTACACAAGGTACGGTAATCTCTGTCACTGACGGTATCGTCCGTATTCACGGCCTTTCAAACGTGATGTCTGGCGAAATGATTGAGTTCCCGGGCAATACGTTTGGCTTGGCGCTTAACCTTGAGCGCGATTCAGTCGGCGCTGTGGTGTTGGGTGATTACGAGCATATTACCGAAGGCGACATCTGTAAATGTACAGGTCGTATTTTGGAAGTGCCAGTAGGTCCAGAGTTGATTGGCCGCGTGGTGAACGCATTGGGTCAGCCAATTGATGGCAAAGGCCCTGTTAACGCCAAAATGACGGACAAAATTGAAAAAGTGGCACCAGGCGTGATTGCGCGTAAATCAGTTTCGCAACCTGTGCAAACAGGTTTGAAATCAGTGGACTCAATGGTGCCAGTTGGCCGTGGTCAACGTGAGTTGATTATTGGTGACCGCCAAACAGGTAAAACTGCCGTAGCCATTGATGCGATTATTAATCAAAAAGGTCAAAACATGACCTGCGTTTATGTGGCGATTGGTCAAAAAGCTTCTACCATTGCCAACGTAGTGCGCAAATTAGAAGAAAATGGCGCGATGGCTTACACCATCGTAGTTGCGGCAGCGGCTTCAGATTCTGCCGCATTGCAATACTTAGCGCCATACGCGGGTTGTACTATGGGTGAATATTTCCGTGACCGCGGTGAAGATGCACTGATTGTGTATGATGATTTGACTAAACAAGCGATTGCTTACCGTCAAATTTCATTGTTATTACGCCGTCCACCAGGCCGCGAAGCTTATCCAGGCGACGTATTCTACATTCACTCACGTTTGTTAGAGCGTGCAGCGCGTGTGAACGAAGACTATGTAGAAAAATTCACAAACGGTAAAGTTAAAGGTAAAACAGGCTCACTCACTGCATTGCCAGTGATTGAAACTGCCGCTGGTGACGTTTCTGCATTCGTACCAACCAACGTGATTTCGATTACCGATGGTCAAATCTTCTTGGAAACTGACTTGTTCAATGCGGGTATTCGTCCAGCGATTAACGCGGGTATTTCAGTATCTCGCGTGGGTGGTGCAGCGCAAACTAAAGTGATTAAAAAACTCGGTGGCGGCGTGCGTTTAGCATTAGCGCAATACCGTGAATTGGCTGCTTTCGCGCAGTTCGCGTCTGATTTGGATGAAGCAACGCGCAAACAATTAGACCGCGGTCGTATGTTTACTGAGTTGATGAAGCAAGCACAGTACGCACCATTAAGCGTATCAAACATGGCGATTACCTTGTTTGCTGCGAATAAAGGCCATTTTGATGATGTGCCAACGAATAAAGTATTGGCGTTTGAAAACGCATTGCACGGCTTTATGGGTTCTAAATACAAATCTTTGGTGGATGCAATTGAATCTAGCAAAGATTTGAACGCAGATAACGAAAAAGCGCTTGAAGCTGCGATTGTGGACTTCAAAGCGACTAACGCTTACTAATAGGTTCTAGGACACTCAAATGGCTGGCAGTAAAGAGATTAGAACCAAGATTAAGTCGGTAGAAAATACCCGAAAAATCACCAAAGCGATGGAAATGGTCGCCGCTTCTAAAATGCGTAAAGCGCAAGATAGAATGCGAGCGAGCCGTCCTTATGCTGAAAAGATTCGCCAAGTGGCGGCGCACATGTCTGCGGCTAATCCAGAGTATAAACATGCGTTTTTAATTAAACGCGATGTGGTTAAAAACATTGGTTTGATTGTGGTGAGTTCAGACAAGGGCTTGTGTGGTGGCTTAAATACCAATATGTTGCGTCTTTCAATCAACCAAATGAAAGCTTGGGAAGCTGAAGGCAAAGAAATTAAAGTCAGCGCCATTGGTAACAAAGGCCTTGGTTTTATGAATCGCGTCGGCGCGGATGTTAAATCACATACTATTGGTTTGGGTGATGTGCCACATTTAGAAACTTTGATTGGTACGATTAAGGTGATGTTGGATGCTTATACGGCGGGCGAAATTGACCAGTTGTACATTTGCTATACCAAATTCATCAATACCATGAAGCAAGAGCCGACTATGCAACAATTGCTACCATTAAATGGCGAGCAATTGGGCAGCCCTAAAGGGCATTGGGATTATATTTATGAGCCAGAAGCTAAGCCAGTTGTGGATGAGTTGATGGTGCGCTATGTGGAATCGTTGATTTACAACGCAGTGGCAGAAAATATGGCTTCAGAACAATCATCTCGTATGGTGGCGATGAAATCCGCCTCAGATAACGCTAAAGAAGTGATTGGCGATTTGAAATTGATTTACAACAAAGCGCGTCAAGCGGCAATTACCAAAGAGATTTCAGAAATCGTTGGCGGCGCAGCGGCAGTGTCTTAACGATTGGGCGATACTAACCCCGCAGGGTGTTATGTAGAGACCAGAATCGATAGGGGCAGCGGCAGTGTCTTAACGAATTTTATTATTAAAAGTATCTGACTAAACAGTGAGCTAGGAAAAAATGATGGCAAAAGTAGATGCAATTCAAGTGAAAATAGGTAAAGTTGTTCAATGTATTGGCGCGGTGGTAGACGTTGAGTTTCCTCGCGATCAAATGCCAAAAGTATTTGAAGCATTGATTATCGATGACAAAAACTCTCAAGCAGAAGCGGGCTTGACTTTAGAGGTTCAGCAGCAATTGGGTGACGGCATTGTGCGTACCATTGCCATGGGTTCTTCAGATGGATTGGCACGCGGTACTGCTTTTAAATCAACAGGCTCACAAATTACTGTGCCAGTTGGTGTAGGCACTTTGGGTCGTATTATGGACGTGTTAGGCCGCCCGATTGATGAGTTGGGCCCAGTGGACTGTGACGAGCGTCGCTCTATCCATCAAAAAGCGCCAACATTCGAAGAGCTTTCTCCTTCGGTTGACTTGCTAGAAACTGGCATTAAGGTCATTGACTTGGTTTGTCCGTTCGCTAAAGGCGGTAAAGTGGGCTTGTTCGGTGGTGCGGGTGTAGGCAAAACCGTTAACATGCTTGAGCTGATTAACAACATTGCAAAACAACACTCAGGTTTATCCGTGTTTGCAGGCGTGGGCGAGCGTACGCGTGAAGGGAATGACTTCTATCACGAGATGGCCGAAGCTGGCGTGATCAAGCTTGATAACATGAAAGAATCAAAAGTAGCCATGGTGTTTGGTCAAATGAACGAGCCGCCAGGCAACCGTTTACGGGTTGCGCTTTCTGGCTTAACGATGGCAGAAAAATTCCGTGACGAAGGCCGTGACGTATTGTTCTTTGTGGATAATATTTATCGTTACACATTGGCCGGTACGGAAGTTTCTGCGCTGTTAGGCCGCATGCCTTCTGCTGTGGGTTACCAACCAACATTGGCTGACGAAATGGGTCGCTTGCAAGAGCGTATTACCTCTACTAAAACAGGCTCTATTACGTCTATCCAAGCGGTTTATGTACCTGCGGATGACTTAACCGATCCATCACCAGCAACCACATTCCAACATTTGGATTCTACCGTTGTGTTAAGCCGTGATATTGCTTCACTTGGTATTTACCCAGCGGTAGATCCTTTGGATTCTTCATCACGTCAGCTTGACCCATTAGTGGTGGGCGAAGAGCATTACAACGTAGCACGTAGCGTGCAACAAACATTGCAACGCTATAAAGAGCTTCGCGACATTATTGCCATTTTGGGTATGGACGAGCTTTCACCAGAAGATAAATTAGCGGTTGGCCGCGCACGTAAAATCCAACGCTTCTTGTCACAACCATTCCACGTGGCCGAGGTATTTACTGGCTCACCAGGCAAATATGTACCATTAAAAGAAACCATCAAAGGCTTTAAAGCGATTGTTGCAGGCGAATACGATCACCTGCCAGAGCAAGCGTTCTATATGGTGGGCGGCATTGAAGAAGCAGTAGAAAAAGCGAAAACTTTAAATTAAGTAAGTTTGTCATTGCGGACTAGGTTCGCAATCTGGTTGTTGTATAACTAGATTCTGATTTTCATCAGAATGACAAAAAGGAAAAAGATGGCACATACTGTACGTATTGATGTAGTAAGCGCTGAGGCTGAGATTTTTTCAGGCTTGGCGGAGTTTGTGGTGGTTCCAGCAAAAGCGGGTGAAGTGGGTATTTATCCAAATCACGCGCCGATGATCACCACCATTAAACCAGGTGCGCTGCGCATTAAAGAGGCCGACAAAGCAGAAGAAACGCTCATTTTTATTTCTGGCGGCATGCTAGAAGTGCAACCAGGTTTAATTACCGTGTTGGCCGATACGGCCATTCGCGGTCACGATTTAGACGAAGCAAAAGCGCTTGCCGTAAAAGAAGCAGCGATTGAGGCGATGAAAAACCGTGGTTCAGATATTGACTACGCAGCCGCACAGGCGGAACTCGCAGAAGCGGTAGCGCAAATTGCCGCAATTGAAAGACTACGCAAAAACATTCACTAATTTAGTGATTTAGTAAGCGTAACATTTAGAAAGCGACCGAGAGGTCGCTTTTTTTGCTTTTAAATTTGATGCCTAACGTTTGACATAAGGGGCGCGCTTTAGCGCGTCCCGATTGATGGATGGGTTAGAACTCATATACCTGTTTTGTTCCATGCTGGTTTTAGTGATGAAACTAAATTATCTTCAAGACCAGCCGCCAAATTCACATGAAACCCACCGTAATAAAGCAATCCATTGTCAGGTAGCGCAAATATTGCGACAGATTGGTTTGCCTCCAAAGCCTCACCAATTAGCTTGTTGCCTTTGATATTAGTTGATTGGCCTGGACCTGGATTTTTATATGCATTCATTCGCTGTTTAAGGGTTTGAATAGTTTTACCAATATACACAACTGTGTCCTGCCTAATAAATGCATATAGAACATTTTTAGCAGAAGCAGCATCGCTTAGTGTGAATTTAATCTTGCTTGATTCAACAGACCATTCGCCGACTTGCCGAAAACCCATGTTTTTTAATCGTTCAAGTGGTGATGAATAATCCATAAGGTTCTAACGTAAAATAGACATCCTATTCGATGCTTTGTTTTGCGTCAAATGGAACGGTTAATTGCTGATAAAAACTGAAGTGTATAACACAATCAAGTTGTTAGCTATTTTTTACCTAGCATCAAACCATATTACTTTATAATTAGCGTATGTCTTCACTCAATATCGTTATTCTCGCCGCGGGCAAAGGCACGCGCATGTTTTCCAGCAAGCCTAAAGTGCTGCATGAGATTGCTGGCCGCGCTATTTTGCGCCATGTGATTGACTGCGCAAAAGCGTTAAACCCAGCCAAAATTATTGTGGTGGTTGGTTTTGGTGGCGATGCGGTTAAAAAAGCGTTTAACGGTGAAAAAATGATTTGGGCAGAGCAAAAACAGCAGTTAGGTACTGGCCATGCCGTGCAGCAAGCTGCGCCCTATTTGGATGATGACGCAACTACTTTGATTCTGTTGGGTGATGTGCCGTTAATTAATGTCGAAGCCTGCGAAAAATTATTAGCAAAAGCCAACAATAAGCTTGTCATTCAAACGTTCAATAAAGCAGAGCCAACGGGATATGGTCGCATTGTGCGCACGCATAATGCCGTAACGGCGATTGTGGAACATAAAGACGCGACGGAAGCACAAAAAAGCATCAAAGAAGTGAATACGGGCATGATGGCGATGCCTGCGAAGGCGCTTAAACATTGGCTCGCAGGCCTATCGAATAATAACGCACAGGGCGAATATTATCTCACCGATATTGTCGGTTTCGCGGTGCGCGACAAGGTGAATGTGCTTGCGGAAATTACGGATGACGAATGGTCGGTAACGGGCATCAATAGCAAATTGGATTTAGCGCAGATTGAGCGCGTTTACCAGCAACGCAACGCGGAAGCGCTTCTAAAAAGAGGCGTGACGCTGGCAGATCCTGCCCGCATTGATGTGCGCGGCACGCTGCAAACCGCGCAGGATGTGGAGATTGACGTTGGTTGCATTTTTGAGGGCAACGTGACCTTGGGCGAAAACGTCAAAATTGGCGCATATTGCGTGATTAAAGACGCGACAGTTGCCGCAAACACTACAATTTTGCCCTATTCTCACATTGTAGAAGCTACTATCGGAGAAAATGGCCGCGTTGGGCCATATGCACGCATTCGCCCAGGCACTACACTGGCGGATAATGTGCATATTGGCAATTTTGTTGAGCTTAAAAATGCGCAAGTGGATGCGGATAGCAGCATTAATCATTTGAGTTATGTCGGCGACAGCACCGTGGGTAAGCGCGTCAATATTGGCGCTGGGACGATTACTTGCAATTACGACGGCGCGAACAAGCACAGAACGGTGATTGAGGACGACGTGTTTGTGGGTTCAAATACACAGCTCATCGCGCCAGTCACCATTGGCAAAGGTGCCACCATTGGCGCGGGTTCGACCATCAGTAAAGCAGCGCCAGCAGGCGAGCTCACCATCTCGCGTGCTAAACAAGTGACCATTAAAGGCTGGAAACGGCCACAAAAATTAAAATAGAAAGTTAAAAGAATATGTGCGGTATTGTAGGTGCGGTTGCAAAACGAAATGTAGTGCCAATGTTGGTAGAAGGCTTGAGCCGCTTGGAATATCGTGGTTATGATTCTGCGGGCATCGCCGTTTTAGATGGCGATATAAAGCGCGTGCGCGCGGTAGGCCGCGTCAGCGAGATGCAGGTGAAAGCTATTGCGGAAAATCTTTCAGGCTTTGTTGGCATTGGCCATACGCGTTGGGCGACGCATGGTGGCGTGACTGAGTCCAATGCGCATCCGCATGTTTCACCAAGTAATTCAAATGGTGAAATTGCCGTGGTGCATAACGGCATCATCGAAAATCACGACGAGCAACGCGACGGCTTGCAAAAACTAGGCTACAAATTTGCTTCGCAAACTGATACAGAAGTCATCGCACATTTGATCCACTATTATCATGCTCAAGGTGAGTGCTTACTATCAGCGGTAAAGGCAGCTATTAAGGAGCTTACTGGCGCATTCGCGATTGCAGTCATCTCATTAAAAGAACCAAATAGCATGATTACGGCAAGGCTGGGATGCCCGTTGTTATTGGGTCTTGGCGACGGCGAAAATTTTATTGCATCTGATGTTTCTGCCGTGTTGCAAGCCACACGCCGTGTGATTTATCTGGAAGACGGCGACGTGGCTGAAGTAAAAGCAGAGGGCGTGACGATTTGGGATAAAACCGACACGATGATTGAACGCAAGATACATGTGAGCGATGTATCGCTTGCCAGCATGGAACTTGGCCCCTATGCGCACTTTATGCAAAAAGAAATTCACGAGCAGCCACGCGCGCTAACCGACACGATTGAAGCCTTGATTGACGATGCCAGCTTCTCGCCCGCCCTATTTGGTGATGGCGCGGCAGAGGTGTTTAAGCAAATCGATAGCATCCTTATTTTGGCAGCGGGCACTAGCTATTATGCGGGTCTCACAGCTAAATATTGGTTAGAAGGTATTGCGCAAATTCGCACTAATGTGGAAATTGCTAGCGAATATCGTTATCGTAAATCGGTACCAAACCCAAAACAGCTTATTGTCACTATTTCGCAATCTGGCGAAACGCTAGACACGATGGAAGCGCTAAAACACGCACAAAGCCTGGGTCAGCATTTAAGTTTGTCTATTTGCAACGTGCAAGAAAGTGCCCTGCCACGCGCTTCTAAACTTGTGCTTTACACGCGCGCAGGCGCGGAAATTGGCGTGGCATCCACCAAAGCGTTTACCACCCAGCTCGTTGCGTTGTTTACGCTTGCAGCAACGCTGGCAAAACAGCGTGATTTACTCGATACCGAGCAAGAGCACGATTACTTGGAAGCCTTGCGCCACTTGCCCGGCAGCGTGCAATACGCGCTTAATTTAGAGCCGCAAATTCGTGAATGGGCAAAACGTTTTGGCGATAAACATCACGCGCTGTTTTTAGGGCGCGGCGTACATTATCCAATTGCTTTAGAAGGTGCGCTCAAGCTTAAAGAAATTTCCTACATTCATGCCGAAGCTTACCCCGCCGGTGAGCTTAAACACGGCCCGTTGGCGCTGGTGGATAATTACATGCCAGTGGTGGTGATTGCGCCCAATGACACGTTGCTGGAAAAAGTAAAATCGAACATGCAAGAAGTGAAAGCGCGTGGGGGCGAGTTATTTGTGTTTGCCGATGATGATAGCCATTTTATGGAATCAGAAGGCGTGCACGTGATTCGCACGCCGCGCCACGTGGGCGTGTTGTCTCCCATTTTGCATACAATCCCTGTGCAATTGCTGGCTTACCACGTGGCTTTGCTTAAAGGCACGGATGTGGATAAACCGCGGAATTTAGCGAAGAGCGTGACGGTGGAATGATTGGGAACATAAAATGACTCACTTGACTTGGATTGCCGATGAAAACCTAAAAGCATGTGTGCGGGAAGTGCTTACAAAGGGCGCTCTTGGTATTGCGAAAGCGGAAAAAAACTTTTACAGAAATGGCGTTGATCCTTTTTCTGCATTGTTTGATGCGGCTTCTCAGAATGTGACTTTAGAGCAATGGTTAAATTTTGAACGTAAGAGACAAGCGCAAAAAACTTTACAAAATGCCTTGGGAAATTTTCATCAAAATTTATTGTCAAATGTGAAAGGTTGGGAAATACCTAATCTTGGTTTTGTGGATTTAGTTTCAGCCCAAACAAAAGTCGTGGCGGAAGTAAAGAATAAACACAATACGGTTAAAAAGTCTGATTTAAAGGCAGTTTACGATGAGCTACAAGCAGCCGTTCTACATAAAACTTCAAAATATCACGGCTATACTGCGTATTATGTGACTGTTATCCCTGCTTCAACTAAGCGATTTACCAAAGAATTCACGCCTTCAGATAATGAAAAAAAACAGTACGCCAAGCCAATAAACAAATACTTGAAATTGACGGTTATAGCTTTTATGCTTTGGTGACGGGTGAGCAAGAGGCGTTAAAACAATTATATCAAGTACTGCCAATGGTGATTAAAGAGGTATTGGCGGAGCAGAAATTACCGAATGGCCAAATAGCGGCATTGTCACTGGAGCCTTTGTTTGCAGAGTTTTTTGCAAAGGCATTTGGTTAAAAACTTCCATCGTATCAAAGTTTGGTTGATTGATCACCATTGCCAATACGCAACGCCCTAGGTGGTAAGCCATATTTACTGGTACAGCATTGCCAATTTGTTTGTATTGCACATTGGTTGAGCCAGTAAATTGCCAGTCATCGGGAAAGCTTTGTATGCGTGCATACTCGCGTACAGCAAGTGGGCGAGTTTCAGAAGGGTGGCAACGTTCTGTTTGCTTTTGTGCAGGGTTGCAGGTAAGGGTAAGTGATGGCTCATCCCACGATAAGCGCCGCGCCATCCCAGTTTTACCGCCGCCTTGAAAATAACTCGCGCCCATATAGCTTCTTTGCAAATTATCTGGCAAATCTCGCCAATATCCACCCTGTGGAATTTGTTGCATGAGAGCATATTTTTTCTCTGTATAACGAGCACCTTCAGATTTTGGTACATCTTTTAACACTTGGCGTAGCGGAATAATGTAGTTATTTTCTTTTGGAAAGCAAAAAGGCGTAGGTAAATCTTTACGAATACCAATAATAACCAAACGTTCGCGTTTTTGAGCAACATCTAGATATTGTGAGCGTAGTATTTTATAAGCTACTCGGTAACCTAATTCATCAAGCACGCCCAGCATGGTTTGTAGCGTTTTACCATTGTCATGTGTTAGTAAACCACGTACATTTTCACCCACAACAATTTTGGGTTGAATAGATTTGATGCAGCGCGCAAACTCAAAAAATAAGGTGCCGCGCGTATCTTCAAACCCTAGTTTTCTACCTGCATAGCTAAATGCTTGGCATGGAAAACCGCCTGAAACAATGTCTGCTTTATATGCGCTAAACTCAATTTCACGCACATCTTGTTGAAGGACATGCCAGTTGGGGCGATTTTCACGCAAAGTATTTGCAGCATGTTGATCAATTTCAACCAATAATTCATGATGAATACCTGCGTTTTCAAAACCTAGGGCTAACCCACCCGCCCCTGCAAATAATTCAACTGAGCTGGCTGATAAGTGCGAATTATCTGTGCACAATACTTGAAAGCCTAAATTACTAGGGGACTCCATTGCTTGTGCTTGTATGCGCTCAATCTCACATAATGAAAACACACGATGATTACTTTCATCTCGAAAAGCTTTAATTAAGCCTTTTTTCTCCCATCGGCGAATTGAGTCTGGATGAATGTTGAGTTGTTCAGCAGCTTTGGAGATGGACAATAAGGTTTGATTCAACATGGTAACCAATGCTATATGCAATGGTTACCATGTTAGCACATAATCAGCTTGAACAAGTAAAGCTTATAACCAATCCCAGCGTGTCCTTTCCTTGTGCGGCGCGTTGAGCATTGCCCAATCCCACAGCCGCGGCGGAATTAAGCGCATCAACCTTGCCAGCACGCCCATTTGCCAAGGAATAAACACCAAGCGGCGCTTGGCTTCCACGGCATTCATAAATTTTTCCGCAAATATGCTTACATCCATTAAAAACGGCATTTTGTATTTGTTCACATCCGTCATGGGCGTGCGAATATAGCCCGGTGCGATGGTGGTAACGTGAATACCAAAAGCTTGCATTTCCACACGTAAACTTTCTAAATAGCAAATCACGGCGGCCTTGCTGGCGCTATAGGCACCAGCGCCCGGCAAGCCACGAATGCCTGCCACGCTGGCCACGCCAACCAATTGTGCCTGATTTTTCTTTCCCCCAGCTTGCCGCATCGTCGCAATAAAGGGGTTAAAGGTGTGTACCATGCCCATCACGTTAATGTCGAACACGGCCTGAAAAGCGGCAATATCTTCTTTTTCTTGCGTCAGCGTGCCGCGGCTGACGCCCGCATTGGCGATAACGATATTGGGTGCGCCAAAATGGGTGATGAAGTTTTGCGCGGCCGTTTGTAAAGCGCTGCTGTCACGCACGTCTAGTGCATAAATGGCGCAAGTGATTTTATGTTTGGCTTGCAGTTCATCAGCAAGCTGTTGTAAGGCATCTTGTCTGCGTGCCACTAGCCCAAGCACTAAGCCAGCACTTGCATAACGCGCTGCGCATTCACGTGCCAAGGCTTGACCGACGCCGCTAGACGCACCTGTAATAAAAATGGTTTTCGATGATTTATGCATGAGCCAAATAATAACCTACAAAAAACCCGCTGTGTATGACCATCAGCGGGTTTAATTTTTGCTATTTTATTTAACTTTGCTAGGCAACTTTGGTTTAGCTGCCTTAGTTACTTTTTTGCAGGTTCTGCTTTCTTTGCTGCGGCTTTTTCTTTACGCATGTTATCGATAATGTAATCAGCCACTTTAAGCGCTTGCTCGTTGCTACCAGCCATGGTGCTAGAGGTGATATATTTACCATCAATCACGATGCTAGGTACGCCTGTGGCGCCCGTATTGCGGAATATAAGTGCGGCGCGGTTAAGGTTGCTGTTCATGCTGAATGATTTAAATGCTTGCTCAACTTTAAGGTGATCTAAACCGCTTTGTGCCGTCATCCAGTCAATGGCCGCTTTTTCGTCCATCGGGTTAAGTGTTTTTGTTTTGTGTACCGCGTCAAATAAGGCGCTGTGCAGTTTTTCGGTCAAACCCAAAGTTTCCATCGCATAAAAAGCTTTAGCCATTGGTGCCCATTCCACGCGCGGCAAGCCTGGCACGCGCTTAAAATATACGTCTGCAGGCAATTTTTTAACCCATGCATTTAGCACTGGCTCCATGTGATAGCAGTGCGGGCAGCCGTACCAAAAAATCTCCATCACTTCAATTTTACCTGCGTTGTCGGTAGAAATTGGTTGCGTAACGGCATCAAAATCCGTACCGACTTTAGGTGCTTGAGCATTAGGCGCTTCAGCATAAACGGAAGTACTTAGAAGTAACATCAGTGAGACTAAAAACTTTTTCATTATTGATCCTTAAACATTTTTAAACAAAAATTACAACGTTAGTAACGTGGATTGACCACAAAAGATGACAATTAATTCAATCTTAATTATCGCGGCGGTGTTTCTGTGTGCACCTTGATAAGGTCAGTATTGAAGCCCGCCGTGGTTAAATCGCCACGAATTTTATTAATTTGATCAATATCATTCAGCGGCCCAACACGTACGCGATGCCATGTGCCTTTGTCTGGAATGGTCGCCGTTTGCACTACGGCCTCAAAGCCTTGCAGCGCCAGCTTGGCTTTCATGTTGTCGGCATCCGCTTCGTTTTGAAAAGCACCCACTTGCAAAAAGTAATTATCTTTTTTAACTGTGGTGGCATTGTCTTTAATTTCTTGCTCAGTGACGGTACTTTCGGTGTCTGGCAAAATCGTATAAAAATCAAAGTCATTGGCTGGTTTTGCGCCAGCTGGGCTTTCATCTTTTGGTACTGCGTTGTCTTCAGCGCTTTTATCTTTTGGTTTGGGCGTTTTTGCTGCCAAATCTTTGGTACTTGGCGCGTTGATTTTTTTATCTTCAAACGGGCTATCGCTGCCTTTAATCACCATGGTGAGCCAAACGGTAGCGCCAACACCAAGCAATAACCCAATTAGCAAGCCAGTAAAAAACGGGCTGCCTTTGCTAGTGCTGGCCTTTTGCTGGGCGGGTTTGTAGTCTCTTGCCATAAATTACCTAATTAAATAAATTTTAAGTTTAATCTGCTTGGTTTACATTTTTACTGGGTTTACATCTTATTAGGCGCGCTCAAGCCAAGCAAATTTAAGCCATTTTTCAATACTTGCTGTGTTGCGCTAATTAACGCCATGCGCGCCAGTTTGGTTGGCACGTCATCTACTAAAAATTTAGTATCATTGTAATAGCTGTGCAGTTCGCTTGCACATTCTTTTAAATAATTGGCAAGGGTATGCGGCGTTAAGTCAGTGGCCGCATTTTCAATCACTTCTGGAAATTCGCTTAATTTTTGCATCAACACGGCTTCTTGCGGTGAGGTGAGCGCGCTTAAATCGGCAGAAATTAAGCTTGCAGCATCGCCAGCCCATTGTGCCAACACGCTGCAAACACGGGCGTGGGCGTACTGAATGTAATACACAGGATTGTCATTGGTTTGCGCGCGTGCCAAATCAATATCAAAAATTAACTGTGAGTGCACATCGCGCGCCGCCAAAAAATAACGCGTGGCATCGCAGCCTACTTCTTCGATTAAATCGCGCAAAGTCACATAGCTACCAGCACGTTTGCTCAGTTTTACTTCCTCGCCGCCGCGCATTACACGCACCATTTGGTGCAGCACATAACTCGGCCAACCTTGTGGAATGCCCACATTAAGTGCCTGTAAGCCAGCACGCACGCGGGCAACCGTGCCGTGGTGATCCGAACCTTGCTCGTTAATGACGCGGACAAAACCGCGGTTCCATTTTTCGTGATGGTAAGCGACATCGGGCACAAAATAAGTGTAGCCGCCCTCAGATTTGCGCATCACGCGATCTTTGTCGTCGCCAAAATCCGTGGTTTTAAGCCAAAGTGCGCCGCCTTCTTCAAAGGTTTTTCCGCTTTTAATGAGCGCTTGCACGGTATTTTCTACTTTGCCCTCGCTGTAAAGTGCGCTTTCTAGCGAGAATACGTCAAACTTAATTTGAAACGCGCGCAAATCCAAATCTTGCTCGTGGCGCAAATAGGCCACGGCAAAATGCCGAATCGATTCTACATCGTTTACATCGCCACTCGCCGTCACTTGCATGTCGTCGGCAGTCACAGTTTCTTTGGCTAAATAGGCCGCTGCAATGTCTTGAATATAGTCACCACGGTAACCATTCTCTGGAAAGCTTGCATCATCCGTGCCAACGCCCTTGCAGCGAGCTTCTACCGACAATACTAGGTTGTCAATTTGCGCCCCAGCGTCGTTGTAATAAAACTCGCGCGTCACATCCCAACCATTGGCTTTTAACAGCCGCGCCAAGCAATCGCCTACCGCCGCGCCGCGCCCATGGCCCACATGCAGTGGGCCAGTTGGGTTGGCAGAAACAAACTCCACCTGCACTTTTTCACCTTTGCCCGTGTTCTTGTGACCAAAACTCTCACCAGCCTGCAAAATCTCGCGCACAATGGCTTGCTTGGTTTGGCTACTCAAAAAGAAATTGATAAAGCCCGCGCCTGCAATTTCTACTTTTGCAATCGTTTCGCTTGGTGGCAGCGCTTTAATTAAGGCCTCGGCAATGGCGCGCGGATTTTGTTTAAGCGGTTTGGCCAATTGCATGGCGATATTGGTCGCAAAATCGCCATGTTCTGCCAATTTCGGGCGCTCTAAAATAATCGAGATGGAAGAAGTATCCGCGACTAATGTTTTGGCGGCTTGCAGCAATAAATCCGAGATGATTTGTTTTAAGTTTATTTGTTTCAAGGGATAATCTGTTGCATTAAATCAGTCAAGCCGCTATTTTAACTCAATAACTCACAAGCCACGCTAATTTCATGCAGCCAGAAATCCTTAAAATCGCGCTCGATGTGCCGCTTAATCGCCTGTTCGATTACGCCAATAACGGCTTTGCAGTGCAAATTGGCGCGCGTGCTGTGGTGAGTTTTGCTGGCCGCAATTTGGTCGGCATTATCATAGAAGTTGCGCAAACATCCGATGTGCCTTCGGAAAAGCTCAAGCCCGTCATTCACGTGTTCGACGATGCCGTATTTGGCGTGGCCGATTTTAAATTGCTTAAATTTTGTGCGGATTATTATCATTATCCGCTCGGGCAAACGCTCATTTCTGCGTTGCCGCTGCGTTTACGGCAAATTAAACCGGCCGTCACGCGCAAAAGCTTTGTTTATGCGCTTAATGCAAACGCCAATTTGGATGAAATTCCAAAAAAACAAATCGTTTTGCATAAAATCGTACATGCGCTTTTACAATCAAATGCCTCGCAAGCCAATATCCATGCGGGTGCTGGCACGGTCGGTTTAAGCGCTAATGCGTTAGCAGATATTTCATCTGGTTGGCGCAAAGCAATTGCGCAGCTACAAGAAAAAGGTTGGATTACGCAAACCGAAGTGGTTGCGGTTAAGCCATCGCTTCGCTCATCTAGCATTGAGCCCAATTTAAACGGTGAGCAAAGCCATGCAATTGCCGCTATTTTGAATGAAAGTGGCTTTAAACCTTGGCTGTTGCATGGCATTACGGGCAGCGGCAAAACCGAAGTGTATATCCAATTGCTGCAAAAAATTCTCGCCGAGAAAAATGCGCAAACGCTCATTCTAGTGCCAGAAATTAATTTAACGCCGCAACTAGAAGCGCGCTTTAGAAGTCGCTTAAGTCAATACCCACTTGTCACATTACACAGCAATTTAAGCGAGAGTGAGCGCTCACAAAATTGGCTGGCCGCCAGCATTGGCGCGGCTAAGATTGTGATTGGCACGCGTTTAAGCGTTTTTACGCCGATGCCAAATTTGCAGATGATTATTATCGACGAAGAACACGACGGCTCGTACAAGCAACAAGATGGCATGCGTTACCATGCACGCGATGTGGCGATGGTGCGCGCCAAACAGTTGAATATTCCAATTATTTTAGGTAGCGCGACGCCAAGTTTAGAAACATGGAGTCAGACAAAGAAGCAACAATATGGTTTGCTGCGCTTGAAACAGCGTGCGGTTAGCAACGCGCAATTGCCAAAAATCCATACGATTGATATTGCCAAATCGCCGACCGAAAACGGACTTTCGCCGATTCTCATTAACGCCATGCGCGAGCGGCTAAAACGTGGCGAGCAAAGTTTATTGTTTATTAATCGCCGCGGTTACGCGCCAGTGCTGCATTGCAATGCTTGCCAATGGCTTGCGGCGTGCACGCGCTGCTCGGCAAGGCTGGTGGTGCATTTAAGCCAAAAGCGGCTTAAATGTCATCATTGTGGATATGAGCAAAAAATCCCCGTGCAATGCCCAAGTTGTGGCAATGCCGACTTAAGCCCGCTTGGCCACGCCACGCAACGGCTTGAGCAAACGTTAAATGCAGCAATTCCCGAGGCAAAAATCGCGCGCGTTGACCGCGACAGCATGCGCAATAAAGACGCGCTGACAACGCTATTAACTCAGGTGCAAAACAAAGAAATCGATATTTTAGTTGGCACGCAAATGCTGGCCAAAGGCCACGATTTTCCGCATTTAACTTTAGTTGGCGTGATTGATACGGATACTGCCTTATTTAGCCCCGATTTTCGCGCCAGCGAGCGGCTATTCTCGCAACTCATGCAGGTTTCTGGTCGGGCTGGTCGTGCCGAGATTGCGGGTGAAGTGCTGATTCAAACCGCGTTTCCGCAGCATGCCTTATTTGATGCGCTTAAAGCGCAAGATTACGCAAGCTATGCCGATGTGCTTTTGAACGAACGCGTTAGCATGCAGTTTCCACCGACCAGTTATTTTGCGTTGTTAAAGGTGGAAGCGAGCGATTTTGCACAAGTTGCGCAGTTTTTAAACATGGCGAGCAATTTGGCGCGTGCTATTTCAAACGAGGTGACGATTTACGACGCGGTGCGCCCGCAAATGGAGCGCTTGAAAGGCATGGAACGCGGGCAGCTATTGCTGCAAGCCAATAACCGCGTGGCTTTGCAGAGATTACTTAAAATTTGGATACCGCAACTTCGTGCCGAAAAGCTCAGCACCAAAATTCGCTGGGCGCTGGATATTGATCCTTTAGAGTTTTAATAATTAATTTGTAAATACAATTACTTGGAATACAAAGTAATAATTAGCATACAAAATATTTGCGTATAAATAATAAATATGTTACAAAGATGTAACTGGACGTTTTTAAGATTCAGTGGAGTGATTTTGGAGATTGTTTTTAGTTTGCTTAAAGGGGCTAATACAATTTATAACGATTTTAAAAAATATTAGGAGAAGCAAAAATGTTAAAAAAATTAGTAGCGATAACAAGCTTGTTCGCAACAACCGCATTTATAGCAGCACCAGCATTTGCAGAAGATTCACTTTTTAACCGTTTAGGCGGCACTTATAATATCGCCCAAACAGTTGACCACCTTGTAGATAAAATTTATCTTAACCGTGGTTTAAATGCTAACCCAAAGTTAAAAGCTGTTCATGACAGACCAGAAACCAAAGCTGGCTTTAAAGTAATGTTGACCAACTGGGTTATTCAAGAAACAGGCGGCCCAAAAGCCTATTTGCCAGACGCATTTGGTCGTGGTAAATCAATGAAAGACAGCCACCCACATTTAGCGATTACTAACCGTGAGTTCAACATTATTTTGATTGAGTGTTTGGAAACATTTTATGCTTATAATATTCCAGATCACGAAATTAGCCAATTAATGGGTGACTTAGAAAGCTATCGTAATGTGATTGTGACGGGCGAAAAACCAGTATCAGAGCCAGTAAGAAAATAAGCTTTAAAGCAAAACAAAAAACCACGGGTAACCGTGGTTTTTTGTTTGTAAAGCCAGCAACAGTCTAAGCAGCAGCTTTAAGCTTTGCGTCTTTTGACATACTTTCTACCAAGTGCTGGAGCGACTGCTTAAGTTGTATAAACTCCTCATGACACAAGCCTGTTTGGCATTCCACCCCGTGTTGTACTTTCGCAATTTGGTCTTGTAGCGCGTCGCCCGCTTTGGTCAGGCTTACTTCCACAATGCGCTCGTCGTTTTTATTACGTTTACGATCGATAAATCCAGCCAATTCTAAGCGTTTGAGCATAGGCGTGAGCGTTGCGGAATCCAGCTCTAAGCGCTGCGCAATACTACCGACGCTGATGCTGTCTTTTTCCCACAATACCATCATCACCAAATATTGTGTATAAGTCAGTCCCGCTTGTTCTAAGCCGTCGCGGTAAGCGCGCGTTAATGCGTGCGTGGCAGCATAAAGTGCAAAGCAAAGCTGGTGATCCAACTTGAGATTGTCATGCCTAGTCATTAAAAAACCCTTAAATTAATTTTGAGCCATAAGTATAAACAGAGTTGAGAATGATTCGCAAAAAAATCACATAATCTAACTATTTTGTAAGTAAGTAATCAGCGCACTACTATTTGACAGCATTCTTGCCAGCCTAGCAAGTAATTTTTTAAGGTAAAATAACACCTTTAATTGCAAGCTTGCGGGTGTAGTTCAATGGTAGAACGCTAGCTTCCCAAGCTCGATACGCGGGTTCGATTCCCGTCACCCGCTCCATGAAAGACCAAGGAAAGAATGATAAGCATGACAGAAACACCACCGATTGTTTTAACCTTTGCTGCCACAGACCCTAGTGGCGGTGCGGGTTTGCAGGCCGATATTTTGGCGCTGGCGAGTATAGGCTGCCATCCGTTATCTGTGGTGACTGCGGTTACCGTGCAAGATACCGTGGGCGTAGAGAGCGTGTTTGCGCTGGATGCGGATTGGATTAATGAGCAGGCGCGCACTATTTTAGAGGATGTACAGGTTTCGGCTTTTAAGCTGGGCTTGCTCGGTAGCATAGAAAATATCGCGGTAATCGCTGAAATTATGGCCGATTATCCCGACGTGCCGCTGCTGATTGACCCAATTTTGACCTCTGGCCGCGGCGACGAGCTGGCGAATGAGGAAATGCAAGCCGCCATGTGCGACTTGCTGTTTCCGCAAGCCACGCTGATTACGCCTAATAGCCTAGAAGCACGCAGGCTGGCCTTTTACGATGAAGGAGAGGAAATTCAACATACTTCGCTGGATGAATCGGCCATGCGCTTGCTAGAAATGGGCGCGGAATACGTGCTGATTACTGGCACGCACGAACGCAGCATCGACGTTGTGAATTCGCTGTACGGCAGCCATGAGTCTGGCGCCAGCGGCTTGATTAAAGCTTATCACTGGGAGCGGCTGGCAGGCAGCTATCACGGCAGCGGCTGCACGCTCACTAGCGCGATTGCGGCTTGCCTAGCGCACGGTTTAAGCATGGAAGAAGCCATTCAAGAAGCACAAGAATACACTTGGCAAACGCTTAAAAATGCCTTCCGCCCAGGCATGGGGCAATTTATACCCGACCGCTTTTTTTGGGCGCGCGATGAAGATGACGTTAGCGATGATGACATTAAAACGCCATTCATTCAGCACTAAATTAAACGCTATATGATTAGCGGCTTGTATGCGGTAACGCCCGATATTGCAGATACCGACTTGCTATTAATCAAGATAGAAACCGCGCTGCAAGGCGGCATCAACATGCTGCAATATCGCAACAAAACCGCCAATCACAAACTGCAAACGCAACAAGCACGCGCTATTTTGCCCTTGTGCCGTCAATATGATGTGCCATTTATTATTAACGATTCGGTAAAATTATGTTTAACTTTAGATGCAGATGGCGTACATTTAGGCGCAGATGACGGAAATTTAGCCGAAGTTAGGACAAGAATCGGTAAAGACAAAATCCTAGGTGCATCCTGCTACAACCGTTTTGATTTAGCTTTAAGCGCACAACAGCAAGGCGCAAGTTATGTAGCATTTGGCGCTTGTTTTGCCTCAAACACCAAGCCAAACGCGCCAGTTGCAGATTTAGAATTATTCACGCGCGCAAAAAGAGAGCTCAACATTCCAAGCGTCGCCATTGGCGGCATTACACTTGAAAATGCAGCTAAGTTAAAAGAAAGTGGCGCAGATGCCATTGCGGTGATTGGTGCGTTGTTTAATGCAGTAGATATTGCTAAAACAAGTCAACAATTTACCCAACTGTTTCAAGCAGTTAAAACCTAATTCAAAACAGTACCCTCTGCAACCCTCGTGGATATTGCCTAGTGGGGCATCAGTTCGCTTGTCCTGCCAATTTTTTAAGTTCTGCACTGACTTTCTTAGCAAGACTTTTTGCGCTACTGGCGGTGGTGTTTTGTTCCAGCCAAGA
>JAYVSZ010000025.1:0-6587 GCA_043774925.1 Methylophilaceae bacterium | reverse complement strand
GGTCGATGTTACTGGTAATTCGATAGGTAAAGGCTTTGCTGGCGCAATTAAGCGTCATCATTTCAAGTCTAACCGAGCATCGCACGGTAACTCAAAATCCCATAACGTACCTGGCTCTATCGGTATGGCGCAAGATCCAGGTCGAGTATTCCCTGGTAAGCGTATGCCTGGCCATTTGGGTGCGGTAACGGTGACTACGCAAAACCTAGTGGTTGTGCGTGTGGATATTGAGCGCAATCTATTATTGATTAAAGGTGCTATCCCAGGCGCTAAAGGTGGAGACGTTGTTGTACGCCCAGCCATTAAAAATAAAGCGACCAAATCAAGGGGAGCTAAATAATGGAAATTAAATTAATCGATCAAAATGGTAAATTTGCCAAAAAAGGCGTGACAGTTTCTGATGTTACATTTGGCCGCGAATTTAACGAAGCGTTAGTGCATCAGGTGGTAGTGGCTTATATGGCAAACGCACGCACTGCAACACGCGCACAAAAAACGCGCGCAACAGTTGCGCACACCACGCACAAGCCATACGCACAAAAAGGTACTGGTAACGCACGTGCAGGTATGTCTTCAAGCCCGATCTGGCGTGGAGGCGGTCGTGCTTTCCCAAACAGCCCAAATGAGAATTTCAGCCACAAAGTAAACCGTAAGGCTTATCGCGCTGGCATGCAAACCATTTTGTCTGAACTAGTACGCCAAGAACGTATTGTTGTTGTTGAAGATTTCAAAATCGACACGCCTAAAACAAAACAATTTGTAGAGAAAATTAAAGGTCTTGGTTACGCTGATGGCGTATTACTATTGACGGATGGTTTCGACGAAAACTTGTACTTATCTTCACGCAACTTGATTAACGTCATGGTGGTTGAAGCGCAGTACGCAGACCCTGTCAGCTTGGTGCGCTTTCCAAAAGTGTTGGCAACCGCAGGCGCAGTGAAGAAACTTGAGGAGATGCTAGCATGAGTGAAGCTAAAACTATGAGCGTGCATACTCTAGATCGTTTGCTGCAAGTGATTGTTGCGCCACAAATTACAGAAAAAGCAACATATGTTGCTGATAAACATCAGCAAATTGCTTTTAAAGTACGCACAGATGCAACTAAACCAGAAATTAAAGCAGCAATTGAGCTGGTCTTTAAGGTGGAAGTGCAAGCGGTAACAGTGCTTAATGTGCTCGGCAAATCTAAACGTGCTGGTAAACGTGTAGGTAAGCGTAACGACTGGAAAAAAGCGTATGTGAGCTTGAAACCAGGTCAAGAAATTAACTTTGCAGCTGGCGAATAAGGAGAGAAGACATGGCATTAATTAAAGTCAAACCAACTTCCCCCGGCCGCCGTGCCGTCGTGAAGGTTGTAACGCCTGATTTATATAAAGGCAAACCGCACGCGCCGCTGTTGGAAAGTCAAAGCAGACATGCTGGCCGTAATAATAATGGCCACATTACAACGCGCCATCAAGGTGGCGGCCATAAACAACATTACCGTATGATTGATTTCCGTCGTAATAAAGACGGCATTCCTGCGAAAGTTGAGCATATTGAGTACGATCCAAATCGTACAGCGCATATTGCTTTGCTTTGCTATGCAGATGGTGAGCGTCGCTACATTATCGCGCCGCGCGGTATTGCAGCAGGTGCGCAACTGATAAGTGGTGCTGAAGCGCCAATCAAAGTGGGCAACGCATTGCCGTTGCGCAACATCCCAGTGGGTAGCACGATACATTGTATCGAGTTGCAACCTGGAAAAGGTGCGCAGTTAGCGCGCTCTGCTGGCACTTCGGTTCAGTTGCTGGCGCGTGAAGGCGCTTATGCGCAATTGCGTTTACGTTCTGGCGAAGTTCGCCGCGTACACGTGGATTGCAAAGCGACTTTAGGCGAAGTGGGTAACGAAGAGCATTCATTGCGTTCAATCGGTAAAGCGGGCGCAATGCGCTGGCGCGGTGTTCGTCCTACCGTTCGCGGTGTGGTGATGAACCCAGTCGATCACCCGCACGGTGGTGGTGAAGGTAAAACTGCAGCCGGCATGAACCCAGTAAGTCCATGGGGTGTGAAAACAAAAGGCTATCGTACGCGTAGTAACAAGCGTACTGATAATATGCGTATTAGTCGTCGTCCGAGAGGCGTAAGGTAATTATATGGGTCGTTCAATTAAAAAGGGTCCATTTGTAGATGGGCATTTGGCGAAAAAAGTAGAAGTTGCGGCTGCAAATCGCGATCGCAAGCCAATTAAAACTTGGTCACGCCGTTCTACCATTTTGCCTGATTTTATCGGTTTAACGATAGCAATTCACAATGGTAAACAGCATGTGCCAGTGTTAATTTCTGAAAACATGATTGGTCACAAACTGGGTGAGTTTGCGTTAACGCGCACGTTCAGAGGCCACGCTGCTGATAGAAAAGCGAAGAAATAGGAGCTTATGATGCAAGTAACAGCAATATTAAGAGGTGTGCATCTTTCTCCGCAAAAAGCGAGACTGGTGGCTGACCTTGTACGTGGCAAAAAAGTAGATCACGCACTTAACATTTTGAATTTCACACCTAAAAAAGGTGCTGAGATTATCAAAAAAGTCGTGGAATCAGCGATTGCCAATGCAGAGCATAACAATGGTGCAGATATCGATGAGTTGAAAGTCACTTCAATTTATGTAGATAAAGGCATTGTGTTAAAACGCATTCGCCCTCGCGCTAAAGGCCGTGCTGGCAAAATCATTAAACCAACCTGCCACATTCATGTGACAGTCGGCGATACAAAGGCATAATATGGGACAAAAAATACATCCAATTGGCTTCCGCCTAGCAGTTCAAAAAAACTGGTCTTCACGTTGGTATGCAAATACCAAAAACTTTCCAGCGATGTTGCAAGGTGACATTAAGGTGCGTGAATTCTTAAATAAAAAATTAGCAAACGCAGCAGTAAGTAAAATTATTATTGAACGCCCCGCTAAAAATGCAAAAATCACCATTTACAGCGCGCGTCCAGGTGTTGTGATTGGTAAAAAAGGCGAAGATATTGAATCGTTGCGCGCTGCACTACAGGGTTTAATGGGCGTGCCAGTGCATTTGAACATTGAAGAAGTGCGCAAACCTGAAATTGATGCCACATTGATTGCGCAATCAATTGCGCAACAATTAGAAAAGCGTGTCATGTTCCGTCGTGCGATGAAGCGTGCCATGCAAAACGCGATGCGTTTAGGCGCTCAAGGTATCAAAATCATGAGTGCTGGCCGTTTGAACGGCATTGAAATTGCACGTACTGAATGGTATCGCGAAGGCCGTGTGCCTCTACATACATTACGCGCTGATATTGATTACGGTGTAGCTGAAGCTTCTACTACATACGGCATTATTGGTATTAAAGTTTGGGTGTTCAAAGGTGAAGTGTTTAAAGAAAATGCGCCTGCAAGCATGGCTACTTTAGCTGCTGCGCAAGCTGCTGCCGCAATGCCAACCGCTGAACCAGAGAAAAAAGTAAGAAAGCCGAGGGCTAAAGATGCTGCAACCGTCTAGACAGAAATACCGCAAGATGCAAAAAGGCCGCAATAAGGGCATTGCAACGACTGGTAATAAAGTAAGTTTTGGTGATTTTGGATTAAAAGCGATTGGTCGCGGTCGTTTGACTGCGCGTCAAATCGAAGCCGCACGTCGGGTGATGACACGTCACATTAAGCGTGGTGGCCGTGTATGGATTCGTATTTTTCCAGATCAACCAATTTCTAAAAAACCTGCTGAAGTGCGTATGGGTAACGGTAAAGGTAGTACAGAGTTTTACGTTGCTCAAATTCAACCAGGCAAAATGCTATATGAAATGGATGGCGTGAGCGAAGAGCTGGCGCGCGAAGCATTCAAATTAGCAGCAGCTAAATTGCCAATTGAAACCGTGTTTATGACACGTCAACTTGGTAGTTAAGGAAGATAAAGATGAAAGCTAGCGAATTAAGAAACAAAACCCCTGAAGCGCTTAATAGCGAGTTGATTGAGCTGCGTCGTGCACAATTTTCATTGCGCATGCAAGCAGCAACACAACAGCTTAACAAGCCCGATCAAATTCAAAAAACACGTCGCGATATCGCGCGTGTTAAGACCATAATTGCTGAAAAAGCGAAAGCCTAACAAGGGAAATGATGATGACTGAACAAGCAAAAGTCGTTCGCTCTTTAAGCGGCCGCGTAGTGAGTGACAAAATGGACAAAACTGTAACCGTATTGGTGGAGCGCAAAGTGAAGCACCCATTAATCGGCAAGGTGATGGCTAAATCAAAAAAATTCCACGCACACGATGAAACAAACGCGTGCAAAGAAGGTGACTTAGTCACAATTACAGAAAGCCGCCCACTCTCTAAGACTAAGAGCTGGGTGGTAAGTAAGGTAACAAGCAAAGCTTAAGGCTTAGTTAGATAATAAATGCATTTTCTAGTTGATAGAAGATGTTAATGCAGTATATAATGTTGGACTTTTCGGCACTCGTATATCCCTAGCGGGCTTACAAAAGCAAGTGCCCCAATACTGACCGTGGTCTATTGGCCGTACTTTTTGAGTGGCGGCTGTTTGGTTAACACGGATTAAGTTGGAGATTATTCTCATGATTCAAATGCAATCAAGGCTTGAAGTAGCCGATAACACTGGTGCGCGCTCTGTGCAATGCATCAAGGTATTAGGTGGTTCTAAGCGCCGTTACGCCAGTATTGGTGACATCATCAAAGTCAGCATCAAAGATGCTGCCCCACGTGGTCGCGTTAAAAAAGGCGAAATCTACAATGCGGTTGTGGTGCGCACTGCCAAAGGCGTGCGTCGTCCAGATGGCTCTTTAGTTAAGTTTGATGCCAATGCCGCTGTGTTGTTAAATGCTAAGCTTGAACCGATTGGCACTCGTATTTTTGGGCCAGTGACACGCGAACTACGTAGTGAGCGTTTCATGAAAATCGTTTCTCTAGCTCCAGAAGTATTGTAAGAGCGAAAGAACAGGACAAATAAAATGAGCAAAATTCACAAAGGTGATCAAATCATCGTTAACACGGGTAAAGATAAAGGCAAACGCGGCACAGTGTCGCGCGTGCTGGATACAGACCAGGTGCTGGTTGAAGGTGTTAACATTGTAAAAAAACACGCTAAACCAAACCCTATGAAAGGCATTGCTGGTGGCATTATTACTAAAGAAATGCCAATCCATATATCTAACGTAGCTTTGTTTAATGCAGCGACACAAAAAGCAGACCGTGTTGGTTACAAAATATTAAAAGATGGCCGTAAGGTTCGTGTATACAAATCTAACGGCGAAGCTGTGGACGCATAGGAAAAATTATGGCGCGCTTAAAACAAATTTATAAAGACTCAATCGTAAAAAAAATGACTGAGCAGTTCGGCTACACATCAGTAATGCAAGTGCCTCGTATTGAAAAAATTACGCTGAATATGGGCGTGGGCGAAGCGGTTGCGGATAAAAAAGTGATGGAAAATGCAGTTGGTGACATGGAAAAAATCGCTGGTCAAAAAGTGGTGGTGACCAAAGCGAAAAAATCTGTTGCGGCATTTAAAATCCGCGATGATTATCCTGTTGGTTGCAAAGTGACTTTACGCCGTGAGCGTATGTATGAGTTCTTGGATCGCTTGGTAACGGTTGCAATCCCACGTATTCGTGACTTCCGCGGCATTTCGGCGAAATCATTTGACGGTCGTGGCAACTACAACATGGGCGTAAAAGAGCAAATTATATTCCCGGAAATTGAATACGATAAAATCGATGTAATTCGCGGTATGAATATTACGATTACGACAACGGCAAAAACTGACGAAGAAGCGAAAGCTTTACTTCAGGCGTTTAATTTTCCTTTTAGAAACTAGATATTAAAGGCTAGGACATGGCAAAAACATGTATGACAGAGCGCGAAGTTAAACGTCGCGCCACTGTAGAAAAATTCGCAGCTAAACGTGATGCGATCAATGCAATCATTAACGATCAAAAAGCCAGTGCTGAAGATCGTCGTGATGCGCGTGCTAAATTGCAGGCTTTGCCACGCAATTCAAGCCCAGTGCGTTTACGTAACCGTTGTGCTCTCACTGGCCGTCCACGTGGCGTGTTCAGTAAATTTGGTATCGGGCGTAGCAAATTACGCGATTTGATGATGAGTGGCCAAGTGCCAGGCATCACCAAAGCTAGCTGGTAATTAAAGGACAGATCTATGAGTATGAGTGATCCAATCGCCGACATGTTGACCCGCATTCGTAATGCGCAAATGGTTAACAAATTATCGGTTTCTATGCCTGCATCTAAATTAAAAGGTGCTATTGCTAATGTGCTAAAAGACGAAGGCTATATTGACGACTTCGCCGTGCTGCCTAATGAGGGTAAGCCTGTGTTAAGCATTAGCTTGAAGTATTATGCTGGACTTCCAGTCATTGAGAAGATTGAGCGCATCAGTAAACCGGGTCTCCGTGTTTACAAAAGTGGTCAAGATATCCCTAAAGTAATGAATGGTCTTGGTGTGACAATTGTGTCTACATCCAAGGGTGTAATGACAGATCGTAAAGCACAAGCAGCCGGTATCGGTGGCGAAGTGTTGTGCGTAGTGGCTTAAGGAGAAGCAAATGTCA
>JAYVSZ010000024.1:0-5669 GCA_043774925.1 Methylophilaceae bacterium | reverse complement strand
ATTCGGTTGGAAATTGATTTCTGACTTTGCTCATTTTTACACCTCTTAAAGTTGATTATAGCCTCTAAGAAAGTGTTGCGTTAGACTAGACCATTACAACTGGCGCAGAAATGTAATTAGAATAACAAAGTCTCTCACACAGGCGGCTGAGAAATTTGAAGATACAAAAACTAAAGTCAGGCAGGCGAGAAGTGAAAATACTAGAGCCTGCCATGCAAGCTCTAATCGCACAAAAACAATACACCTACCTAGCTAATAAAGAAATATTCCAAAATCCAAAAACAAATGAAGTATGGATTGGCGATAGACCTATTAGGCAAGGCGTCTGGAAGCCCGCATTAAGACGCGCTAACGTAAGGTACAGAAGGCCATATCAAACACGCCACACTTATGCAAGCATGATGCTAACTGCTGATGAATCTATTCCTTGGCTAGCCAAGCAACTAGGACATTCGAGCATCATTACCACCACGAGCATTTATGCTAAATTTATTAAAGATGCTATTCCCGAAGCAGGAAATAAAGCAGTTGAAATGTTCACACAAAAAGCTGGCAATTTGCTGGCAATAAAACCCTAAACCACCCCATTTCACCCCAAAACAAAGCCAACATAAAATTATAAGTATCTGATTTATATAATATATTTGGTCGGAACGGCAGGATTTGAACCTGCGACCCCTTGTCCCCCAGACAAGTACGCTACCAGGCTGCGCTACGCCCCGAACGCGGCATTTGCCGCAGGGCGTATTATAAAGCAAAAGCGCACTGGTCTTACCAATGCGCTTTTAATTTTATTGAAGCTAGCGTTTTATTCGTCTATCACAAATTAAGTGCGTAGCAGTTGAATGACTTCTTGAATTTGTGTTTTGAATGCAGATAAATCAAAATTTTCTGGCATATCGAATATGCTTGCTACTTTAACCGCTTGCGGCGTTGTCACTTCTGCAACCTTGTCTTCTGCGCCATCCAAACGATTACGTGCGCCGCTGATGGTAAAGCCTTGCTCGTACAATAACTCGCGGATTTTGCGGATTAATAGTACTTCGTGATGCTGGTAATAACGACGATTGCCACGACGTTTGACTGGCTTGAGCTGTGTAAACTCTTGCTCCCAGTAACGCAACACATGCGGCTTAACGCCACACAGCTCACTTACCTCGCCAATCGTAAAATAACGTTTGGCGGGAATCGGTGGTAATGGTGTGTTTTTAGTTTGGTCTATCATCAATATTCAGATTAACTATGCGTAATGCGCTTCAACTTTGCTTTTAAGTTTTTGGCTGGCGTGGAAAGTGACCACGCGGCGCGCCGTAATAGGTATTTCTTCACCCGTTTTTGGGTTGCGGCCTGGACGCTCTGATTTTTTACGCAATTCAAAATTGCCAAAACCAGACAGCTTCACACTGTCACCAGTTTCTAGCGCGGTACGAACTTCTTCAAAAAATGCTTCTACCATATCTTTGGCTTCCCGTTTATTGAGCCCAACATGCTCAAACAGTAAATCTGCCAAATCCGCCTTCGTTAACGTCATAAATGCTCCCTGCCCTGCTTTTTCTATAATTATATTATTTAATTTCGTATTGCTGCATCAAATTGATTTTCGAGTAGTTTGAGCAATTGCGCCATTGCGGCTTCTGCTTCAATGTCTACCAAAGTTTTATGAGTATCTTGCATAAGTATAAGAAATGCAAGGCTTTTTTTATTTTCCGCGATACCTTTTCCTTGGTAAACATCAAATAATTGCATTTCTTGCAACAAAGGAATCTTAGCACTTTTCACCGCATCGAGAATAGCCTGAACGGGCAGATTGTCATCCACGACCACGGCAATGTCGCGACGCACAGCTAAAAATTTGGAAACTTCCGCATATTTTGGCACGCTGGCAGCCAATAAGGGCGCGGCTTCTAGCTCGAAAACAAACGTACTTTTTGCCAAATTATAATGTTGCTGCCATTTTGGATGCAATTTGCCCAGCCAGCCAATGGCTTTACCGCGCATATACACGCGCGCGGATTGGCCTGGATGCAAGGCTGGGTGTGAATCTTGGCGATATTCTGCTTCGCCATGCGTCAAAGTTTCAATGGTTGCTTTGACGTCATAAAAATCCACATCGCGCGCCACCACACTCCATTGCTCAGGCTGCGCAGCGCCGTAGAATAGGCCTGCAATGCGCGTTTCTTCTGCATAAGCATCTTTATCACGATGATATGTCGCGCCGATTTCAAACAACATGGCACGCTCTTGCTTGCGGTTCAAATTGTAGGTGAGCACGTCTAAAAGTCCGCCCCACAAGCCGCTGCGCATCATGTTCATATTGCTGGCGATGGGATTTTTAAGCGCAATTGGATGAGTGTTTCCCAATAAATCACGCTCCCAACTTTCTTCCACAAAGCTATAAGTCACCACTTCTTGGTAGCCTTGCGCACACAAAGCATCTGCCAGCACAGCCTTATTCCATGCGGCTTCTGGCTCAGGTAACATATTTAATGCGGCTGTTGGTGCAATTGCAGGAATTTTGTCGTAACCATGTAAACGCGCGATTTCTTCGATTAAATCTTCTTCACGCTCAATATCAAAACGGTAAGTTGGCGCTTGCACGGCAAAGCCTGCCGCACTTTCTTGATACGTAAAGCCAAGTTGCTTTAATAATTGTCCAACTGTTTCTTTTGTGATGGCAATACCCAGTACCGAAAGCAAGCGTGCGTAGCGCAAATTCACCGTGTTACGAGCTGGCAGCACGCTTACCGCTTGCGTCACATTGCCAGCTTTTCCGCCGCAAATTTCCAAAATCAATGCCGTCGCACGCTCAAGCGCTTGTTGCGTGTTGCCAAAATCCACGCCGCGTTCAAATCGGTAAGATGAATCCGTGCTTAAGCCCAATCGGCGCGCCTTTCCAGCAATCGTATCTGGCGTAAAAAATGCGCTTTCCAAGAAAATATTCGTGGTTGTATCAGTCACTGAAGTCGGCTCGCCACCCATAATGCCCGCTAGCGCAACCGCGCCATTTTTATCAGCGATGATCAAATCATCGGCTTGCAGCTTCACTTCCGTGTCGTTAAGCAACTTGAGTGTCTCGCCCGATTTGGCAAAGCGTACCTCAATGTTCATGTCTAGCTTATCAAAATCAAAGGCATGCATGGGCTGGCCAAGTTCTAGCAGCACGTAATTGGTAATATCCACAATCGCGCTAATGCTGCGTATGCCGCTGCGCTCCAAGCGTTGCTTCATCCAATCTGGCGTTTTAGCTTGCGCGTTCACGCCTTCAATCACGCGACCAAAGTAGGCAGGACAAGCTTGCGGCGCATTAATGAGCACGGGCATGGTGGTCTGCGAGCCAATATCAACGCGGCTTCCAGAGGAGGCATTAAGACTTGCGCCCGTAATCGCCGCCACATCGCGCGCAATACCGAAAACGCTCAAACAATCTGTACGGTTGGGTGTGAGTTTTAGCGTAAATAATGTGTCGTTCAAGCTCAAATACTCACGAATATCTTGACCGACAGGCGCGTCCGCAGGCAGCTCTAACAAACCCGTCGCGGCTTCTGCCAAACCCAGCTCTTTTTCCGAGCACATCATGCCAAACGATTCCACGCCGCGCACTTTAGCTTGTTTAATCGAAATGCCGGGCAGCGCTGCGCCAACAAGCGCACATGGCGCTTTTAAACCAACGCGCGCGTTTGCAGCACCGCACACGATTTGCAAAGTTTCTTTGCCCACGTTCACTTTGCACACTTGCAAACGGTCTGCGTCAGGATGTTTTGCGGCTTCGACGATTTCGCCAATGACAACGCTATTAAACACCGCGCCAGCAGCTTGCTGCGCTTCAACCTCCAAGCCCGCCATGGTTAAGGCGTGACCGAGTTCGTCTGTCGTTAGTTTGGGATTTACAAAGCTTCTCAGCCAGTTTTCAGAAAATTGCATAGTTTATGTTGATAAGGTTATTTGAATTGACTTAAAAAGCGTAAGTCATTATTAAAGAAATGACGCAAATCATTCACGCCGTAACGTAACATAGCAAGCCGCTCTACGCCTAAACCAAAAGCAAAACCACGGTATTTTTCACTATCAATGTTCACGTGTTTAAACACTTCTGGATGCACCATGCCGCAGCCGCCAATCTCCAACCAGCCGCCGTTCCAGCTCATATCCATCTCGGCGGAAGGCTCGGTAAACGGGAAAAACGAAGGTCTAAACCGCACGGTTAAGTCATCGCGCTCAAAGAATTTTTGCAAGAAATCTTGCACCACGCCTTTTAAATTGGCAAAACTAATATTTTCATCTACCCACAATCCTTCTACTTGGTGAAACATAGGCGAATGCGTTGCATCAGAATCCACACGGTAAACACGGCCTGGCGCGATAATCTTGAGCGGCGGTGCCTTATCTTCCATATAATGAATTTGTACTGGCGAAGTATGCGTGCGCAATACATTGGCATCATTCACATAAAACGTATCGTGCATGGCGCGCGCAGGGTGATTTTCAGGGATATTTAACGCAGTGAAATTGTAAAAGTCAGTTTCAATTTCTGGGCCCGTGGCCACATCAAAACCTATCGAATGGAATAATGCTTCAATGCGGCGCAAAGTAAGTGTGACGGGGTGCAAACCGCCCGTGGATTGGGCGCGCGCAGGCAGCGTGACATCAATTGATTCGCTCGCCAGTTGCTGCGATTGCGCTGCGCCTAAAATCGCCTCACGACGCGCGGTGAGCGCAGCTTCCACGCTTTGCTTGACCACGTTAATGGCCGCGCCTGCGGCTGGACGCTCTTCTGCGGATAGTTTGCCCAAGCCTTTTAGTGCATCGGTGAGTGAGCCAGTTTTGCCTAAATACTTCGCTTTGGCATTTTCTAACGCGGGCATATCCGCACAAGCCGCAAAATCAGTTTGCGCTTCGGCTATTAAGTGATTTAAATCAGTCATGCTTTTATTTTATCTTAAACCTTGAGATTTTTTACTTAAACGCTTGAATTAGTAATAAAAAAAGAGGCCTAAGCCTCTTTTTTTATTATCTACAACTTAGGCAGCGATTGCTTTTTTTGCAATTTCTACAAATTGACCAAATGCAGCTTTATCAAAAACCGCTAAATCTGCCAATACTTTACGATCCACTTCAACAGCAGCTTTTTTCAAGCCATTCATAAAGCGGCTATAAGTCAAACCGCACTCACGTGCACCCGCGTTAATACGCGCAATCCACAAAGTGCGGAATTGACGTTTTTTCTGACGGCGGTCACGGTAAGCATATTGACCCGCTTTCATTACCGCTTGCTTGGCGACGCGGTAAACGTTTTTACGACGACCGCGATAACCTTTAGCGGCTTTTAATACTTTTTTGTGACGGGCTCTGGCCGTGACACCACGTTTTACTCTAGGCATATCGGTCTCCTTATCTTGTTGGCATCATGGCGCGAACGCGTTTGACGTCTGTTGGTGAGATGATCGAAGTGCCGCGCAATTTACGTTTTTGCTTGGTGGTTTTCTTCGTTAAGATATGGCGTAAATGTGAATGCGTACGCTTCACTTTGCCGTTTCCTAAGAACTTAAAGCGCTTTTTGGCGCTGCTCTTTGTTTTCATTTTTGGCATTTTTTTCTCCTTTGAGAGTTGATTAAGAACGCTTAGGCATGCCGTTTAAGCCGTATCGTCCAATTAAAACTATTCTGTTGCTG
>JAYVSZ010000023.1:0-40213 GCA_043774925.1 Methylophilaceae bacterium | reverse complement strand
AAAGAACCCGTAAAACCCACTGATGACCAACGCAAAATTTTGCATGTTAAAGTGAACGTGGCAATTCAAATATTCAAACACAAAGGCTGCAAACGCTGCAACCAAACGGGCTACCGTGGCCGCATGGCCATTATGGAGCTGCTGCGCATTGATGCGGACATGGATTCGCTCATTGCACGCCGCGCGCATTTTGATGAGCTGCGTAAACTAGCCCTTGAAAAAGGCTTTAATACCTTGGCTGATGACGGTGTACGACGTATTTTAGAAGGCTATACTAGTATCGAAGAAGTGATGCGCGTAATAGATCTCACCTCGCGTATTTTTCAATAAGCAATAATCGTGGCAACCTTTAATTACAGGGCAATTGACCAGACTGGCCGCCATGCGCAAGGCCAAATGGATGCGCTTAATGAGGTGGATTTAGAGATTCGCCTAGAGCGCATGGGATTAGATTTAATCACATTTAAATCGACTGAAAAATCTAAGCAGCTGTTCACACAAAATAAAGTCAATAACCGCGATTTAGTGATGTTTTGCTTTCAGTTAGAGCAGCTTACACGGGCTGGCGTACCCATGTTAGAAGGCTTAAACGATTTGCGCGAAAGCACCACCAGCCCCTATTTTCAAAAAGTATTAGGCGCGGTTGCGGGCGAGGTAGAGGGCGGTAAGATGCTCAGCCAAGCCTTGGCAGAACACCCCAATGTGTTTGATGAAGTATTTGTTAATTTGGTGGCTGCGGGTGAGCAAACTGGACAGTTGCCAGAAGTGTTTGATAATCTTTCTAACACATTAAAATGGCAAGATGAATTAATCGCGCAAACTAAGCGCTTATTAATCTATCCGTTAATTGTGCTAGTGGTTGTGTCAGCTGCGGTTGGCGTGTTGATGATATTTTTAGTGCCAGAAATGGTGAAATTTATTAGCAGTTTGGGTCAGGAATTGCCGATTCAAACTAAAATTTTAATTTTTATTTCGAATGCGTTTGTACATTATTGGTGGCTGATTTTAACCTTGCCATTAGTGGTAATTGCTGGCCTTGCTACTTGGATTAAGCAAAGCCCAGATGCGCGCTATAAGTTTGATTACATTAAACTTAAACTGCCTGTGACGGGTGACATTTTAAATAAAATTATTATGGCGCGGTTTGCGCGTTATTTTGCACTTATGTACCAAACGGGCATTCCTATTTTGCAGGCAATTAAAACCTGCGAAAGTATTGTTGGCAATAAAGTGGTCGCCGATGCGCTTAGCCGCGCCCATGCTCAAATTAACGCGGGCGATAGCATGAGTGAGAGTTTTAAAAATGCAGGTTTATTTCCACCGCTGGTGGTGCGCATGATTAAAGTGGGTGAAAGCACGGGCGCACTGGATAAATCGTTACTCAATATTAGCTATTTTTACGATAGAGACGTGAACGAATTGATGCAAAAAATGCTTAAATTATTAGAGCCTGCGCTGACTGTTATTTTGGGGTTGATATTGGCATTTATTATGGTCTCTGTGCTCGGTCCTGTGTACGATTCGTTTAGCAAAATGAAACTATAAACAAATGAAGCTACAAACAAGTGAAACCATGAATAATTGAAATCATGTTTGCAAATAACCAAAAATTAATTTTGTGCGTCACCAATACCAGCCTCACCGCTGGCTTGTGGCATGGCACAAAATTGCAATCGTACTCAGTATTTAAAAATCAAGATGACGACCATACCGCCTTTAGCCAATATTTGGCACAGCAAGGCGATATCAATATTTACTTGATTGTGGATGCGATTGAAGAAGATTACAAAGTAGAAAGCCTACCGCACACTACGGGCGCCGCGCGCCGCGAAATTATTAATCGCAAACTCAACCAATTTAATCGCAACAGCGTCTATCGCACAGCACATTTTATTAATCGCGCTGCCGATAAGCGTAAAGACGATAACTTTATATTTATCGCCTTAAATAACGCCGATTTTTTACAAAGCTGGATGGACGTGATTCAAGCCACGCACGCGCCCTTGGTCGGCGTGTATTTGTTGCCTATGATTAGCCAAGTGGCTGTGCGCCAAATGAAACTGATGGCGCCCAACATTTTGCTTTGCGAGCGTTTGTCTTCAGGCCTGCGGCAAACATTTTTGCATAACGGCCGCCTGCGCATGAGCCGTTTAGTACCAATGGGCGATATCAAACCGAATCAGCTTGCCTATTTTTATTTGGTCGAGATTGAAAAAACGCGATTGTATCTGCTTAGTCAGCGTTTGATTGCGAACGAAACTCCCCTGCAAATGGTGCTGCCAGCGTTTGATAGCACCCATGACGAGATTGCCAAGAGCATTAGTCAAGACCAAGGGTTTGAATGTAAAACGATTGATATTTTGGCTTTTGCCAAAAACAGCAATATCTCACCAGAAACGGTTAAAACGCACCCAGAACTATTGCACATGCAGCTATTGGCCAATGGCAATATGCCCGATAATCTGGCGCCAGCAGCGCTCACTAAAGCGCATAATTTAATTAATATACGTCGCAATATTCATATTGCAACGGCATGCATCGCCGCGGTAGGTACACTATTAGCAGGCTTTTATTTTTGGCAGGGCTATCAGCAAAAAAATAAAATCAATGAAATTGCCTCACAAACGCAGCAACAACAGCAGCAATATGAAACGGTTGCGCAAAATTTCCCTATCACGCCTATTCCAAGTAACAATTTAAAAACCGCGGCAGAAATCGCGCAAACCATTAAAAATAACGATCAATCGCCGCGCCAATTTATGCAAGTGCTCAGTGCGGCATGTGAGGATTCGCCAGAAATCGCACTTAACAGAATGCGTTGGGTACTTAGTAATCTAACCGATATTAAAGATGAAGATGGCGGACAAGTAGTTGTAGCAAATTCAAATGCACAACCAGTAACCGCCCCAGCTGGCGACCCAACAAAACTCATTCAAATTGGCTTTGTAAATGCGGAGATTAAAGGATTTACAGGCGATTATCGTGCCGCATTAGCCAGCGTAAGCCGCTTGGTTACTCGCTTGCGCGAAAATGCTTTGGTTGATCAAGTAGTTGTGTTGCAAGAGCCGGTCAATGTAAGCTCGCTGGCCAATTTGCAAGGCAGCACCACCGATGAGGGCACAACGGAGCGCACACCAGCGATTTTTAAATTAAAAGTGGTGCTAAAGCCTGTTAATACTGACAGCGCCACCAATACAGGAGACGCGCTATGACGCTAACCCAACAAGATTGGCGCAAACTACGCTACCCAATATTGGCGCTGGGCGGGGCATTGGTCATTGTTGGTTTGCTGGTGAGCTTGGCGGATCAATATCGCAGCAAAAACGAAACTGCTGTGCAAACGCAACAAAACTTGCTCAATCAAGCGCGCGCCAAATTTCAATCTTCAGGTTTGGAAAAAGAAACAATTATTCAATATTTGCCCATTTATAACGATTTGCTGGCAAAAGGCTTTGTTGGTGAAGAGCGCCGCATTGAATGGGTAGAGCGTTTGCGCCAAATTCACGCACAGCATAAATTGTTTAGTATTGATTACAGTATTGGCTTGCAAGAGGATTACAAGCCAAGTTTTTTACCCAATACGGGCACATTTGTATTGCATCGTTCTACCATGAAGTTGAATATGGACATGCTGCACGAGGGCGATTTATTAAGCCTGCTAGACGGCCTGCACGAGCAAACCACGCCATTTATTGTGCGTGATTGCGAGATTTCGCGCCCAGTTGGCGCGGTGGTGAACACCAAAACGATAAACTCAAACTTAAAAGCTGCCTGTGAAATCGATTGGCTGACCTTGCGCGACCCACAATTAACGGGGGCAATATAATGCGTTTTCTTGTATTTTTAACTATTATTCAAGCGCTTGCTGCACAACAAGCCCTAGCCGCGCAACCCATTGGCCGCTTATTCACCACGCCAGCCGAGCGTAGTAATTTAGAGTATTTACGCCAAACTAAAAGAAATCTGCCTACAAAAATTGAGTCGCCAACACAAGAGGCCTATGTAGAGCTCGCGCCAGTTGTGCTGCCAGATGCAATTAACATGCAAGGCTACGTAAAGCGTAACGATGGCAAAAAAGGCACGGTTTGGGTCAACAACAACGCCATGCAAGAAGGCAGCAGCAACAAAGATGTGCAAGTAGGCCGATTATCCGAAAGTGGTAACCGCGTGCCAATTAGATTGCCTGCAAATGGTAAAAATCTCACGCTAAAAGCAGGACAAGTGTACGACCCAGAAAATAACCGCGTGCGCGAGGCAAGAGCCCATGCCGCACAAGGCGATGCAGGCAGAATTGGTGATGAAGATACGCAATAGCCAGCATGGGATGGCTTTATTGATATTGGTATTTTTTCTGTCTTTAGTTGCGACAGCCTATGTGGTTCACTCTTTGAGCTCTGTTGGTATAAAGAATGAGCGAGATAAAAAAACTGCGGCAGCATTGGCTGAGGCTAAGGTTGCGTTGATTGGGTGGTCAGCTAGTCATGCCACAATGCCAGGGGCTCTTCCTTGCCCTGATTTAAATATTGCTGCAGCTAATAATGGAAGTTCAAGTGCGTGTACAAACACGACAGGAATAATAGGCCGGCTACCATGGAAAGCATTGGGGATTGGAGATGTTAGAGATGGGGACGGTGAATGTTTATGGTACGCGGTTTCACCAATTTATAGAAATACAATTTTAGTTACTAGCAGGAATTCGGTAGTAAATAGATTGAACAATACTGTACCAGGTACGATTGTTGTTAGAAATTCAAATGGAGTTAACTTACCAGCCCCAGTAAATCCGGTGATAGCAGTAATTATTTCACCTGGAGCGCCTTTAGCTGGGCAGAGCCGTAATAGTGCGGTGAGTACTCAATGTGGTGGGAACAATACGGCTAGCAATTATCTTGACTCTGCGAATGGTGTAAATAATTCAACAGGGAATGTTTCTGGCACTAACTACATCTTTACTGCTGGTGCTAGCTCAAGTACATTTAACGATAAGGTTATTTATATTACCGCAGAGGAGTTATATCGACCTGTGAGGAAGCGTATGGTAAAGGAAATATTAGGTAATGCAGACGTGCCTGCGGGCCCAGTGGATTATTATATTAATAACGGTAGCAATTATCCTTGCCCTTCTGCGACAACTGTAGGGGGGCAGAATTGCACTTTATCTACGGGGTTTGTTAACAGCGCTACTTCTGGAATGGCGCTCGCATATACACCACCTGCACTAAAATCATGGTTAGCGAATAATAATTGGTTTGCCTCGGCAGTATACACTTACACTGATGTTACACATGTGAAGCTACAAATCACAGATCCGTTAGGTAGCTACTCATGTTCAGCAAGTTCTAGTACATATAGTTGTTCGACACCTTAACTCTATGAATAAAAATAATTTTAAAATTGAAGGCTTTACTTTGGTTGAGATGGCTATCGTGTTAGTGATAGTTGGTCTTTTAATGGCGGCTTTTTTATCACCACTCTCAGCACAAATAGATCAAAAAGACTATGGCGAAACAAGAAGACTTTTGGATGACTCAAAAGATGCATTGTTAGGATATGCGGTTGTAAATAAGCATTTACCATGTCCAGATAAGACTGCAGGTGCGAGTAACGGCGTAAACGATAGCGCCAATGATGGAGTAGAAGATTTTGATGTTCTTACGGGATTTTGCATCGCTCAAGAAGGTAATCTTCCATGGGCCACATTAAGTTTGCCGAGTAACGACTCTTGGGGTCAGCAGTTTATTTATCGAGTAACGGCGACTTATAGTAATCGTTCACCACAGCCTACATTTTCGCTACTATCAGCTGTAGGAAACCTAAGAGTATGTAACCAACAGACTTGTAGCACCCCTCGTTTAACAGATACAGCAATTGCAGTAATAGTTTCGAGAGGAAAAAATAGAGGCATTTGTTCCACATTGCCTTCTCCACCAGCATGTATTGATGAAACAGCAAACAATGATGGTAATAATGATTTCGTGAGCCATGTACAAACTGCAAGTGGTTCAGCAAATGGTGAGTTCGATGATGTGGTGGTTTGGGTATCTAGTAACATTCTATTTAATCGCATGGTGAATGCAGGGCAACTTCCATAAATGAACGACAACCAGCTGTTACGTTACAGCCGCCATATATTACTTTCGCAAATTGGTTACGAAGGCCAAGAAAAGCTCACAAAAAGTCATGCGTTGATTGTTGGCGCTGGTGGCTTGGGTGCGCCAACAGCCTTATATTTAGCGGCTTCTGGCGTAGGTAAGCTGACCATTTGCGATTTTGATACGGTTGATTTAACTAATTTGCAGCGGCAGATTATTCATACCACGCAATCGGTTGGCATTAATAAAGCTTTGTCAGCGCAGCAAACTTTGTATGAAATTAACCCAGAAGTGATTGTGCAAACTATTCAGAAAAAATCTACCGAAGCGGAGTTTAGTGCATTGGCAAAAAATGCTGATGTGGTGATTGATTGCAGCGATAATTTTGCTACGCGCTACGCGCTTAACCGTGTATGTTCTGCGCTAAAAAAGCCTTTAGTTTCTGGCGCGGCGGTGCAGTTTGAAGGGCAAATTACCGTGTTTGATTTTAGAAACGCCGAAACGCCTTGCTACCACTGTTTGTTTCCCGATAATGGCGAAGAGACGGATTTGCGTTGTGCAACCAATGGCGTTTTCTCGCCGCTGGTGGGCATGATAGGCACAACGCAGGCGGCAGAAGCGCTTAAATGTTTGATGAATATTGGCGAAAGCCTGCAAGGCCGCTTGCTTTTGCTGGATGCTTTAAGTATGGAATGGCGCACCATCAAGCTGGCGCGCGACCCGAAATGCTTAGTTTGTGGCGCTTAAATTATTTGCCGCCAATTAAGTTTTTAACCGCACCGATTAAATCCCCAGGCATCACCACAATTTTGCTATTGGTTGAGGCAGATATTTTTTGCAACGCGGTAATATAGCGGTCACCTAGCAAAAACGTGGCAGATGTATTGTTTTCTTTCACCGCTTCTGAGATAAATTTAATCGATTCGGCAGATGCTTTTGCTGCCACCATTTGTGCTTCAGCATCCTTGCGAGCCGCTTCCAGTCTTGCTTCTGCATTTAAAATCAACGACTGTTTGTCACCTTCTGCACGTGTTACCACGGCGACGCGTTCGCGCTCGGCACTGGCTTGTTGCTCCATGGCGTGTTGCATGTTGGCGGATGGTTTTATGTCCTGAATTTCAACGGATTTCACAGTCAAACCCCAGTCCAAGGCCTCATCTGCAATGGCTAATTTGAGTTCTGCCTTAATGCGGTCGCGCGAGGTGAGCGCGTGGTTTAAATCCATGCCGCCAATAATCGAGCGCAAATTGGTTTGAATCATATTGCGCATGGCTTCGCGGAAGTTTTCGATGCCGTAAACCGCGCGCTCAATGTTCGATACTTTCATAAACGCAATCGCGTTGGCCAAAATCACCGCGTTATCGGCGGTAATCACTTCTTGCTCGGGAATTTCTAAAATAATGTCTTTGGTGGTGACTTTATAACTGACGCGACTAAACACGGGATTAATGATGTGCAAACCTGGGCTTAACACGCCTGCAAATTTGCCCAGGCGTTCTACCACCCATTCTTCGCCCTGCGGCACAATACGCACGCCTTTAAAAATGGCGATAACGGCTAAAAATATCAGTACTAAGCTAAATTCGGTCATGGTGTTTTTCCTTAATGATTAAAGTGCTTCAACTCTTAATGCATTGCCTTCTACCGCAATTACGCGCGCTTCAGCGCCTTCGGCAATGGTTTCATTCGAAATAACTGGCCATTCGCGCGCGCCCATCAAGCCTTGCGTAAAACGTATTTTGCCATTTTGGTTTGGTCCGCAAGCCTCAATCACCGTGCCGCTGCGACCAATTTCTTCGCCTTGCGCCTGACCGACGCGTGAATGTGTTTCAGTTTTTTTGTAATTGAGTCGCCAAATGATAAGCGAGCTGAAAGCCAGAAGTGCGAACATGCCAAATTGAATGGCGTGCGGCAGATTAGGAAACATCCATACCGCGATTGCCGTGCAGAGCGCGGCAATACCAAACCACAGCACATAAAATGTGCCTGTGGCCATTTCTACCGCTAATAATACGATGCCAATTGCACCCCAAAGCCACATGCTATCCATTTTTTTGTCCTTTTACTTACCTAAAAACATGGATTATCTTAGCACTATTTGTTATATAAAAATAGCGCAAAAAGCGTGTAAACTAACGTTAATGTAATGTTAAAAGTATATGATTTAATGGCACATTCTCATAAACTCAGTATCCCAGTTGATCGCGTAGAGCGTTTGCAATATATGCGCCGCATGTTTCCGCAAGCGGTTGGGCAGGTTTTGGGTGACGATTGGCGCGGTGGGCGACATGAGGCAATTAAACGCCTCAACAGTATTGATATTGAACATTACAACCGCAATCGTCATTTTATTAACGGGGCGGTCACTAAACTTTCGCCTTATTTTCGCTACGGCTGCTTAACTTTAAAAGAGGCATCGGATAATGCACGTTATCGCTTTGGCATTCAAGCAGAAAAGTTTGTCTATCAACTCGCTTGGCGCGATTTTTCGCGCCGTGTTTGGTACGATATTGGGGATGGCATTTTTAGCGATATTGAAGATGCAAAAGTGCCGCTGGGCGATAATCTTATGCCCGACTTTATTCGCCAAGGTATCACCGGCTTGCCGTGCATGGATGGTTTTATTCGTGACTTGCTACAAGATGGCTATGTGCACAATCACGCGCGTATGTGGTTTGCGGCGTATGTGGTGCACTGGCTTAAAGTAGATTGGCGCGAAGCTGCCGATTGGTTCGAAAATTATTTATTAGATGGCGATAAAGCCTCTAACCATCTTGCGTGGCAGTCGATAGCCTCACTATTTAGCTCAAGACCTTACTACTTCAATAAAGAGAACATTGCGCGCTACACGGGCGAAAAGTACTGTGCGACCTGTAAAATCAGTTGTCCTTTTGATGCTAGTTTGGAAGACCTTAATGAAAAGCTATTTACACAGGCACCGCCCACATCCGCTAAAGTGCATCGAGTCAACATGCAGGCTAGGGCTACGCTTTCTCCGCATAGAGCCGTCGCCGTGTATGTGCATGATGAAATGCTCTCTGCCGCACACCCATTGCTACGCAAACCCATGGCCAAATTTTTTGTATTTGATGAGAGTTTACACGGAAAATGGCCACTCAAACGCCTGCAATTTGTGGCAGATTGCTTGAGCGAAATGCCAGATGTCGAGATTTGGTTGGGCGACACACGCGACATTTTAAAAGAGCGCGGTGTTGGTCTGGTGATTACGCAAAACACGCCTAATTTACAAGTAAAGGCTTTGCTAGAGCCTTTTCAAGTTGAGTGGCAAGCTGAGTTACAATTTACTGATGCAGAAATTAGCCAACAGCGGCTAAAACGCTTTTCACGCTATTGGGACAAAGTAGGGCAAGAACTTTTTGGTGAGAATGTGTATCGCCAGTCTTAAAAACAGGGAGAAAAACGATGGTATTTTGGATTGTATTGGCAATAGTAGCGATTTATTTCGTCATTACTTATAACAGTTTGGTTTCGGTAAAAAATAGTGTGAGTAAGGCTTGGGCCAATATCGAAGTGCTGCTTAAACAGCGTCACGATGAGCTGCCAAAGCTGATTGATACTTGCAAACAATACATGCAACATGAGCAAGTCACGTTAGAAAAGGTGATTCAAGCGCGCGCCAATGTGGCCACGGCGCAGCAAACGCGAGATGTAAACGCGCTTGGCAATGCCGAGGGCGGGTTGCGCACAAGTTTGGGCAATTTGTTTGCTTTGGCCGAAAATTATCCTGATTTAAAAGCCAACGAAAATTTCTTAAACCTGCAATCTCGCATTAGCAGCTTAGAAAATGCGATTGCCGACAGACGTGAGTTTTATAACGATAGCGTGAACATTAATAACGTACGTATAGAGCAATTTCCAGATTTAATGATTGCAAAATTACTCAGTTTCCCAAGGTTTACTTTGTTAAATTTCTCGGCTGCAGAATTGACCGATGTAAACGTCGCACAACGTTTTAAAGCTTAAAATCTAATCAATGCGAAACTTTTCGCAAAGCCTTTTTGGCGATTTTTCAGCCAATGTAAGCCATTTGGCATTGTTGTGGATGGCTTATTTATCACATGACGCTAAGGTTTCGGCTGGCATATTGGCGCTTATCGCCAGCCTTAGCTTTTTTGGTTGGATATACAATTTCAAGCGCGCTCGCGCCATTGCTGATATCGCCCCTTCATCCATTGCATCCGCTGCGCAAGGCTATGTAGAACTTAGTGGACGTTGCAGCGCGCAGGCCGATAATTTGGTGGTAAGCCCACTTAGCGGCGTGCAATGCGTATGGTTTCGCTATTGGGTACACGAAAAAGAAGATGATGACTGGCGGCTGGTAAGCGAAGGTATTAGCCCTTATACCATTCAAATTAACGATGGTACTGGCGCTTGCCAAGTGGATGTGGATGACGCGGAAGTGATGGGTGCGACGCGGCGTACCAGCTTTGATGGCAGCTACAAAAACGAAGAGCTTTTGCTATTTGGCGGCAGCGATTTGTATGTGTTAGGCGAGTTCAGCACAGTTGGCGGCGCGGCCAGTGTGCTCAATTTAAAAGAAGACGTGGGTGAGCTTTTAGCCAGTTGGAAGCGCGATAAAACAAGCTTGTACAAGCGTTTTGATTTAGATAAAGATGGTGAAATTGATGCGCAGGAATGGGAATTGGCGCGTAGGCAGGCGGTAAAAGAAGTGCAATTGCAGCACCGCGAAATTCGCGCGGAAAGTGGTGTACATGTGATACGCGCGCCACGCGATAAAAAATTATACTTAATCTCGACTTTATCCCCGCAAAAACTCAGGTCACGTTTCATGCTTTGGACATTTTTTCATCTCATTGTTCTGTTGATTGCATCCAGCTACGCAATCTCTATTTGGCAAAGCCAACATTAGTACACACTTTTCTCATGGCGGTCGCGGCGACACCTGACTTGCACTGTGGTAAAATCACGCGCTATGACTGAACAAAACGTGCCTCAAAAAGAGCTGGCCAAATCCTTCGACCCCAAAGCAATTGAAAGCAAATGGTATGCGTTTTGGGAGAGCAAAGGCTATTATGCGGCTGGGTTTAGCCAACCTACAGAGTCAAATCCTGAAATAAAAGAAAACTTCTGTATTTTGTTGCCGCCACCTAATGTCACTGGCACGCTGCACATGGGGCATGGCTTTAACCAAACGCTAATGGACGCACTGACGCGCTACCACCGTATGCGTGGCGATAATACCTTGTGGCAGCCTGGCACGGATCACGCGGGTATTGCTACGCAGATTGTGGTAGAGCGCCAATTGGATGCACAAGGCGTGAAGCGCCATGATTTAGGGCGTGAAAAATTCTTAGAAAAAGTGTGGGAGTGGAAAGAATACTCCGGCAACACCATCACTAAACAAATGCGCCGTTTAGGTACTTCACCCGATTGGTCGCGTGAGCGTTTTACCATGGATGAAGGTTTAAACAAAACCGTTACCGAAACTTTTGTGCGCCTGTATAACGAAGGCTTGATTTATCGTGCTAAACGGCTTGTTAATTGGGATCCCGTGCTGCTTACGGCGGTGTCCGACCTCGAAGTGGTGCAAGAAGAAGAAGATGGTTTTATGTGGCACATCAACTATCCGCTACTTGAACCAGATACTCTTAAAGGTTTAACGCACTTAGAAGTGGCTACCACTCGCCCAGAAACCATGCTGGGCGACGTTGCGGTGATGGTACATCCTGAAGATGAGCGCTATAAACACTTGATTGGCAAAACCGTAAAACTACCGCTTTGCGACCGCGAAATACCGATTATTGCCGATGACTATGTCGATAAAGACTTTGGCACAGGCTGCGTGAAAGTCACGCCTGCACATGATTTTAATGACTACGCGGTTGGGCAACGACACAACTTGGACATGATTTGCGTTCTAACAGAAGATGCCAAAATTATTAGCGACGCCCCTCCATTATTTGAACTCCCTGATGGAACATTAATTCCGAACAATACATATATACCCGCAAATGAATATGGCATTCCAAAGAAATATCAAGGCTTAGATCGTTTTGATGCGCGTAAACAAATTGTCGCTGACCTTAAAACTCAAGAATTTTTTGAGAAAGAAGAGAAGCACAAACTTAAAGTGCCGCGCGGCGACCGTACAGGTGTGGTGATTGAGCCGATGCTGACTGACCAGTGGTTTGTGGCGATGAGCAAGCCAGCCGCTGACGGTAAATCTATTACGCAAAAAGCGTTGGATGTAGTAGCGAATGGTGAAATCAAGTTTTACCCTGAAAACTGGGCGAATACCTATAATCAATGGCTGAACAATATTCAAGATTGGTGTATTTCACGCCAATTATGGTGGGGGCATCGAATTCCTGCATGGCAAGGAATTACGAGTAAAGGGGAATTTAAGTGGTATGTAGCGTGTGACGAAGCTGAAGCGTATGAACAAGCTAAGAAAGATGGGTGTCAGACAATAGTACGCGACCCTGACGTGCTAGACACTTGGTATTCGTCCGCTTTATGGCCGTTCTCAACCCTAGACTGGACGGGCGATGAGGCTACAGACCTCGCCAATATTGCCTTGCAGCAGTATCTGCCATCAAGCGTTTTGGTCACGGGTTTTGACATTATCTTCTTTTGGGTGGCGCGCATGGTGATGATGACCACGCATATCACTGGCAAAATTCCGTTTAAGCATGTGTACGTGCATGGCCTGATTCGCGATGCCGAAGGCCAAAAAATGAGTAAATCAAAAGGCAATGTGCTGGACCCGATTGATTTGATTGATGGCATTGGCTTAGACGAGCTAATTAAAAAACGCACCACAGGTTTGATGAACCCGAAAGATGCCGAAAAGATTGAAAAACGCACGCGTAAAGAGTTCCCCGAAGGCATTGCTGCTTATGGCACGGATGCGTTGCGGTTTACGTTTGCCGCGCTAGCCAGCCCAGGCCGCGACATTAAGTTTGATTTGCAACGTTGCGATGGCTACCGCAATTTCTGCAATAAGCTGTGGAACGCAACGCGCTTTGTGTTGATGAATACAGAAGGCGAAGATAACGGCTTTGATGCAGCCAGCTGTGGTGAAGGCGGGCGCAAGTTTAGCCAAGCCGATAGATGGATTGTGAGCAAATTGCAACGCACCGAGATGGAAGTTGAAAAAGCGTTTGCAGATTACCGCTTCGACCTAGCCGCAAAAGCCATTTACGAATTTGTGTGGGATGAATATTGCGATTGGTATTTAGAGCTTGCCAAGGTTCAACTGCAAGGCGGTTCTGAGGCCGAGCAGCGCGCGACACGACGTACTTTACTGCGCGTTTTAGAAACGGTGCTGCGCTTAGCGCACCCGATTATGCCATTTATTACCGAAGAGATATGGCAGACAATTGCACCAATGACTGCTAAGGGTGGCGCGAGTATTATGCTAGAAAAATACCCACAAGCGCAGCCAGAAAAATTAGATGAAGCAAGTGAGGCTTGGGTAGCGGAATTAAAGCAAATGGTAGAAGCCACCCGAAGTTTACGCGGCGAAATGGGCATTTCACCAGCCGAACGTGTGCCTTTATTTGCGGCGGGCGATACAGTTAAATTGGCAGAATATGCTAGCTATTTAAAAGCATTGGCTAAGTTGGAAGCTGTATCAATAGTGGCCGAACTGCCCGAAGCCGACGCGCCCGTGATGCTGGTGAACGACTTTAAATTGATGCTAAAAGTGGAAATTGATGTTGTCGCAGAAAAAGAAAGAATAAACAAAGAAATCAATCGCTTAACAACAGAAATCACCAAAGCAGAAAGCAAGTTGAACAATGAAAGTTTTGTAGCGCGCGCACCAGTAGCGGTGGTGGAGCAAGAAAAAGCGCGTGTGGCAGAATTTAGCAGCAATTTAGAAAAGCTGCAGGCACAGCTAGCCAAATTAAAGAGTTAAGCCTGAAAGCTTAACTAGCGCGTTTTTTGATGAAGAAAATAAACTCATCATTTTCTTCATCGCGCCTTACCATGATGTGACCCGTTTGCTTACAAAACGCTTCGATGTCTTTTACTGAGCCTCGGTCTGTCGCCACAATCTTTAAAATCTCGTTCTCTTTTATTTCCGCCAAGCCTTTTTTGCAGCGCAAAATGGGCAGCGGGCATTTAAGATTTCGCGCATCAATTTCTTTATCGAATTCCATTTTTATCTCAGTTCCTATCTGCTACTTCAGCGTGTAGCCAGCTTTGCCCCAGGCCAAAATGCCACCAGTAAGGTTATACACATTTTTAACGCCTTTGTTCACGGCAAAATCAGCCGCATGCGCGGAGCGTACGCCGCTGTGGCAGTAAAATACAACGGTGCTAGCTTGCATCAGTTTTTCGTATTGCAAAGGCAACATAGAGAGCTGAATGTGCATTGCACCAGGAATCGCACCGCGTGCAACTTCGTCGTCGTTGCGCACATCGACAAGCAACACTTTTGGCTTGGTGATTAAATTAAATAAATCGCTGGCTTCAATATCTAAATAGCTTTTCATAGGCAACCTTATAAACTTTGCTTATTGTACACACGAAATAGAGGATTAAAATAGCTAACAGATTAATTTTGCTAGGAAATATTCTTAGGAGTGGGGGTTTGGTGGTCGCGCACAATAACTAAACCTCAATTTTGCAAATCTGCTACCGCATCTTTGGTAAATTTTGGTGTCTGGGGACAGAATCGAAATGTCGACATGCGGATTATTAAAAATAACCGTCGCAAAAGCCGCCAGAGGAAACCTTCATAATATGCGCCATTGCCTTTAGTAATCTAGCTGGGCTTCCTATTCGCTTTTATTTACTCGTGCGACGGGTATTCAATCATTTCTGACTACGGCAAGTTGGACTTCCCCTCATTTAGTAGGCACTGTAGTGGCCTGTTACACCAATCACCGCACCCAGTGGCGCATCTTCACGTGGATTATCAATGTGCAAACCATAACCTATGCCAGTGATGCCGACGATGACTTTACCCTTATACACCACAGGCGCCATGGCAATGCCGATGCCCGTGCCGCCAGTAACCTTGCGTGCGGAATTTGGGTCGTCTTTGCTCAGCAAATCTTGGCCTTCAGTCGTAATCGCCGCTTGTACTACGTCAATATCCCAAAGTTTGCGCCTGTGCTTGCATCTAGTGCAGTTAAACGTGCGTCCACCGTGCCGATAAACACCTTGCCGTCACTCACCGCCACGCCGCGATTAGCAGGGCCACAGCACATTTGCCAGTCTTTGCGTCTATCATGCTTATATCGCCATATTTCTTTACCTGTTTTGGCATCCAAAGCCACCACATGATTAAATGGCAGCGATAAATACATCACGCCATTTTGCACAATCGGTGTCGTTTGAAAGCTACCCACGATGCCGCTGTTGTATTTCCAAGCCTCGGCTAAGCTTTTAACATTTTGTGTATTAATTTGCACATTTGGCGAGAAGCGCTGACTGGTGAAATCACGCCCAAAGCTGGGCCAGTCTTGGTTTTTTGCACTGTTATGAGCTTGCTTAAAATCGACGCAAGCTACTAAACATATTGCCAGCAAGAACCCCCATTTTTTATCAACCACTCGCATAATACTCAACCTAAATATTGAAATAAATCAAACTATACAGATTTGTATAGTTTAGTACTATATTTAAAATATTTGCATCTAAATTCTCTTGAGCCCCGTATCACTAGCAAACCGTATCAAAAAAGTGTTCATTGATACAAACCGTTTATTCAATTTTGAAAGGAAAAAAATGAAAAATCAATTCATACCTAGCTTAGTGGCAGCAAGTCTGAGCTTAATGAGTATGGCAGCGCTAGCCGAAACCTCTGTGAGCAATAAATTACTGCTCACAGGAGGCGTGTCGCAAGTAGAGGGCGCTGCGGGTGGTGGTTTAACTCCGTGGGCTGTGATTGGTGGCTACGGCACCAATAACGAAATTGGTGGCAACGTACATTACACATACGTTAAATCTGGTGATTTTGATTTAAATAGCTTCGGCATCACAATGGGGTTTTATGATCGCTTTGAATTATCAGTAGCTGAACAAAAATTTGATGTGAGCAATTTAAGGGGCAAAGTCAGTGCTGGTTTAGGCGCAGATGCGATTGGTCGTGACAACTTAGACCAAACAATTATAGGCGCAAAAGTACGCGTATTTGGTGAGGCTGTATTAGATGCAGACACCTGGGTTCCACAAGTAGCCGTTGGCATGCAGTACAAAAAAAATCATGATGGTGATTTTGTAAAAGGGCTGGTGGTAGGCGCTAAAGATGATCACGGCGTAGATTTTTATGTCTCTGCCACTAAGTTATTGCTAGCTCAAAACCTACTATTAAATGGGACTTTGCGCGCCACTAAAGCTAATCAACTTGGTTTATTAGGTTTTGGTGGTGGCAAACACGATAATTACCAGCCAGAAATTGAGCTGTCTGCGGCTTATTTGCTTAGAAAGGATTTAGCGGTTGGCGCAGAATATCGCATGAAGCCAAACAACCTAAACAGCCCTGCCAACGCGGCACTATTTGGCGGTGCAAATGTGGTTGATTTAAAAGAGGATGACGCATTTGACCTATTTGTGGCTTACGCGCCTACTAAAAATATCTCAATCACTGCAGCTTACGTTAATTTAGGCAATATTGCCACGGTAAAAGCGGTGGGCGCAGATTACGGTAAACAAGATGCGGTGTATTTATCGGCGCAAGTTGGCTTTTAAGCCAAGTCTCTTTATAACGATTACCTAAGGATAAAAAATGAATTTAGTAAAATCAAAAAAACTCGCTATGGGTTTAATAAGTGCTTGTATTTTAATGTTAAACTTACCTGCCATAGCCGATGAAGCAAAAACGGCAAACACTAATTTAGGTAACACACCTATGGAAGGCACAGATACATTTCAAGCTTTTGGTGGAAAAGAAGGCTTGGTAAAAATTATGGATGACTTTATGATTGGGCTTGTGGCAGATTCGCGCACCAAACCCTTTTTTGATAACGAGAAGCAAACTTTTATTAAAGCGATGCTGGTTGAACAAATGTGCGAGCTAATGAACGGCGGTTGCCATTACGCTGGCCGCGATATGAAAACAACGCATGCCAGCATGAAGGTAAACCGCGAAGCTTTTAACGCACTTGTGGAGCAATTTCAATTTGCTATGGATAAACACAATGTACGCTTTAGCGCGCAAAATAAGCTGCTTGCTAAATTAGCCCCCATGTACCGTGAAATTGAAACGACCGCGGGCGACGCGGTGCCGCCTGTTTTAGCTAAGTAATTTTAGGCTAACTTTATAAGTCACCACAGGAGCTTAACCTTTGCTAGTCGCCGATGAGTTTCAGCACATCATGCAAGGCATTATTGCGCGTAACGAAGCCTCGCTTGAGGCTTTGTATGAGGGTACGCTATCTAAAGTGTATGGTTTGGCATTAAAAATAACGCGTCGACACGATTTGGCCGAAGAAGCAGTAGAAGACACTTACTGGCAAGCATGGCAAGAAGCAACTAAATTTGATAGCACACGCGGCCCGACTATTGCGTGGCTCATGATGATTTGCAGGTCGCGTGCGATTGATGCCTTGCGGCGGCAAGATAATGCAGAATCGCATCCACAGCCTGAAACTTTGCAGCAACACACAGCAAGCGCCAGCCCACTTGATTTGCTGCTGGTGCTAGAAACTGAATCACATATTCGCAACGCCATGGCCATGCTTAACGCCATGCAGCGACAATTAATTGCGTTGGCGTTTTTTAAAGGCTTTACCCACGATGAAATTGCCGCCCGAATGGACATGCCTATAGGCACGGTAAAATCGAACGTAAAGCGCGCACAAACCAAGCTTAAAAACATTCTTAACGGTAGTGCAGTATTGCAATCAACCTTACAAAAGGAGTCATGATGGCTAAACGTACATTAAACAAAGCCAGCATGCTGGCCTATGAAATAAACACAAAAATTGCAGAAAGTATCATTGCTACAATGCCCACACCAGCCATTTCTGAAAACATTAAAACGCGCCTCATGCAACGTGTTGCGGCGGCTAGCCATACGTTTGTATTTGCAAACCAAGGTGAGTGGAAAAGTATCGCCGTTGGCATAGAGTTAAAATTGCTACACGAAGTTGGTGAAGCAAAATCATTTTTAATTAAAATGGCGGCCAACACTAGTATTGTTGCACATGCGCATAGCCAAAATGAAGAATCTTTTGTGATTGATGGCGAAGTGTGGCTAGAAGGTATTTTATGTTACGCGGGTGATTTCCATTACGCAGCCGCAGGCAGCCAACACGAAAGTATTCGTAGCGATAAAGGCTGCACTTTATTGGTTAAAACACTGTAGCCTACATGCGTTTTTTGTTACTTATTTGCCTAGCAAGTGTTACCAATCTTGCATTAGCAGCACCCATTGATATGCCCTACTCTGCGCCGTTTTGGTTGCCCAGCGGGCATTTGCAAACCATTTATGCTGCAATAATTGCAAAAAAACCTCAAGTAGATTATAGCCGCCAGCGCTGGGAATTGGACGATGGCGATTTTATTGATGTAGATTGGACTCAAATACCGAACAATGTGACTGACACAAGACCAATCGTCGTGCTGTTTCATGGCTTAGAAGGCAACTCACAAAGCCAATATGCCCTATCGCTCATGGCGGCCGCAAAAAATAAAGACTGGCGCGGTGTGGTGATTCATTTTAGAGGCTGCTCGGGCGAACCCAATCGCTTGCCACGTGTGTATTATGCTGGTGATGCAGTGGAAATCGACATGATGCTTTCCCGTATACGCGCTAGCGCGCCACAAGCCCCTATTTATGCCGTGGGCGTATCACTAGGAGGTAATGCACTTTTAAAATGGCTGGGTGAATTTGGTGAACATGCCAATAGTGTGATTACCAAAGCTGCCACCGTTTCGGCACCAATGGATTTAGCAGCTAGTGCAGATGCATTAGACAAAGGTTTAAATCGTATTATTTATACACCGCGTTTTGTAGACTCTATGCGACCTAAAGCCTTAGCAATGTCGGCGCGTTTTCCAGGCTTGCTTGATGATGAAAAAATAAAATCTGCACGCACCATTCATGATATTGATAACACAGTGACTGCTGTGTTATATGGCGCAACAGATGCCGAAAATTACTACGCACAAAATGCAGCCAAGCCGTGGCTTAGTCAAATCTCGCTACCTACGCTCATTTTAAACGCCAAAAACGACCCATTTATCCCCGCAGAAAGTTTACCAACTCAAGCTCAAGTCTCGCAAAGCGTTACCCTAGAATATCCAGATGCTGGCGGTCACGTAGGTTTTCCTGGCAGTAACGATTGGCTACCAACACATTTATTGAATTTTTTTCAAGCGCGATAATTTAAATGCAATCATTTTAAGCATCTTAATACGGTTTTTGTACATATTGTATTGATGCTGAAACTTAAATGCACCAACACAGTCTTTTTAATAAATTTAGACTGGCTCTACATTTTAAAATATAACAATCTTGGATGATTAATGTCACTCACTAACAACGCCTTACAATTCGCCGAAAAAGGCCATGTACCAGATGCTATGTTGCGCGCAGGTATTCGCCGCTTGGTCAAGACGCGATTAAACGAAATTGCGAATAGCGATTGCGAAACGGGCAGTAAGATGTTTTCAGATTTTATAGCCACCATGGATAAGGCGCCGATTGCGCTAGTACCAGAGCTGGTCAACGCCCAGCATTATGAAGTTCCCGCAGCTTTTTTCTTTTATTGCTTAGGCCAAAACCGTAAATATAGCAGTTGTTTTTGGTTAAACAATACACAAACACTAGATGAAGCAGAAGTGTTGGCCTTGCAACAAACTTGTGAGCACGCCGATTTAAAAGATGGGCAGCACATTTTAGAGCTTGGCTGTGGATGGGGCAGTTTGAGTTTATGGATGGCATCACACTACCCAAGTAGTCAAATCACGGGTGTTTCAAACTCAAATTCGCAGCGCGAATACATTTTGGCCACGGCTAAATCACGCGGCATCACCAATTTAAACATCATTACGGCCGACATGAATGTGTTTGAAGCGCCTAGCACTTATGACCGCATTGTGTCGGTAGAAATGTTTGAACATATGCGCAATTACAAGGTTTTATACGGCAAAGCGGCAAGCTGGCTTAAGCCGCAAGGCAAGTTTTTTAAGCATATTTTTGTGCATCGCAGCACGCCTTATGCTTTTGAAGTGCAAGGCGATGACGATTGGATGAGTCAGTATTTTTTCTCTGGTGGCATGATGCCAAGCGACGATTTGCCGCTGAATTTTCAGGACGATTTACATTTTTTGCACCGCTGGCGCTGGGATGGCACGCATTACCAAAAAACAGCCAATGCTTGGCTCGCTAATATGGATACGCATGAGAAAGAAATTACACCAATTTTAGCGGCAATTTATGGCGAACAAAACGTGACCATGTGGCGCAACCGCTGGCGCATTTTTTATATGGCATGTGCGGAATTATTTGGCTATAACCATGGTCAAGAGTGGTGGGTGAGTCACTATTTATTCGAGAAAAGATAATTGAATAAAAATATCGTCATCAATTTTGTGCTATTTCAAATTAGCTGGTTTGCCTGCGTGTTAGGGGCTGCGCGAGAGCAGCCATGGCTGGGTGTCGCAGTGGTATTAGCTTGTGTGGCTTGGCATTTAGCCAAAGCAAAAAATGCGCGCAATGAGTTGATTTTATTGCTGATTGCGCTGTTAATTGGTGGCTTGTTTGACCAAATGATGCAATCGACTGGCTTGATTAGCTACAAAGCACATGGCTGGTCAACAGACCTAGTACCCGCATGGATATTGGCTTTGTGGCTAGCCTTTACTACCACTTTAAATGTCAGTTTGCGCTGGATGCACGGGCGCTGGTTGGTGGCGATTTTGTTTGGCCTGATTGGCGGGCCATTGGCTTATTTAGGCGCGGTGAAGCTTGGTGCAGCCACCTTGAACAATCCACCAGCTAGCTATATCGTACTTGCCCTTGGTTGGGGCACGCTAACCCCTTTACTGCTAATTATTTCGCAAAAATTTGATGGTTTTAAACACTAATGCACTGGCCAATTTACTTTAACTCGCTCATTGCAATCAGCCTATTTTCGCTGATAGGCTGGGCACTAAGTTTGCTGCGCAATAATGTCACGCACGTAGATAGCATGTGGAGCTTGTTTTTTTTACTTGCAGCGTTTACCAGCGCGTATTTTGTAAGTGGTTTTTCGTTGCGCCCACTTATTGTTTTAGTATTAGTTTCCATTTGGGCAATTAGGTTGTGTGTTTACCTTACTTGGCGCAACTGGGGGCCGCATGAAGATGGCCGATATGCAGTCATTCGACAAAATAATGAACCTATGTTTTGGTTAAAAAGCATCTACATTGTTTTTGGTTTGCAAGCGCTACTAGCTTGGGTGATTTCAATTTCGCTTTATGCGGCGATTGATGCTAAAACGCCCTTAAATATTTTAGACTTTATGGCGATTGCACTATTTTTATTTGGATTTTTATGGGAAATGGTAGCCGATATTCAACTTGCCAAATTTAAAGCCAACCCAGCCAATAAAGGCCAAGTGTTAAACACGGGTTTATGGCGGCTTAGTCGCCATCCCAATTACTTTGGTGAATGTTGTGTATGGTGGGCGTTTTACTTATTTGCGCTAGCCACAGGTGCTTGGTGGGCGATTCTATCGCCTGTTTTAATGACCTTGTTATTGCTTAAAGTCAGCGGTGTCAGTTTGCTAGAACAAACCATTACAGAGCGCCGTCCTGCTTATTCCGACTACATCAAATCCACCAATGCGTTTTTTCCAAGTTTTCCAAAAGGATAAAAAATGAGGTTACGTTTTTATTTTCTGGTACTCACTTTAGTATTTAGCGCTAAAATTTTTGCAAAAGAATGGGCGTTTGATGTGTATTTAGATAAAAAGAAAATGGGTACGCACACTTTTGTACTTGACGATGCAAACTTGATGACAAGTACCGCAAAATTTAAAGTTAACATATTGTTTATTAACGCTTATAACTACTATCATGTTTCAAAAGAACAATGGCAGGATGGCTGCCTAAGGGAGATAGAGGCAGAAACCACAGAAAGCAAAGTGCAGACAAAAGTCACTGGCAAACTAGAAGGCGACCAGTTTAATATCAGCAATGGCAAGCAGAGCCAAAAGCTACCCGCATGTGTGATGACCTTTGCTTATTGGAACCCGAAAATACTCACGCAAAGCAAACTGCTAAATCCGCAAAATGCCGAATATTTAAATACAAGCATCAAGCTGCTTGGCACAGAAACTATTGACGTTAATGGTAACAAAATAGAGAGCACGCATTACCTTTTACAAGGTTTGTCAGAAGGAAAAATTAAGCTGAATATCGATTTATGGTACGACCAAAATAAAAACTGGGTGGCGCTACAATCCACTACACCAGAAGGCTATAAAGTCATCTATAAATTAGATAAATATTTAGATAAGTTAATATAATCATGAAGGTAAAAATAATTTTTAAGATATTTTATTGCTGTATTTTTCTCGTTCTTACAGGGTGTATGACGTCTATGAAGCCAATTCCACTAGTCAAAAATGTAGATTTACCCAAATTTATGGGCGATTGGTACGTGATTGCAGCGATTCCCACCATGATTGAAAAAGAAGTGTACAACGGCGTTGAAAATTACAAACTGAACGACGACGGTACGATTGCCACCACCTTTACTTTTTACAAAGGCGGATTTGATGGCGCATTTAAAAAATATGAGCCGAAAGGATTTGTGCAAAAAGAAGGCAATAACGCGCTGTGGGGCATGCAGTTTATTTGGCCTATTAAAGCCGAGTATCGTATTGTCTATTTAGACGAGCAATATCAACGCACGATAATTGCCCGCAATGCGCGTGATTACGTATGGATTATGGCGCGCACCCCGCAAATTAGCGTTGCAGCGTATAAAGAATTGACCGATTTAGTGCAAAGCTATGGTTACGATATGAGCAAGCTGCGCAAAGTGCCGCAACAGTGGGATATTGTTAAATGATACGCAACTCTAAAAAATTAGTGGCCCTGAGAGGCGCATGGATATTGGCTTCCAGAGCATGACTATAAAGCTAATAAATAAAATCATCAGTTGGCTTGATAATGCAGAAGTTGAATTTGCGCCTGAAGCAGCCGATAACAGTATCGACTGGTTAAGAGTGATTCCATTTGTATTGTTACACTTAGCCTGTTTTGCGGTGATTTGGGTGGAATTTAGCTGGTTTGCGGTGATGTTTGCCATTGCTTTATATGCACTACGCATGTTTGCCATTACCGGTTTTTATCACCGCTACTTTGCGCACAAAGCCTTTCAAACCTCCCGCGCGGGGCAATTTGTATTTGCAGTGCTCGGCAGTACAGCCGTGCAACGCGGGCCATTATGGTGGGCGGCGCACCACCGGGATCACCACATTCATTCAGATGAAATCACAGACAAACACTCGCCCGTGCAACATGGCTTTTTGTGGAGTCACATCGGCTGGTTTTTATCGCGTGCCAACTTTGCCACCAAGCTCGACCGCGTTAAAGAGCTCGCTAAGTTTCCAGAGTTACGCTTTTTAGATCGTTTCGATATCATCGTGCCGATTATTTTTGCAACGCTAATTTTTCTACTTGGCGAATGGCTGGAAAACGCCGCCCCAAGCTTGAATACGGACGGCTGGCAGTTGCTGGTGTGGGGGTTTGTGATCTCGACTATTGCTTTGTATCACGGCACTTTTACGGTGAACTCGCTGGCACACGTATGGGGCAAGCGCCGCTACGCCACGCGCGACCACAGCCGCAACAATTGGTTTATCGCCATCATCACCCTTGGCGAAGGCTGGCATAATAACCACCACCATTATCCAGGTGCGGCCAAACAAGGCTTTTATTGGTGGGAGCTAGATTTTACCTACTACGGCTTAAAACTCATGGCGGCTTGCGGCATTATTTGGAACTTGCGCACCGTGCCGATTGAAATTAGAGAGTCGCGCAAAGAACTGCTGAAATGAAGATTGCGATTATCGGCAGTGGCATTGCTGGCAACACGCTCGCGCATCATCTTTATCAACAGCACGAAATCACCGTGTTTGAGGCTGCTAGCCACATTGGCGGCCACACACATACGCACGACGTTGAGCTTTTTGGAAAAAATTATGCGATAGATACTGGCTTCATTGTGTTTAACGACCGCACTTACCCCAATTTTATTGCCATGTTAGACGCTGCAAAAGTCGCCTGGCAACCCAGCAATATGAGCTTTAGCGTGCGCTGCGAAAAAACTGGGCTGGAATATAACGGCACCAATTTAAACAGTCTTTTCGCGCAGAGACGTAATTTATTTAATCCGCGTTTTTATGGCATGATTAATGACATTTTACGCTTTAACAAAAACTCACTTGAGCTTTTAAATGCTGGCAATGAAATCACCTTGGGCGATTATTTGGCGCAAAATCATTACCGCGAAGCGTTTATCAATCAGTTTATTGTGCCGATGGGCGCAGCCATTTGGTCAACAGATGCTGCGCAGATGATGGCGTTTCCCGCCCGCTTTTTTGTACGATTTTTTCACCATCATGGCATGCTCACCGTCAATAATCGCCCTGAATGGCGCACCATTGTTGGCGGTTCGGCGCGCTATGTAGAGGCGCTAACCGAGCCCTTCAAATCTAAAATAAAACTGAATACGTCGATTGCCAGTGTGCGCCGCTTTAAAAGTAGCGTGAAAATAAAGCCACAATATGACGAAGAGCAAAGTTTCGATTACGTGTTCTTTGCTTGTCATAGCGACCAAGCTTTGGCAATGTTAATAGACGCAAGCGATAAAGAAAAAGCCATTCTAGGCGCAATCCCCTACCAAGAAAATACCGTGTATTTGCATCATGATGTCAGCTTAATGCCCAAGCGCAAACTAGCTTGGGCGGCATGGAACTATCATATTCCTGTCAGAGCGAGGAAAGGCGTCGCTGTCACCTACAACATGAATATTCTGCAAAACTTAAAATCGCCAGAGCCAATTTTAGTGACGCTGAATCACACCGATTTAATTAATCCTGCCAAGGTAATTAAGCGTCTTAAATACATGCACCCGCTCTATACGCTGGCTGGAGCGGCTGCACAAGCGCGACATAAGGAGGTTAGCGGCGTAAATAGAACAGGTTTTGCGGGCGCGTATTGGGCGAATGGGTTTCACGAAGATGGGGTAAACAGTACGTTAGCAGCTTTGCAACATTTTAGAATGTTTGAAACCACCCAAATATGAGCCAGCCAGCCAGCGGAATTTACAAAGGCTTTGTGGCGCATCATCGCTATACACCCAAGTCGCACGGCTTTAAATACCAAGCATTTATGATGTATTTGGATTTGGATGAATTGCCAAAACTGTTTGAAAAGTCACGATTTTGGTCTTATGGCAAAGCAAATTTAGCTAGCTTTAAGCGCGCAGATTATTACGGCGATGCGAGCAAATCATTAAAACAGGAAATTAGCGATTTATTGCTGCAAGCCACAAGCCAAGCGGCTCGCGGGCCAATTCGCCTACTCACCAATATGCGCTATTTTGGGCATTGTTTTAACCCTGTTAGCTTCTACTATTGCTTTGAGGCAGATGGCACAACGATGCAGGCGATTGTGACGCATATTACCAACACGCCGTGGGGCGAAGATTATGCTTATGTACATGATTTTTATGCCGAAAATATAGTAAAGCATACTAAAAATGGCAACATTACTGTGTTTAAACTTGATAAAAGATTTCATGTTTCACCTTTTATGCCAATGCAGATTCAATACGACTGGGCGTTTAAATTAGAAGGTAAACAATTGCTGGTACACATGAAAAACTTTAAAGATAATAAACAAGTATTTAACGCCACACTCGCCCTGCAGCGCGAGGAAATAAGCGCTTCTCAGCTCAATTGGCTGTTGCTACAATATCCACTGATGACGGTAAAAGTGGTGTTTGGCATTTACTGGAATGCACTATTATTATGGCTAAAACGTGTGCCTTTTTACGCACATCCGCCTACCAAATAAATAACATCAAAACATGAACGAAACGCTCACATCCCCACTTAAAGCTAAGCCCCAAAGCACTTGGCTGCAAAATTTTGCTCGAAAATTAGTCTTAGCTAAGCTTAAAAAATTGCAACAAGGCAAATTAACGCTTATTGAAAAAGATGAAACTTATCATTTTGGCCATGGCGATGATTTAAGTGCAACAATCACTGTGAATGATGCACATTTTTACGGGGATATTGCTTTTGGAGGCAGCATTGGCGCGGGTGAAGCGTATATGCTGGATTATTGGAACGCGGATAATTTAACCAATGTCATTCGCCTAATGGCGCGCAATCAAAGTGTAATGGACACACTAGAAGACGGTTTTCAATGGCTTTCCAAACCTATTCTTAAAGCCTTGCATTGGTTAAACCGCAACACGACGCATGGGAGTCGCAAAAACATTGCCGCACATTACGATTTGGGCAACGATTTTTTTGCGCTATGGCTAGACCCAACCATGATGTATTCTTGCGCAGTTTTTAATGAAGATACGCCCGATTTACATGCTGCATCGCTTAAAAAATTAGAAGTGATTTGTCAAAAGCTCGATTTAAAACCTAGCGATCACGTGATAGAAGTTGGCACAGGCTGGGGCGGTTTTGCGATTTATGCAGCCAAGCATTATGGCTGCAAAGTCACCACCACTACCATCTCTAAACAACAATTTGAGCTTGCCAAGCAACGTGTAGAAGCTGCAAATTTACAAGATAAAATCACACTTTTACTTAATGATTACAGAGACTTAAGTGGTAAATTCGACAAGCTAGTTTCAATCGAAATGATTGAGGCTGTCGGTCATCAATTTTACGATACTTACTTTGCTAAATGTGCGAGCTTGCTTAAACCCAACGGCATGGCGCTCATTCAAGCCATCACCATCACTGATCAACGTTTTGAAGCGGCAAAAAATAGTGTGGATTTTATTCAGCGCTATATTTTTCCCGGTTCTAACATCCCTTCCGTTACCGCTATGCTCGCCAATACCACCAAAGTTAGTGATTTGCGGCTTTTTGACTTTGAAGACATTGGACCACATTACGCGACCACTTTAGCCGCTTGGCGCGACAACTTTTTTTCCAAAATTGGCGCGGTGCGGGCACTAGGTTACTCAGAAGAGTTCATCAAAATGTGGGAATTTTATTTCTGTTATTGCGAAGGCGGCTTTGCTGAGCGGGTTTTGGGCAATGCGCATTTACTCTTTGTTAAGCCTGAAAATCGTAGATATTCAATTACCGCATAAACATAAAATAAATTAAGGGCTGTAGTAGATTAGCATAGCATTTATGCTAATCTACTACAGCCCCTTTTTATAAGTTAAGCACAATTTAGCTTTCAAACTGCAAATTCGCCAACCGCGGATACAAACCTTCTTGCTCACGCAATTCCGCCACATCAAAGACTGTAATGAAACTCTCTGCTTGATGCACTGGACTATTTTCATCAACTGCTGACTCAATAGAACCAAACTAATGTTGTGTAGTCCTAGAGCAAAGTCTTCCATATTTAAGGATTCAACATGAAAAAATTAGCATTATTCATCACTTTATTAGGAGCTAGCGCCATGGCCTCCGCCGCAGCCTGTACAGGGGTTTACAATCACCAATTTACCGATTTACATGGCCAAGCATTTAATTTGTGCGATTATCAAGACAAGCCTATTTTAGTCGTAAACACCGCCAGCAAATGCGGTTTTACGCCGCAATTTGACGCGCTAGAAGGCATGTATAAAAAATATAAAGCACAAGGCTTGCTCGTTATTGGCTTTCCTTCCAATGACTTTAGGCAAGACCCAGGCAACAACAAAGAAATCGGTGACTTTTGTAAAATGACCTACAAAGTTGAGTTTCCAATGATGGGAAAAAGTAGCGTCTCTGGAAAAGATGCCAACCCGTTTTATAGAGAACTTGCCACCAAAACTGGCAGTGAACCGCAATGGAACTTTTACAAATACGTCATTTTGCCTGGCGGCAAAAACGTGAGTGTATATGAAAGCAGCGTGTTGCCAGATTCTGACGTGATTTTAGGCAAAATAAAACCGTATCTTAAGTAATGCGTTAAATTTTAACGACTCATTTCAGCACCGATAGAGCCATGATTTTTGCGTAATTGGGATTTAAGTATTACTAGCAAGCAGATTAAATCAGCTTCCGCTTCGGGTTCCGAGGTCGCATAGCATACTTTCTTACGCACAAAATTTGAAAGCCTGCCTTCAGAAATCTGGCTGTAACACCCCAAAGCCAGCCAATATGTAAATTCTATTCAGTTAGTTTTTTCCGAACTATTAAACAACTATATTCGATTTTTATTGAGTAATTATTAGCGTTAGACTGACGTTTCTTTAACTTAAGTGGATATGGAATGATCATGAAAGCAAATATTCAATCTCGTGGTTTTACATTAACAAAAGCCTTACAAAGTTATGTTGAGCTACGGCTTAATTTCTCGATAGACTATGCAAGCAACTACATACAGCGCATCAGAGTTACTCTTTCGGACATCAACGGTCCTCGCGGAGGGGAAGATAAACGCTGCCAACTTGTTTTAACTTTTGCGGGCATGCCTACTGTTGTTATTAACGATATCGATACTAACTTGTATGTTGCTATTGACCGCGCTGTTGAGCGTGCAAGCAACGCAGTTGCGCGGCAACTTGAGCGCAAACACTCGTATCGCAATGAAAACTCAAACTACAAAAGATTATCAACGATATTGCTGGCGAACTCAACCTTATAAGTTACTGCTTAATATGAAACCAGTAATATTATTCATGGCCGTGAGACCAACTACATTATGGCAACGGTAACTTTATTTGTATCCATATTTAACTTATTCAGCAGCCTGCTGCATCTATTGGGTTTTATGAACAGTGATAACTAAGACCTTTTAAGACTAAGGTTCTAATAAACATAAAAAAGTGAGGAAAAATTGCAATATATAGAGCGGACTTTAGAACAAATTTTATTTGCAAGTCGTTGGTTGTTAGCGCCATTTTACTTAGGTTTAGTGGGTGCTGTGGTGGTTATGTTGTACTACTTTGGCCTTGAGTTTAACCACTTAATTCACCTAGTCATGGGCGGCACAGGCAATGTATTAGTGGGCGTACTATCATTGGTTGATTTGGTGTTGGTGGCAAATTTACTGATGATTATTATTTTTGCAGGCTATGAAAACTTTGTGTCAAAAATTGATACTGGCGATCATGAAGACAGGCCAGAATGGATGGGTCACGTAGATTTTGCCGACTTAAAAATGAAGCTGATTGGCTCGATTATTGCCATTTCTGGGATCGAACTTTTAAAATCATTCGTCAATATTGGCGGTTTGAGCAATACAGAGCTGGGATGGAAAGTAGGCATTCATCTTACTTTTGTGTTTTCTGGCGTGATGTTCGCCCTTATGGATAAATTAAACGGGCACAAAAAACTAGGGATGGGCGGCTAAATGACAATTGCACAACCTTGGATGTGGGCTGTTTTTATCGCGTTTGTGTTGGTCATGCTGGCCTTAGATTTGTTTGTGTTTGGCGGCCGCAAGGCGCATAAAGTTAGTACGAAAGAAGCGGCCATTTGGTCGGTGGCTTGGCTAGGTTTGGCGTTTGGATTTAACGCGCTACTTTGGTGGTATTTATCTGGCAGCGCAGGCGCAGAAATAGCCAGCCAAAAAGCCACAGAATTTTTAACAGGTTATGTGATTGAAAAGTCACTCTCAGTTGATAACGTGTTTGTGTTTTTGATGATTTTTAGCGCTTTTCAAGTCGCGCCAGAACATCAGCGACGCGTACTGCTTTATGGCGTGCTAGGGGCAATTGTTTTGCGCGCAATTATGATTATTGCTGGCGCTTGGGTAGTACGCGAGTTTCACTGGGTGCTTTATTTGTTTGGTGTATTTTTAATCTTCACCGGCATTCGTATGCTGATGATGGCAGAAAAAACTCCTGATTTAGAAAAAAATCCAGTACTACGTTTTGCAAGGCGTCATTTGCGAATTAGTGATCGCTACCATGGCGATAAATTTAGCGTGATGCAAAATGGTGTGCGTTATTTTACGCCCTTATTTTTGGTATTGTTGATGATAGAAGTGACGGATGTGGTGTTTGCGGTAGATTCTATTCCTGCTATTTTTGCAATTACCACAGATCCATTTATTGTGTTCACCTCTAATATTTTTGCCATTATGGGCTTGCGCGCCTTGTATTTTCTGCTTGCAGATATGGCAGATCGCTTTCATTTGCTTAAATATGGTTTAGCGTTTTTATTGGTTTTTATTGGAGGAAAAATGTTAGCAGCCTATTGGATTCATGTTTCTACGCAAGTCTCACTATTGGTGATTGCCATTATTCTAGCCTCGTCGGTAGTCGCCAGCTTAATCCTCACCCAGCCAAATGTTAAGACTAAGCCAAGTATCAAGGATGGCAGCAATGCAGCGTAAAACATGCAAGAACTAACCACACGCCCAGCCATTAGGCAGCTTCTGCTAGCCAGTTTTGTCATTGCGCTAACAGCAGCTGCCTGCCTTGTGATGTCTCCATTTTTCGTGCCAATCGCTTGGGCAGCTATCCTTGCATATGCTAGTTGGCCATTGTATTCAAAGTTACTGAATCTGCTTAAAGATAGAACCAACTGGGCTGCCCTCATGATGACTTTAGGCATGGTCTCGGCAATCATTTTACCTATATTGTGGCTATTTTTAACGCTTAAGCTTGAGCTTGGTGTTGCCGCAGATATTTTTAATACTAAATTAGCTAAGGGTGGTTTTTTGTTACCAAAATTTATCACGGATTTGCCGCTAATTGGCAGTGATATTGCTGCTTGGTTTTCTCAAGTGGTTGCAGCACCTGCACAGCTAAAAACAACCGTACAGGCCTTTTTGGCAAATGCAGATAAAGCTGCATTTGATGTATTAGGTGGCATAGGACGTAATTTTGTCAAAATGGGCTTAGCCATGCTGACCCTTTTCTTTGTCTATCGAGACGGTGCAAAGTTTTTAGGGCAACTTGAGCGCGTTTTAGAATCTATGCTAGGCCCAAGGGTGCGTGGGTATATCGAAGCAGCTGGCGGAGCTACGCGCGGCGTTGTTTATGGCATTGTATTAACGGCTATTATTCAAGGCGCAGTGGCAGGTTTTGGCTATTGGGTAGCAGGTTTAGACGCCGCATTGATGTTGGCAGCAATTACCGTATTATTTGCTTTAATACCATTTGGTACGCCTTTGGTTTGGGGCAGCTTGGGCGTATGGCTACTATTAACTGGTCAGCACTGGGCCGGCTTGGGTTTGTTGCTTTGGGGCGGCATGGTGGTGTCTTGGGTGGATAATATAGTGCGTCCCTTTGTCGTTTCGCAAAATGTAAAACTCCCTTTCATTTTGGCTTTTTTTGGCGTTTTGGGCGGCTTGGCAGCGTTCGGTTTGGTAGGTTTATTTCTAGGCCCAGTCATCTTGGCGGTGGCCTTTGCTGTTTGGCATGAGTGGCTAGAAGCGCATCCAACGTCACCCTTGTTTAAAGAAGGTGTAAGCAATGAACCAGCATAATGAAGTAACAGCAGGCGTTGAGCAAAGCGCATCTCACGTTAGGCAAGCGACACGCCATAGCGGCGCGCTTGCTAGAAAGACTTATGCCATCGTACTTGCTGGCGGAAGTGGTAGCCGACTCAAGCAATTGACAGATTGGCGCGCAAAACCCGCTATTCCTTTTGGTGGGAAATTGCGTATTATCGATTTTACGCTTAGTAATTGCGTAAATTCAGGCGTGCGCCGCATTGGCGTTGCCACGCAATATATGGCGCACAGCCTTATTCACCACATACAACGCAGTTGGAACTTTCTAGATGATCAGTCTGATGAGTTTGTGGATGTGTTGCCAGCGCAGCAACATGCACTTGGCGGGGTTTATTCTGGCACAGCGAATGCTGTTTTCCAAAATTTAAAACATATTGACCAATGTCAGCCAGAGTATGTGCTGATTTTAGGCGGTGACCATGTTTATAAAATGGATTATAGCCAAATGCTTGCCGACCATGTGATGAAAGGCGCTGATCTGACGGTTGCCTGCATTGAGGTGCCGCTCGCAAGCGCAAGCGCATTCGGCGTGGTGCGCGTTAATAATATTTGGAAAGTCATTGGCTTTGACGAAAAACCCGCCAATCCCACGGCAATCCCAAGCAAACCAAGCTGCGCTTTAGTAAGCATGGGCATTTATGTATTTAATGCACGTTTTCTATATGAACAACTTAACCTTGACGACGACGATGCAAGTTCTAGTCACGACTTTGGCAAAGACATTATTCCAAAACTTGTCAAAAGCCATCGTGTTTTTGCACACCGTTTTGTAGAAAGCTGTGTCAACATGATGTGCGATGTGCCCTATTGGCGAGATGTGGGCACTGTAGATGCTTATTGGGAAGCGAATATGGATCTGGTACGTGTGACACCAGATCTTGACCTGTATGATGATGATTGGCCAATTCGCACCCATCAACCGCAGCTACCCCCTGCAAAATTCAATTTCAACGACGACAGTCTGCGTGGGCATGCCATGGATTCTATGATCTCCGGCGGCTGCATCATCAGTGGTGCAACCATTGAGCGATCACTTCTATCGCTTAAAGTGCGAGTTGGCAAGCATAGTCTAATACAAGACTCAGTCATCCTGCCACATGTTGAGATTGGTGAACACGTCAAATTAAAAAGTGTAGTGGTCGATATGCATTGTAAAATTCCAGATGGCTTTATAGCAGGTCTAGATCTGGCGCAAGATCAACAGCGCTTTCATGTCACAGAACAAGGCATAACGCTTATTACGCCCGAAATGCTCGGCCAGACCGTGCATCAGATACGATGAAAGTTGATTAAGATCTATTTGCTATCTCCCATAATACAAAGCCAATAAAAAAGAGCGATGTGAATCATCGCTCTTATCATTTGATGCTAGGCTATTTCTGATTGGTTGTTGCTGCAGGCCTTGCTTCCACATCTGGTAATGATGCTTTATCATCTGCTATTGATTTAGCAGTCTGCTTTTTTTGGTGCTTAATCATAGACTCTTTCGACCTTTCAGCTGGCGCCTTTGCTTTGTTTTTAACTGTAGCCGCTGGGCGCAATTCTTCTGAAGGGGTTGCTTTTTCTTTGGCATCCATCTCCTCAGCGACCGCTTTTTGCTGATGGTCTATCATTTTGGCATCTGGCGTTTCAGCGTAGGCGCTTAATGATGTTGCCAAAAATGATACTATAAGTAAACCAGTAAATAACTTCATATTAAACTCCACTTCTAAAATATGCACATTGCATATATGAAACTTTACGCCAACAAAACCACTCTAACAAACTGAATTATATGGAACAATACATCTAAAATTTAGATGTATTGTTCAATGTGGTTACCTAAGGAATTTAAAATGGCTCAGTTAAATTTTAAACATTTACGTTACTTTTGGATGGTTGGAAAAACTGGCAGCATTGCACGTGCCAGCGAACAGTTATTCCTTACGCCACAATCCATTAGTGGCCAACTTGCAGAGCTAGAAGATAGCCTTGAGGTTAAACTTTTTCGTAAAGTTGGACGTGGTCTAGAACTCAGCGATATGGGTCGGAAAATCTTCGGCTACGCGGATGAGATTTTTACACTTGGTAATGAATTATTAAAGCTTACTCAAAACGAAGATGCGGTACAAAGCCAACCATTTCATATTGGGATTGCCGATTCGGTTGCAAAGTCTATCGTTTATCGTGTGATTGAGCCTATTCTGAAACTTGACAACTCGATACGCCTAATATGCAAGGAAGGTAAATTAACAAATTTATTATCCGAAATGTCCATTAATCGACTTGACTTAGTGATTGCTGACCGTCCAATGCCAACCAACTTAAACGTACGTGCCTACAACCACTTTCTTGGGGAAAGTAAATTGGCCATATTTGGCACAAGAAATTTAATAGAAGAACACGCTGGCGCTACATTTCCTAAAATTTTGAATAATGCTAATTTTTTAATTCCTGGCGAAGACTTTACTATCCAGAAAAAACTTATTCAATGGTTTGAATCTAAAAAAGTTTACCCCCATATCGTCGCTGAGTTCGATGATAGTGCGCTGCTTAAATCATTTGGACAAGGCGGCGCGGGATTCTTTGCTGCACCTAACGCCATTGCGGAATATATCTGTAAACAATACGAGGTAGAGGTTGTTGGGTTGGTTGATACGCTATCTGAGCAACTTTATGCAATCACAACTGAACGCCGCCTCACGCATCCCGCAATCATTGCGCTAATCAAATCAACAGCTGAAATTTATTCAAGGGATGTAGCTCATAGCTAAACGTAAATGCTCGCTCAGACACCGTATTTGCCTCTCAGGCAGGCAAAATCATTGAGAGTTTTTTTAGTATGATTTAAGACGTACATGGGCAACTTACCAACGACAAGCTGACACTCCAAGACATGAGCATCAGGGATCAGGCGGTTGGAAGTCTGCTGCCATGGTTGAGCGTTATACGCATGAACCTCGAGACAATCTTGCCATGCCGCTTCACGATTAAACGCTGTGATGATTGGCTACGATTTAGCTACGGCGCGTTAGAAATGAAAAAGCCTCACAACGCTGCGAGGCTCATTAATACTGGTGGCCGGAGCGGGAATCGAACCTGCGACACGCGGATTTTCAAAAAGAGCTTTTAAATAAAAATTTTAAATTAAACAATACCTTGCAATTTTCGCCAAACATTTTATGCAGTGTAAAACAGCCACAAATAAGTTTAAATATCAGTATGTAGCTACGTTTTAGCTACATATTACTTAGCAAGTTTAGTTTTAATAATAACTCTCCCTCTAGAGTCTCCAACTGATATTTTTGTACCGCCATAGACAATTATTGGTGAGGAAGCTCCACTTACGGTCAAATCAAATTTTCCACTAAGATTATATTTATTTTCTACTAACACTGAGCCGTCAAAATATAAATCAGCAGTTCCAATACCTTTTTCATCAGAAGCATCATAAGGTTTAAACCCTTCAATAATCCATTGTTGATTTTCAGGTACGGCAACTTCTCCTTGGTCAGCCCTGAGTGCGTTTGATGTAGTGGTGTTTATACTCAGTTCTTCAAGTCTGGACGTATAAACCGATTTTAGACATATTATGTTTTGGCATAAATTACGCTCTGATTGAATCCAGCTTCTTTGCCTCTCCCTAATATTGTTTGGATTGGATGATGTTTTTAAAGCATTTTTATAGGCAGCACCTAGAGTATCGTCAAGAGCCGACAATTGTTTATTTGAGCAAATAGATTGTTCAATAAGCGTCGCTGCCTTACTGCAATCAAAACTTGCGCTTTGTGCAAGCGAAGGAGCTAATAATAATGCAACAGAAAAATACTTTTTGGCTATTAACATAGTTTATCCTTAACGCTATATGAAGAAAACATCATTAAATCCGCTTGATTATGTTTAACGAAAACTTGTTACTTTAGCTGCTAGACTTACAGATTCAGGTACATTCTTAATGTAGGTAGACCAAGCTACGGCTTGACCTGGAAGTAAATACAAACTATTTACACTAACGGGTTCACTGTAAACTGGTTGATTAGCACTATTTAGATAATAAATTGTGATTGTAGCCTCAGTCATAACCTGATTGCTTAAATTTTGGAGGTTGCCAAATAATCCTCGACTGCCATTATCTGTATCTTTAATTTGGAAAGACACTCTAGTAAGCATTTCAGCATTTTTGGCATCATTTATTTCAGTTTGTTGCATATTAATAGATCTAGATAACTCTTCATTTTTGGCTTCTAAATGACTACTGTAAGTATCAAGAGCCGCCAATAATGTTGCTACGACTCCACTTCCTGTTACATTATCATCATCACTTTCGATATTTTGACGTGGAAGTAACTCATTTGAATTCAGTACATCTTTATACTGTTCATTCACTATGCCTTGACCTTTAAAATACTTCATAGCAAATGTTGCAAGTTCAGCGCTTTTTTGCGCTCTATCAGCATTAAGTGAGTGGTCATATGCAAAATTAGATGCCATAGGGTCGCTTCCATCTTTTTGGTTTGCCCGTTCCCAAATAGGCGAGACTGAGTCAGGATTGTAGCCAGCTAGTGTCATGTAAAGCATCCCAATGCGGTCAGCTTCGTCTTCGTGAATAGTCGAGTAACTTGCGCGATATAGTTCATTACTAGTAGATTTTCTCAAACCTTTAGATACTGACGCTGCCATAGCTAGACCTTCTGATTTACCAGCATGTCTGGCTGTGTCGTGACCCATTTCATGCGCCATAACTGCGGCTATTTCATTATCATTGTTCAAATTTACTAGGCCTCCAAAAAGGCCTCGGTAAAAAAATATTTTACCACCGCCAATAGTGAATGCATTTACAACTGGAGACTCAATTAAATGGAGTTCCCAAGGTATGTCAGGGCGGTGTGAAACTTTGGCAATTTTTATCATCATTTCTTGAAGATGCGATAAAAGGACGATGTCGGTATCGACGGCAATATTATTGCTTTTCGCTTCGTTAAGAATCTGATTTTTTTGACTTTCAGCTCTTTGTATTTCGGCTGACTCTGTTTCTGGATTTAATAATCGCTTACCCGTTACAAAATCTTTAGGGGCGAAGATATCTGTAGTTTTCTTTAATCCGCTGTCTAGCTCAGCACAGCTAGTTAAGCTTAAGCAAAAAATAATTAAAAATAATCTCATGTTAAATTCCCATTAATTTATTGGACAGTTATACGGCTAGACCTGTAGTCATTATGTTCTAGTAGAATTTGGTCTCCAGACTCAAAAGTCCATCCCTCTAAATGCCCGATTTCTTTTGTGTCATTAGGTGAAATATCAATCCTAGCAGTTACGGACTGATTGGTTGTTGGATTAGTGAAAGTTGCTACAACCGCAATAAATCTGCTGGAATTATTAGTAAATTGGGCAACGAGACCATCGCCCATTAGCGCTTCTCTAATTGATACGCTAACTGGCATGTCGGGTTTTTCAGCAAGTTGGGCTGCCAGCATATCTGCTTTTGCTTTGTTGTATTTAGCTTCACCCTCCAAGTTAATATAAGAAATCGCTGTAGCAAATATCCCAAGAATAAAACCTACTATTAAAATAGTCGTCAATATGTTTGATGATTTTGGCTTTTCAGAAGACATACAATCCCCCATTTTTATTGATATTGGCTTAATATTACCAATAACGTAATAAACATGCGAATGGTTTACGTATTTAGTTTTGCGATTTTCGTAATTTAATCTGAAAATTTGCTTATGAATATAGGCAAAATAATTAAAAACTTGCGTGAAACTCAAAAATGGACTCAAGATGAGCTCGCGTTCAGGACAGAAACATCTACTGCGAATATATCAAGGATTGAAAATGGTAAACATCAAGCTGGACAAGTGCTATTGGAATCTTTAGCTAAGCAGTTTGGCTATAAAGTTTATCAGTTGATAGCATTAGCTGAAGGTGTTGAAGCTCCTATCGTTCCAGTAAACTCCAACCCAAAAGAGGAGCAGCTATTAGCTAATTTTCGTTCAATGAATGAAGAGCAAAAGGAATTATTTATAGCAGTTGCATCTCAATTTCAAGTACCGAATAAAGCTGACAAATAACAATAAAGTAACTTTTAAATAAGCTCTTAATAAGGACAAAATAAGCCCTGAATAACCTACAGCATTAGTTATATCCTGAACATACTGCCAATATATCAGCTAGATATCTAAATCTATATAGACTGTAGGTAAACCAAAGTATCATATCTAAAATACCTTGTTAAAATATAACAATGAGAAAATTCCAAACATGGCTCCCTCCCGAAGTTAGAGCACGTGCTGAGCAACTAATTAATACTCGTGGCCTAGATACCCTTGAGCCGCTGCTTATACGTCTAGTTATGCAACTTGAAATGAAAAGTGTATGGGAGCGCCTTTCTCGCGAAACCGATGACCCACAAAAACTAATTGATTATCTGGAATATGTGCGATTACATTCTACGTTACAAGGTAACCCAACAGATTCAATTAAGATTCCTAGCGACAAGAAGCAGCGCGCAGTATTTAAAAAAGTAAGCGATGGATTACAAGGCATCACTAATGCATTAAGTACTTTAAGTATAAAAAAAGACCCACAGGAGGGCTGGAATTTATTAGAAGCAGCCCTCAGACACACTGAATTGCAAGAGATTAGTCAAGAATCCAAAGGATTATTTCTAAAAATAAAAGAACTACAAATCAATTTGCATGAAATACAACAACAAGTGTCTGTGGTGACATTGTTTGAAACTATCGCAGAAGCCGCAAAGATTGCTTTCATTTCCCCAAGTAGTAAATTGCCTAGCAGGCGGAACACAAAGCGTGCAAAGCGCAATCAACTTGCAATGGATTTAAAGAGTTATTTAAAAATTCATTTCTCTATCGAATCCTCCGATACTTTAATTGCAGCCACTATAAATACTGCTTTTAACACTTCTGATGGCGGCATTTCTTCTGATAATGTCCGTAAGCTAAAAACCTGACTTTCGGAAGTTAATTTTATTTTTGTAAATTAACTTCAGTTACAGCTCCTTATACATTTAGCAAAATGCGGTTATTGCATCTATTTTGATGCTAAATCACAAAGGAGAATTGCAATGCGTTCTATTAAGTTCTCGCTTATTCACGTACTACAACCACACCACCCTTCAGTCAATGACATTGATTCAATCGAACTCAATGAAGTGATTCACGATGCAATTAATCAATATCTAAACGACTTAGCGCATGAGTTAGAAGAGGATTCAGAATCAGATACGGATTCTGATGATGAGTCGGACGACGACTTTGAAAGTGATTCAGAAGATTTTGAGTAATTGCATTTCTAACAATTAGCACTGATTGAACTGCAATGCACACACTCACTCTGCAACAAGCTGCTGATTTGCTCAAGCTGCATCCTGTCACTTTACAAGGCAAAGCCAAAGCAGGGCTTTTACCTTGCTGTAAGATTGGACGACGTTGGGTCTTTATTGAGATTGACCTGATTGACTACATAAGAGCACAATACAAATGGCGGGCGTTGCAGGGTGAACGAAAGGAAACAATATGTCACTCTACAAACGCAAAAACTCGTCATTTTGGTGGCTTAAGGTCACCATCGGTGGACGAACAATACAACGCAGCACTGGGTCTAGCGACAAAATCCAAGCTCAGGAATACCACGATACGCTAAAAGCGCAGTTGTGGCAGCAAGAAAGGTTAGGGGTAAAACCTACTCGTTCTTGGCGTGAAGCGGTTGTCCGTTGGTTAATTGAAACTTCAGATAAAGCGACGCACTTAGAAGACAAGCGCAAACTTGCTTGGATGGACAAATATCTCGGCGACTTGATGCTTGATGACATCACACAAGATGTCATTGATAAGATTCGCAGTGTAAAGCTGAATGAAGTCTCAAAAGCCACGACCAACCGCTATTTGGCACTGATACGTTCTATTCTCATTCGCTCTCGAGATGAATGGGAGTGGATGGATAAAGTACCGAAGATAAGGCTCTTTAAAGAATCGAATAGTCGTGAAAGGTCTTTGACCACTGACCAGTTCCAAGCATTGATGCGCGAATTACCAGCGCATCAACGAGAGACGGTGATGTTTGCTCTAGCCACAGGCTTGAGGCAGCGTAATGTCTTGGAGCTGGAATGGTCACAAGTGAATCTGACATTGCGCCATGCTTGGATTAAAGCAGTGCAATCTAAGAATCGCAGACCGATAGCCATTCCTTTGAATGACACTGCAATGAGTGTATTGCAACGTCAAATAGGTAAACATGAAAGTCGTGTGTTTACCTATGCAGGGAAACCGCTAAAGGCAGCGAACACTAAAGCTTGGGTCAATGCATTAAAGCGTGCTGGCATTACTGATTTCCGCTGGCATGATTTAAGACATACTTGGGCAACGTGGCAAAGACAAGCAGGCACACCAACGCATGAGTTACAACGCTTAGGTGGCTGGAGGACAGGCGCAATGGTAGAACGGTATGCACATCTAGCCCCTGAAAGCTTGGCAACTGCTGCAGAACGACTAGACGCGAGGTTTGATGGCTACATTCTAGCTACA
>JAYVSZ010000022.1:0-7165 GCA_043774925.1 Methylophilaceae bacterium | reverse complement strand
CATGAACATCCATAACGAAATCGAAACGTTGCGTGCCGATTTAGGCGCAACGGGTTCTGAAGCCAAAATCAAGAAAATCGCTAAGCGCTTAAAAGTGCTTGAAGCCTTCCAAAAATCTGGCATTAAACCAGAGTGGATGATTCTTGAAATCTTGCCAGTATTACCGCCAGAGCTACGTCCATTGGTGCCATTGGACGGCGGTCGTTTTGCAACTTCAGATTTGAACGATTTATATCGCCGCGTGATTAACCGTAACAACCGATTGAAGCGCTTATTGGAGCTTAAAGCCCCAGAAATTATTGTACGTAACGAAAAACGTATGTTGCAAGAGGCAGTTGATTCATTGCTAGACAACGGTCGTCGCGGCAAAGTGATGACTGGCGCAAATAAACGCCCATTGAAATCGCTTGCAGACATGATTAAAGGTAAAGGCGGTCGTTTCCGTCAAAACTTGCTCGGTAAACGCGTCGATTACTCTGGTCGTTCCGTCATTGTGGTTGGCCCACAATTGAAACTGCATCAATGCGGTTTACCTAAAAAAATGGCGTTGGAATTATTTAAACCATTTATTTTCCATAAATTGGAAGTGCTTGGCTTAGCGACTACTATTAAAGCTGCGAAGAAAAAGGTAGAAGAAGAAGGACCAGAAGTTTGGGATATTCTTGAAGACGTGATTCGTGAGCATCCAGTATTGCTTAACCGTGCGCCAACGTTGCATAGACTTGGTATTCAAGCGTTTGAGCCAGTATTGATTGAAGGCAAGGCCATTCAATTGCACCCGCTCGTCTGCGCGGCATTTAACGCCGACTTCGACGGCGACCAGATGGCGGTTCACGTGCCTTTGAGCTTAGAAGCACAAATGGAAGCACGTACTTTAATGTTGGCTTCTAACAACGTATTGTCGCCTGCAAACGGCGAGCCAATTATTGTGCCTTCACAAGATATCGTGTTGGGGCTTTACTACATGACGCGTGAAAAAATCGCAGCGCGTGGTGAGGGTATGCGCTTCTCAGATGTAAAAGAAGTGCAACGTGTATTTGACCAACACTTGGTAGATATTCACGCAAAAATTACTGTGCGCATTAAAGAGTTTGAAGTTGATTTAGATGGCAACAAAACAGAAAAAACCAATCGTTACGAAACCACGGTAGGTCGTGCTTTGCTGTCAGAAATTCTACCTGCTGGCTTGTCATTCAGTCACATCGATAAAGCATTGAAAAAGAAAGAGATTTCAAAACTCATCAATGCTTCGTTCCGTAAAGTGGGCATTCGTGAAACTGTGATTTTTGCAGATAAATTAATGGCTACAGGCTATACCTATGCAACTAAAGCGGGTATCTCGATTTCGATTAACGACATGCTTGTGCCGCCAGAAAAAGAGACGCTAATTGCTGCGGCTGAATCTGAAGTTCGGGAAATTGAAGACCAATACGTTTCTGGTTTGGTCACACAAGGCGAGCGTTACAACAAAGTCGTGGATATTTGGGGTCGTGCAGGGGACAAAGTGGCTGATGCCATGATGAAACAATTGCGCGAAGAGCAAGTCATTGACGCAGATGGTATGCCAGCTAAAGATGCTGGTGGTAAGTTGATGAAGCAAGAGTCGTTTAACGCGATTTACATGATGGCTGATTCTGGTGCGCGGGGCTCTGCAGCGCAGGTGCGTCAATTGGCGGGTATGCGCGGTTTGATGGCAAAACCAGATGGTTCCATTATTGAAACACCAATTAAGGCTAACTTCCGTGAAGGCTTAAACGTGTTGCAATACTTTATTTCAACCCACGGTGCGCGCAAAGGCTTGGCTGATACTGCGTTGAAAACCGCCAACTCAGGTTATCTAACCCGTCGTTTGGTCGATGTGACGCAAGACTTAGTTGTGACCGAGTTGGATTGCGGTACGGTAGAAGGCCTGGTGACTAAAGCCTTGATTAAGGGCGGCGAAGTGGTTGAGCCATTGCATGATCGTATTTTAGGTCGTACTGCGGCTTTAGATGTGATCCACCCTGAAACACAAGAAGTGATTTACGCTGCAGGCACTTTGTTGGGCGAAGATGAAGTCGAGAAAATCGACGCGCTGGGTATCGATGAAGTGAAAGTACGTACAGCGCTAACATGTGACACACGTTATGGTATTTGCGCAGCTTGTTATGGTCGCGATTTAGGCCGTGGTAATTTGATTAGTATGGGCGAAGCAGTTGGCGTGATTGCCGCGCAATCTATTGGTGAGCCTGGTACACAGCTGACCATGCGTACTTTCCACATCGGTGGTGCGGTATCGCGCGCAGCGTCTATTAGCCAAATCGAGAGTAAGTCTAACGGTATGCTCAACTTTACGTCAACCATGCGTTACGTGACGAACGCGCGTAATGAGCAAGTAGTCATTTCGCGTAATGGCGAAGTGATTATTGCCGATGACAATACAGGCCGTGAGCGTGAGCGTCATAAGGTACCTTACGGTGCGACGTTAACAGTATCTGACGGCAAAGTTGTTAAAGCTGGTCAAGTACTTGCAACGTGGGATCCGCATACCCGTCCGATTATTACAGAATATGCTGGCCAAGTGAAGTTTGAGAACGTGGAAGAAGGCATTACCGTTGCAAAACAAATCGATGAAGTGACGGGTTTGTCTTCATTGGTGGTCATCGATCCTAAGCAGCGTGCTGGCCAATCTAAAGGCTTGCGTCCACAAATTAAATTGTTGGATGCTAATGGCGTTGAAGTGAAAATCGCGGCCAGTGAATTGTCAGTCAATATTACGTTCCAATTGGGCTGCATTATCACAGTTAAAGATGGTCAAGCCGTAGGTGTGGGCGAAGTGATTGCGCGCATCCCGCAAGAGTCATCTAAAACGCGCGATATTACAGGTGGTTTACCGCGCGTAGCTGAGTTGTTTGAAGCGCGCTCACCAAAAGACGCGGGTATGTTGGCAGAAACTACAGGTACGGTTTCCTTCGGTAAAGATACCAAGGGTAAACAGCGCTTGGTAATCACCGATTTGGATGGCGTTTCTAACGAGTTCCTCATTGCTAAAGACAAGCACGTGACTGCACATGACGGTCAAGTGGTGACTAAGGGTGAAACCATTGTGGACGGCCCAGCTGACCCGCAAGATATTTTGCGCTTGCAAGGCCGCGAAGCTTTGGCGCGCTATGTGATCGATGAAGTACAAGACGTGTATCGTTTGCAAGGCGTGAAAATTAACGATAAACACATCGAAGTGATTGTGCGCCAAATGTTGCGTCGCGTGCGTATTACAGATGCGGGTGACACTGGCTTCATCATGGGTGAGCAAGTTGAGCGTGCTGATTTGTTGTCTGAAAACGAACGCGTGGTTGCATTAGATAAACGCCCGGGTGAGTTTGAGTATGTATTGTTGGGTATTACTAAAGCTTCATTATCGACCGATTCGTTTATTTCAGCGGCTTCGTTCCAAGAAACTACACGTGTGCTAACAGAAGCTGCAATCTTAGGTAAACGTGACGAGTTGCGCGGCTTGAAAGAGAACGTGATTGTTGGCCGCTTAATTCCAGCAGGTACTGGGTTGGCTTATCATGAAACACGTAAGCAAAAAGCATTGGGCTTAACAACAGCAACTGTAACATCCGCTGTTGAAGAGTTATTTGCGCCAGAAACAAAAGAAGTTGAAGCTGCCGAAGTGGCTGAAGTCACTGCCGAAGTGCCTGCGGAAGTTGTAGTGGCGCCAAATGTAGAGGCCGCAGCCGAGTAAGAGGCCGTTCTTTTGTGTCAAGACCATCAGTATTTAGATTGTAGTTCTAGCTACTAATGTCTTGACACAAGCACGGCCACTCCATACAATGCTGAGTTTTTCAGAATAGGCTAATTGCCAGCAATTGGCGTGTTTGTGATTTTAGTATTTGCAGCATGAATAAATTTTGTAATTTTGAAGCATTTTAAAAGGGTTACCGGCAATGCCAACCATTAATCAGTTAATTCGTAAACCACGCGCTAAAGTGGTCACAAAAAGTAAAGTGCCAGCACTTGAAGCTTGTCCACAAAAACGCGGTGTTTGCACACGTGTTTACACCACAACGCCTAAAAAGCCTAACTCTGCGCTGCGTAAAGTAGCAAAAGTACGCTTAACCAATGGCTACGAAGTGATTAGCTACATTGGCGGTGAAGGGCATAACCTGCAAGAGCATAGCGTGGTATTGCTTCGCGGCGGCCGGGTAAAAGATTTGCCAGGTGTGCGTTACCACATGGTGCGCGGTAGTTTGGACACTGCAGGCGTTAAAGACCGTAAGCAATCACGTTCTAAATACGGTGCAAAACGTCCAAAAGCAGGTAAAGCAGCATAAGCAGTCAATAAGCGGCCAAACAGGCCTTGCTAATTTGTCATTAAGACATTCGCTAGCAAAACATAAATATAATAGAGACCAAGAAAGTAGAAGAGCATGCCTAGACGTAGAGAAGTTCCCAAACGTAACATTTTGCCAGATCCAAAATTTGGTAGCCAAGAGCTATCCAAGTTCGTAAACGTATTGATGACGGGCGGTAAAAAATCAGTCGCAGAACGTATTATTTACGGTGCGTTTGACCAAGTAACTGCAAAAAGCGGTAAAGATGCTTTGGAAGTGTTTACGCTCGCGCTTACCAATTTGCGCCCCTTGGTTGAGGTTAAGTCTCGCCGTGTGGGCGGTGCAAACTATCAAGTGCCGGTTGAAGTGCGTCCTAGCCGTCGTAGTGCCTTAGCCATGCGTTGGTTACGTGATGCAGCCCGTAAACGTGGTGAAAAATCAATGGGCTTGCGCTTAGCAGCTGAAATGATGGAAGCTTCAGAGGGTCGTGGTTCGGCAATGAAAAAACGGGAAGAAGTTCACCGTATGGCAGAAGCGAACAAAGCATTCTCGCACTTCAGATTTTAGTTCTTGTTTTTTAGTTTTGATTTTTTGTATCTCGCTCTTTAAGAATTTAAGTAAAGGTAATCACTGTGGCTCGTCAAACACCTATTAATCGCTACCGTAACATTGGTATTTCTGCTCACATTGACGCGGGTAAAACCACGACCACTGAGCGTATTCTTTTCTACACTGGCGTAAACCATAAAATTGGTGAAGTGCATGATGGCGCGGCCACCATGGACTGGATGGAACAAGAGCAAGAGCGCGGTATTACCATTACTTCTGCGGCTACTACCTGTTTTTGGAAGGGTATGGCTGGCCAGTTCGAACAGCATCGCATTAACATTATTGATACCCCTGGCCACGTTGACTTTACTATTGAAGTAGAGCGTTCTATGCGTGTGCTAGATGGTGCATGTATGGTGTACTGTGCGGTGGGTGGCGTACAGCCACAATCTGAAACCGTATGGCGTCAAGCCAACAAATACAAAGTGCCGCGTTTAGCGTTCGTGAATAAAATGGACCGCGCTGGTGCTAACTTCTTCAAAGTGTACGATCAAATGCGTGCACGTCTTAAAGCCAATCCAATTCCTTTGCAAGTGCCAATTGGTGCTGAAGAGAAATTTGAAGGCGTGGTCGATTTAATCAAAATGAAAGCGATTTATTGGGATGAAGCATCTCAAGGCATGAAATTTGATTACCGTGATATTCCAGCTGAATTAATGGCGGATTGCAAAAAATGGCGCGAAAACATGGTCGAGGCTGCTGCTGAAGCCAATGAAGAATTGATGAATAAGTACTTAGAAGAAGGTGAGTTGTCTGAGGCAGATATTCTTTTGGGTTTACGTACGCGCACCATTGCTTCAGAAATCGTACCAATGATGTGCGGCTCAGCCTTTAAAAACAAGGGTGTTCAAGCAATGCTGGACAAGGTGATTGAGCTGATGCCAGCGCCAACCGATATTCCGCCAACGCGTGCAGAAGATGAAGATGGTAAGGAAATTTTCTTACAAGCTTCTGATGAAGAAAAATTCTCAGCTTTAGCATTTAAGATTATGACAGACCCGTTTGTCGGTCAACTGATTTTCTTCCGTGTTTATTCAGGTGTAATTAACGCAGGCGATTCAGTCTATAATCCAATCAAAGGCAAAAAAGAGCGTATTGGTCGTATCGTGCAAATGCACGCCAACAACCGCGTACCGCTAGAAGAAGTACGTGCTGGCGATATCGCCGCTGCGGTGGGTTTGAAAGACGCCACAACTGGCGACACCTTGTGTGCCGTTGGTTCTGAGATTATTTTAGAGCGTATGATATTCCCAGAGCCAGTGATTCACGTGGCGGTTGAGCCAAAAACAAAAGTTGACCAAGAGAAAATGGGCGTTGCGCTCAATCGCTTGGCACAAGAAGACCCTTCATTCCGTGTAAAAACTGACGAAGAAACCAACCAAACCATTATTTCTGGTATGGGTGAGTTGCATTTGGAAATTTTAGTAGACCGCATGAAGCGTGAATTTGGCGTAGAAGCTAACGTTGGCGCGCCGCAAGTGGCTTATCGTGAAGCGATTAAGAAATCGGTTGAGGTTGAAGGTAAGTTTGTTAAGCAATCTGGCGGTAAAGGTCAGTATGGTCACGTTTGGTTAAAAATGGAGCCGAATGAGCCAGGCAAAGGTTTTGAATTTGTGGATGCGATTAAAGGCGGTACGGTGCCACGCGAGTTTATTCCTGCGGTTGAAAAAGGTCTGCGCGAAACCATTCCTTCAGGTGTTTTGGCTGGCTTCCCAGTGGTTGACGTGAAAGTCACCTTGTTTGATGGTTCGTACCATGACGTTGACTCGAACGAAAACGCCTTTAAAATGGCAGCTTCAATGGGCTTTAAAGACGGTATGCGTAAAGCAGATCCAATCTTGCTTGAGCCAATGATGTCGGTTGAAGTAGAAACGCCAGAAGACTACATGGGCGATGTGATGGGCGATTTGTCATCACGCCGTGGCATGATTCAAGGCATGGAAGATAACGCGTCAGGTAAGGTAATCCGCGCAGAAGTGCCATTGGCCGAGATGTTTGGTTATTCAACGACTGTACGTTCTTTGTCGCAAGGTCGCGCAAGCTACAGCATGGAATTTAAGCATTACACAGAAGCACCAAGAAACGTGGCTGATGCCATTATCAATAAAAAATAGACTATTCATTTTTAAAGGAAAATAATCATGGCAAAAGGCAAATTTGAACGGACCAAGCCACACGTCAACGTTGGCACGATTGGCCACGTGGATCACGGCAAGACAACGCTGACAGCAGCGATTACC
>JAYVSZ010000021.1:0-24914 GCA_043774925.1 Methylophilaceae bacterium | reverse complement strand
TGTAGCAGGTTGCGACGAGGCCAAAGAAGAAGTCGTTGAGTTAGTCGACTTTTTAAAAGAGCCAACCAAGTTCCAGAAACTTGGTGGCCGCATTCCACGTGGTGTGTTGTTGGTAGGCCCACCAGGAACGGGTAAAACCTTGCTTGCGCGCGCGATTGCCGGTGAAGCAAAAGTGCCGTTCTTTTCAATCTCTGGTTCAGACTTTGTTGAAATGTTCGTTGGCGTAGGTGCAGCACGTGTACGTGACATGTTTGAAACCGCTAAAAAGAACTCGCCTTGCATTATTTTTATTGACGAGATTGATGCCGTTGGCCGTAGTCGTGGCGCGGGTACAGGCGGTGGCAACGATGAGCGCGAACAAACGCTTAACCAATTGTTGGTTGAAATGGATGGCTTTGAGGCGAATGCAGGTGTGATTGTGATTGCAGCGACCAATAGAGCCGATGTTTTGGACAAGGCCTTGCTTCGTCCTGGCCGTTTTGACCGTCAAGTAATGGTAGGCTTGCCAGATATTAAAGGTCGCGAGCAAATCTTACTTGTTCACATGCGCAAAGTGCCAATTGATGTGGACGTGAAAGCGGATATTCTCGCGCGCGGTACGCCAGGTTTTAGCGGTGCAGATTTGGCTAACTTGGTGAACGAAGCTGCGCTGTTTGCGGCGCGTCGTAACAAGCGTACCGTTGATATGCAAGACTTTGAAGATGCTAAAGATAAAATTTACATGGGCCCAGAGCGTAAATCTATGGTCATGCGCGAGGAAGAGCGCCGCAACACGGCGTATCATGAATCTGGCCATGCTGTGGTTGCTAAACTTTTACCGACGGCTGACCCTGTGCACAAAGTGACGATTATGCCGCGCGGTTGGGCGCTTGGTTTAACTTGGCAGTTGCCAGAGTTTGATCGCATCAGCAATTACAAAACCAAAATGTTGGAAGAAATTTCCATTCTGTTTGGCGGCCGTATTGCCGAAGAAGTGTTCATGAATCAAATGTCGACAGGCGCTTCGAATGACTTTGAACGCGCAACCAAATTAGCACGCGATATGGTCACAAAATTTGGCATGTCGGACGCCATGGGCATTATGGTGTATACGGGCAGCGAGCAAGACTCGTTTTTTGGCAGCATGAGCTCAAAAACGGTTTCTGAAGCGACACAGCAAAAAGTGGATGCAGAAATTCGCCGTATTTTGGATGAGCAATATGGGATTGCGCGACAATTGCTGGAAAGCAATAAAGACAAGGTAGAGGCGATGATGGCGGCCTTGATGGAATATGAAACGATTGATGCAGATCAAATCAACGACATTATGGCGGGCATTGCAGTACGTCCACCTAAGCCAAGTCAGTCTAAAGCCAGCCCTAGCAGCAGCGCGGGTTCTGGCGGTGCCAGCGCTGTGCCTGCGCCGCAACCAGCAGCTAAATTGTAGTGAATTTGTAGGAGCGCAATTTATTGCGCGATTTCTATGCTAAATTAATAGAAGTTCGCGCAATAAATTGCGCTCCTACATATTTAACCTATGCTATTTCATTGCGGAAAATTTCAACTTAACCTCAATCGCCCGCATGTCATGGGTATTGTCAATGTCACGCCTGATTCATTTTCGGATGGCGGCAAATACAATGCAGCTGATGCGGCGATACTGCACGCGCTCAAGCTGGTGGAAGAGGGCGCGGATATTCTTGATATAGGCGGCGAATCTACGCGGCCAAACGCCACGCCAGTTGGCTTGCAGGATGAGCTGAACCGCGTGATTCCTGTGATTGAGGTTTTGAGCAAGCAAGTTAACATTCCCATCTCAATTGACACCTACAAGCCACAAGTGATGCAAGCAGCCATTGCTGCGGGCGCGAGCATGGTGAACGATGTGCGCGCGTTGCAAGAAACTGGCGCATTGGAAGTGGTAGCAAATAGCAATGTGGGCGTATGTTTAATGCATATGCAAGGCACGCCGCAAACCATGCAGGATAATCCGCACTATATTGATGTTGTAAATGATGTAAAAGCATTTTTGGCCGATAGGCTGCGAGCCAGTATCAATGCGGGTGTTGGCGCGGAGTGTATTTTGCTTGATCCGGGTTTTGGCTTTGGCAAAACGCGCGCTCACAATATCGCGCTCATCCAACAATTAGAAAGCTTAGCCGAGTTGGGTCGACCTCTATTGGTTGGCTTGTCGCGCAAAAGCGTGCTTGGTCAAATAAGTACAGGCCAAGTCACGGGTAATGACGTGGATGCGCGACTTTATGCCAGCATCGCCGCTTCTGTCATTGCGGCGCAAAAAGGCGCTAAAATACTGCGTGTGCACGATGTGAAGGAAACCGTCGAGGCGCTTAAAATTGTGACGGCGATTCAATAAATGGGAAGTGATGACTAAACAATATTTCGGCACAGACGGCATTCGCGGCAAAGTGGGTGAACACCCCATTACGCCAGAATTTGTGATGCGATTGGGTTACGCGGCGGGCAAAGTGCTGACTTCAGCGCACAATAATCTTGCAAAAGGTGCAAAACCTGCTGTACTCATCGGCAAAGATACGCGTATTTCTGGCTATATGCTAGAGGCCGCGCTGGAGGCGGGGTTATCCGCGGCGGGAGTCGATGTACTGCTTACGGGTCCAATGCCTACGCCCGCCGTGGCTTACTTGACACGGGCTTTGCGCGCGCAAGCAGGTATTGTCATTTCTGCCTCGCACAACCCTTATTACGATAACGGCATCAAATTTTTTTCCAGCCAGGGCGCTAAGTTGCCTGATAACATCGAGCATGCGATTGAAGCCGAGCTTGATAAACCCATGCAAGTAATGGATTCTGCGCATCTCGGCAAAGCGCGCCGCATCGATGACGCAGCTGGGCGCTATGTAGAGTTTTGTAAAAGTACATTCCCCAGTGATTTAGATTTGCGCGGTTTAAAAATCGTGCTGGATTGCGCGCATGGCGCGACGTATCACGTTGCACCGCCTGTGTTTCACGAGCTTGGCGCGGAAGTCATTGCAATTGGCAACAAGCCTGATGGCTTGAACATTAATCTAGATGTTGGCACAACGCACCCGCAGTCCTTGCAGAAAGCGGTTGTGGAACATGGTGCAGATTTAGGTGTTGCCTTTGATGGCGACGGCGATCGTGTGATGATGGTGGATGGCGCAGGCAATTTATTGGATGGTGACGAACTACTCTACATAATCGCCGCTGGCTTGCACGCCAAAGGTAAGCTAAAAGGCGGCATTGTGGGCACGCAGATGACAAACCTCGCGATGGAACATGCGCTGGCCAAGCTGAGTATTCCTTTTGTGCGCGCCAATGTGGGTGACCGTTATGTGCTGGCGATGCTGAATGAGAAAAAATGGAAACTTGGCGGCGAAAATTCTGGCCACATTTTGACATTGGACAAGACAACAAGCGGCGACGCGATTGTAGCAGCGCTACAAGTGTTGCATGCACTAAAACAAAGCGGTAAAACGCTGGGCGAGTTGCGCGCGCAATTGGTGTTGTATCCACAAGTATTAATTAACATCACAACAAAAACCAAGCTGGACTTGAATCTTGAGCCGATTCAGCGTGCAGTAAAACAGGCTGAAACTGAACTGAGTGGCACAGGGCGCGTGCTACTGCGCGCCTCTGGCACCGAGCCAAAAATCCGCGTGATGGTGGAAGGTCAAGACGGAAAACGCGTGCAAAACTTAGCAGAAAGCATCGCCGAAGCGGTTAAACAAGCCGCTGTTTAAGACGCTACATTGCCTTTGGTATGGCGTACGTCGCGGCCTTCGGCAATGTAAATGACCTGTTCAGCAATGTTTTTCGCATGGTCGCCAACGCGTTCAATCGCGCGCGCGATGGTAATAATATCAAGCGATGTAGTGATAGAACGTGGATCTTCCATCATGTAAGTGATGAGTTGACGTGCGATGGACTTAAATTCTACGTCTAGCTCGTCATCTCCAACAATCACAGCGCTTGCATCTACTGAGTCTAGCCTTGCAAAACTATCCAAAGCTTTTCTAAGCTGCGCGCTGGCCGCTTTGGATAAGTGGCGAATATCAGTAATTCCTTTTAACATTGCTAGCTCACGATACGCGGTATCTTCGCTGCTTTGAATGCGGCGAATGCTTTTTGCCATTTTTTTTACTTCATCGCCAGAGCGCTCAAGGTCGGTCACCATTTTGCTGATGCCCATAATGAGGCGCAAATCTGAGGCCGTTGGCTGACGCTTTGCGATGACATGGATGCAGTCATCGTCAATCGTTTTTTCCATCGCGTTAATTTCGCGATCGCTTTCCAATACCGTCAAAACGCTCGCACTATTATTACTTGCATAGGCCTTGGTGATGGTGCTCAGTTGCGTTTCGACAATGCCGCCCATTTGCAGCACGCTACTGCGCAGGCGCTCCAGGTCTTCGTCAAATTGGCGGGAGAGATGTATGGTTTCGTTCATTGATTTTCCTAATGTAAAGACTGTCTTAGCTGATGCGGCCAGTAATGTAATCTTCAGTGCGCTTATCATTCGGCTTAATGAAAATATCGCCAGTGTTGTTAAACTCAATCAGCTCGCCCAAATACATATAAGCCGTATAGTCAGAAACGCGCGCCGCTTGTTGCATATTATGCGTCACGATGACAATTGTGTAATCTTTTTTCAGCTCATGGATAAGCTCTTCAACACGGCCAGTTGAAATTGGATCCAGCGCAGAACATGGCTCGTCGAGTAACAGCACGTTAGGTTTTACCGCAACGCAACGCGCAATACACAAACGTTGTTGCTGGCCGCCAGATAAACTGGAACCACTTTGGTGTAATTTGTCTTTAACTTCATCCCACAGCCCCGCTTTTTTGAGCGCCCATTCAACACGCTCTTCCATTTGATGTCGTGTCAGCTCCTCATACAATTTAACACCAAAAGCAATATTGTTAAAAATTGACATTGGAAATGGCGTGGGTTTTTGGAAAACCATGCCCACTTTTGCACGCAGCAAATTGACATCTTGCTCTTTCGCATGAATATCGTTGCTATCGAGTAAAATTTTGCCCTCGACCCTTTGTTTGGGATACAGCTCATACATGCGATTAAATGTACGTAATAGCGTGGATTTTCCGCAGCCAGAAGGCCCGATAAAAGCGGTGACCTTGCTTGCAGGAATATTAAGATTGATATTCTTTAGTGCCTGAAATTTGCCATAATAAAAATTCAGGTTTTCGGCTGTGATTTTAGGCACAAGGGCTTCTGTAGACATAAATTAATAATCCTAAACTAGCTGTTTGATTGCCCAGAACGTACCATCGTCCGAGCTATAATATTGAGCGCTAACACGAATAAGGTGATTAGCAATGCGCCTGCCCAGGCTAAGTGTTGCCAGTCTTCATACGGACTCATGGCAAATTGGAAGATAACGACGGCTAAGCTCGCAATTGGTTTGCCCATGTCCGTGCTCCAAAACTGATTATTGAGTGCGGTAAACAGTAATGGCGCAGTTTCACCGCTAATACGCGCGACTGCGAGCAGTAAGCCAGTTAAAATACCTGCTTTTGCTGCGCGATAAACAATCATCACAATGACTTTCCAATAAGGCGCGCCCAGTGCTGCAGCGGCTTCACGCAAGGTATTTGGCACCAAAAGCATCATATTCTCAGTTGTTCTTACCACGACTGGAATGACGATGAGAGAAAGTGCGACAACGCCCGCCCATCCAGAGAAGTGGCCAACTTGATGCACGGCGATTTCGTACACAAACAGGCCAATCACAATGGAAGGCGCTGACAGCAAAATGTCATTAATGAAACGTGTTGTAGGTGCCAGCCAGCCAGATTTTCCGTACTCGGCTAGATAAGTACCAGCAAATATGCCAATGGGTGTACCAATGAGCGTCGCGAGCGATACCATGTAAACACTACCCATGATAGCGTTAAGCAGACCGCCTTGGCTGCCAGGCGGCGGTGTCATTTTTGTGAATACGCTGGCGCCGAGGTGAGCAAAACCATTGCTGAACAAGGTCCACAATATCCAAACCAAAAAGGTCAACGCGAAAGCTAAAGTGACAGCGGATAATGCGAGGGTGATATTGTTAATCAGTTTACGTTTTTTGTAGCGCTTGTTATTGAACTGTTTCATGATTGTTTACCTTCGCGCATAGAGAGGCGAGCCAGCAGAAGCTTAGCAAACGCGAGCACAATGAATGTAATCACAAAAAGCGTTAGACCCAATGTGATTAAGGATGAGGTATAAATATCGCCTACCGCCTCCGTAAATTCATTCGCCAAAGCAGATGAAATGGTGTTGCCTGGCATCAAGAGTGATGCAGAGAGCTCATGCGCATTACCAATGACAAATGTGACCGCCATAGTTTCGCCTAGTGCGCGACCAAGTCCCAGCATAATGCCGCCAATAACGCCTGTTTTTGTGTAAGGTAATACGACATTCCAAATGACTTCCCAAGTGGTAGAGCCTAGGCTGTAAGCCGATTCTTTGAGCATATGCGGCACAATTTCAAACACATCGCGCATCACCGAGGTGGTAAAAGGAATGACCATAATGGATAGAATGAATCCTGCTGTTAGCATGCCGATGCCCATGGGCGGGCCTTGGAAAAGTTGTCCAACTAAAGGTAAGTTGCCAAGATGGTCGTTCATCCAAGGCTCAACATGGTCGGCGAAGAAAGGCGCAAATACAAACAATCCCCACATGCCGTAAATAATACTCGGAATACCTGCGAGCAGCTCAATTGCAATACCAATAGGGCGTTTTAGCCACACAGGCGAGAGTTCGGTAATAAATATGGCTATACCAAAACTAACTGGAACGCCAATCAGCATGGCGATAAGCGAGGTAATAATGGTGCCATAAATAGGCACTAAGCCGCCAAAATTCACAGTCACTGGGTTCCAGGCATCGCTAGTAAAAAATCCAGGACCAAATTGTTTAAGTGCTGGCCAGCTGCCTATCAACAAGGTAACGATAATGCCGAGGAGGAGTGTCAGCACTAGAAAGGCAAAGAACATTGTGGTGCCACGGAATAGCGTATCTATTGTGGCGCCCATGTCTTTAGTTTTAATGTTGTTTGACAATTCGTTAATTCCCTGAGCTGTTGCTTTGTTGGTGGCCAACATGGTTGAGAGGGGTTGCCCCCTCTCAGTATTGCCTACCTTTATGCCATCATTATATGATGCCAATTGATAGATTGTTTATTTTTATTGCGTACTACTTTTATTGCGTCCAGATAGCAGTACCATCTTTGCTCTTGATGTTATTTTTCCAGCTCGTTTGAATCAAGGTTACAACAGCTGCAGGCATAGGCACATAATCTAGTGCTTTTGCTGATAGCGAACCGCTCTTGTATGCGTAATCAAAAAATTTCAATACTTCTTTAGCAATTTCTGGTTTATCTTGTGCTTTGTGCATCAAAATGAAACTTGCACCAGTAATTGGCCATGAAGCTTTGCCTGGTTCATTCGTTAAAATTTCGTAAAAACCAGGGGCTTTATCCCATTCTGCATATTGCGCAGCAGATTGGAAGCTTTCGATACTTGGTTGAACCATTTCGCCATCACGATTTTGCATTGCGGCGTAAGGCAGATTGTTTTGTTTAGCGTAAGCATATTCAACATAGCCAATTGAGCCTTTAATGCGCTGTGCGTAAGAAGCAACGCCTTCATTACCTTTACCGCCCACACCAGTTGGCCAGGCGACTGAGGTATCTGCACCCACTTTGGTCGCCCATTCTTTGCTTACTTTGCTCAAGTAGTTAGTGAATACGAATGAAGTGCCTGAACCGTCAGAACGGTGCACTACAGTAATCGCTGTATCTGGTAATGCTAGGCTTGGATTCAAACCTTTAATCGCGGCATCGTTCCATTTAGTGATTTTCTTCAGGTAGATATCGGCAAGCACTTGACCGCTTAAATGTAATTCACCATTACCCACACCTGGGATGTTTACGACAGGTACTACGCCGCCCACAATCGCAGGGAATTGCGTCAAACCTGCTTTTTCCAACTCTTCTGGTTTCAAAGGTTTGTCGGAAGCGCCAAAATCCACTGTTTTGTTGGTGATTTGTTTAATACCGCCACCAGAACCGATAGATTGATAGTTTAATTTAACATTAGTTTTAACATTGTATGATTCCGCCCATTTGGCATAAATCGGGTAAGGGAAAGTGGCGCCAGCACCTGTAATATCAGTAGCGTACGCTGCTGTTGCAACTGTAAATCCAGCTGCAAAAATTGATGCCGCACTTAATAGTTTAACAAACTTAGTTTGCATTTAAATCTCCAAAAAATAATATAGATAACAACTGTACTGCAAGCACATTAACGCATGATTGTGATGTCTGACTACGTTCTACCATGAACATCTTATTAATCTTTTGTGACAGAAATGTGACAAATAGCTAATAGGCGCTACTGTTGTTGTAAATACTTTTAGATTAATGCCATCAGTGCATAAATGTTTTTGCTAAGCTCCAAAACAGTGCGGCCATGATGCCTGAGCAGGGGGTTGTGAGTATCCAAGTCCACACAATGCGCGAAGCCAACCCCCAGCGCACAGCCGACATGCGGCGCGCCATACCTACGCCAACAATCGCGCCTGTGATGGTATGTGTGGTAGAAACGGTAATGCCTAGCCAAGTCGCTAGAAACAAGGCTATAGAGCCAGTTTTTCGGCCTCGTTTACAGCTGCCATCATGCTAAATACCTTAGGTGCGTGCACGGCACAATCTGCTAAATTATTGAAAGATATAAAATAATTTCTTTTTTTGGTGATTTTGCAGCCATTAGCCAGCCAAATGTGGCATTCGCCATGGCTCTCTCCCTAAATAAAATTTGATTTTTTATTAATTCATTTTAATGCGCATAGTTTAACTTCCCAAAGTTAATTCTGCGAGCGTAATTTGTCATAATTCTGTAATATTTTTTGCTAAAATTAGTTTAATATCAATTGAGTTTGGTTATGAGAATATAAAATATGAAAAGTAAAATAATCACCGAATTTTTAGGCACGGCGCTGTTGCTTGCCATTGTCACTGGCTCTGGCGTTATGGGCGAGGCCTTAGGCGCCGGCAACGCCGCCGTCGCGCTGCTTGGTAATAGCATTGCCACAGGTTGCGGTTTGTTTGTGCTCATCACTTTGCTTGGGCCAATCTCGGGTGCGCATTTTAACCCTGCGGTGAGCCTCATGTTTTGGCGTACTGGTCAGCTTGAGACGCAAAAATTATTGGCTTATTTAGCTGCGCAATTTAGCGGTGCAATTACGGGCGTTTGGCTAACGCATTTTATTTTTGGATTGCAACTTTTGCAAACCTCTGCTAAACCCAGAACAGGCGCGGGCATTTGGTTAAGTGAGTTTTTATCAACATTAATTTTACTCGCTGTAATTCGATTAGGGCTCAAATACGCCAATGAAAAAATTGCGTTGTTGGTCGCCATGACGGTGACGGCGGGCTATTGGTTTACTTCTTCCACATTTTTTGCAAATCCCGCAGTCACATTGGCGCGTAGCCTCACCAACACTTTTGTAGGTATTGCGCCTGCCGATGTTGCGGGCTTTGTGCTGGCGCAAATACTTGCAGTAATCATTATCATCATAATTTAAGCATCAATTAAGTGAATTTAACAATTGATAGGAGATTTAGAATGTCTGACAAAATTTACAACGTATTATTTTTATGTACTGGAAATTCAGCCCGTAGCATCATCGCTGAAAAGCTGATGGAATATAGAGGTCAAGGTAAGTTCAAAGCCTATAGCGCTGGTAGTCACCCAAATGGAGCTGTAAATCCATTTGCAATCGAAACTCTCAAAAATCTAAAGCTACCTACCGATGGTTTACGTAGCAAAAGTTGGGATGAGTTTGCAGTTGAAGGCGCACCGCATCTCGATTTTGTGTTTACTGTATGTGACAATGCGGCGGGTGAGGCTTGCCCATACTGGCCTGGTCAGCCTATGACTGCACATTGGGGTGTTGAAGACCCAGCGGCAGTAGAGGGTACAGATGACGAAAAGCTGGCAGCTTTCCGCAAGACCATAAATTATCTTGATAATCGAATTAAGATATTTGTTTCACTTGCTTTAGATAAACTTGATCCTATGAAAATCAAGGAAGGGATTGACGCTATTGGCAAAACTGTCGATTAAGTAGCTGATCAAAGTGGCATTGCCTAGCTATGACTTGATGACTGTGCTTGGTGGCTATCCTCGTTAGCCTTAATGTTATAATGGCGGCTTTCAACGAATCTAAAAAAGCATGGAAGCCGAACAACTCAATCTTATCGCTAACCGTTTAACCGATTTAAACGCGCGCCAACTCTCGCTTCGGGGGTATCTTTGACTTTGAGAATAAGCAGCAACGCTTAGAAGAGGTGAACGGCTTGCTGGAAGACCCAAAAATTTGGGATAACGCAGAAAAAGCGCAAAAATTAGGCAAGGAAAAGCGCGAGTTGGAGTTGGTGGTAAATAACCTACTTTCGCTAGAAAGTGGTTTAAAAGATGGTCAAGAGCTGTTTGACATGGCGCGGGAGGAAAGTGATGACGACACTTTGCTCAGCGTAGATAGCGACTCGAAAACGCTAGAAAAGCGCATTGAGGAAATGGAGTTTCGCCGCATGTTTTCGGGCGAACTGGATGCGAATAATTGCTTTATTGAGTTTCAATCGGGCAGTGGCGGCACGGAAGCGCAAGATTGGGCAGCCATGTTGTTGCGTATGTATTTGCGCTATTGCGAGAAAAAAGGCTTTAAGGTGGAAGTGCTAGAGGAATCTGATGGTGATGTGGCGGGCATTAAAGGTGCGTCTATCAAGGTTTCTGGCGATTATGCTTACGGCACGTTGCGCACAGAAAATGGTGTTCACAGGCTGGTGCGAAAATCGCCCTTCGATAGCAATGCTAAGCGCCACACCAGCTTTGCCAGCGTGCAGATTTTCCCTGAAGTCGATGATTCGATTCAAATTGACATTAATCCTGCCGATTTACGCATCGATACTTATCGCGCCTCTGGTGCGGGCGGTCAGCATATTAACAAGACAGACTCTGCCGTGCGTATTACCCACTTGCCAACAAACGTCGTTGTGCAATGCCAAAATGACCGCTCACAGCATCGCAACCGCGAAGAAGCCATGAATATGCTTAAAGGCGCGCTTTATAATTTAGAACTAAATAAGCGTAACGCGGATAAACAAGCGATTGAAGATGCTAAAACCGATATTGGCTGGGGGCATCAAATCCGCAGTTACGTGCTAGATCAAGGGCGCATTAAAGATTTGCGCACCAATGTAGAAATCGGCAATACGCAAGGTGTGCTAGATGGCGACCTTGACCCGTTTATTATGGAAAGCTTAAAACAGGGCGTTTAATGGCTAAATATTTTGTAATGTTGCTTTCCTTGTTGTTATTGGCTTGCAGCCACGTTAAACAACACGAGGCAATCCCAGCAGGCGCAACAGTGCTAGTGCTTGGCGATAGCATTAGTTACGGCACAGGCGCTAATTGGGGTGAGGATTATCCCGCTTTGCTTGCGGCAAAAACGCGCTGGAACATCGTCAACGCAGGTGTGCCAGGCGACACGACCGAAATGGGGCTCGCGCGCCTGCCAGAGTTGCTAGAAGCGAATACGCCGAAATTGGTTTTGGTTGAACTTGGCGGTAATGATTTTTTGCACCATGTACCGCGCGAGCAAACCATTGGCAATCTTAAAAAGATACTTTTAACCATTAAACAAAAGCAAATTCCCACCATTCTGCTGGCAATTCCTAAAGCTAGCTTATTTGGCGCGGCAATTGGCGGCCTTTCGGACGACCCGATGTTTGAGCAGCTTGGTAAAGAAACGGATACGGCGGTAATTGCCGATGTGCTTTCTGATGTGCTTGAGCACAATGAATTGAAAGCCGATCCGATTCACCCAAATGCGCAGGGTTACCAAAAACTGGCAGAAACCATAAACGAAGCGCTGAAAGTACAAGGATTCTTGAAATAAACGCTGCTGCAATAAGAGTGTTAAAATGCCATTTTTGAATTTTTCCGATTTTATATTTGAGTGAAGCAATGACCGAACCAACACCAGCATCAATACTAGAAGCTAACCCGACAATAGACGAAAATCACGTCATGCAAGAGCGTCGCGAAAAGCTCAAAGCCATTCGCGCGCAGGCGAAAGAAAATAACAGTGCGGCGTTTCCAAATGATTTTAAACCAGATGCGCTGGCAGCCAATATCCATGCGGAGTTTGGCGGGTTTGAAAACGATGTGCTTGACCCAAAAGCGGCGCATGTGAGTATCGCAGGGCGCATGATGTTGAAGCGCGTGATGGGCAAGGCGAGCTTTGCCACGGTACAAGATGCCAGCGGTCGCATTCAGCTTTTTATTGGCAGTTCTAACTTGGATGAAGCGACTTACGAAAGCTTTAAACACTGGGATTTGGGCGATATTATCGCAGCTAAAGGCGTGTTGTTTAAAACCAAAACGGGCGAGCTTTCGGTGAAGGTTTCCGAACTGCGTTTGCTCACAAAATCGCTACGTCCGTTACCAGAAAAATTTCACGGCTTGGCCGATCAAGAAACTAAATATCGCCAACGTTATGTGGATTTGATTGTAAGCGAAGAAACCCGTGCGACCTTTATTGCGCGCAGCAAAGTGGTTTCGGCCATTCGTAACTTTATGATTGAAAACGAATTTTTAGAAGTCGAAACGCCTATGCTGCATCCTATTCCTGGCGGCGCATCGGCCAAACCATTTATCACGCATCATAACGCGCTTGATATGCAAATGTTTATGCGCATTGCGCCCGAGCTTTATTTAAAACGCCTTGTGGTAGGCGGTTTTGAGCGTGTGTTTGAGGTGAACCGCAATTTCCGTAACGAAGGCTTGAGCGTTCGCCATAATCCAGAGTTCACCATGATGGAATTCTACGCGGCTTATACCGATTATTTGTGGTTGATGGATTTTACCGAACGCTGCATTCGTGCTGCGGCCCTTGCTGCATGCGGCTCTGCAGTGGTGCAGTATGATGGCAAAGAAGTGGATTTTAGCAAACCGTTTGAGCGTTTGACCATTGTCGGCGCGATTCAAAAATACGCGCCACAATATACACTTGAGCAGTTAAATGATGCGGATTTCTTGCGTAAAGAAATCTTAAAATATGGCGAGAAACCGTTTGAACATGCGGGCTTAGGCGCATTGCAACTGAGCTTGTTTGAAGTGACGGCCGAGTCGCAATTGTGGAACCCGACTTATATTATTGATTATCCGGTCGAAGTTTCGCCGCTTGCCCGCGCGAGTGACAAAAACCCGGAAATTACCGAGCGTTTTGAGTTGTTTGTGACAGGCCGAGAAATTGCCAATGGTTTTAGCGAGCTAAACGACGCAGAAGACCAAGCGGCGCGCTTCCACGCGCAGATGAAAGCCAAAGAAGCAGGCGATGCAGAGGCGATGTATTACGATGCCGATTTTATCCGCGCGCTGGAATATGGCATGCCGCCCACAGGCGGCTGTGGCATTGGCATTGACCGATTAGTGATGTTGCTGACAGATTCACCAAGTATTCGTGATGTGATTCTGTTTCCGCATATGCGGCCAGAAGTTTAGTAGCAAGCTATTTTAAAATTTCAATGGCGCCTGCCATGCTGAACTTGATTCAGCCTCTTGATGTTTTTAAAGATTACGGGCCAAGCCTGAAACGATAATCAACTGCTGAATTGTGACAAAATTTTTAAAAGAACTAGTCTTCTTGCTTTTTATTGAAACACTTTAGAAACACGCATTTTTTATTTAACACAATGAATTGATTGAGTATTTTTTATTCATTTGGGGTGTTGTTTTTCAGCAACGCACTATCCATTTTTCCGTTTGTGTCATCAAACTGTCATATTAAAACATCAAAATTGCCCCGTTGTAATTTAAGACTAATTTAAGGGAGCAATTCGATGAATTTGAAATTAAAAAACGTGGTAGTCGCTACTACAGGCGCATTATTCTTCGGCTTTGGCGCAAACGCCATGGCCGATTCTACATTTGATTTGGTACAAGCCTTGGTGGCAAAAGGCATTTTGACAGAAGAAGAAGCTTTGCCTTTACTTAAAGGCCGTGAGGCAGACATTAAAATTGCCGACGAAAAAGTAAAGAAAAAAGCCAAAGTAGGCATCTCTGATGCGATTGATAATGCAACGGTTTATGGTGATATTCGTGTGCGTTATGAACCTCGTAGTGGTACAGGCCCAACTTCTACCACCAGCGGTAATGTTGATGAGCAAAGAAATAGAGGGCGTTACAAAGTGACTTTAGGTGTTAAAACCGAATCAGGCGATTGGTACACTGATTTGGCTTTAGCGATGGGCGCAAATGGTCGTTCAGATAACGCTACTTTTGGTAAATCCGCTCAAGCTAACATCAATGATAAAGAAACCGTGTTTATTAAACGAGCGATGATTGGTTGGAAGGCGACAGACTGGTTAGCAATTGAAGCTGGTCGTATGAATATCCCACTTTACACAACACCAATGGTGTGGGATGCCGATTTGAACTTTGAAGGTTTGGCAGAAAAGGTTACGTACAAATGGAATGATGCCGATTTCTTCGCTACTGCGGCACAAGCACAATATCAGGGTGATAGAAAGAATTTTAGCAATAGCACAACTACCGATACCACTACGACTGAGCTTTTTGCCTTTCAAGGCGGTGTAAAGTACGCGTTTAATGATCACGCTAATGGTAAAGCGGCTTTAACTTATAGTGCATATAACCACAATACTAAAGGTGGTGTGGGAAGTAGGTTCACTCCAGGCTTAAATACACAAGGTGCGGGTAGTGCTGCTGTTCCGGCTACCGTTGGTATTGTTGGTGGTGTGCCTGCGGTTGTGGCTGCGGTACCCGCTGCAGGTGGCTATCAAATCAATGCTTTTGGGGTTAATGATTTAGACACTATTGAAATCCCTGCTGAATTTAACTTCTATATGAACGATAAAAGTATCGGCATGAAGTTGTTTGGTGATTATGTCTATAACACGAGTGGCGATGACCGTTACAATGCGGCAATTGCAGCAGCCCCAGCAGCGGACCGTGCAAAAATCAAAGCTGCTGGTAACGATGACACAGCGTGGATGCTGGGTGTAGGTGTTGGTTCTGCAGCTGACTTTAAATCGTTTGACGGCGGCAAGATGGCTAAAGGTGATTGGTCTGCAAGAATTTGGTACCAAGACGTAGGCGTTTACTCAGTTGACCCAAACGCAGTGGATTCGGACTTTATGGATTCACGTGTGAATACAAAAGGCGTAGTGCTGAAAACACAATACAACGTAGCTGATAATGTGTATGTGAACTTTGCTTACGGTCACGCTAAGCGTAAAAACAGTGCTTTAGGTACTGCTGGTGCGGCCAATGATATTGCCTTGAACTGGAATGACTTTGATTTGTACCAATTAGATTTGACTTACAAGTTTTAAGGTTAAGCATCACAAAAAACCCGCTTCGGCGGGTTTTTTATGTCACTGCGCATATATGCTTATGATTAATCATTCTAACCCGACCATTATTTAGCTTATATAATGTGCGCTTAATTAAGTTGGGGATTTAGATGAAGAAGTTAAGCGTTATTGCATTATTTGTATTGTTAAATAACTTAATGAGCTTGCCAGCAAGCGCGCAAACCAAAGAGGATGGCGCAATTTGGCTTGGCGTAAGCGCCCAAGGTAAGTTGGGCGATACGGGCTTTAACTGGTCTGCAGAAGTGCAACCTCGCTGGCGTGAAGAGGGCGATAAATTAAACCAGTTGATTATCCGCCCAGCCATATTTTATAAGCTTGACGCTAAAAGCAGCGTTTGGTTTGGCTATGAGAAAATTGTAAATCACCCCGCAAAAAAAGCCACTTTTGATGAAGATCGTTTGTGGCAGCAATATAGTTATACGTTTGATCCAATTGACAAGGTAACAATACAAAATAGAACGCGCCTAGAAGAGCGGCGCTTGGATAGCGGAAAAGAGACAGGTTTTCGCCTGCGCCAAATGCTTAAAGCCAGCATGCCGCTGGAGGTTAATCCTAAGTTATCTTTGATTGTTTCAGACGAGTTGTTTATGAATTTGAATCACACCGATTGGGGTGTGCGCGGCGGCTTTGATCAAAACCGCCTGTTTTTGGGGGCGGGATACGTGTTTAACCCGCATGCAAAAATGGAAGCTGGCTATTTGAATCAATATGTAAACAGCACACCAATCGACAAAATGAACCATGTGCTTTCTGGTACATTAGCATTCACATTTTAGTACTGTCAGCATTTCCTTTAAAGCCCGCGCAAGCGGGTTTTTTGTCCTTTGCTAAGTAAGGTATAATTAGGTTAACTGAAATTTAGGTAGCCCACATGTACAAACACCCGCTTTTAGACCGCGATAAAATGACGCCACAAGAGGCGCTTGATATTTTAATTGAGGGCAATCATCGCTTTGTGAATAATTTAAGCTCGAACAAAGATTTGCAAAGCTTGGTGAACATTACCAAAGATAAGCAGCACCCATTTACTTCTATTTTAAGCTGTAGCGATTCGCGTGCGCCTGTAGAAATGGTGTTTGATCAAGCACTTGGCGACGTGTTTAGTGTGCGTTTGGCGGGCAATATTGCTTCGGATAAAGCGATTGGCAGTTTAGAATTTAGCTCTAAATATTTAGGCAGTAAATTGGTGGTCGTACTCGGTCACACCAGTTGCGGTGCGGTGAAGGCGGCGTGCGATGATTTTCAAGATGGGCATATCGGCACGATTTTGGAGCTGATTAAACCTGCAGTCAATCAAGAGCAAACCATAAAAACGGCGAGAGATTCAAGCAATGTCGACTTTGTCGCGAAAGTGTGTGAATTGAGCGTGCGCCATCAAATTGATGAGATTTTAAAAACCAGCGACATTATTAAGCTGTTGATTGAGCAAAAACAGGTCGCGATTATTGGCGGGATTTACAATTTATCGAATGGCGAAGTACGCTTTTTGCAGGATACGCTTGTTATGTAAGCGCTAGCGATGGCCTTCTTTGGCCATATTAATGCTGTATTTAGGAATTTCTACCACTAAATCAGTCGTGCCAACAATCGCTTGGCAGCTTAGGCGCGAAAGTGGCTCTAAACCCCAAGCTTTATCCAGCAAATCCTCTTCGTTTTCTTGCGCTTCGTTTAGGCTTTTGTAGCCCTCACGCACAATCACGTGGCAGGTGGTGCAGGCGCATACTTGGTCGCAGGCGTGGTCAATATCAATGTCATTTTTAAGTAACACATCACAAATGGATTCACCAGTAGCGGCTTCAATCGCCGCGCCATCTGGGCAGAGTTCTACGTGTGGAAGTACAATAATTTGTGGCATATTTTCTTTCTTACTTCAATTTATCTTTTTTAATATCCGTCATTCTGAGCGTTAGCGAAGAATCCAGAGGTTTTTAGCATTTGTAAAATCATCACTGGATTCTTTGGCAAGCCTCAGAATGACAGGCTAAAGATTGAGCTCGTTCACATCTTTGCCAGCAAGCGCTTTCGTCACGCTTTTATCCATGCGCTTGGCGGCAAAATTTTCACTGGCTAAATTCAATTCTTGCGTACTAGTCATAATAGCATCGGCAAGACCTAAGCCAGCACCCGCATGGATATTGGCTTCTAGGGCGGCCATTTTCTCTCGGAGCATATTTAACTCGCTTTGATTGAGTAAATCGCCATCTTTCTCAAGCGCTGCCTCAATGGCCTGCAGTAAACTTTTTGCATCAACGATTGCTTCGGCCAAAGCGCGTGCTTGTTTATCACTTTCAGCTGCACCAAAGCTCGATTTTAGCATGGCCAGCATTTGCTCCTCAGATAAGCCGTAGCTTGGTTTAACCACAATATTTGCCTCAACATTGCTACCAGTTTCACGCGCAGAAACGCTCAGCAAACCATCGGCATCCACAGTAAAGGCCACCCTAATGCGTGTCGCCCCAGCCACCATGGGTGGAATGCCGCGCAACTCAAATTGCGCAAGCGAGCGGCAATCGGTGACCAGCTCGCGCTCGCCTTGCAGCACGTGAATGCTCATGGCGGTTTGGCCATCTTTAAAGGTGGTGAACTCTTGCGCACGCGCAATTGGCAAGGTGCTATTGCGGGGAATAATTTTCTCCACCAAGCCGCCCATGGTTTCAAGGCCGAGCGAAAGCGGAATCACATCAAGCAGCAGCAAATCATTATCGCTACGGTTGCCCGCCAGCGTATTGGCTTGAATCGCAGCGCCCAGCGCCACAACTTTATCTGGGTCTAAATTGGTGAGAGGCGCTTGTTTGAAAAAGTCCGCGACCGCCAAGCGAATTTGCGGCATGCGCGTTGCACCGCCCACCATCACTACGCCATGAATATCGTCGATACATAATTGTGCATCGCGCAATGCTTTTTTAACAGGGCTGATAGTTTTAGCGACTAATGTTTGTGTGAGTTCGTTAAATTGTTGTGTTGTTAGCGTTAAATTAAGTACTTCACCAGTGCTTAAAATACTGGTAACTTGAGCGCTAGCATGGTCTGTGAGCCATTCTTTAGCTTCGCGAGATTTAGTTAAAAGCGTACGCGTATCTTGTGCGTTCACAGGCTTGCACTTACTCTCTTCTAACATCCAACAAAAAATACGACGGTCAAAATCGTCACCGCCGAGCGCGCTGTCGCCGTTTGTAGCAAGTACCTCAAACACACCTTTGCTGAGTTTGAGAATGGAAATATCAAACGTGCCACCGCCTAAATCGTAGATGACATACGTGCCTTCAGCGGCGTTATCTAAGCCGTAAGCTACTGCGGCAGCAGTAGGCTCGTTAAGCAAGCGCAGCACATTTAAGCCTGCCAGCCGTGCCGCGTCTTTGGTGGCTTGGCGCTGTGCGTCATCAAAATAAGCGGGCACGGTAATCACTGCGCCAACCAATTCTGGACTGTCTTTTTCTAACCCAAGTGATTTTTCTGCACGCGTTTTAAGTGCTTTTAAAATTTCGGCAGAAACTTCTACTGGACTTTTAACACCTGCGCGCGTTTCAATCTGAATCATGCCGTCAGATTCAACAAATTTATACGGCTGATTCGAAACGTCAATATCCTTTAAACCGCGCCCCATATAGCGCTTGGCGGAGATGATGGTGTTTTGTGGGTCAATACTTTGGCTTGCTTGTGCGTTATAACCGACGTCTATATTGCCATCAGCCAAATAACGCACTACAGAAGGCAATAGCGCGTGACCATCCGCATCTACTAATATACTAGCTGAACCACTGCGCACCGTGGCCACCAGTGAGTTGGTGGTGCCAAGATCAATGCCCACAGCTAATTTGTGCTGATGTGGCGCGGTGGATTGCCCAGGTTCTGAGATTTGTAGAAGAGCCATAATTTAATCTAGTTGTTCAATTGCTTTGTTAGTATCTGCGCATACTTTATCAATAAAAATAAGTTTGCGCGTGCTTTCGGTTGCAGCAGCCAAGTCGTGTTTTTCATCGAAGAAAGTGTGTAAGTCCAATTGCAAAGCTTTGGCTTCGGTTTGCATTTCTTTCTGTAACGCTTCTAAATCGTCAATATTTTTCGCTTGCTTCGCATCTTCCAACGCCTCGCGCCATTCCATTTGCTGCATTAAAAAATCTGCTGGCATTTTTGTGTTGGTTTCAGGCGTAGCATCAATGCCTTGCAAGCCCAATAGATATGCGGCTCGCAGGGCAGGTTCTTTTAGCGTGACATAAGCTTCGTTGGCTAAAGTAGCGGTTTGCATGGCATGTAATTTTTCAGATGTCGTCCCAGATACAAAACGATCAGGATGTGATTCAGATTGAATTTTACGAAAATTTACCTCTAAAGTTTTAATGTCAATATTAAATTGTTGCGGCAGATTAAATAGTGAAAAGTAGTTTTGCATGTTAAGTCTTTATTTAACCGCCGATAAACGCAGATGAACGCAGATAAAAATAATCATGTAGATTTGAGTTGTGGAATCGTTTTTTTGACGCTAAATAAAGGCGAGTATTTGAAGGTTTTTAAAGTCAATCGGCGTACATCTGCGTTTATCGGCGGTTAAAATTAAACTGTAAAGCTTTCACCACAGCCACACTCATCTTTTACGTTCGGATTGTTGAATTTAAATCCTTCATTTAACCCTTCTTTGGTAAAGTCGAGTTCTGTGCCGTCAATGTAGGCTAAACTTTTCGGGTCAACAATCACCTTAACGCCGTGGCTATCAAACGCCATGTCTTCAGGGTGCATGTCGTCCACAAACTCAAGCGTGTAGGCCATGCCAGAGCAGCCAGTGGTTTTAACGCCCAAGCGCAAGCCAATGCCTTTGCCGCGACTGGCAAGGAATTTTTCGACGCGCGTTGCCGCTGCTCGTGTAAGTGAAATTGCCATATATCTTTTTTTCCTATTTTGTCATTCTGACGACAGTCAGAATCTAGTGATTAACAAGATTCCGAATCAAGTTCGGAATGACACCTTAATTGTTTTACACTGCCTCTTTTGCCGCTAATTGTTTGGCTTTAATGTCTGCAACCGCCGCTTTAATCGCATCTTCTGCCAAGACCGAGCAGTGAATTTTCACAGGTGGCAAAGCAAGTTCTTCCGCAATGGCAGAGTTTTTAATGGCATAAGCTTCGTCCACGGTTTTGCCTTTTAGCCACTCGGTGACGAGCGAGCTAGACGCAATGGCCGAGCCGCAGCCGTAGGTTTTGAATTTAGCATCTTCAATAATGCCCGCATCATTTACTTTAATCATCAACTTCATCACGTCACCACAAGCGGGCGCACCAACCATGCCAGTGCCGACTTGTGGGTCGTTTTTATCTAAACTACCCACGTTACGTGGGTTTTCATAATGATCTAAAACTTTATCTGAATATGCCATTTTATTGCTCCTTAGTGGGCTGCCCACTCAACTTTTGATATATCGATTCCATCTTTAAACATGTCCCACAACGGTGACAGGTCGCGCAATTTTTCAACCTTTTCCTTCAATAAAGCAATCGTGTAATCTACGTCTGCTTCCGTCGTAAAACGTCCGATTGTGAAGCGAATTGAGCTGTGTGCAAGTTCATCGCTACGACCTAAAGCGCGCAACACGTATGAAGGCTCTAAGCTGGCAGAGGTACACGCAGAGCCGCTAGAAACAGCGATGCCTTTAATCGCCATAATCAGTGATTCGCCTTCCACATAGTTGAAACTAATATTCAAATTATGTGGAATGCGGTGCGCTAAATCACCGTTGACATAAGTTTCTTCAATCGTTTCTAAACCATGTAAAAGCTTGTCGCGCAACATGCGGATGCGCTCATTTTCGGCCGCCATTTCCTCGCGTGCAATACGGAAAGCCTCGCCCATGCCCACAATTTGATGTGTAGCTAGCGTGCCAGAACGCATGCCGCGCTCGTGCCCGCCGCCGTGCATTTGCGCCTCAATCCGGATACGTGGCTTGCGGCGTACATACAAAGCGCCAATACCTTTTGGACCATAAGTTTTATGCGCGCTAAAGCTCATTAAATCCACAGGTAAGTTTTCTAAATCAATTTTTACTTTGCCAGTGGCTTGCGCGGCATCTACATGAAAAATAATATTATTTTCGCGGCAAATATTGCCAATTGCCGCAATGTCTTGAATCACACCAATTTCGTTATTGACCAACATCACGCTAGCTAACACTGTATCAGGGCGAATTGCTGCTTTAAATTTCTCTAAGCTCACTAAGCCATCAGCTTCTGGCTCTAAAAACGTCGCTTCAAAACCTTGGCGCTCTAGCTCGCGCACGGGGTCAATCACCGCTTTATGCTCGGTGGAGATGGTAATAATATGTTTGCCTTTGGTGCCAGCATAAAAGTTTGCTGCGCCTTTAATCGCCAAGTTATTCGATTCTGTCGCGCCCGAGGTCCACACAATTTCACGCGGATCTGCGCCGACTAATTTGGCCACCTCTTCGCGTGCATTTTCCACCGCTTTTTCCGCTGTCCAACCATAAGGGTGGCTGCGTGAGGCTGGGTTGCCGTATTCTTCACACAAATACGGAATCATTTTTGCAGCCACGCGTGAATCTACAGGCGTTGTCGCGGAATAGTCTAAATAAATCGGTTTACGTTCCATGTCATCTAAAAACCTACTGCGTAAATCTGCTGTGTTGCGCAGTGCTCGCAACCTCGCCGTAATACAACATACTGTCTCGGCTTCTGCGCGCTGTGCGCCTTGCATATTTGCCACTCGCTACGGTTTTTTACTTCCTTTCAAAAATACTTTATTTTAAATTTGCTAAGCCGCAATCGCGGTCATCTGTTTTAATCGGTTCACTTCTTGTGCCAAGGTTTTTAAAAACGCCTCGACTTGTTCAATGGTGTTGCTCATGCCAAAACTCACGCGCACTGCGCCGCGCGCCATGTCTGAATCAATGCCCATCGCCAACAGCACATGGCTTGGCTCGGTGCTATCGCTAGAGCATGCCGAGCCGCTGGCAACGGCAAAACCTGCTTTATCCAGCGCTGTTACCAAAGTCTCACCGTCGATGACTTCACCTGACTTATTGGCAAAAGCAAAAAAGCTGGTATTTGGCAAACGTTTTGTATTGCTTGCAAAAATCGTTGCATTCATTTTGCTTGTTATACTCATTGCCTTGAGAGCCGCTTCCAGATTGGCTCGCAGGGCAGCGGTGTGCTTATAAAAAGCGCTTAAATTTTTAACTGCAAGCTCGCAAGCTGCGCCAAAACCAACAATCGCTACCACGTTTTCTGTGCCGCTACGCAAGCCTTTTTCTTGGCCGCCGCCGTGCAAAAGCGGAAAAATATCTACGCGTTTATCCAGCACTAGTGCGCCCGCGCCAAGCGGACCGCCAATTTTGTGGCTAGAAAGCGTCATGGCATGCACGCCTAAATCACCAAAATTCACCGGCATTTTACCCAGCGCTTGCACCGCATCGGTGTGCACATAAGCCTTGTGCTGCCTGGCTAATAGGCTAATTTCAGCCAAATTTTGTATCGCACCCGTTTCGTTGTTCGCCAACATCACCGACACCATGTTTGTGGGGGCGGCAAGCAGATTATGCAAGTGGTGCATGTCCAGCTGGCAATCCGCATCTACGCCGATGTTTTGCGCCTTCCAGCCGCGTGCTTGCATGGCTAGCGCTGGCTTTGTAACGCAAGGATGCTCTATCGCGCTGGTTAAAATCTGCCCATGCGCTAAGTTACTGGTGATGCCATTAATCGCGAAATTATTGGCCTCTGTGCCGCTTGCGGTAAATACCACTTGGCTAGCTTGTGCGCCCACCGCATTGGCCACTTGCGCTCTTGCGTTTTCTATTGCATCGCGAGCATTGCGGCCATATACATGGCGGCTGGTCGGGTTGCCGTGCTGTTCGGTCATAAACGGCAACATCGTATCCAACACCTCTTTTTTGAGTGCGGTGGTGCTGTTATGGTCAAAATAAACCGTTTCCATTTTTTAAGCCGTTACCGCTTCTGTCACACAAGTTCTGCGTGGCGCAAATACAACTGTACCATCTACACTTGTCTTGTCGCGTTGCATTTCCACCATGTCCGCCAAACTTACGCCAGATAAATAATCTAAAATTTTAAAATTGAGGCTAGCCCATAAATCATGCGTCATGCAGCGGCCTTCCGCACCGTGGCAATCTTCTTTGCCGCTGCATTGTGTCGCGTCAATTTGCTCATCTACTGCGCTAATAATCGCAGAAATGGAAATCGCATTTTGTGGCAACGCCAAGCGATAACCACCGCCCGGGCCGCGCACGCTGGTGACCAAACCTTGGCGGCGCAAGCGCGAAAAAAGTTGCTCTAAATAAGAGAGCGAAATATCTTGGCGCTCGCTAATGCCAGCCAGTGTCACGGGCTTAATCTCGTTATCGCTTTCGTTGCCGCCGCTCATCTCATTTAACGCAATGTCTAGCATCGCGGTAACAGCAAAACGGCCTTTTGTGGTGAGTCTCATAAGGTGTAAATTCTATAATAACCTAGTAATTTAGTCAATTATTTTCGGCTTAAGTTCATCAGGTTTTGTAGGAGCGCAATTTATTGCGCGATTGCATTCTGTGAGTTTGTTCGCGCAACAAATTGCGCTCCTACATTAAGGTTTCTTGGCGGGTTTTTTCGCGCCAAAAGCTTCGCCCATTTGCGCTTTTAATTCCTGCATTTCCTCGTCTTGCTTGGCAATGCGCTCCAGCAGCGGCTGTAGCGCCTTATTAATCGGGTCATTTTCATCGTCGCTCACCGCGTAGGCGCTAAATTTGGCTTTTGTTTCCGCTTGCTTGGCTTGTTCTTCTTCCAATATCCGTGCAGGAATGCCCACCGCAGTGGCGTTTGGCGGCACATCTTTCACCACGACGGCATTGCTGCCGATTTTTGCGCCTGCGCCAATGGTAATCGGTCCCAGCACTTTTGCGCCTGCACCAATTACCACGCCCGCTTCTAAAGTCGGGTGGCGCTTGCCTTTATTCCAAGTCGTGCCGCCAAGCGTCACGCCGTGATACAGCGTGCAATCGTCGCCAATAATCGCGGTTTCACCCACTACCACGCCCATGCCGTGATCGATAAACACGCGGTGGCCAATGGTCGCGCCTGGATGAATCTCAATGCCAGTGAAAAAGCGCCCAATATGCGACATAAAACGCGCGAGCCAATAAAGACGCGCTTGCCATAGCCAGTGTGAGAAGCGATGTATTAAAAGTGCATGTACGCCCGGATAAGTCGTAAGAATCTCAAAATGCGTGCGCGCCGCGGGGTCGCGGTCGAACACAATGGCGATGTCTTCTTTTATGTGATCAAACATTTGGGTTTTTTGTTTAAAAATGTAAGGCAATATTATGCCACAAAACGTAAATCTTGACTAATTTAGTCGGGATTAGGTAGTGTGTAATGGTCTAGTTTTCTGCGACACTTAGTTAGAGGCATTTGTTACGTTTTGTTGTTTAGCTTCATATTCTACAGGCGAAATATTGCCTAATGTTGA